>NZ_CATNVB010000011.1 GCF_951230165.1 Lentilactobacillus sp. Marseille-Q4993
TCATCTTTAATACTTAGTAAATTTTTGCTAATATTATCCATGCGGAGTCCTTTCTTTGAACGCTTTTAGTAGGGTGGTTTAAAACGGAAGGTCTCCGTTTTTGTGTACCTTTAGAATATACAAAAAATCTGCTATCAGTGATAGAAAAATCTATCACCAACAACAGATATTGTAGAACCGTTATTTTCTAGTATATATCGGTTGAGGTACGCCGTACCGCGCTCTGCCCCAGGATTTTTGAATCTTAGGAACTACCCAATAATCGAGGCCAAATGAACGACCTGAGCCATTTAAAAGGGCAAAGGCAACGAATGGCACCCAAAGAGTAGTGGTACTCATCATCGTGAAGAAGAATAGGCAAATGACAATCAAGTTTGCTATAAACGTAAATAATCCAAAGAATATCAAACAGCCTAGAACTGCTTCAAGCCAGCCAGCCCCACCGTGTTGAGTGATAATCCAGGGATTCCCACCATTCATATTGGCTAAACCATCAATAAATAGGGACAATCCAAAGAAAATTCTTAGTGGAACAGCCCACAAAACGTTTGCTCTCCTAGATGTGTGATATGAAAAGACTGTTCGGCCATTTCTAACCCAGAAGAATTCATCCAAAATGTATTTCCATAGATAATATCCTGATGAAATACGAGTGAAGTATATAAAATTGGTGAAATGCTTCATAATGGTTGCCAGCCAACCTCTAACTCGTTTGCCACCAAATACCTGAGCAATTCCATAACGAGCACCAAATGAAACGGTGAAGCCCATGTTTTTGTCCTTAAATTCTTCGTACTCCTTGCGACCCTCAATGTCAGAAATGATGTTATTGGAAGCAACGATTGCTTCATTTTCTGCTTCTTGGGCGGTCTGAGGAACAGCTCGCTCAGCTCCCTTTTCTGTGGCGTTTGCATCATCACCTGCGACATAGATTGATTTATCCTCAAAACCTTTGGCTTGTAGGTACTCATTAGTAATTAGTCTGCCACCACGACCAGCCTCAATGCCAAATTCGTCAGCGACATGATTAGTTTTAACGCCGGCTGTCCAAATCAATGTGTTTGTAGAAATTGGATCATGACCCTTTATTTCAATATTATCCTTATTTACTTGAGTGATGGCCGATGAGGTTAAAATTTCAACGTTGTTTTTCTTGAAGTAGCTTTCGGCGTGGGCCGCGTTAGTTCGATCCAGCATATTGATAATAGCAGGAGCAGCTTCAACGAGGACAATTTTAATCTCGTTAAGTTCAAGCTTATACTGGTTAGCTAGTACTTTTCGGTAATCAATAAGTTCACCAACGGTTTCTGCACCAGTAAAACCAGAACCACACACGGCAATCGTTAACATTGACCGACGTTTTTGTGGATCACGTTCAATTGCACCAGCTCTAATAATTTCACTGATGTGGTTACGCAGACGAATTGCGTCCTCCATCGACCAGAGTGTGAACCCATTTTCCTTAACTCCTGGTGTTCCGAAGTCGTTTGGTTCGCCACCCATACTGATTAATAAACTATCATAGTCGTATGTGCCGTTTTCTGCTATTACCTTTTTGTTCTCCTTATCAACCTGGGTAACTGTGTCAGTAACTAGAGAAACATTTTTGTGACTATGAAAAATCCTTTGTAAATCGTATTGAATACTTTCTGGGTCTACTCGATCAGTAGCGACCTCGTGAAGTTGTGTTAAGTATGTGAAATACGAGTGACGGTCAATTAATGTAATGTGAACGTCTGGATTGCTCTTGAAGTGCTTAGACAAGCGCTTGGTTGCGTAAACGCCAGCAAAACCAGCTCCAATGACCACAATGTTTTTTGCCATTTATAATTCCCCCCTAAGACTTTGTGAAGTTAGAAGGTGCCTTTAGAATAATAATGATAGCAGTTACAACACCCTCGTTACGTTTAATTATAGATTTATCGAATTATTTTGTCTAATAATCGGTTGTATAAAATAAGTAAGTAATCCTTGATATATCTATATTTTTAATTGGTTAATGGCATTTATTGTAATAATAATCACATATATTAATTGAAACTTGTGAAACTTATTTCTATAATGAAGGAGTAGAAACGTACGTTATTATTGGACGTATTTTAAAGGGGGGATAAGGCAATGATGAACGTTGCTATGTCTGTACTGTTTTTGTCGCGGTTTCAGTTCGCGATGACAACTGTGTTTCACTTCTTCTTCGTTCCGTTTTCAATTGGTTTAGCTTTTATTGTATCTATAATGGAAACTTTGTACGTTGTGAAAAAAGACGAAACGTACAAGAAGATGGCACAGTTCTGGGGAAAAATCTTTATATACAGCTTTGCGGTAGGTGTCGTTACCGGGATTATCCAAGAATTCCAATTCGGTATGAATTGGTCTGAATACTCTCGATTCATGGGTGATATTTTTGGTGCCCCACTTGCTATCGAAGCTTTAGCTGCATTTTTCCTCGAGTCAACTTTTATTGGTTTGTGGATGTTTACTTGGGATAGAGTTAAGCCCGCAATTCACTCACTGTTTATTTGGTTAGTTGCATTTGGTTCTTCGTTATCAGCTCTCTGGATTCTTGCTGCAAATAGTTTTATGCAGAACCCGGTTGGCTACATCATCAACTCTCAAACTCACAGAGTTCAGATGACAAGCTTTAGCGCTGTGGTTGGTAACAAACAATTATGGTATGAATTTCCACACGTTGTGCTTGGGGCTTTCTTGACAGCTGCTTTTGTAGTCGCAGGTTGTTCAGCATGGCGGTTATTAAAAAAAGACAATGTACATTTCTACAGAAAAACGATCAAAGTTTCTCTCATCGTTGGGTTGGTTGCTTGTTTAGGATCAATTTGGTCCGGCGATTTGCAAACTAAGTACTTGGTCAATAATCAACCAATGAAGTTTGCCGCTATGGAAGGACTATACAAGAATTCCAATAAGAATGGTGACTGGACAATGGTTGCTAACTTTGATGGTCACAAGAAGACTTGGTCGATTGAAGTTCCTAAGGTTCTTAACATTTTGACTTATCACCGTTTAAACGGGCCAACAATTAAAGGACAAGAACAGGTTAACAAGGAATTAAAGGCTAAGTATGGCGACAAGCAAAAAGACGTGAAGAACTATTATGTACCAACTAAGACGTTATTCTGGAGCTTCCGGGTAATGGCTGGTTCAGCTGCTTTGTTTGCATTAGTTGCAATTGTCGGTCTGTGGTTCAACCGGAAGAAATCCGATGCTATCGTTAAGCAGAAGTGGTTCTTATACATCATGGGACTCTGCCTCTGGTTACCATTTATCGCAAATACCGCTGGTTGGTTTATTACTGAGTTTGGTCGGTACCCATGGGTTGTTTATGGATTACTAACAATCGCTGATGCGGTATCACCAACATCTACAGTTGGTTCGTTATTATTTACTAATATCGTCTTCTTCCTTGTGTTTGCATCACTTGGTGCGGTTATGATCGTATTGAGTCACCGAGTACTGAAAAACGGTCCTGATGCTGAACTCAAACACGGTTACCTCGTCGACGATTCTGGCAACGACAGTGACTTGAAGAATGACCCTTATGAAATGGGGGCGGCAAACCATGACTAATCTACAATTTATTTGGTTCTTATTGATTGGGGTTCTGTTTAGTGGTTTCTTCTTCCTTGAGGGCTTTGATTTTGGGATTGGAATGGCTGTTCGGTCATTTGCTAAAACCACGGCCGAGAGAGACGTGATCATTCAAACAATTGGGCCTCACTGGGATGGTAACGAAGTTTGGTTACTAACTGCTGGTGGTGCAATGTTTGCATCGTTTCCAATGTGGTATGCTTCACTATTCTCAGGATATTATCTAGTTCTATTCCTAATTTTATTAGCCTTGATTTTTAGAGGGGTCTCCTTTGAATTTAGGGCAAACGTTTTGACAGATACTTGGCGAAACTTCTGGGAATGGGCGGCTACTATCGGTAGTTTCTGCGCCGCATTCCTATTTGGAATGATGTTTGTAAGTATGATTCAAGGGGTTCCTTTGGATGCTGAAGGTAACATGCGTGCGACATTTACAACTTACGTCAACATCTTTTCAATCGTTGGTGGCGTTGCTGTTTCGCTACTCTGTTATATTCACGGGTTGAACTTTATCCGGTTAAAGACAGAAGGTAGTCTTCGTGAACGAGCTCAGAAATGGTCTATGTATCTTTATCCAGTTTTGTTAGCTGGTGAAGTTGTCTTTGCAGTATTGCTTTACTTCATGACTGACTTTATTAAGAATAAACCAGTTTCAAGTATTGCCATTTTGGCATTCATCGTTATCATGTCCGTTTTGGCTTGGTACTTTGCAAAGTCACAGCATGATTGGGGTTCATTTATCTCCAGTGGATTGACTCTAATTGGAATCGTTGTCTTGATTTTTAATGGTATCTTCCCAAGGGTCATGGTTGGAGCTAACAACGTTAACTCAATTTTGATCAAGGATGCTTCAAGTTCTCCATATACGTTGAAACTCATGACAATTATCACGTTCACAATATTGCCAATTATGTTGATTTACTTCATTTGGAGTTATTGGGTATTTTACAAACGAATTAAATCACCAAAACAAGCTGCGGAATAGTTCTGCAGGATAAAAATAAGTTAATAACTAAGCGAGGGTGGGTAAATATTTTCACTGATGACGAGAATATTTACCCACCTTGCGTACATATGGACAAGCCTATTAAGACTTGTTCACTGAGATGGAGTGAGAAAATTGATTGATAAACGACTCTTCGATTTGCCAGGAATGAGGCAAAAAGTAGTCACGTTAGCTGGGCTGGTACTGATTCAAGCGATAATGATTATCCTCCAAGCTAGATACCTTGCGGTTGCAATTGTTAATCTGTGGGAATTAAAACCATTAGGAACAATTATCCTTCCCAGTTGCATTTTTGCAATTGCCTTTATGATGCGCCATGTCATTACGGTAGTTGAGAACAGAACTTTCTTTCCGTTTGTGGAAGAAACCTCTGGTAAAATGCGAAAAGACTTAATGAAGAAAATCTTTAAGTTAGGTCCATCCGAAATTGAAAAACGGGGAACCGGGAACATGGTAACAATGGCTCTCGAAGGAATTGATCAGGTTCAGACGTACTTGATGTTGGTGATGATCAAGGTGCTTGATATGTCCATTACCCCGTGGCTGATATTAGTCTATATTGGGGTTCTGCAACTTAAGCAGGCAGCTTTTTTGCTGATTATCTATCCCGTAATTATTCTGTTTATGATTATTTTGGGGTTAGCTGCTCAGAGCAAAGCAGACTCACAGTATGAGGGCTATCAAAGATTGTCTAATCACTTTGTTGATACTTTGCGGGGCCTTTCGACTTTGAAACAGTTGGGGTTGTCTAAACAGTATGCGGATAACGTATATTCTGTTAGTGAGTCATATCGCAAACAAACGATGGCGACGCTAACGATCGCTATGACCTCGACCTTCGCCCTTGATTTCTTCACAACCTTATCGATTGCAGTTGTGGCCGTCTTTCTTGGATTTGATTTAATGGACGGAAAAGTCTTGTTGTTGCCAGCGTTGACAATCTTAACCTTGGCACCAGAGTATTTCTTACCAATTAGAAACTTTGCTAATGATTATCATGCAACCCTAAATGGGAAAAATGCGATGACCGCCGTTTTGTCAGTTTTGAATGAACCGGAAATTAAGGATAACGAGGTTTTAAAGCCAATTACTTGGGATTTAAATAGTCAGGTTGCTTTTAACGATATAAACGTAACGTATTCAAATGCGGAAAGACAGGCATTAAAAGACGTTTCATTCACCGCACGGGGTTACTCGAAGATTGGGATTATTGGCAAGTCTGGGTCTGGTAAATCGACCCTAATTAATACAATTAGTGGTTTTTTGACTCCAGATAACGAAAATGGTGGCCAAATCACCGTTAATGGTCAGCGAGTGCCTCACCTTAATCAAAAAAACTGGCAAAACCAATTTCTATATATTCCGCAGAACCCATACATTTTCCACCTCACATTAGCTGAGAACATTGCTTTTTACACGCCAACAGCAACGCCCGCTCAAATCAATCAGGCCTGTGAAAAAGCCGGGTTATCGGATTGGATCAATACTCTTCCTGATGGAATGGATACTTTGATTGGTGAGGGTGGCCGATCAGTGAGTGGGGGACAAGCTCAACGGATTGCACTTGCCAGAGCGTTTCTTGATGATTCTCGGCGAATTCTCCTATTCGACGAACCCACTGCGCATTTGGACATTGAAACCGAAATTAATCTTAAAAGAGATATTCTTCCCGTGCTAAATGACCATTTGGTCTTTTTTGCAACTCACAGGCTTCACTGGATAAATGAGATGGACTACGTGTTGGTTATGGATCATGGCAAGATTGTTGAACAGGGAACCCCTGATCAATTGGCTAGTCAAAACGGGATGTATGTCGAGCTTAGGAAAGAAATGGAGGAAAACCAACTATGAAAAATTTGCGAAAAACATTCAAAAATGATTCATGGGTAATGCCCTATCTCCGCAAATACAAAGGACTATTACTCTTGGTTCTCTTTCTCGGATTCATGACATTCTTCTCCGCTGGCGCCTTGATGTTTAATTCCGGCTACCTAATCAGTGAAGCTGCAAGAATGCCATCAAGCATCATCTATATCTATATTCCGGTTGTTCTCGCGCGGGCATTCGGAATTGCTCGACCAGTATTTAGGTACGCCGAACGATTGACGAGTCATAATTGGGTGTTAAGAATTGTTTCTGATTTTAGAAAGAAACTGTATCAAACGGTTGAGCGAAAGGCAGTGGCAATTCAGCGTTCGCACCAAACCGGAGATATCCTCAGTATCTTAGCCGATGATATCGAACACATTGAAAACTTATACCTAAGAACTGTGTTCCCAATGGTAATTGGCTGGTTGCTGTATATCTTTGTGATTGTTGGAGTTGGGTACTTTAATCTTGTTACTGCAGCAATCATGGCAATTTTACCTGGAGTAATTGTTATTTTATTACCGTTAGTGTCAGTTTTGACTAACGGGGCTCGTGAGTTTCAGCAACATCAAATTCAACACCAGTTTTATACTAATTTAACGGATGAAGTTATTGGCCTATCTGACTGGTTGATTTCTGGTCGCTACACCGATTTCCTTAAATTGCAGGATGATCCAATTGATAAGATTGCTGCTTTAAGACGAAAGGACCATTTCTATCAATGGTGGCGGGGGTTGTTCGTCCAATTTATCATTTTGTTAGCAGTTCTGGTGTTATTGATTTGGACTGGGATCCAGTTTACCGACACAAAGTGGCATGCAGATTGGGTAGCAGCGTTTGCTTTAGCGTTGTTCCCAGCTGTTGATCCGTTCCTAAGTATCAGTCAAGCTGCCTCAGAGTGGCCTATATACCGGCGCTCAATTGAACGAGTAAATCAACTTGATCAAGATACAGAACGGAAGCTACCCGCGCAGAGTGATTTGGCAGGTAAGTTTGAAAATCTGACAATTGAAAATCTTAATTTTAGCTATGACGATGGTGGCAAAAACATTATCAATAATCTTTCCTTGACTGTAAAACGGGGAGAGAAGGTCGCCCTTCTAGGTCCGAGCGGAACAGGGAAGAGCACGTTACTTAAATTAATAATTGGGGATGAGCTTCCCACCGATGGTAGTGTGACGATTAATGGGATGTCAGTGGCAAAACTGCAAGCAGAGCGATCCCGTATTTTTGGAGTGCTAGATCAAAACCCATATTTGTTCAATACTACTGTGATGAATAACGTGCGCTTGGGAAACCCAAATGCAAGTGATGACAGGGTCAAAGAGGCCGTCGCCGCGGTTGGATTGCAGGACCTGATTGAATCGCTTCCCGACAAGTATAATACAGAGGTTCAGGAAGCGGGCCAACGTTTTTCTGGAGGAGAACGGCAACGCCTTTCCCTTGCTAGATTGTTGTTACAAGACGCTCCCATCATAATTCTGGATGAACCGACAGTTAGCTTGGATCCAATTACAGAACGGAAGCTACTAGACCAAGTATTTGATCTTTTGGCTGACAAGACGATTATTTGGGTAACTCATCATTTGGCTGGAGTTGCTCACGTTGACCAAGTTAGATTTTTGAATCATGGTGAATTTACAATGGCAGGCAAGCCAGGTGACCTTTATCAAAGTAATGATCATTTCAAACAGTTGTATGATCTGGATCGAGGAAAATAAATAATTAACAAAACGGCCACAATTTCAAATCCGAAATTGTGGCCGTTTTATTAGCAAATTTAATTATTTCTATCCAATAACATTTTAGTTAGTGAGTAAATATCATCACGAGCTTGTTGATTAGGAAGCTTTTTAATCAGACTAAGCGCCAATTGAGTCAGTTCATCAGCTTTTTGTTTGGCGGCATCTAAACCACCATCAGTAATGACGATGTTCTGAATTTCTTGGATGCTTTCAATATCTAGGCTGTCCTTTTTAGAAAGTAGGGGCTTCAGCTTTTTGTTATTTATCTTGAGTGCGTAAATCAAGGGTAGCGTGTAAACGCCAGTCTTCAAATCCTCAAGAATTGGTTTTTTGGTTTTCCCAGAATCACCTGTGTAATCAAGAATATCATCGATTATTTGGTAGGCTTGGCCAATTGTCTGACCAATTTTTTCACTAAGTTGGACAATTGAGTCATCACAATGGGTGAGAATTGTTCCCTGAGCGCAGCTTAATTTAAATAACTCGGCCGTCTTGCCGGTGATTTCGTTTAAATACTGAGCGGGGTTTTCCTTGAGGTTAAATCTGAGATTCATCTGATCAAGTTCGCCCGTCAAGATTCTTTTCATTGATTCAACTTGGGTGTGGAGTTCGCTTGTGTTCGGCCTGGTTTTTAACAGCTCATTGAAGTAGCAAGTAAACAGGTAATCGCCTGCATAAATTGCGTTTCGCTGACCAAAATCTTTATGAATGGTTTTGATACCTCGGCGGAGGTCTGATTGGTCAATAACGTCATCGTGAACCAGAGTTGCGACATGAAGCATTTCCATTGCTGCTGCACCAGCCTGGAGAGCACTAGTGTCCTGGTCATCTCCGAACTCTGAGAATAGGTAAAAGAAGCCTGGCCTAAGTAGTTTCCCCCCCGACTTAAATAATTTAATTACCCGTGATTGAATAGGTTTGATGGGTAAGTCGATTGAATTTAGCAAGTAATCTTGTAGCGATTGCAGTTTTATTTCCGTGGTTGGAAATTGGTGCCAAAGTTGATGAACCATGAAGCCACCCCAATATTATTTAATAATTACATTATCTAAGATACAAATTTGACAGCTTAAAGTCAATTGAACGCGTGGTGCAAAACGGGAATAAAAAAACGGGTAAGCACTTTGGTGGCCATTAGCCGAATGCTTATCCGTTGTTATTAAACGCCATTTAATCATTTTTATCGTTTGAAACGACATGCTCAATTCTTAATTGTTCAAGTGCTTCGTGATTATTGATGATGCAAGCAGGAGGTTCTTCGATACTAATTAACACAAGTTGGTGCATAGCGCGGGTGAACATAGTGTAGAGGGTGCCAACGGTTTCCTCGTTGGGATAGTTATTGGCTGAAATATTCCAACCAATTACGGCATCAAATTCTAATCCCTTAGCTAGATAGATTGGCATCAGGATAATTCCCTTTGGTAAGGTTCTATCTGCGTTCTTTAATTGAGTGATTTGTAACTTTGAATGCAGCTTTTCTCCTAGTAAGTCAGCTTCAGCCTGGTTCTTAGTAAGGATAGCAATTGTGCCAAACTGGTTTTCAAGATTGCTAGCTTTGTGAGCTAATTGATTAATTGCATCGGATTGAGAATTACATACCAGTAATTCCGGTTTCTCACCATCACGCTTAAAAGCTTCAATTTCACTACCGTTTGGCAGAATTGATTTTGCGAGGGATGTGATTTGGTAAGTTGAACGGTATGACCTTAGTAGACTGATTAGGCGGGAATGCCGAGTGTGGAAGGCGTCGTTTAGCTTGCCAAGTAGTGTAGCTGGCGATTGAACCTTATCGAATAAAGCTTGCTCACTATCACCAAGAAGAGTCCACTTGGTGTTAGGAAATGCGTAACGCAAATACTTCATCTGGGCTATGCTGTAATCTTGCATTTCATCGACAAATAAATGCTTCATTGCCAAATTTTGCCCGCCACCACAAATAGTATCTCTGAGGTAAAGCAGTGGAGCAATATCCTCAAACGGGATGGTATGGTACTCGATCGATAACATGAATGAATGGAGACTGTCATTCCAAGCTTGCTGATTCTCAGTTTCAACTTCGTACTGACTTAAGAAGTCTTTGTACTGAAGGTATGGGTCGAGGAATAAGTTGTTAAATATTGCATCGTAGACTTTGGTCAACCGTTTAGTGACGATGACTTTAGCGATGTAAAAGCGCTCCGCTTCTTCATCTTGAAAGTCACCAAGCTTTTTGCCCTCAAGCAAATCATGATAACGTTCATCACTTAATTGGTCGATTTCTTCGTTAACCCAATCCTGTTTAGTTTCATCAGCAATTCTAGCCTTTAGTTGCTTGATCAGCTCATTTTTAGTTTTCTTGAACTTATCAGCCGTCGCCATTGCTCGTGGAAACGAAGCAAATATATTTTTGATTTCAGTTTTTGAGAAGAAGACTTCTTGATTAAACGTAATGTCAGCAAACTTCAGCTCACTTGGCGTTAGTTGTTCGCAATATTGTTTGATTTCGTCCATGAACTTAGCTGTGGACTTAATGTTCTTGATTGTTTCGTTTTCTGGTGTTGCGGTTGACTCATCCTCGTATCGTTCGAACAAACTCTGAACGTGCATTCCTTCAAATCGGTTAGCTGCAAATTCATCAAATGTTACCTGCCGCATATTTCTTTCACCCAAGCTTGGAAGCACTTCTGAAATATAGTGACTAAATAGTTTGTTTGGTGAGAAGAGGATGATTTCATCAGCTTCTAGATCGTTACGGCTGTGATAAAGAAGAAAGGCGATTCGCTGCAGAATCGCAGATGTTTTACCTGAGCCGGCCACTCCCTGAACAACCATTAAATCACTTCTGGTATCGCGAATAATGTCATTTTGTTCGTGTTGAATCGTTGATACGATATTCTGCATGTATTCGTCATTTTGCTGACCAAGGGCATCTTGGAGCATTTCGTCACCAACGGTTTCGTTGGTATCAAACATATTCTTGATTTCGCCATCAACAATTTGAAACTGGCGTTTTTTCTTTAGGTTGGTTGTTTGTGGCCCCATCGGAGTATCGTACTCTACTTTACCAAGGGTCCCGTTGTAATAAATACTGGAGATTGGTGCTCGCCAGTCATAAATCAGAAATTCACCATCTAGGTCTTGAAAAGAGGCGATCCCGATGTACAACTTTTCATCATCATCGCCATCATCTTGGATATCGATTCTCCCAAAATATGGTGATTTTTTTAGTTCCTTAAAAGTGGAAAGCTGACTCTTCAAAATTGCTTCGTTTTCAGTTAACCGGGAAACAAGGCCCCGTTGCTGTTGCAGCTCAGCACTAGTTTCAATTCGGTCATCCACTTCAAAATAGTTAACTGAGGTGTTGGCAGCGTAATTTTGTTGAACTTGCTTGGTTTCTGAATGAGCCCGGTCGAACTCTGCTTGGGTCGACTGAATCTTACCCTGTAGTTTAGTGACAACGTCATCTACTCTTAATTGTTCTTTTTTTTGCTCTGAGTTTTCCAAATGGGTTGTCCTTTCTTTAATGCGATAAATTGACTATCAACGTTTTATAAAACCTTTGCACATTTTAGTGTGATTTTGTCTAACTGTCAATCAAGGAGGCTTTGACATTTGGCCTTATAATAAGTAAAATTAAATCGTACTTAATGCGTAGTAGATTAGTCAAAAAACAGAGAGATTATCAGCGCTGAAAATAATCATGACAAATCGAAATGGAAAAAAATTATGGGTAACTCCTTATCGTTTGAGTGGCGACAAATGTCGCAATTTAGGTGGTACCACGCTTGAGCGTCCTATTGATTATTTCAATAGGGCGTTTTTTGAAAGGAAGGAACATTAATAATGGGAAAAAAGGTAATTTTAACGGGTGATCGGCCAACTGGAAAGCTTCATATTGGTCACTACGTAGGTTCACTAAAAAACCGGGTTGAACTTCAAAATTCCGGTGATTACGATTCATACATCATGATCGCTGACATGCAGGCATTAACGGACAATGCCCGTGATCCAGAAAAAATTCGAAACAGTCTTATTCAGGTCGCTCTTGATTACTTGGCTGTCGGAATTGATCCTGAAAAATCAACAATCTTAGTTCAATCTCAAATTCCCGCACTGTCAGAGTTAACTGAGCATTATTCTAACTTGGTATCAGTTTCACGACTTGAAAGAAACCCAACGGTTAAGACTGAAATTAAACAAAAGAAGTTTGGTCAAAGTGTCCCAGTCGGCTTCTTTACTTATCCAATTAGCCAGGCAGCTGATATTACTGCTTTTAAGGCAGATACCGTTCCTGTTGGTGATGACCAAGAGCCAATGCTTGAGCAGACCCGGGAAATCGTTAGATCTTTCAATTCAATTTACAACCAAGATATTTTGGTTGAACCTGAAGGATATTTCCCTCCTAAGGGAATGGGACGGATTCCAGGCCTTGATGGTAATGCCAAGATGAGTAAGTCATTAGGTAATGCAATTTATCTGTCAGATGACCCTGACACCATCAAGCAAAAGGTAATGTCAATGTACACCGATCCGAACCATATTCACGTTGAAGACCCAGGTCAAGTTGAAGGTAATACTGTTTTCACTTATCTTGATATCTTCGACGATGATAAAGCTAAGGTTCAAGAACTGAAGGTTCAGTATACTCATGGGGGCCTTGGGGATGTCAAAATCAAGCTTTACCTCAATGAGGTTTTGCAATCAGTCCTTGGTCCAATCAAGGCTCGTCGTGATGAATACGCATCGGATATCGCGTCAGTATACGATATTTTGAAACGGGGTAGCGATAAGGCTAACGAAGTGGCCAACCAAACGCTGCAAGAAGTGCGTGACGCAATCGGAATCAATTACTTCAAATAGATAGTAGAAGGTGTTCAAAATGGAAAACCTTGTAATTTTGGATATTGGTTCTAATTCCGTCAGAATGGCGATCAACCAAATTCAGCAGGATGGTTCTTACCGTGAAATCAAGCGGGTCAAGAGTAGTAGCCGACTGTCTGAAGGAATGGGAAAGCAAAAACTTCTGCAGGAAGTGGCAATGAGCCGCACTATCCAGTCATTAAAAGATTTTAAGACGGTTTATAGCAGGTATGATTCCATTCATGTGATTGGAATTGCCACTGCCGCCGTTCGCCAAGCCAAAAATCAGCTTGTCTTTTTAGAGCGCGTTAAAAAGGAAATTGGGATTGACGTGGTGGTTCTATCAGGTGATAAAGAAGCCTATTATGATTACCTTGGAGTGGTCAACCGATTAGGAATCAAAAATTGTTTGATTTTAGATATTGGTGGAGCAAGTTGTGAATTGATTGCGGTCAAGAAAGGTGAAAACACTAATTTGATCAGCATTCCGTTTGGGGCAGTCAACCTGTCTGAGCGGTTTCACCTAAGCGATCGAGTATCGGGTTCTAATCTGTTTAATGCCCAATTCCATATTCGAAAGGAATACGACAAGATTTCTTGGCTCAATCAATCTCGTCGGCAACCACTCGTGCTACTGGGGGGAGCCAACCGAACCCTAGCCAGAATCAATAGGAAGCGCCAGCAAATGACTAGAATCGATGCTATTCATGGGTATCATTTATCAAGTGAGCAAGTAAACCGGACGTTTTTGAATCTCTTAAAGGGCAATCTTAAACGCCGTTCCAGTATTCCGGGATTAGAGTCTGACCGTGCCGATATCATCATCGGTGGCTTACTACCACTGATGGTATTGATGGAAAGCATCAACTCACGAAAAGTTTACTTCTCAGAGAGTGGTGTTCGTGAAGGAATTATTACGGAGTACGTAAATAAAAAGTACCGAAACCAGAATTAATCGCATCCTTGGAGGAACAACCATGAGCGATAAATTTCAACACTTTTATAAAAATAATTATCGTGATCGACTTGAGATAATCAGTGATGAGGCATACTTAACGCCAGAGGAACTTGCGATAATTGGTGCTAACAACGATGCTAAATCGGGCGAGCTGGTTGAAAATTATTTGACCAACTTTGGTCTCCCTGAAGGAATTGCGACTAATCTGGTTGTTAATGGGCGTAGCCACCTTGTTCCAATGGTAGTGGAGGAACCCTCCGTAATTGCGGCTTGTAGTAATGGAGCAAAGTTATTCGCTGGGAATAAGGATGGTATTACGACTTCCCTTTCAAAACCATTGGTTGAAGGACAGATTATTATTGATGCAAGGGGCAACGAGAAACAAATAATTGAGTTTGTTACCGGTCATGAAGATGAGTTACTACAAATCGCCAATCAAAGTCATCCTTCAGTTTTGAACTATGGTCGCGGAGCTGTTTCGATTAATGCTGAAAGGTTGACCGGATCAATTGACGCTGTTTCGGCTGAGTTACTAGTCGATACTGGTGAAGCAATGGGAGCAAATATCGTCAATACCATGCTTGAAGCAATCGCAAGTCGGTTGACCGAGGAAGAGATTGCCGTTAAAATGGCAATTCTCACTAACTCAGGGGGCCATTGTTTAGTCACAGCGACTGGAAAAGTTGCGATTGATCGGTTGGCAAGTGATGCAACCGATGGTGAGCTGGTGGCCAATGATATTGTGTTTGCCAGCCAGGTTGCGACAGTTGATTCTAAACGGGCTGTTACTAATAATAAGGGAATTATGAACGGGGTTGATGCCGCAGCCATTGCGTTTGGTAATGATTGGCGTGCAATTGAGGCTGCCGTTCATGAATATGCGGCTAAGGATGGCAACTATCGTGGCCTTAGTAAATTTGAAATCATAAATGGCGAATTGGTAGGGACACTTACGATACCAATTCCAGTTGGCTTCGTTGGTGGGGCTACTAAAGTCCTCTCAATGGTTTCAATCAATAAAAAGATTGCTGGTATTAATAATCGGCAAGAAGAAATGGAACTTTTGGCAGCGGTTGGTTTAGCTCAAAATTTAGCGGCCATCAAGGCAATCGTGACGGATGGTATCCAAAAGGGCCATCTCAACCTTGTCAAACGTTCACTGGCTTTATCTAATGGTGCAACGGTGGCAGAGATACCTCAAATTTTGGCTGAGCTAAAGGGCAATAAAAAACCGACATCAAGTGATATTAAAACAATTTTATTAAAACTAAGGAGTGGGAAATAAAATGGATAATGAATCAAATATCGAACTAAATGATCAGGTTCAAGACCTAATAAATACTGTCGACCACTTTTTTGAAGGCAATGTCAGTGTTCAATTCATTGGTCAATTACAAGCTGGATTTGTTCGGCATGATCAATCCCAAGTTGTCCAAGACGGGAAGAACGTGATGATTCAAATTTCTGATTTAAGTGCTCCAAATTACACCGCGTCACATGAATTAATTCATGTTTTGATGACGTTACGCGGTTTTCCCCAAGTATTTTTCCCACTGACAACGGGAAATTCACAACTTGATGAGCAACTGCAAATGATGGGAACAGAGCTGTTTGATATTGTCTCCCACTTTGTTGTGGTTTCAGAGCAAAAGAAGCACGGTTTGATCAATGACGAAATTGAAGAAAAGTACCTCAATGGGGTTTACCATACAATTAAGCCGGAACCAGAACCGCTTGATGATCAGATGACATTGAGGTTGCTTACCGTTCTTGATGCGATGGTGTTCTACGGTGACAAAATTGATTCGGTTTCAGCCAAATTAAAAAAGGATTTTCCAGTCACTTTTGAGGCTGCGAAAAAACTGTACGACCTTATCACTGAAAAACCAACCGATTCGCCATTTGGATTAAGGCGAAACGTGGTTAAACTTTTCAAAGCGTTTGATGAGCAACTTAAGGAATGGCAATTGCCACCACTGCATAACACAGAGTTTACGACTTTATCAAACGTGTTGTCACAACGCCAACTTAATCTGTCCGTTCGCCAACAATTCGAAATCTTTCACTCTGAATTAATGGTTAAGGACACCAACAGCCGGGCTTACGTTGGTTTTAATAAGTCTGATGATCAGAATTCGTTTGTTTTGGAAGCTCCTGCCAACGTCGATGTTGCGGAGTTCTTTAAACAGACCTACGATAAAACCGTTAAGGAATTATTGGAAGAACTAAAAATGCCATATATCCTGCGTTAATATTTTGAAGATGGAAGTGATAATATGATTTCCGCTGAACTTCAATCAAAGTTTGACAGTGCTAACAATATTGTATTTATGACAGGTGCCGGTATATCGACGCCATCTGGAATCCCTGATTACAGGTCGAAAAATGGTTTATACACGAATGATAAGAGTGATAAACCCGCAGAGTATTACCTAAGTAGTGAGTGTCTGAATAGAGAGCCAGAGGTTTTCTATGACTACATGATGAAGAATATGTATTATCCAGATGCCAAGCCCAATGTAATTCACGAAAAGCAGGCGGCGTTCTCCAAGCAAAAGAATGCCACCATCATTACCCAAAACATCGATGGCCTGTATCAAAAGGCTGGCGCAACTAACCTGGTGGAATTTCACGGAACCTTGTTTGATGTGTACTGTCAGAAATGCGGGCAGCACGTTGACTATCATGATTATTTAAAGTCGATGACCCATGAAGGTTGCGGTGGGGTGTTACGGCCAAACATCGTTTTATACGGTGAAGGACTTGATGCTAATGCAATCAGCCAGAGTGTGACGGCAATGAGCAACGCTGATTTAGTGGTAATTGTGGGAACCTCAATGCGGGTCTATCCGTTTGCTGGTCTAATTGATTACAGGGCTAACGATGCGGAAGTGGTTGCTATTAACCAAGAACAGCTGTCATTTCCGTTCCCATTTACGATGATTACCGATGATGCCGTTAACCTGTTTGAATCGCTGCAGGTGAACTAAGTAGGGAGGAATCCAAATGATTACGATTGGGCTGACTACGTTTACCGATCACCCCGCGTTGATCAACGGGAATAATCGAAACGTAACGTTAAGTGAATATAGTGCTCACTTTCCGGTCGTTGAACTGGATACTTCTTTTTACGCTACGCCGAAAGCAGAGACGATTTTGAAATGGGCTGACCAAGTTCCCGATAATTTTCAGTTCGTATTAAAAGCTAACAAATTAATGACGATGCATGATGTCGCGACTGGTGAAAAAGTTGACGAAATGACGAGAAATGCTGAATTTAGAAAGTTTAAGTTAGCAGTGAGAAAACTGCGGGCGTTAGGCCAACTCAAGACAGTTTTGTTTCAATTTCCACCAACATTTAGGCGTGATGTTAACTCAATTGAATTTCTTAGGCACATTCGAATTGAAATGGGAGACTATCCAGTTGCAGTTGAATTTAGAAATGATAGCTGGTTTGAATCTGATTTGGTTGATGATTTGACTAGCTATCTGGCTGATCTTCACATTACATTGGTAGCTGCTGATGAGCCTCATACCGCTAATGTAGGGGTGCCCTTTTTTTCGAAGGTTACGAATCAGGATTTAGTGATGATTAGTCTTCATGGTCGCAACACAAAGGGTTGGGTCAGTCAATCTGAGTGGCGGAAGAAGCGAACTTTGTATAGGTATTCCGACGAGGAGCTAAAGAAATTAGCAACCACTACGCTCGAACTAGAAAAACATTCCAAGGAAGTTCTAGTCATTTTCAATAATAACGCTGGTCATGATGCCGCAGAAAATGCATTGCGGTTTAAGGAACTTTTGAATATTCAGTACGATGATTTATCACCACTTCAGCTTGACTTGTTTTAGAATGGCGTCGCATAACGGCGTTTTTTTTGCTATACTTGAGTGTAAAATTTAATTAATCAGGAATAAAGAACGAAAAGAGGTACTTTCATGACAGAAAGTAAACCAACATACTACATTACAACTCCAATTTACTATCCCTCAGGAAAGTTACATATTGGAAATTCATATACCACCATTGCTTGTGACGCCGAAGCTCGGTTCAAACGAGCAATGGATTATGACGTCTTTTTCTTAACCGGAACTGACGAACATGGATTGAAAATTGAACAAAAAGCAGAGGCATTGAATACCACACCTCAAGCTTACGTCGATGAAATGGCCGCTTCCATCAAGAAGTTATGGAAGACACTTGAAATTTCAAACGACAAGTTTATTCGAACAACTGATGACTACCACGAAAAGGCAGTTGCTGAGATTTTCCAAAAATTGCTTGATCAAGGTGATATCTACCTTGGCGAATACACAGGTTGGTACTCAGTTTCTGACGAAGAGTACTTTACAGAAAGCCAACTAGCTGAAGTGTACCGTGACGATGACGGTAAGGTTATTGGTGGGAAGGCTCCTTCTGGCCACGAAGTGCAATTGGTTCATGAAGAATCATACTTCTTCAAAATGAGTAAGTACGCTGACTGGTTGCTCAATTACTACAAAGAACACCCAACGTTTATCCAGCCAGAAGCCAGGATGAACGAAATGATCAAGAACTTCATCGAGCCAGGCCTTGAAGACTTGGCTGTTACCAGAACGACTTTTAACTGGGGAGTTCCAGTTAAGTCAGACCCTAAACACGTGGTTTACGTTTGGATTGATGCGCTGACTAACTATATCACTGCTTTGGGCTATGGTTCAGATGACCAAACTAACTTTAATAAATTTTGGCCAGCGGATGTTCACATGGTTGGTAAGGAAATTGTTCGTTTCCATACTATTTACTGGCCAATCATCCTGCATGCACTTGGCTTGCCACTACCAAAGACGGTCTTTGGTCACGGTTGGTTATTGATGAAGGACGGCAAGATGTCGAAGTCAAAGGGTAACGTAATCTACCCAGAAACATTGGTTGAACGTTATGGCCTTGATGCAGTTCGTTACTACTTACTTCGAGCAATGCCTTACGGGAATGACGGAATCTTCACTCCTGAGGACTTTATTGACAGAATCAACTACGATTTGGCAAACGATTTAGGTAACTTGTTAAACAGAACGGTATCGATGATCAACAAGTACGAGGACGGGGTTCTTCCAGAACTTAAGTCTGCCGTGACTGAGTTTGATAAGCCACTTGAAGATACCGCTAAGGAAGTTATTGCTAACTTTAAAGAATTGATGGATAAAATGCACTTCGCTGACGCCCTCAGCGAAATTTGGAAATTGATTTCGGCCTCAAATAAATATATCGATCAAACCGAACCATGGGTATTGGCTAAGGATGATGCTAAGAAGGCAGAATTGGCCTCAGTTATGGCTCACCTTGCTGCTTCACTTAGAGTTATCGCTGAGCTGATCAGTCCGGTGATGACTCATGCACCAAAGGAAATTTTTGAACAATTAGGCTTATCAGAAGAAATCAACCTTAAAAATCTTGATTACTTTGATTTTCCTAGTGGTGAAAAGGTGGTTGCTAAGGGAACGCCAATTTTCCCACGACTTGATACTGATGAAGAAGTTGAATTCATTAAGCAACAAATGACCAAGACTGATAAGGCTAAAGGTCGTGCTGCAATGAAACAAGCTGGGGAGCAATCATTCGACCCAGAAACTACCAACTTGAAACTAACTAAGGACCAGATTAAGTTTGACACTTTTGAAAAGATTGAACTTAAGATTGCTGAAGTGAAGGCTGTTAACAAGGTTGAAGGGGCTGACAAGCTGCTCCAATTTAGACTTGATGCCGGTGATGATGGCGATCGGCAAATCTTATCAGGAATTGCCAAGTGGTACCCTGATTTTGAAAAGCTAGTTGGTAAGAAGGTAATCATCGTTTCTAACTTGAAGCCTCGTAAGATGAAGGGACAAGTTAGTCAAGGAATGCTCCTATCCGTTGAGCATGATAACGGTGACGTTGAATTAGTAACTGTTCCTGATGCTCTAAAGAACGGCGAAACACTTGAATAATAATATTCGGAGCTGAGGTGAATATACCGCAGCTCTGTTTTTTAGAGGAAGACTATGAAAATATTCGATTCACACACACATTTAAATGATGACCATTTATACCCAGAAGCTGAGCAGTACTTTGCACATGCTCAAAAACTAGGGGTTAAGAAAATTGCCAACGTTGGCTCTAACATGAAGCTGAATGAACTCGCGTTAGACCTTGCTCACAGTCACGATGACATGTATGCCATTATTGGCTGGCATCCAGAAGATGCTATCTACTTTAAAGCAGAAGAAGAAAACTGGCTTCGTAATCATCTAAATGATGATAAGGTAATTGCGATAGGTGAGATTGGACTGGATTACTACCAGACCGCATCACCAAGGTCAGTCCAGAAGGATGTTTTTAGACGTCAATTGGAGATTGCTAAGGAGTTTAATTTACCAGTTTCAATTCACAATCGGGATGCGTTTGAAGATACTTATGAAATACTCAAAGAAGTTGATATCTCAGCAATTTCTGGTGTGATGCACAGTTTTAATGGTGATCCAGAATGGCTTAAGAAGTTTATTGATTTAGGGATGTATGTTTCGTATAGTGGGGTTGCTAGTTTTAAGAAAACCCATGAGGTTCACGATTCTGTTCGACAGACTCCTATCGATAGAATGCTGGTCGAAACTGATGCCCCTTACTTGGCCCCAGAACCATACCGTGGGAAGCAAAATGAGCCGGGGTATACACTCTATACGGTCGAAGCATTGGCCCGGCTGAGGGATGTTGACCCAGATGAGATTGCGGCGCATACTTACCAGAACACGTTAAGATTGTTTGGATTAGAGGATAAATGAAAAAGATAAAAGAAGTAATCGTCGTTGAAGGCAAGGACGACACAAAACGAATTCAAGATGCTGTGGACGCAGATACGATTGAAACAAGGGGATCAGCAATTGATGATGATACCTTGAACTTGATCGAGAAAGTGGCCGATACTCGGGGAATCATAGTATTCACTGATCCCGACTTTTCTGGTGAAAAAATCAGAAAAATTATTTCGGCGGCGGTGCCAAACGCTAAGCACGCTTTTTTAACCAAGAAAAAAGCAGTTCCCACTCGGAGCCACGGCTCGCTGGGAGTTGAACACGCAACCCCTGAAGATATCCGGGAAGCGTTGGCCTCAGTCTATACCGAAGAGGATGACCCGGTTGAATTGATATCCATGGAAGAATTGATGGCTCACGGTCTAGTTGGGGCAAAATCAGCTAGAAATAAGCGCCGGGAATTATCTGAAATCCTTAATATCGGGTATGTGAATGGTAAACAACTCCAACACCGGCTATCGATGTTTGGGATTAGTAAGGCAGAATTCGAAGAAGCACTCCGAAAGGTTGAAGGGACAGAAAATGACTGATAGTAATAACATTCCAGATATTGGAACCCCCACAAGAACAGAAGCAATTTTAAATCGCTATGATTTATCCGCTAAGAAGGGCTTAGGCCAAAACTTTTTGGTTGATTTAAATGTCCTCAAGAAAATTGTTGAGGTTGCTGAAATTGGCGATACTGATGGCGTAATTGAAATTGGTCCTGGAATTGGGGCCCTTACCGAACAGCTGGCTAAGGCTGCCAAAAAAGTGGTGGCGTTCGAAATTGATGCTAATTTGATTCCGGTTTTGGACGAAACTTTAGAGCAATACCGAAACATCAAGGTGTTTAACGAAGATATCTTACAAGCAAACTTACCTGAAGTTATCGGGGCTGAGTTTAAAACGGGGGCAGTTAAAGTAGTTGCCAACTTGCCTTACTACATCACCACGCCAATTGTGTTGGATTTGATTCAAAACCCAGCAAAGTTTGAGGCAATCGTTGTGATGATGCAAAAAGAAGTAGCCGAGCGGTTAACTGCGGAGCCACGGACAAAGGCTTACGGTTCCTTATCAGTCATTATTCAACAGCAAAATGACGTTGAGGTTTCGTTTATTGTGGATAGAAAATCGTTTGTTCCTAGTCCAAACGTTGATTCTGCAATTATCAAAATCACTCCCAAGGAAACTATCACTAATTCCCCGTTTGACCAACAGAAATTTTATGGGTTTGTAAGGGGATGCTTCATGCACCGCCGGAAGAGTCTTTACAATAATCTTCAAGGAGTCTTTGGTAAGGACAAAACTGTTAAAGAGACGATTCGGACTGTAATGACTGAGTTAGAACTAGGGGATAATTCTCGGCCAGAAGAGTTAAGCGTCAATCAGTTTGTTGACCTCTGTAACGTATGTCATTCTCACAGTTTATTAAAATAAGTTTAATTAAATAAGTGTTGATACAAAAGGATTCTTATGGTAAAATTTGCAATTTCTTAAAAATTGCGGTATAATTGATTATCGTGAGGTGATGATTATGCCTGTCACATTATCTGTGATCAAACATAAGATTGATGATCATATTGGACAACATGTTAGTGTTACTTCTCAAATTGGACGAAGAAAGACGACAACGCGCGAGGGGATTTTGCGGGAAACATTTCCTGCTGTGTTTGTTGTCGAGCTTGATCCGAATGCTTCTAGTTTGGAAAGAGTGTCGTATAGTTATACAGACATTCTCACGAAGAACATTAAGATTGAATTTGCTGAAGTCCAGGGTGATTAAATTGTTGGGGGGCCATAAGGTCCTTTTTTTTTGCCTAAAATTAGTCATAAACTGACTTTTAATCACTTTTTTAGTATACTTTTTTTAAACAGTATCTGTGGGGGGTGAAGTCATTGAAAATAATCGTTAGGGCGCCAGCCAAACTAAACCTTGGCCTTGATGCAATCATCGATAGTGACGAAAAAACGATTCAGTGGAATATGGTGATGACTTCAATTACCCTATGTGATTATGTATCGCTTGAAATAACTAATGATCATAAGATTAGTGTTTTGTCGGATAGTGGCTTTTTACCTGAAGATAATCATAATTTAGCATACCAAGCCGCTAAAATTTTCTTTGCGACTAGCGGGATCAAATCTGGAGTCAATATTGAGATTGAAAAGCATATTCCGGTAGCTGCCGGACTTGGTGGGGGTTCATCTGATGCAGCAGCAGTTCTGCGAGGGTTGAATCA
Source organism: Lentilactobacillus sp. Marseille-Q4993 (assembly GCF_951230165.1). Classification (GTDB taxonomy): domain Bacteria; phylum Bacillota; class Bacilli; order Lactobacillales; family Lactobacillaceae; genus Lentilactobacillus. Next base: position 23,077 of record NZ_CATNVB010000011.1, read on the forward strand.
AATCTTCAAGACGGGCTACTCCCTCGAAAAATTAGCACTAATGGGGCTAAAAATCGATGCTGATGTTCCTTATTGCGTTTACGGTAAAACGGCTCACATGACTGGAAAAGGGGAGATAATCAAACCCCTTGGTTCTTTGCCCTCTATGTGGTTAGTGTTAGCAAAACCAAATATTAGTGTGTCCACTCCGCGAGTTGTTAGACAATTATTCAAACAAGAGGTTGATCATCCCGACATTGATGCTCTCCTTGATGCGGTGAGAAAAGGTTCGCTTCAAGGAATTGTTAATAATCTAGGAAATTCTTTGGAAACAATTACTAGCACTCGTAATAGGCAAGTTCAGATAATTAAAGAACGGCTCGTTAAATATGGTGCTGATGGGGCACTGATGACTGGCAGTGGGCCGACTGTTTTTGGAATTTGTCGTCAACAGTCACGGGCAAAACGAGTCTATAACAGTATTTCTGGGTTTTGTGATGAAGTCTATCTTGTTCAAATAATGAAGGGAACATTTGGTTATAATCCTAAGGAAAGCTTGACTTTATAGTTACTTACCTTTAAATTTAAAAAGTAATTATTACTTTTTACCAGAGGAGAGATAGTTTGACGTCAGAATTAATTAAAGTGAATAATCTTGAAGTTGCCTTTTCGGGGCGAACTTTATTTAAAAATCTCACCTTTGCGATTGACCAGGGTGAGTTTTTAACTGTTATCGGTGAAAACGGAATTGGGAAAACAACCTTAATCAGGGTTTTACTCAATAAACTGCGACCAACAACCGGAACAGTCTTTCGGTCCAAGAACATCAAAGTCGGTTATGTTCCTCAGTTTAGGAATATCGATGTAGAGTACCCACTGTCAATTCGTGATTTTATAGCACTTAGCTTTACGGGAATCAAATTGCCATTTCTATCAGGCCGAGAAAGAAAGGCAGTTGAACGGGTGATTAAGCTGACGGGACTGACCAAGATTGCCGACCATCCACTAGGACTTTCTTCAGGTGGAGAAAAGCAAAAGGCTTACCTGGCCTCGGCACTAGTAAATGAACCAAACTTATTGATTCTTGATGAATCAACTGCCAGTCTAGATCCAAATACCAAGATTGAATTGCTAGACATGATTTCAAAAATCAATCGCGAAGAACACGTGTCGGTTTTGTTTGTTACCCATGATTTAAGTTTGATTGACCAGTATCCAGACCACTTTTTATGGATTAAAAAGGATGGGTATGTAAAGGGAACGATGGCCGAGTTACCAAGCGAAGTGAAGGAGAATCATCATGTTTAGTTTAGATTTTATGAGAAACGCCTACGTAGCAGGAACGCTAATTGCTATCGTTAGTGCCACGATTGGTGTTTTTGTTATTGCAAGAAATATGTCATTTATGACGCATACGTTATCAGAAATTGGATTTGCTGGGGCATCGTTTGCCATTTTTATGGGGTGGATGCCGTTAGTTGGAATGCTTACTTTTACTACGATTAGTTCCATTATGGTTGGCCAACTGAGTAGTAAGGTTGAGTCGCGCCGAGAAGCGGTGATTTCTGCAATTTCTGGTTTGTTTATTGGACTCGGCATTTTATTTTTATCATTGGCGAATAAGAATGCTAGTTATGCCACTAACATTTTGTTTGGTAGCGTTATTGGGATTAGTCATCAAGACGTTATTTTAATGGCATGGTTGTCGGCTGCCGTTCTTGTAATAGTTATGTTCATTTACCGTAATCTAAAAGCAGATTCATTCGATCCAGTTGGAGCTACGATCAACGGGGTAAACCCAGCAATCATTTCAATTATTTTTTTAGTTTTATTGGCAATGAGCGTTAGTGTGGCTGCCCAGATAGTTGGTTCGTTATTGATTTTTATCCTCTTAACATTACCTGCTGCAGCGGCTAAGTACTTTGCCCACACAGTAAGTCACATGATTGTTTTAGCTGCAGGATTTGCCTTGTTTGGTGTTTGGCTAGGACTTTATTTAGGCTATGTTACGAATTGGCCAGTAACTTTCTTCATTTCAACGATTGAAACCGCAATATACGGGTGTGCATTGATTTTTAATTCGGTAAGAACCAGAGGATAGGAATAATATATTTGGTTAAATTAGCAGTTTTTATGCCAAAACCCGAACATTTATGATAAAATTTAGTAGATATTACATATGTAACGAGGTGGGATTTTGAAAGTACGCAGAAGTGACAGACTCATTGATATGACACGGTATCTACTAGAGCGTCCTCATACGCTAGTGCCGCTAACATTTTTCTCAGAGAGATATGAATCAGCAAAGTCTTCAATTAGTGAAGACCTAACCATTTTAAAAAGAACATTTCAAGACCGGGGAACTGGCTTATTAGAAACAATTCCGGGCGCCGCAGGAGGGACCCGTTTTTTGCCGTATATCCTTAAAGAAGAGGCTACTGAATTTGTTGATGAGATGACTGAGCAAATGAAGTCATCTGATCGGTATCTCCCAGGTGGATATGTTTACATGTCCGATTTACTTGGTGATCCAGAAACTCTACGGCAAATAGGGCGAGTTTTTGCGACTCAATACCTAAACCAAAAAGTAGATGCGGTTATGACGATTGCTACTAAAGGAGTTCCAATCGCTCAGGCTGTTGCAACGTTACTGGATGTACCGTTTGTAATTGTTCGCCACGACACAGAGATTACCGAAGGCTCTACCGTCAATGTCAACTACGTTTCTGGTTCTAGCGAACGAATCGAAAAAATGTCATTGTCGAAGCGAAGTTTGAAAAAGGGTGCCAATGTTCTAATTGTTGATGATTATATGCGTGGTGGTGGAACCATCAGTGGGATGATCTCAATGGTAGAGGAATTTGAGGCCAATTTGATTGGCGTTGGTGTCGTCGCTGAAAGTACCAGAAGTGAAAACCGAGGAGTTGGTGACTACACATCACTCATGACGGTTGACGCTGAAAATAACGGTATTCGAGCTAAGCGAGGAAACTTTTTAGAAAAAGTATTTTAGGGAAATATTGGGAGTAATTTAATAAAATGGCAACTAAAAACACGATAATTCTTGCTGCGGGTAAGGGCACAAGAATGAAATCAAAATTGTACAAGGTGCTTCACAGATTATGCGGTAAAACGATGGTTGATCACGTCCTAACAGAGGTTGAAAAAGCCAATATTGATAACGTAGTAACAATCGTTGGCCATGGAGCTGAAGCTGTTGAGGAGAATCTTGGCGATAGAACTAAGTATGCGGTTCAAGAAGAGCAGTTGGGGACTGGTCATGCTGTCCTTCAAGCAGAGGATTTATTAGGTAACTTGGAGGGAACCACGATGGTCGTATCAGGTGATACTCCATTATTTACCGCCCATACGTTCGATAACCTTTTTGCATATCATCAAAATAAAAAAGCAGCGGTAACGATTCTAACTTCTCAAACCGATAATCCAACGGGGTATGGTCGGATCGTTAGAAATGATTTGGGCATCGTTGAACGAATCGTTGAGCAAAAAGATGCCACCCCAGAAGAACAGGCAATTACTGAAATTAATACTGGAGTCTATGCGTTTGATAATAAATCACTCTTTGCTGCACTCCATGAAATCAGTAATGATAATGCCCAGGGTGAGTACTATTTAACTGATGTTATTGAAATCCTCAAGAAACAGGGCAAGACCATTGCCGCATTTAAGATGGACAATTTCTACGAATCAATGGGTGTTAACGATAGAGTTGCTCTGTCAAAGGCAACTAAAATCATGCAGCAGCGTATTAACGAAAGTCATATGAAAGATGGGATCTCGTTTGTTGATCCTGATTCAACGTACATTGACGTTGATGTTAAGATTGGCGCTGACACAGTTATCGAACCTGGTGTTCAACTAAAGGGTCAAACTGTGATTGGTGAGGGTTGTTATCTTGGGGCTCATTCAGAAATCGTGGATTCAACTTTACACGATAACGTTAAAGTAACTTCCTCAATGATTGAGAATTCTGAAATGATGACCGGTTCAGATATTGGGCCAAATAGTCATTTGAGACCAGACTCATTGATTGGTGAGGGTGTTCACCTTGGTAATTTCGTTGAAGTAAAGAAATCAACTATTGGCGCAGGAACTAAAGTAGGCCATTTAACTTACGTTGGTAACGCCAAGTTAGGTAAAAATATTAACGTTGGCTGTGGGGTCGTATTCGTAAATTACGATGGCGCAAAGAAACACGAAACAGTGGTTGGCGACGATTCATTTATCGGTAGCAACTCTAACTTGATTGCACCGCTTAACGTGGCAGATCATTCATTTATCGCAGCGGGGTCAACAATCAATAAGGATGTTGAAAAATACGATATGGCTATTGCTAGGGAAAGACAGACGAATAAACCGGGGTACTATAAAAAATTACCTTATCAAAAAGATTAGCAATGATAAATAAGTAAATTCATTGTATAATTTAGGTAGCAAAAACCAATTTGGAGGATCCTATGGCTCAGCATTATTTTGATGAAAAATTGAAAATCTTCGCACTAAATTCCAATAAACCGTTGGCAGAAAAAATTGCCGAAACGGTTGGGGTACCACTGGGAAAAACTTCGGTGGACCGGTTTAGTGATGGCGAAATTCGAATTAATATCGATGAAAGTATTCGGGGGGATAATATTTTTATTATCCAATCAACCTCAGCTCCGGTTAACGACAATTTGATGGAATTATTAATCATGGTTGATGCTCTTAGACGAGCAAGTGCCGGTACCATCAACGTTGTCATTCCATATTACGGCTATGCTCGTCAAGATAGAAAGGCTCGTTCCCGCGAACCAATCACCGCTAAGCTAGTTGCGAACATGCTCCAAAAGGACGGGGTAGACCGAGTTCTTACCCTTGATCTCCATGCCGCTCAAATTCAAGGATTTTTTGATATTCCTGTCGATCATTTGATGGGTGCTCCATTGCTGGCAGACTACTTTTTAAACCACGATTTTGAGGAGGATACAGTTGTTGTTTCTCCCGATCATGGTGGGGTTAGTCGGGCCCGTGCCTTGGCCGAATTTTTGGAAAAGCCAATTGCCATTATTGATAAGCGACGACCAGAAGCAAATGTTGCCGAGATTATGAACATTATTGGTGACGTTAAGGGAAAACGCTGTTTGATGATTGATGACATGATTGATACAGCTGGAACGATTACTCTTGGAGCCCAAGCATTAATGGATGCCGGTGCCAAGGAAGTTTATGCTTGCTGTACTCATCCAGTGTTATCTGGACCGGCAATGGATCGCATTAGTAAGTCACCTATTAAGAAGCTAGTTGTTACAGATACGATTCAACTTCCTAAGGACAAACAATTGGATAAAGTTGTTCAAGTTTCAGTTGGTCCACTTATTGGGGATGCTATTAAGAGAATTAATGAAAACAAACCGGTTAGTCCTCTGTTTAATAACCGATTCCACGGCGAGGAGCCTAAATGAAAAAAATAAAGTATCCAACTCTAACAGCAGTTGTTATGTTAATCGTTGTCGATGGGTTAGCGATGCTTTTTTTTAAACCACTTGACGTTGGCAATGTTAACTTTATGTTGGGGTTAGCTGCAGTCGTGGTGGCGGCATTTCTCATCGTGAAAGATGGTCACTTGTTTACTGGCTGGAAACGGCCTGGAAAAAAGAGAACCGACTTGGAACAAGAAAACTTAGGACCTCAAGTGGCAACTAAGGATGTTGCCCAGGTTAAGAACCAACCAATCAAGGTGAATCGATTAGCCAGAGTCTTGCTGGCGGTCGGGGCCATCTTGATTCTCTTGGGAATTGTGTTACCTGAACTATAATTAGCAGAAGAAAAACCTTTCAAACTAAGAAGTCTTAGCTTGAAAGGTTTTTTACTGGACTATTTTTCGTTTACATACTTGTTGATTGCGTAGGCAACCCCATTTTCTTGATTTGTCTTAGTTACAAAATTGGCAGCTGCCTTGACATCATCAATTCCGTTACCCATTGCGACGCCCATCCCAGCATATTTGACCATTGTTAAATCATTACCCTGATCGCCGATAGCCATCACGTTTTCAGCTGTCAAACCTAATTGTTCGGCCAACTCAGAAAGGGTATTACCTTTACTTGCTTTTTTATTCATGACTTCGATGAAGTATGGTTCACTTTGAACTACATAAAGGTCTTCGCTCAGTGATTTTGGTAATTCCGTTTTCAACCGATCAATCACTTCAGGAAAATCAACAAACATTGCCTTAGAGATTGTTAGGTCATTCGTAATCTGCTCGGGTGTTTTGTAGACGATTGGCAATCTTACCAAGTAGCTTTCACCAATGGTAAATGGGCTAAGTTCTTGGTTGGTTGCAATAATCTCGTCGGTGGTTTCAATTTGGTAGTGAGCATTGTATTTTCGACTGTACATTTCAGTCAGCAGAAAGTCATCGTATGCCAGGGTATGGTGAGTGATTACAGTTCCTTCAAGGTTTTGAGCCATTGCCCCGTTAAATGTAATGGCGTATTCTTCTTTGCCATCGATGGCTAACTTATCGAGGTAAGGTTTAACCCCACTTAGAGGTCGGCCGGTACAGAGTACTACCTTTACTCCTTTCTCTCTGGCTGCAGTAATCGCATCAATCGTATTTTGGGTCAACTCATGATCGTCATTGAGTAGCGTACCATCGATATCAATGGCAATTAGTTTGATGTCCATAAAAATCTCCTTAAATTAACGTATCGTTTTTTATATGGCTTGAGAATTCATCGTATTCTGGTTGGAAGAGGTCAATACTTGGCTTTTTCCCTAACATATCTTTGGGGAAGAAGAAGCGGTTATCTCCCTCGGACCTGTCCGCAATAGCACTAACAATCGGACTAACAGTGGATAGTTGTACCAATGTTTCGTCCTTTTGAATCAGTTGAATTTGTTTTTTAGCAGGCGTGTAAGCATCGTACGGCAGGTCGAAACTATCATCGGTAGCGGTGTAGTACTTCGGATTAAACCCTGCTCGTTCAATCAATTCTTGGAGTTCCGGAATCAGTTTTTTTGATTCGTCTGTGAACCGAACCGACTTGAGTGGTTTCCGGTCAATGAAGTGGGTCGCCAAATCACTGAGAATATCATCCGGATACCGTTTCCAATGGATGAAGTAGGTGTTAAGGACGCCGTCATCTAGCTGAAGGTAATCATCCAAGTTGAACTTTTTGGCGAAAAACGGTAATAACAGGTATGGCGTCTGAGCATTGGTAACTTGGTTATCAGTGAATATTTCTTTTGCCCGGGATAATAACCGGTTAAGAATTACTTCCATTGAGCGTGAAACTGGGTGGAAATATACCTGTTGATACATTTGGAACCGACTTACGATGTAGTCTTCAACCGCGTGCATACCGTTCATTTCAAAACAAATGCCATCACTGTATGGCCGCATACATTCGAGAATTCTAGCAATGTCAAATGTACCATATTTTACCCCAGTATTGTAAGCATCTCTAAGTAGATAATCCATTCGATCTGCGTCAAGTTGACTGGAAATAATTTCGACCACCTGCTTATTGGGGTACGTTTTGTTGATAACCGAGGCAACTTTTTCTGGAAAGTCATCGCCAATTCCACGAAGGACTTGGTTGATTTCCGTTTCTGGTGAGGTAATAATTTGACGGGTAATCGCTTCGTGGTCAGTGTGGAAAATATGTTCAAACGTGTGAGAATAAGGGCCATGACCAATGTCGTGAAGAAGGGCAGCACAAAGGGTGACTAATTCTTCATCATTGTTCCAAAGGCCATCTCCTCGATATTTGCTTGGGTAGTTTTTTTGGAAGGCTTCAGTAATCCGTCTGGCAATTTCATAGACCCCAAGGGAGTGAGAAAACCGTGAGTGTTCAGCTCCGTGAAAAATGAGTGGGGTTGTCCCAAGTTGGTGGATCCGTCTTAATCGTTGAAATTCGCTGGTGTTGATAAGGTCAAGAATTACTTGATATTTTACGTATACATAATTATGGACTGGATCACGAAAGACCTTTTCGCGGTCAAGTTGGTTACTTTTATATGTCAAACTATTGGTGCCTCCTAAAATCTTGGAATTTGTTCGTTTCTTAGTTCCATTTTACGCCGTTGCTTAATAAGCTCTTGGTGGTAGTCAGTGCTAGTAAGGGTAATGTCGGTATCATCGGTGACGGAAATCGATTGGGAACTCAATACGTCATAAAGGCGCTGTTTTACGGTTTCAAGTCCCGTAAACGAGTTATCCAGATTGGATAAAGTGGTCATTGTCTCTGGGATTACCGTTGGAAAATGCCATTTAGTTTGAGAATATGCATCGGATTGTTGGTAAAATTGGGAGACGATTTCCGACCTTCTATCCTGATCGCCAGTCACGCTTAGATAGAGCATTAATACCAAAGCGTCTTGATTTCTTCTTTGTGCAATTCCCGCTATTTTTTGGCCGTTGATGCTTAGGTCAAATTTTCCGGGACAGTACGAGTGCTCAATTTCAAACGTATCGATTTTGAAATTTGGAACGGCCATCTTCATTAGGTCAGCAATCTTAGTGAACGCTTCGTCAACCGATAGAGGCGTGTTTTTAGTCGGAAGAAAGAGTGAAATGTTTAGGACCCCCGGGTCTGAGATTACTGCTAACCCACCTGAATTACGTAGGAAATAACTAACGTTTTGTTGATGAAGGTATTGAAGGCCAGATTGCAGGTTTGGTACGTGCCGATCATTGATGCCCAGAATCATCGTTTGAGATTTGGTAGTCCAGAAGTGGAGGTAAGCCTCCTGAGTGGATTCACAAAGCTCTAATAGAGTATTTGTATCCGCAAATGAGTCTAATTGATCGGCAATTGAGTAGCTTGTGTCGATTACGTGAATTGAATTGAAATTATTCATTATCTCACCCTTAAAATGATTTAATAACCCTTATTATATCAGATATCTAATGATTGTTACCGGAGCATATTAATGGCGTAATTTATTGGTTACTTGAAAAATGTCGTCTATCATACTAATTACGTAAAAAGATGCCAAAATAGAGCTCACGATATATAATTATGGTATTGGCTGAAATTAAATGAGGGGTGAACCATTGTGGAAGAACGGAACGGTACCATGGTCCAAATTCATTTGGAAACCACGACAATTCAAGACGGGAAGAGTCAAGACTACGTGCTTGATGTTGATGGCCAGTTAGTTGAAATTGGCAATACACTATACCTGCGCTACAAAGAAGACAACGATGGGAAGAAGGTTCCGGTCACAATTAAAATCTTACCGAGTGGGGACTTAAAAATCACCAGAACAGCAGAGAATAAATCTCAATTGTTGTTCAGTCAGGGTAAACGAGTTTCTGCCGTGTATCGGACTCCTTACGGCGCGGTTGATATTGAAACGGTTACCCCAAGTATGGAAATTTCATTATTTGATAATCCACTTAGAGGTGATATCAAGGTCGATTACCTTCTTTATGGGGGCAGTGAATTACTTGGGAAATATAATATTTCATTGCAATTTACTGTCTAATCGAGTATAGTTACTTTTAGACTGTTGAAAGGACGTGTACCAGTTTGGAATTAAAAGTCTTTGAAGGCCAAAACAAAAATGAACTGTCGATGATTGAAGTGGCTCATGCAATTTTAGCGGAGCGCGGTGACGTTATGCCATTTGTAGATCTGGCAAACGCAGTTCAAGAGTATTTAGGCGATAGTAACAAGGAAATTCGTGATCGTTTGTCGCAGTTTTATACTGATTTGAACATCGATGGCAGTTTCATTTCTCTTGGTGATAATCTTTGGGGCTTAAGAACCTGGTATCCCTACGAATCTATCGATGAGGCCACTGTTCACACTGACCTTGATGATGAAGATAGACCAAAGAAGAAAAAGCGTAGAAAGGTTAATGCCTTTCTTGCTGATGCATCTGACGATGACGATGTTATTGATTACGATGCAGATGATCCAGAAGATGATGATAATGAATTTGTAGACGAAGACGAGGATGATGAGGACGCACCAGAAAGTGACTCAGCTGATATCGATAAGTACAACAGTGACTTATCCGATATTGACGATGATACTGATGACGCGGACGATGATGATTTGCCTGATGGGATCGAAGGTGAATTATCTGACCTTAAGGATGATGATGACTCACTTGATGATGATTCAGACGACTCCGACTACGAAGATAAAAACAAATAACTTCTTGACTCGGAGCTCTGATTTGTGTATTATATTTTCTGGGCTCCTCGGGATAGAACCGAGGGCATCTGAGCGATGATTAATTTGTTCCCTATTCATATTTGGATAGGGATTTTTTATTTTTTTGTTCCCCGTAACTACTAAGAGGAGAGGATTATTCAAATGACCAAATATATTTTCGTAACCGGTGGGGTTGTATCTTCACTAGGTAAAGGAATCGTTGCTGCATCACTAGGACGTCTTTTAAAGAATCGTGGACTTAACGTTACGATTCAAAAGTTTGATCCCTATATTAACGTTGACCCAGGGACTATGAACCCTTATCAACACGGAGAGGTTTTTGTTACCGATGATGGGACAGAAACTGATTTGGATCTTGGTCACTACGAACGGTTTATTGACAACAATTTGAATAAATACTCTAACGTAACAACTGGAAAAATTTATGATGAAGTACTCCGCAAAGAACGTCATGGCGATTATCTTGGAGCTACTGTGCAGGTTATTCCTCACATTACTGGTATGATCAAAGACAAAATCATGCGAGCCGCTAAGACCCTTGACGCCGATATCGTTATCACTGAAATTGGTGGTACCGTTGGAGATATTGAATCTTTGCCTTTCCTTGAGGCAATTCGCCAGATGAAAACGGAAGTAGGAGACGAAAACGTCTTCTACATTCACACAACATTGATTCCATATTTAAGAGCTGCTGGGGAAATGAAGACCAAGCCTACTCAACATTCTGTTAAAGAATTAAGAAGTATTGGGATTCAACCAAACCAGCTGGTAGTTAGATCTGAAAAGCCAGTTACTGATTCGATGAAAAAGAAGATTTCTCTGTTCTGTGATGTTAAAAAAGAAGCTGTTATTGAATCTTTAGATGCCCCAACTCTATACTCAATTCCATTGAGACTTCAAGAGCAGGGGATGGATCAACAAATCCTTGAACACTTTGGTATTGATAAGCCTAAGGCCGATATGTCTGAGTGGAAAGAACTTGAGAACCACGTACAAAACCTTAAGCGGACTGTTAAAATCGTACTGGTTGGTAAGTATGTTGGTCTTCAAGATGCTTATATCTCAGTTGCTGAAGCTCTTAAGCATGCCGGTTATGTAGTGGATGCTGATATTGATCTTCAAATGCTTGATTCAGAAACAATCACTGATGAAAACGTTGCTGACGTCCTTGATGGGGCTGATGGAGTTATCGTCCCTGGTGGTTTTGGTGATCGGGGAATCGAAGGAATGATCAAGTCAATTCAATACGCCCGTGAGAATGATATTCCTTACCTTGGAATTTGTCTTGGAATGCAAATGGCTTGTGTTGAGTTTGCTCGCGATGTTCTTAACTATAAGGATGCTAACTCAACTGAAATGAACCAAAATACACCACATAATATTATTGACCTAATGGCTGACCAAGAGGATGTTTCTGACATGGGTGGTACTCAAAGATTGGGTGCTTATCCATGCAAGTTGAAGCCTGGTAGTCGAGCAGCAGCTGCTTATGACAACCAAGATGTGATTTCAGAACGTCACCGTCACCGTTATGAGTTTAACAACGCCTACCGTGATGAAGTTCAGTCTAAGGGGCTCGTAATTTCAGGTACTTCTCCTGATAATCGACTAGTTGAAGTTGTAGAAATTCCAGAGAAGCGGTTCTTTGTCGCTGCTCAATATCATCCAGAATTCCTTTCTCGTCCTAACCGACCAGAGGGACTATTTAAGGATTTTGTTGCTGCTGCAAATGACCTCCACCTTGAGAATGAAAAATAATTACAGATTTGAATAGTTTTCTAAGGGTTTAATTAGAAACGGTCAAGTTTATAATATTGAGAACTGCAACATGCTACAATCATGTTGTGGTTCTTTTTTTACGACCAAACGTAAAATCAACTTATGTTTGAAATTAATGCTTTCTTGCATAATTCAACTGTAAGTATTGTATTTTTTTGCTATTTTTTATAATATATTTCATGGCATAAAAAATGCGGGAACAAAAAAAGTGAGGAAAGCTACAATGAGTAAATTAATTGTCAACGGGGGAAAGCGGCTTTCCGGAGAGATTTCTATAGGTGGGGCAAAGAATAGTACTGTTGCATTGATCCCTGCAGCTATATTAGCGGATACTCCGGTCAGTTTTGATTCAGTACCAGATATATTAGACGTTCATAATTTGATGCTGATTCTAGAGTCAATGAACGTTTCTTCAGAATTCAAACATGATGTATTAACAATTGATCCAACCCATATTGTGGAAGCTCCCTTACCAAGTAAAGCAATTAAGAGTTTAAGAGCATCTTATTACTTTATGGGAGCTCTCCTGGGACGTTTTCACCGAGCAACGGTTAGCTTTCCTGGCGGGGACAACATTGGTCCTCGACCAATCGATCAGCATATTAAGGCGTTCAAGGCCCTTGGAGCTGAAGTGGTTGAAGAAAACGGGACTGTAACGATTACTACGGGAGAAAATGGGCTTCACGGGGCGCAAATCTTCTTGGACATGGTCTCTGTAGGAGCAACAATTAATGCCATTTTGGCGGCTGTTAAGGCCCCTGGAACTACGGTCATTGGTAACGCTGCAAAAGAGCCTGAAATTATTGATATTGCTACATTCCTTAATAATATGGGCGCTAACATTCGGGGAGCAGGTACGGATGTTATTAGAATTGAAGGGGTCGAGAAGTTAATTGCTTCCAACACCCACACTATTATCCCTGATCGAATCGAGGCTGGAACGTATCTATCATTAGCTGCAGCGGTCGGTGATGGGATTATGATTGATAATGTGATCCCAGAGCATTTGGAATCATATATTGCCAAAATGGAAGAAATGGGTTGTGATCTCCAGGTATCTGAGGATAAGATATTTGTCACTCCAACTGATGATTTAAAACCAATTCAGGTTAAGGTTATGCCGTTCCCTGGGTTTGCTACTGATCTTCAGCAGCCGTTAACACCTCTGCTGCTTAAGGCAAATGGTCGAAGCGTGATTGTTGATACAATCTACCCTAAACGAATCAAGCATATTTCTGAGCTAAACAAGCTTGGAGCAAAAGTTAAGTCTGAAGATACGGATGAGGGAATTATTGTGGTAGACCAAACTGATGATCTAAGGGGAGCAGAAGTTTCTGCCGGTGAGATTAGAGCCGGAGCCTGTCTACTAATTGCTGGATTGATGGCAAAGGGCACAACTACAATTGATCAAGCTGATAATATTCTGCGAGGATACGGAAGTGTCATCGAAAAATTGACGGCAATCGGCGCAGACGTTAGGTTGGTTAGAGATTAATTTTCATAATAGTATTGAAGAACATAATATTATATGATACACTTACAAAGTTGACTAATCGATAATCTCTGGGCCATCACATTGGTTCAGGGCAAAGGAGCGATATATAATGAAACAAGGAATTCATCCAGATTACCACACAGTTGTATTTCAAGATTCAAGTACCGGATACAAGTTTATTTCAGGGTCTACTAAGACTTCTGACGAAACAGTTGAATGGGAAGATGGCAACACTTACCCATTGATCCGTGTTGAAATTTCATCAGATTCACATCCATTCTACACTGGTAAGCAAAAGTTTACTCAAGCAGATGGTGCTGTCGATCGTTTCAACAAGAAGTACGGTCTTACAAACAACTAATAGTAAAAGCAGTCTTTGCCTGCTTTTTTTTATACAAAAAATCCTCAGCGAGAATCAGAATTTGTAGTTAATTACGACTACCTGATTTGTTACCGAGGATTTTTATTTACTTTGAGATTGATTTTCGCATTGATTTTGTGTTGTGATAAACGGAGATTAGGTTAATGACCACTAATACAGCAGTCGAAATAAATACTCCGGCGTAGTCAAAAGTAGTGGAAACGACTGACCCAATCATGGGGCCAGCAACGTTGCCCATTGCTTGGAATGATTGATTCCAACTGAACACCCGACCGGTGACTTCATTTGGGGTGTTTTTAGCCAAGATTGCCTGGACAGCAGGAAGCATCGAGGCGTTTGAAATTCCAATCAGGAATCTAAGACCAATTAACTGCCAGACATTGGTGACAAATGCCATTGGCACGTAGACCACAATGGCAAGGGCAAACCCAATCATCAAGATTTTATCAGAGCCGATTCGGTCACCTATTCGACCAAGAATGGGAGCAGCAAATAGGGTTGCTATTCCTGGTACCGCGGCAACGACTCCACTAAAAAATGTGGTTGTCGGAGCATTATGCATAATCTCCCGAACGTATAAAGCCAAGATTGGAGCAATTGAATTGTTAGCAGCCTGAATAATCATAGTTGTCACAAACATTCCGAATACCAACGGGGCGTTTCCCAGTGATTTAACCACCCCTCGAGTTGTCAACATGGCTTCTTTACCAACGGGCTTAAAGTTTTCATGGACAAATAAAAGGGTTAAAATAAATACAGACATCAATAAGCCACCAGTTATGAAAAATGTGACCCGATAACTGAAGAAAGAAGCCAGAATTCCACCTAGCAGTGGGCCAATTAGCATTCCGGAAACATTACCTGTGACAAGGGTGCCAAGGGCCTGACCGCTTTTGTTTTTAGGAACTTGAGTGGCGATTAATGCGTTTGCGTTACTTATATAGCCCGAGAAAATTCCTTGGATCAGTCTGTAGACAATCAATTGCCAAACGTTTGTGGCAGATCCCATTAGAAAGAACACAAGGGCCATTCCAAATGATGCTCGTACCAGCATTAGTTTTCGTCCCGTTCTATCGGCTAGTTTACCCCAAAGTGGCGAGACGATGGCAGTCATTAAGTAACTGGCGGCGTAGGCCATTCCACTGTACAAACTAAGTTGATCTCTTGTAAAATTACCTAAGGTATCAACGTAGAGCTATAGAAATGGCATAATTTCTGAGAAACCAACTCCGGCCATGAATGTTCCAAACCACAGGACAATTAAGTTTTGTTGCCACGAATATTTTTTTGCCAATAAATCAGTTCCTTTCAAAAATGGAGTAGTGAAAATGAAAAAAATCGTTAAGATCATTAGTGGAGCGTTGTTAGTCTGCCTATTCGTACTCTCATTGGCCCTAATATTTAACAGGCAGATAAAAACCTATTTAATAAAATCATATCAACCTAAGGTTACCAGAGATGCGGTGGTTAAATCTGAAAAGCTCCAACGCCAAGCTAGTAATAGTAATGCAAAACGGAAATCGCCCAGAGCTAACCAAAAATCCCATGGAGTCTCATATGATTTTGGTGGGGTAAAGTCGTTAGATTTACAAACCACTACCAGGGCTAGGCTTAAGAAGAATGCGGTCCAAGTTGTGGGCCAAATTCTGGTTCCAAAGTCAAAAATCCACTTACCGATTGGCCTGGGTGTTAGTAATAACACACTAGCATTGGCTGCAGGAACAATGCGCCCTGATCAGAAAATGGGAGTCGGTAATTATCCACTTGCTGGCCATCATATGATCAACCATGATGTTTTATTTGGACCGCTATACTATCGGACTAAAGTCGGCGAAAATTTATACCTTACTGATATGAAAAATGTCTTCAAGTACAAGATATACGAAAAAAAGTTTATTTCCGCATATAAAGTATCAGTAGTTAACCAAACAAAGAAAAAAATCATCACGCTTGTCACTTGTGATAAAACAGGAACAAATCGGCTGATGGTTCGTGGTTCATACGTTGGTAAGCAGAAACTCTCTGATGTTAGCGCCAAAATAAAACAGGCCTTCGAGAGGCCCGTCAATAGTTAAAGTAGATTATTCTTAACGTAATCCAACCATAGAGGAAGAGATTCGGATAATTGTTGGTATGTTCGGTCAAATCGATGATCATACCAAGGATCCTGAATTTCTTCTCCTTTTTTACCGTTAACAATGTCCAAGCAAAGATGTATCTTTGCCTTGTCATCACTATTGGCAACCCGGTTCAAGTTAAAGATATTTTGATTGTCCATTCCGATAATTAGGTCTGCCCAATCAAAGTCTTCGTTGGTAATTGGTCTGGAAACTTGGCCTGCCATACTCAAACCACGTTTTTGTAGTTCAGCAACAGCTCCTGGGTGAGGAGGGTTCCCCTGTTCCTCAGAACTAGTTCCAGCAGAGTCAACTTCAATTACATCGCTAAGATTTTCATCGGAAACCATTTTTTTGAATATGGTTTCGGCCATCTGAGAGCGACAGATATTGCCAAGACAAACAAATAAAACGTTAGCCATTATTTCACCTCATTAATTCACTAAGAGTCATATTACCAATCTTAATCATAAAGAGCAAATTTATTTAAGTTTTGCAAAGCATAAATTAAACTTTTAGAGTACAATTAAATTATAAAACGGAATGGGGAATAACCAAGATGAAAGGCAACTTTTTATTTATCAATACGAATCCAATCGCAAACATGATAATGTCTAGCGGAATCACTGCTGCTGACTTTATGAACGGATTGGAAGAGTTGCCTGATAATGTCATTTTGCTCGATGGCAATCGTAATGCTGCCAATGGTTATAATTCTCATTCTAGATTCGAATTGTTGCGCGGATCAGGAGACCTAAGAAGGTATCTTTTGAGGGATCCGCATACTGAAAAGAAGATAATTGATTTTGCTAGTGAAGAAAGTTTAAATAGTTTAACGGCCTATGAAATTGCTGAGTTATTGTATTTAGGTCACATGCAAACGCCAATGTCGTCTAGACCGTTCTCTTCAAAGTTGCTTAATCGGTACATTTATTTGACCGACGGTGATGGACTATTAAGGACCTATTACCGCCGATTTTCCGAATTTAATCACATTCTTGAAATTGCCATTAAACGAAAGCTTCGGGAGATCCACAATTCTCGGCGGGTATTTCTGCGGCCACTTGCAATCAAGGATATCGACAACGCGATGCTAATTGATTTGATCACTAGAGCAAATGACGGTCTGTTTATTGTGTTTGATTCAGTCAGTGAGAAGCACAAAAAATATCCAATTCCTTTGAGAATGCTTAATAATCCTGAACAACTTTCAGCGGTTATTAAAACTTCAAGGTTAATGGAAAATACCCACCCAGTTGGTGAGTTAACCTATGATTTGGCAAAATCTGATTGGGAACTTGAGTGGGATGAGTAGGCTCCAGAGGGCTTACTCATGATATAATAGTTTCACTTACAATATTTTTGTTAACGGGAGTATTTAAATGAGAATGACAATTGCTGAGATTGCTAAGGCAATCGATGCTGATACTACATACGTGTCTGATAAACAGGCTCAAATAGAAATAACGAATGTGAATTTTGACAGTCGCAATATTACGCAGGATGGGTTGTTTATTCCACTAAAGGGAGAGCATGATGGTCATAACTACATCAATAGTGCGGCTGCTAATGGTGCGGCCGCTGCTTTGTTTGCTCGTGACCATCTCGAGGAACTGCCAGTTTCTATTCCGGTATTGATTGTTGATGACCCATTAACTTCATTTCAAGCGTTGAGTCGTTATTACCTTGATAAAATCAATCCACGGGTCGTTGCTATTACTGGTAGTAATGGTAAAACAACCACTAAGGATATGGTTGCAGCAGTTTTAAGTAAGAATTTCAACGTGGTAAAAACGCATGATAACTTCAACAATGAGATTGGTGTACCGTATACTGTGTTGCAGATGGAATCTAATACTGAGTTTTTAGTTGTTGAGTTAGGGATGGATCGACCAGGTCAACTCGATTTTCTAAGCAGGTTAGTATCACCTGATGTTGCGGTCATTACAATGATTGGTGAAGCCCATATTGAGTTCTTTAAGACTAGGGATAAGATTGCTGATGCCAAAATGGAAATTACTCACGGCCTTAAAGAAGATGGCTTTTTCATTTATAATGGCGACGAACCATTGTTGAATGAAAGGGCTGAATCTCTTGATTTTCAAAAGATGACGTTTGGTACTGATAAACACAATAATCTATATCCAACAGAAATTATTGATTGTAAGTACGAGACAAAATTCAAGGCTAATATTTCTGAAGACATCGAGTATACAATTCCGGTAATCGGTGAATATAACGTTACAAACGCTTTGGCGGCATTAGCAGTTGGTAAAGTGTTCCGAATTAGGCCAGAAGTCGCGGTTAACTGTTTGAAGGAACTTGATTTAACTAAAAACCGGACTGAATGGTTAAATGGTAAGAATGATGTTGCGATTTTAAGTGATGTCTATAATTCAAACCCAACGGCTGCTAAAAAAGTTCTCGCTGTTTTCTCGGGGACTGAAGTGGCTGGTAAAAAAATAGTCGTGCTAGGTGACATGCTTGAACTCGGTACGGATTCGCCTGCGATGCATGCATCGTTGGCAAGCGAGCTCAATCCAAGTAAAATCAATGATGTTTTCTTAGTGGGTTCGGACATCAAGGCACTGTATGATAAGCTAGCTCCAGAATACGGTGATCACGTTCGTCTGTTTAGTAAAGATTCACTTGATCAGGTGACTAGCGAGCTTCAGAGTCTGGCTAAACCAGGCGATGCAATCATGTTGAAAGCGAGTCATGGGATTCATTTAGAAAATATTGTTTCGCAGCTAGTATAGATAAAAACGTTTGTAGTAGAATAGTACGTAGTGAGGGGGCAGAGTGGATCAGTGACTACTTTGAGCCCTTTTTATGTTGTTGACAGTTGCAATCTTATTTGCTAATTAAAGGTGAACGTTGTATACTTGTCAGGTTATTGATTTAGGAATCATTAGGTCAAGCCAAGCGCGCTCCAAGGAAAACGGATTTTTTCCCAGCGGTTGGTGGTACCCTGTTGTTTCGAATTTTAGGAGGAAACATTTTTGAAGTTTAGTGAATTAGGATTATCAGACCGCTTATTAACAGCAATTTCTAACAGCGGTTTTGAAGAGGCAACCCCAATCCAAGCGGAAACAATTCCGATGGTGTTGCAAGGTAAGGATGTTATTGGACAAGCGCAAACTGGTACTGGTAAAACAGCTGCTTTTGGTTTGCCAATCTTACAAAATATTGATTTAAATAATCCAGACATCCAGGCCTTAGTTATTTCCCCAACTAGAGAATTAGCGATTCAAACTCAAGAAGAGTTGTATCGATTAGGTAAAGACGAAAAGGCAAAGGTTCAAGTTGTATACGGTGGTGCTGATATCAGACGCCAAATCAACTCTTTGAAGAGCCATCCACAAATTGTGGTTGGAACTCCAGGAAGAATCCTTGATCATATTAGTCGTCATACCCTTAAATTAGAACATCTTAAATTCTTAGTTCTTGATGAAGCAGATGAAATGCTTAACATGGGATTCTTAGATGACATCGAGTCTATTATCAGCAAGACTCCTGAAGAACGGCAAACATTGCTCTTCTCAGCAACGATGCCTCCAGAAATCAAACGGGTCGGGGTTCAATTTATGAAGGACCCTCATCACGTTAAGATCAAGGCTAAGGAATTAACCACTGACTTGATTGATCAGTACTATGTACGAGTTAAAGAATTTGAAAAGTTTGATACAATGACTAAATTCTTTGACGTTCAAAACCCAGAGGTAACCATTGTCTTCGGTCGGACTAAGCGTCGAGTTGACGAAGTTGCCAAGGGACTTGAAGCTCGTGGATATAAAGCTGAAGGCCTTCATGGTGATTTGACTCAGTCAAGAAGAACTCAAATTATGAACGACTTTAAGAAGGGCCGGATCGATATTTTAGTTGCCACTGATGTGGCTGCTCGAGGAATTGACATTTCTGGAGTAACGCACGTGTATAACTACGATATTCCTTCAGATCCTGATAGTTATGTTCATAGAGTTGGTAGAACTGGTCGTGCCGGCCAACATGGTGTTTCTGTTACGTTTGCTACGCCAAACGAAATGGATTACCTTCGGGAAATTGAAAAATTGACCAAGGTGAGAATGTTGCCTTTGAAGCCACCTACTGACGATGAGGCCTTTATTGGTCAACTTAACTCAGCTGAAGAAGAAATTGGTCGCTTAGTTAAGCACACTAACACTGCTAAGTACGAAAAGATGGCTACTAAGCTTCTTGACGAGTACGAAGCAACTGATTTGGTTGCCGCTTTACTTAACGATACTACTAGAGAGTACGTTAAGGTCAAAATCACTCCCGAACGACCACTTTCTCGTCACGGTCGTCGTGGTAATGGTGGTGGTCGTCGTAACGGTGGTGGTCGTCGTAATGGCGGTGGCAACCGTAACGGCGGTGGACGCAATGGTGGCGGTCGTTCAAGAAGTAATGATCGCGATCGGAACCATTCTAGCCACAAGAAGTATGACAAGTCTGGCTCACGCATCAAGGGTGACCACAAGTCAAACAACAGCAGTAATCATAAATTTACAATAAAAAATGCCAGGTAACCGCGATAAAAAGCCGGATACCTGGCTTTTTATGGTAATATATAGACTGGAAATGTAGGTGAAGTTGTCATGATTTTGGGAATTGGTGTTGATATCACCGAAATTAACAGAGTAAAATCGGCTCTTGAACGGAGTCCGAAGTTTTTAAATCGAATTTTGACGCCAACGGAAATTAAAGCCATGGCAAGTTTGTCAGATAAACGAAAATTGGAGTTTGTTACTGGTCGCTTTTCGGCCAAGGAGTCATACTCAAAGGCAATCGGATCTGGTCTGGGTTCAAAAGTCCATTTTCAGGATATAACTATTGTCAATGACGATCACGGCAAGCCAATTATTAAAGAGCAGCCTTACGATTTAGTTGCCCACTTATCAATTTCGCATACCAATTCAATGGTAATGACGGAAGTATTACTAGAAAAGAGGAATTAACTCAATGGTAGTCGCTACTTTGAGAGATACGCAGTTATTAATTAACCTAGCTGCGATTAGAGAAAATATTACCCATGCACGGGAAAACTTAACAAATGGTGACAGCTTGTTTGTTGTTCTTAAAGCAAACGGTTATGGTCACGGGGCGGTTCAAGTTGCTAGGGCGGCGGAACAGGCTGGAGCTGATGGCTTTTGTGTTGCTTTGATGGATGAGGCGCTTGAATTAAGAGCAGCTGGGTTCTCTCAACCAATTCTAGTTTTGGGAATTAGTAATCCAGAGGATGCGATTGTAGCGGTAAAGAATGATATCTCTATGACCGTTAGTTCACCTAAGTGGGTACAGTTGGCAGCTGATCATCTTAAAAAGGCTGGCTGTCAAACCAAACTTAAGATTCACTTGGCTATTGATACAGGCATGGGCAGAATTGGGTTTCAAGAACCAGCTGAATTTGCCGATGCAGTTTATGAGATTAAAACTGCTAGTGACTTTGTTGAGGTGGAGGGGGTATTTACCCACTTCGCAACCGCAGATGAGAGGAATACTTCTTATTTTGATAGTCAGGTAACTAAGTTCAAAAAGTTTATGGCTGAACTTAGTCGCAAGCCAAAATACGTTCACGTGGCTAACTCAGCTGCTAGCCTTTGGCATAAAGCCTGTGGTGGCAATATGATCAGACTAGGAATCGCAGCTTATGGGCTAAATCCTTCTCAACGAGAAATTACCTCTACTCCTTATCCTTTAAAGCCAGCTTTGAGTTTAGAATCAAACTTAGTTTACGTGAAGAAAGTTAAGAAAGGTTCTCACATTGGATACGGAGCAACTTATGAGGCTGCCCAGGATGAATGGATTGGCACTGTGCCAATTGGTTACGCTGACGGGTTGTGTCGCAAGTTACAAGGATTTTCAGTTTTGGTTGATGGGCATAAATGTGAAATTGTTGGTCGGGTCTGCATGGATCAGATTATGATTCGACTTGATAAAGAGTACCAGTTTGGCGAACCAGTCGTGATTATTGGTAAATCAGGCGATGCTGAAATCAATGTTGAGGACTTAGCCGAATATGTTGGGACAATTAACTATGAGATAATTTGCGGTTTTAGCGACCGACTAAAACGTAAGTACGTATAAAAGCCCGGATAAATTTTGGGAATCCTTTGTTGTTTATGCTTTTTAATGGTATATTAGTAGGTAAAGTTTAGAAATTAGGGGTATTGCTATGGAAAAAGCGAGTAAAAAGAATTTTTCGTTAGTGATCAACGACCATTTCAATCTGAAAGTTGAGCATTTTTGCAAGACAATGGAGTCTTCCCAAAAGTCGTCAGCCAACATCTTATTGAACTACTTTTTCGAGGATCCCAAGACAATTAATTCTCTGATGACTGGTTATCGAGAGATGGCCAATTTAAATCGTGAAATAACAAAAGACTTCTTAGCAAGTGAGGACGATGCTGAACTGCACCTAACCCAGTTTCGAAACCAGAGCTTTGAGAACAATCAGGCCAATTAAATTTTTATTTTAATGGGGGAATGTTTTAATGGTAGATGTCGCGTTTAAGCGTGGTGACATTTTCTATGCAGATCTTTCACCGGTTGTTGGCTCTGAGCAAGGAGGAATGCGGCCCGTACTGATTGTCCAAAATGATATTGGCAATCATTACAGTCCGACAGTTATCGTTGCCGCAATTACGGCACGAATCTCTAAACCGAAAATGCCGACTCATGTCGGAATCTCCGCAGGGGACGGAATCGAAAGAGATTCTGTGATTCTTCTTGAACAGGTCAGAACAATTGATAAACAGCGTTTGCGAGATAAGGTAACTCATCTCTCAAATGGCAAGATGGTGAAGGTAGATAAGGCGCTACGAATTAGCCTTGGAATCGCCGATGATTGATTTTGAATAGGATGCCACTTTACATAGTACGAATTATCTTATTTTAGAGGGTAGTTTTAACTAGATGAATGGTTGAAACTGTATTTTGAGGGTTAAAAAAGGACCAAAAGTCATTTGACTTTTGGTCCTTTTTTATCAGTACTATTTATTGTTCGTCCTTAAGATTTTCAACCTCAGGAACTCTGAATTCTTTTCGCTCTAAAGCAGCGATAATTCGGTTTAAACGATCTTCATCGACTTCAGCGGGAAGGGTGAACATGATTCGGTGAACCAGTTCTCCTTCCTGAGCATCAAGGGAAATAACACTTGCGATGGAAGTATACTTAGTTATGATTCGGGCAATTTCTTCAAGGTCACCACGTTCGCCACTGGAAACAACGGTAAGAACGTAGCTACCAATGTTAACATTCCAAGACTGAGATAACATGTCTAGAAGTCGGGTATGGGTGAGGATTCCGTAGAAATTGTTTCGTTCATCAAGAACTGCAATGAATGGTAAATCCTTGATTGAGAAGAAAATTTGGAAAAACGCTGAGTTGATGTTGATAAATTTGGTGGCGTTTTTTAGTAATGTAGTTACTGGTAATGACATGTCGCCACCACGTGACTTATGGCGGTAAATGTGCATTTTGTAGATGTTCCCTCTGAAAATAGTACCAGTTTCATCCAAGATGGGAACACAACGATAGCCTGAATCTTCTAGAATGGTCAGAGCTTCTTCAAGCGTGGCATTTTCGGTAACCGTGACTAACCGTTCTTTAGGCTTTACAAGGCTTTTTAATAACATGAGAATTCCTCCCGATTTTTAAAAACTTACATTTTAATAATACCATAGGATACCGACAAAAAGGCGAAAAAAGATGACAAAAGTATTAAAAAATTTCTAATTTTGATAAGAAAGGTATGATAGCCAGGTTATTTACAAATAAAAATCCCCCGCCAAATTAAGGTGGGGGATCAGTAAAATCACAAAATGTTAGTTGATATTAAAGGTTTGACATACCGTCTTCAGTAGTCTTTCTTAATGTATCAGCTGACTTTTGCATCTTTTCTTTTTCACTGTCGCTTAATGGAACTTCGATTACTTCAGCAACACCAGATGCGTTAATAACGGCTGGAGTACCGATGTAAATGTCGTTCAAGCCGTATTGGCCGTCCATTGGAGCACCAACAGGGAGAACAGTGTTTTCATCGCGAAGGATTGCCTTTGAAATTCTCATCAAAGCAGTACTTACACCGTAGAATGTAGCACCCTTACGGTTAATGATTTCGTAAGCTTTCTTACGAGTACCATCTTCGATTTCTTCAAGGTCCTTATCAGAAAGGCCGGCCCGTTTTGCACGGTTAAGAAGTGGTTCGCCACCAACAGTTGCAGCAGTGTATGCAGCGAATTCTGAATCACCATGTTCACCCAAAATGTATGCGTTGATTGATTGTGGGTTAAGGTTCAACTTCTTGCTCAAAGCAATTTGTAAACGTGAAGTATCCAATGAAGTACCACTACCGAATACCTTGTTCTTTGGGAAGCCAGAGAACTTTTGGGCAGCGTAAGTCAAGATATCAACTGGGTTAGCGGCAACAACGATAATGCCCTTGAATCCAGAAGCAACCAAAGGTTTGATAATTGATTGCATAATCTTGAGGTTCTTGTTAACTAAGTCTAATCGGGTTTCGCCGGGCTTTTGAGCTGCACCAGCAGTAATAACTGCTAAGTCAGCGTCAGCACAGTCAGAATAGTCACCTGAGAAGACGTGTTTTGGTGAAGTAAATACTTGGGCATCTTCAAGGTCAAGAGCGTCCCCTTCAGTTCTTTCTTTAACAACATCAACAATTACAAACTCTTCAGCAAGTCCTTGTTGCATCATTGCGTAGGCGTAGGCTGAACCAACAGCACCGTCACCGATTAAAGCTACTTTTTGTCGTTCTAGTGTCAAAAAGATCATCTCCTAA
This sequence comes from Lentilactobacillus sp. Marseille-Q4993, assembly GCF_951230165.1. Lineage (GTDB taxonomy): Bacteria > Bacillota > Bacilli > Lactobacillales > Lactobacillaceae > Lentilactobacillus. The sequence continues at coordinate 47,841 of NZ_CATNVB010000011.1, forward strand.
ACATTTTATTGGCACAAGTAAAGTATATCATATATTAGTTCTGATTTTCACAATCTGGGTTGAAAATTTTGTTACGGGTTAGAGTTGAGGAGAGTGGTTTGTGTTATAATTTATCGGATGCAAAAGTACAGTTGCTGAACAATCCTTTGTTCAGCTTTTCGTGCTAGAAAAGTGAGGAATTTATAATGAAAATGATCGTTGGCCTTGGAAATATTGGCCCTCAGTATACTGAAACTCGCCATAACACTGGTTTTATGGTGGTAGACCAATTTGCCCAAGATAATAATATTGAAATTTCAACGAGAAAAATGGATGCTAAGTACGGAACGGGAATCGTAAACGGAGAAAAAGTCATTGTTGTTGAACCAACAACGTTTATGAATGAGTCTGGTCGGGCCGTTAACCCAATCAGTGACTATTTTGATATTCCAACGGATGATATCATCGTCGTTCATGATGATATGGACTTGCCTATTGGTAAAATTCGGCTAAGAAATTCTGGCTCCGCTGGTGGTCATAATGGAATAAAGAGTATTATCAACCACTTAGGAACGACTGAGTTTACCCGGATTAAAGTTGGAATTCAGCATCCGGCTAAGGCAAAAGTGGTTGATTATGTTTTGGGTAAGTTTACAAAGGACCAGCTACCAGAATTTAATCAAGCTAAGGATCATGCCGTTTCAGCAATTGAAGATTGGATTAAGGGCATGACAATCCAAGAACTAGAAAATAAGTATAATTAGAATTACCGTAAAACCGTAGGAGGGTAGGCATTTTGCAACTCAATCATATTTTTGAACAAATTCCTGAATTTAAAGCGGTGGTTGCTGGAATAACGCCCAATAGTCGCCAACTTGTCACTGGGATGAATGGTTCTGCTCGGGCTGTGTTTGCAAACAATATTCTACAAACCATACAGTCTCCCGTGATAGTCGTCTTAGAAACCCTCGCAGCGGCGGATCAATTTGTGAGCGACCTATCAAGTCTTACTGATGAAAATAAGGTATTTGAATTTCCAGTTGAAGAAATTGGTGCAAGTGAATTGGCCACCAGTTCTCCTGAGTATAAAGCGGCCAGAGTGTTGGCGCTAAACCATCTATTATCAGGTAAACCTGGGATCATCGTTACTTCCGTTTCAGGAATCAGGCGCCTTCTTCCTAGCCCAGAACAGTTTGGTGATGCTAATCTCGAAATTGGGATGGACAGTGAATTTGAACTTGGTAAATTAAAACTAAAACTTCATCAAATGGGGTATTCCTTTGTGAAAATGGTGGCTGCCCCAGGCGACTTTTCGATAAGGGGATCTATTGTTGATATCTACCCACTTAATCAAGATGAGCCAATTAGAATTGATTTTTTCGATACCGAAGTTGATTCAATGCGAACGTTTGACGTTGCTAGTCAAAGAAGTATTAAAAGCATTGACCACGTTAAGGTATTGCCGGCAACGGACCTGTTGTTAACTGATGATCAGCGCCAAGATTTAATCGCGCAGTTGACCGAAAAGCTTGATGCAGAAAAGGCTGAATTAGATGATGATGCTTTTAAAATATTGGCTAACAATATTGAGCGCCAAACTGCTGACTTGGATAACGGAATCAATGATCCAGCGTGGTTACTTTACTCAAAACTAATTTATCCAAAGAATAACTCGCTGTTGGATTACTTATCCGACAACGGGGTTGTTTTGTTTGATGAATACACTAAAGAAGTTGAATCTGACAAACAACTTGAATTAGATATTGATGATTGGCTAGCTTCGAAAGCTGATGATCATCAGTTTCTGCCTGGTATTAGTTACACAACCGATTTCAAGACTGAGTTTAAAAGAGATAAACACGCTAAAATTCTGCTGTCCCTGTTCCAAAAAGGGCTTGGTAATATGAAATTTGATGGGCTAAATACAATCACGACCCGCCCTGTTCAACAGTTCTTTTCATCGATGCCAATGCTTAAGGGCGAAATTGATCGGTGGCAGAAGCTAGGTACTACTGTTTTGATTCTAATCGGTGATAATAACAGAGTTCAGAAAGTCAAATTAACGCTAAATGACTTCGAAATTAGTGCGGTCAGTACTGATGCCGATAACATTATGGAAAATCGGGTCCAGATATTAAATAATGGTTTGACGGGTGGTTTTGAAGTTCCAGCTTCCAAATTAGTCATTTTGACCGAAAAGGAAATGTTCCAAAAGGTCACCAAGAAAAAACGACGGATGACTACGTTTAATAATGCTGAGCGAATCAAAAGCTATACTGATTTGAAGCCAGGCGATTACGTCGTTCATGTCAATCACGGAATTGGTCGCTACGAGGGCATGAAGACGATGGAAGTCGATGGGAAGCACCAAGACTACCTAACGATTACCTATAAGGATAATGCCCAATTATTTATTCCGGTCACTCAGTTAAATTTAATTCAGAAGTACGTTTCATCTGAGGACAAAAAGCCTCGCATCAATAAACTTGGTGGTAGTGAATGGGCTAAAACCAAGCAAAAAGTTGCTAGCAAGATTGAGGACATCGCTGATGATTTAATTGAATTGTATGCCAAACGAAGTGCTCAAAAGGGTTACGCTTTTCCTAAGGATGATACCCTACAGCACGAGTTTGACGATGCCTTTGCCTATACTGAGACCCCAGATCAAATGCGTAGTATCAATGAAATCAAACGAGATATGGAAACCCCTAGACCAATGGATCGGTTGCTAGTTGGGGATGTTGGGTATGGTAAAACCGAGGTGGCTCTCAGAGCTGCGTTCAAGGCCGTCGAAGTTGGTAAGCAGGTTGCTTTTTTAGTTCCAACAACAATTTTGGCGGAACAGCACTTTGAGACAATGAGTGATCGGTTTACTGGCAACCCAATTGAGGTTCGCGTGTTATCACGGTTCCAGAGCCGAGCACAGGTTAAGGATACTCTTGCGGGCTTAGCTAACGGGACTGTGGATGTGGTGGTTGGTACCCATCGGTTACTCTCAAAGGATGTTAAGTTTAAAGACCTAGGACTACTCATAATCGATGAAGAGCAACGATTTGGAGTTAAACACAAGGAACGAATTAAAGAAATTAGAAGTGACGTTGATGTGTTGACGTTGACAGCAACGCCAATCCCTCGAACGCTTAATATGTCGATGATGGGAATTCGTGATTTGTCAGTTATTGAGACGCCACCAACTAATCGGTATCCAATTCAAACCTACGTGATGGAACAGAATGCACCGGCAATTAGGGATGCCATACATCGCGAAATGGATCGTGGTGGACAGGTGTTTTATCTCCATAACCGAGTGGGTGATATTGAAAAGACAGTTGATCAACTCAATCAGTTAGTGCCGGATGCAAAAATCGCATATATTCACGGGCAGATGAACGAAAATACTCTTGAAGATGTTCTGTATCAGTTTATTAATGGTGATTTTGATGTATTGGTTACAACAACGATTATTGAAACTGGGGTTGATATTCCTAACGTCAACACGATGTTTGTTGAAAATGCTGATAAAATGGGACTCTCACAGTTGTATCAACTTCGGGGCCGAATTGGTCGAAGTAGCCGGGTTGCGTATGCTTATTTTATGTACCAGCCGAACAAAGTGTTGACTGAGGTCGGTGAGAAACGGCTGGAGGCAATTCGTGATTTCACGGAGCTTGGTTCTGGATTCAAAATAGCGATGAGAGATCTGTCGATTCGTGGTGCTGGTAACCTGCTTGGCAAACAACAGCATGGATTTGTTGATTCTGTCGGATATGATTTGTATACTCAAATGCTTGTGGATGCGGTTAGTAAAAAGCGTGGTACGCAAGTGGTCGATAGAACTGATGCGACGATTGAACTTGATATTGAAGCCTATCTGCCCGATGACTACATCAATGATAACCAACAAAAAATTGAGTTGTACAAGCGAATTAGGCAAGTTGAAAACAAGGATCAAGTTGATGAAATTACCGATGACTTGATAGATAGATTTGGTGATTTTCCAGATGCAGTAACCAACTTAGTAAAAATCGCTGAAATTAAGATGAACGCAGATAACGCGCTTGTCGAAAAAATTCAACGAAAAGATTTTGTATTAACGATTACGTTTAGTAAAATGGCTTCAAAGGTGTTTGATAGTAAGCAGTTGTTGAAGGCAATCGCTCAGACCAAATACAGAGCGGCAGTTAACTCTGCGGATGATAAATATCAAATCAAGCTGACGATTCAAAAAACGATGAAGGATTGGCTGGATCAACTTAACGCACTGTTAAGTGATCTTGCCTCGAGTAGAGCTGATAACGATGAGCAAGATGAGAAATCAGAAAACTAAATCACGCCGGCAGATAATTGTTGCTGGAACGTCAATGCTTACGATTGCTGCGTTTGTTGCTAAATTTCTGAGTGCGATTTACCGAATTCCGTTTCAGAATATGGTGGGCAACGTTGGCTTTTACGTATATCAGCAGATTTATCCTTTTTACGGTATTGCGATGACAATTGCATTAACCGGATTGCCCGTCCTGATATCAAAACTAGTGGTTGATTCAAAAAATCATGCTGAGCAGGTTGAAACGGTAAGATTCGTTGAGAAAAGTTTGGCTTTAGTCTGCATCCTAATATTCTTTAGTCTTCAGATTGGGGCTAATTTTATCGCTAGAATGATGACGGATGTTCAGCTTGCTCCCGTAATCCAGTCGGTTTCTTGGATGTTCTTGCTGGTCCCATTTTTATCAAGTTGGCGGGGGTATTTTCAAGGAAACTTACAAATGATTCCAACCGCGGTATCACAGGTTTTTGAACAAGTCATTCGGGTGACAGTCATCTTAGTTGTTGCCTGGTGGTCTGCTAAGGTTGCATTGGAACCTCATGAAATGGGAACTTTCGCTATGTTGAGTGCTCCAATTGCGACAGTTGGTTCTGCATGCTTGATTTTTTATTACCGCCATAGAGTTAACTTGGATTTTAAAACAAGACCGGTTATTGACAAACGAGGGATTTTAAAAGCTTTGCTACTGGAAGGTGGCACAATTTGCTTGGTTGTGTCGGTAATGTTGTTGTTCCAGTTAGTGGATTCATTCAGCGTTGTTTCTGGTTTGTTAAAATATGGCTTCTCGATGCCACAAGCTCAATCGATCAAAGGGGTATATGATCGGTCTCAAACTCTGGTCCAACTAGGGTTGGTAATTACAACTTCTGCTACTAGTGCTGCCCTACCAGGGCTCGTTAAGGCAATTAATCTCCGTCAAGATAAAACGTATCGTCACTTGGCCTCCTCGATGGCATCGGTTAATGTTGCATTAGCTGTCGCGATGAGTATTGGAATATTGGTTCTGTGTGCTCAAGTTAATAAGCTGCTATTTGCGACTGATGAATACAGTCTGACTATTGGATTTTATTGTCTTAGCATCCTACTTACCTCTATCATTTTGATATACAATACTCTTATGCAAAGCCGGTCCACTTATCTTCCAAGTATGATAGGAATTGCTGGCGGATTGCTGGTTAAAATTTTGATCAATCGAATGTTTGTAGCTACTTTCTCAATAATGGGTGCAAGTTATGCCACTTTGATTGGCTTAGTTGTTACGATTGTTATCATTAGACTAATTGATGGCCATAATATTTATGAATATTTCAACCACCGTCAAATATTGAAGATAGGAGTCACTGGGGTTGGCATGGGAATGATAGTCGACTTTGCTCGTAGAATCGTTGTAAGCATACTTGGTAATGATACTTCAAGACTATCTGATTTAATTCAGGTAGCAATCAGTGTTCCAGTTGGGGTAGTTACATTCTTTGCATTATGTATGTGGCTCTCTGTGTTTAATCGGCGAGAGTGGTTATCGATTCCACTGGTTTCCAAAATCTTAAGAAGAAGGTCAAGATATGAGAATAGATAAATTTTTAAAGGTGTCACGAATCATCAAGCGTCGTTCGGTGGCAAAAGAAATTGCTGATCAAGGGCGAATTACGGTAAATGGTCGGGTAGCTAAATCTTCGACAGACGTATCCACGGGGGATGAACTAGTCATCAAATTTGGTAATAAGACCCTGACCGTCAAAGTTCATGAGTTATTGGATACTACAAAGAAGGACGATGCTCAGAGAATGTATGAAATTATAAGCGAAGATTATCAGCAAGATTTTCGCGAACGGTAAAAAAATTCCCGATTAAAGAACTCTTTCTAGACAATGTTTAACTGGATGTTGTAATATGAAAGGAAAGATGTGTTATTTGATCGGGGGATTTAACATGACACAGTCCAATAAAATAAAAAAATTAGAAAATGACTTCACAAGAAAAAAGGAACAAGAACTTCAAAAGCACAAGATTTTTGTTAATTTGAGTCGGCGACGGCGCAGACGGGCAATTGGCTTGATCTCAGTTATTGTTGCTTTTACTTTCATTTGTGCTGTTCAGATTATCCAAGCGAAAGCCAACTTAATGCAAGTTAATGGTCAAATTGAAAATCGCCAGGCTAACTTACGTCAACAAAAGGCTAAGAATAAAGAGCTAACCGTCAAAGTTGATCAGCTAAACGATAAGAGTTACGTTGAAAAGTTGATAAGGCAGCGGTATTACTACACGAAACCTGGAGAAACTGTTTACAGCTTCCCAGATAAGTCGATTGACGATTTACGCTAGGATTTCATGATATTTAAATAGCTAAGGGTGTGTCTGGAAGAGTAACGGGGGAACTTCTGACACACTTTTTGTTTGAAATGTTAAATCTTTATAAGACTGTTAATTGAAATCAAATAAAATGTGGTATACTTGAACCACATTTACATAGGAGGAACATTCGTTTACATGGCAATTGAAGTTGGGGAAAAAGTTAACGGTAAGGTTTCAGGAATTACTAATTTTGGGGCTTTCGTTGACTTAGGCGAACACAAGACAGGTCTTGTTCACATTAGTGAGGTTTCGGATGGCTTTGTTAAGGATATTCATGATATTTTAAAAGTCGGCGATGAGGTTACCGTTAAGGTAATGAAAATCGAAGGCGATAACAAAATCAGCCTATCAATAAGAAAAGCTCAAGAGCACAGTGAAACTGAGCACCGTGAACACCATGAAGGTCATAGGAATCATGATTCTCAACATGAGAGTAATCACCATTCAAACTATCATGAAAAAAATAATCGTTCGAATGACCGAGGCAACAAGGGTCATGGTGGATCTAAGACCGATAGTTTTGATGACTTGATGTCAGGATTTTTGAAGCAAAGTGAGGACCGGTTATCCACATTGCGGAAGAACACCGAAGGAAAACGTGGTGGCCGTGGTGGTCGTCGAAGCTAGTCTGATTTATGCAGACGAGATATTAAATAGAAAAATGGTGGTCATTTCAACAATTGAAATGGTCGCTTTTTCTTTATACTGAAGGGAATCTAAATGGATTTACAAAAAGAGTTTGATAATAATCTTGTCCATTCCGGACTGATTCAGGAAGAGAATAAAGTTTTGGTTGCAGTTTCGACAGGGGTCGATTCAATGGTGTTACTAAATCTGTTACTCCATTCTCAGTTAAAACTAAATGTTGCAGTTGCATATGTAAATCACCATTTGAGACGGCAGTCAGTTGAAGAAACGGAGTTCATCAAGGAATACTGTGAGAGCAATCACATACCGCTGTACACCGCAGATTGGATGCCATCTGATCATCCAAAAGCCGGTGTAGAAGCAGCGAGTCGTAAGTTTAGGTATTCATTCTTTAGGCGGGTTTTAGATGAAACTGGGATTGATATCTTGGCAACGGCCCATCATCAAAACGATCTTGCAGAAAGTATGCTAATGAAATTGGTTCGTGGTGGTAGATTATCTTCACTGATTGGAATTGCTCCAGTTCGGAACTTCCATGGGTATCGATTAGTTAGACCGTTGTTAAGTTTTAAAAAAGAAGAATTGATTTTTTATGCTAGTAACCATTATATTCACTGGTATGAAGATGAGACTAATAAAGAACGTGATGTGTTTCGTAACAGGGTAAGGTTGGATATTTTGCCCGCCCTGGTTCAGGAAAATGACCAAGCGCTTGCCCATTTTGAGAGTTATTCGAACCAGTTACGCCAGCTTTTGGCCAGTCAAAAAGAACTGATTGATATAGTCATTAGTCAAATCAAAGTTCCAAGTAAGGAGCGTTTCAGTTTTGAGATTGACAAAATACAACGATACTCAGAAGCTACTCAAAAACTTGCAATCATGGAGCTCATAGGTAGGTACGGGGAGACTAAAAGCGTTACGGATTCAAAATTGGTCCAATTAATTAAGTTGATAAATAATGAATCAAAACCGCAGGGTAGAATCTTGTTATCAAAATCGACGTTTTTGTCTAAAGAGTATGGGATTGTTTCGATAAAAAAAGCGGATAAGATTCACGAAAAAATCAATAAAAAAACTACTGAAGATATGTTAGTATTAGACAGGTGGAATCGGCTTGATGGGATGTTACCGTTCGGCATTTTTACGCACATCGATAATCATGATGGTTATCAATGTGCAAAATTATTGCTGACAGAACGGGATTTTCCCTTAGCCGTACGAACCATAAATTCAGGTGATAAGTTTGCCATTAGTGAGACTGAGCATCAAAAAGTATCAAGGTTGATGATCGATAGAAAGGTTCCCAATGATCAACGAGAGCTAATACGAGTTTTAGTTTCCAATCAAGGAACGATATTGGCGGTTTTGGGATATCGGGTTGCGTATCAGCGGAATAGAGCCGGTGCAAAAGTGTATTACTTGGTGAATAAAAACGAAAGGTAGTATTTGTAAATGGATAACGACATCTTAAAGGTGCTTTATAGTGAAGAAGAGATTCAAAATGCTTGTAAACGGCTTGGAGAAGAGGTCAAAGACGACTATCGCGGTAAGGTTCCGGTAGTCATCAGCGTTTTGAAGGGGGCAATCTTTTTCACAACTGACGTGGTCAGAAATATCGATATGAAAATGGAAATGGACTTTATTGATGTTTCTAGTTATCATGGTACGACTCAATCTTCTGGAGAAGTCCAATTAGTAAATGATATCTCAACTGATGTTAGTGGTCGGGATGTTTTGATTATGGAAGACATTGTTGAGACTGGTCGAACCCTTAAATTTTTAATTGATAATTTGAAGGAACGGGGAGCTAACTCAATCAAGGTTTGTACATTACTTGATAAACCAGCCGGGAGAGTCGTTGAGGCAAAGTCCGATTTTATCGGCTTTGAGGTTCCAAATGAATTCGTTGTCGGTTATGGTTTGGACTATGCTGAAAAGTACAGAAATCTACCGTATATTGGTGTTTTAAAGCCTGAAGTTTATTCGCACAATTAATAGTCAAAATTAGTCAAATGTGGTAATATCAAAAATATAAAAACAAATTTTATTCTAGGAGGACGTTGATGAACTCAAATAAAAATGGGCTTTTTAGAAACAGTCTATTTTACATCGTGGTCTTCTTGTTGGTTATGGGAGTTATCTATTTCTTTAACGGAAGCAACACCACAACTCAATCGGAAGAAATACGGTCTAGCCAATTCGTCCAGAATCTTAAGGACGATAAGATCAAAAACTTCTCGATTCAACCATCTGGTGGTGTATATAAGATTACCGGTGAGTATCGAAAAGCTCAGTCAGTTAAGGAGCAAACTGGCCTTCTAATTGGTGGTCAAACTCAAACCAAGCAGGTCAAGAAGTTCACGTCTAGTGTTCTTGAAAATAACTCTTCAATTGCTGAAATTACTAAGGCTGCTCAGTCTAACGACGTTAAAATGAATGCTAAGCCCGAAGAATCTAGTGGTTTTTGGGTTAACTTATTAGTTTACGTACTGCCTCTAATCATATTCATTTGGATGATCTATGTAATGATGGGTCGTGCAGGTGGCCAAGGCGGTGGTAACGGCCGGGTAATGAACTTTGGTAAGTCCAAAGCTAAGCCTGCTGACAGTAAACAAAATAAAGTTCGATTCTCAGATGTTGCTGGTGAAGAAGAAGAGAAACAAGAGTTGGTAGAAGTTGTTGAATTCTTAAAGGATCCAAGTAAATTCACTTCTCTTGGTGCTAAGATTCCTCATGGTGTGCTACTTGAGGGACCTCCAGGAACTGGTAAAACATTGCTTGCAAAAGCAGTTGCCGGTGAAGCCAGCGTTCCATTCTACTCAATTTCAGGTTCAGACTTCGTTGAAATGTTTGTCGGGGTTGGTGCTAGTCGAGTTCGTGATTTATTCGAACAAGCGAAAAAAGCCGCTCCTGCTATCATCTTTATCGATGAAATCGATGCCGTTGGTAGAAAACGTGGAGCTGGAATGGGCGGTGGTCACGATGAACGTGAACAAACCCTTAACCAACTGCTTGTTGAAATGGACGGATTTAGTGGTAACGAAGGAGTTATTGTTATCGCTGCCACTAACCGGGCAGATGTTTTGGATCCAGCTTTAACTCGTCCAGGTCGTTTTGACCGGAAGATTCTAGTTGGTCGTCCTGATATCAATGGTCGTGAGGCCATTCTTAAAGTTCATTCAAAGAACAAACCATTAAGCAACAACGTTGACTTGAAGGAAATTGCTAAGCAAACTCCTGGATTTGTTGGGGCTGACTTAGCAAACTTGCTTAACGAAGCTGCGTTATTAGCTGCAAGACGTAATAAAACTCAAATCGATGCCTCTGACCTTGATGAAGCTGAAGATCGGGTTATCGCAGGTCCCGCAAAACGGAATCGGGTTATTTCCCAAAAGGAACGAGAAACAGTTGCGTACCACGAAGCTGGTCATACAATTGTTGGACTTGTTCTTAATGATGCCCGAGTAGTTCATAAGGTTACGATTGTTCCTCGTGGACGTGCCGGCGGATATGCTATTATGCTTCCTAAAGAAGACCAACAGCTTATGTCTAAGCATGATGCAATGGAACAAATTGCTGGTTTGATGGGTGGACGTGCCGCAGAAGAAATTATCTTCAATTCAGAATCATCTGGGGCATCTAATGACTTCGAGCAAGCAACTAATATCGCTCGGGCTATGGTTACCCAATACGGTATGAGTGATAAGCTTGGTCGAGTTCAGTTGGAAAACCCAACTCAAGAAGCATATGGCCCAAGATATTCTCAAGACACCGCAACTTTAATTGATCAAGAAGTTAAAAACTTTACTGACCAAGGTCACGCAGATGCAATGAAGATTATCCAAGAACACCGTGAGCAACATAAGTTGATTGCGGAGGCTCTTCTTAAATACGAAACACTTGATGAAAAGCAGATTCTTTCAATTTATAACACTGGGAAAATGCCAGAAGATAAAAATTCTGACGAATTTCCAAGTGAACGGGCAGCAACCTTTGAGGAAGCTAAACGTGAATTGGAGAGAAAAGAAGCTCAACGTCAAGCTGAAATCGAGAAAAACAATACTGATAGTAATAAGCCACTTGATGATTCAAATGATGGTGAACTTACTCCAGATGATGTTCAACCTAAGAGTGATCAGGACAATAAGCCTGATAGTCACAACGAGGATGAATAGACTAAATGAGTTTAGGGTTGATTCTCTAAGCTCATTTTTTATTACTCTAGAAAAAATAAGGTGAAAAAATGAAAGATTATTTAGTAAAGGCCACAACCAAAGATAGTAACTTTAGGGCATATGCTATTAATGCCAAACAAATGGTAGCAACCGCTCAGGAAAAACATGATACGTGGAGTGCTTCCTCAGCAGCATTAGGTAGAACTATGGTTGCTTCTACCATGCTAGCAACTTCTTTGGAAAAAGGAGAAACTGGAGTGACGGTTAAAATTGCTGGTGGGGGTCCGGTTGGCCAGATTGTTGTTGATAGTGATTCGATGGGCCATGTTAAGGGCTACGTTTCTGAGCCACACGTTCATTTACCACTCAATGAACACCATAAAATCGATGTTGGCCAAGCCGTTGGAATCAATGGGTTATTGGAAGTAACTAGGGTCCAGCCAAAAGGCGACCCATATACTAGTAGCGTCCCATTAGCCTCTGGCGAAATTGGTGATGACTTCACGTACTACTTGGCTCAGTCTGAACAGATTCCATCAGCCGTTGGGGTTTCTGTGTTTGTTGAGCCAGATAATACGATTGGCGCTGCGGGTGGGTATCTGATTCAAGTAATGCCAGGTGCGGATGATGAGGCCATTGATAATCTGGAAACTAGGTTAAAACAACTACCAATGCTGTCGGAACTTTTATTGAAAGGCCAGTCTCCCGAAGATATTTTACAATTGATTTTTGGCAAAGATGAACTTAACTTCTTGTCAGAAATGCCCGTTGAATTCAAATGTAGCTGTTCGAAGGAAAAATTCCGCAATGATTTGATTGGAATTCCAGTTTCTCAGCTTTCAGAAATTTTAGCAGAAGATAAAAAAATTGATGTAACTTGCAACTTTTGCCGGAATCAGTACCACTATGATGAATCAGAGTTAACTGAGATGGTGGCCGAAGCAAAAGTAAATCAATCAAAGTAACTATTAATTAATTAGTACATGTGTTACTATAATTGACGTTATTTTCGATTAATATTATGAGGTGAAAACATGGAATGGAAAATAGGAGACGTTACAATTCCTAATCAAGTCGTTGTTGCTCCGATGGCTGGTGTCACTAACTCAGCTTTCCGAATTATTTGTAAGGAGTTTGGAGCCGGATTAGTAGTATGTGAAATGATTTCTGATCGCGGAATCATGTATAAGAACAAGAAAACTTTGGATATGATGTTCGTTGATCCAAAGGAACATCCAATGAGTATTCAAATTTTTGGTGGGACTAAGGAAACTCTTGTTGAAGCAGCCAAGTTTGTTGATCAAAACACTGCTGCAGATATTATTGATATCAACATGGGTTGCCCAGTAAACAAAGTTGTTAAAACTGATGCAGGTGCCCGGTGGCTATTAGACCCTAAGAAGGTTTATGAAATGGTTTCTTACGTTACTGATGCTGTGAAAAAGCCAGTGACAGTTAAAATGAGAACTGGTTGGGATGAAGACCATATTTATGCGGTTGAAAATGCGCTTGCAGCTGAAAAAGCTGGAGCCTCAGCCTTGGCAATGCATGGCCGGACAAGAAAACAAATGTATATGGGAAATGCTAACTGGGAAATTTTAAAGGATGTTGCTAGTGAATTGACCATTCCATTTATGGGTAACGGTGATGTAAAGACGCCTCAAGATGCTAAGAAGATGCTTGAATATGTTGGTGCGGATGCCGTAATGATGGGAAGAGCCGTTGAAGGAAATCCTTGGGTACTGAAGCAAACCCAACATTATTTGGAAACTGGTGAAATATTGCCAGAACCAACTCCTGAGGAAAAAATTCAAACTGCTAAGGAACACTTACACCGCCTAGTAGAGTTAAAGGGTGATTACGTAGGCTCTCATGAATTTAGAGGTCAGTCTGGATACTATTTGAAAGGTGTATCTCACTCGGCTAGAACGAAGGTAGCACTGAATAACGCTGATGGCGAACAAGCTATGGATGATATTTTTGATGAATTCCTAGAAAAGAATGCCAAACGACAAGCATCAAAGCACGAAATTGCTCAATAATTATTAGCCTAGATATGCTATTATTGTATGTAGGTATTTAAAAATTGGAGGGATATAAGTGGCTGATAAAGAGATGAATGATCAGTTAAGAGTTCGTCGTGAAAAGATGAATGAACTCAGGGAAGAGGGAATCGACCCATTTGGCCATCGGTTTGAAAGAACTGATTTGGCACAAGAACTTCATGATAAGTATGAAAATGAAGATAAAGATGAATTGATGGACCAGAATAAGAAAGTAACCATTGCTGGTCGAATGATGTCAAAACGTGGTAAGGGAAAGGTTGGCTTTGCTGATCTTCGTGACCGTAGTGGTAGAATTCAAATTTACGTTCGGAAGGACATTGTTGGAGAAGATGTTTACCATATCTTTAAACGTTCAGATATTGGTGATCACCTCGGAATCAGTGGGCAATTGATCAAGACTGATATGGGTGAGCTGACTGTTAGAGCAGAATCGGTTACTTTCCTTTCTAAAGCTTTGCGGCCATTGCCAGATAAGTATCATGGTTTACAAAACCAAGAACAAATCTACCGTCAAAGATACCTTGATTTAATTGCTAATCCGGATAGTTTTGAGCGTTTCAAGAAACGAAGCAAAATTATTAGTGCGGTTAGAAGTTATCTAGATGGTAATGAGTTCCTTGAAGTTGAAACTCCTGTTTTACATAACCAAGCGGGTGGTGCCAACGCCAGACCATTTATTACTCATCACAATGCCCTAAATATTGACTTGTACCTTAGAATCGCACTTGAACTTCATTTGAAACGATTAATTGTTGGTGGCTTTGAACGAGTTTACGAAATTGGCCGAGTATTTAGAAATGAAGGGATGGATACTAGGCATAACCCTGAATTTACGATGCTTGAATCTTACGCAGCTTATTTCGACTTCAAAGACGTTATGGATGAAACTGAAGGCATTTTTAAGGCAGCAGCTGCGGCGGTCACAGATGGTGGGATTGTTGAATACCAAGGTCACACAATCGACTTGAATAAAGAATTTAAGCGTCAACACATGGTTGATGCTGTTAAGGAATATACTGGTGTCGATTTTTGGCAACAAATGAGCGACGACGATGCTAAGAAACTTGCTGATGAACATGGTGTTCATTACGAGAAATATTGGAAAGTCGGCCATATTATTAATGCATTCTTTGAGGACTTAGTCCAACCTAAGCTTGAACAACCAACCTTTATTTACGGTCATCCAGTTGAAATTTCTCCATTAGCTAAGAAAAATGCGGATGACCCTAGATTTACGGATAGGTTCGAACTTTATATCCTCACAAACGAATTTGCTAACGCATTTACTGAATTAAACGATCCAATTGATCAGCGGCAACGATTCGAAGCCCAGGTTAAGGAACGTGAAGAAGGTAATGATGAGGCAGAAGGCATTGATGAGGATTATATTGAGGCTCTTGAATACGGGATGCCTCCTACTGGTGGATTAGGAATTGGAATTGATCGGTTAGTTATGTTCTTAACCGATGCTCCTTCTATCAGAGATGTTCTTTTGTTCCCAACAATGAGACCAGAAGATAATACCCAAGACTAATTAGTTTTATGAGCAATGGCGGGAATTTCGCTGTTGCTTTTTTTATTGTTGACACCCATTGGCTTGTGGGGTTATACTAGTTCTTGCAGTTTTTCATAGGAACAAGTCGTGGTTGCAATTAATTAAACTATTTTGTTAAAATAAATTGTTGACACAAAATGCTCCACATGATATATTGTAATAGTTGTCAAAAGGCGTTACAACGCTGATTGATAGCCAAGTAGATCTTTGAAAACTGAACAAAATTTTCGACAAACAAATGTGTAGGGTCCTCCAATCATTTATGGTTGGAGACAAACATTTGCGAAGTCAATTCGTGAAATAATCAATAAAACAAATAATCATGAGCTAACAAGCTTATCATTTTTAAAATGAGAGTTTGATCCTGGCTCAGGACGAACGCTGGCGGCGTGCCTAATACATGCAAGTCGAACGC
>NZ_CATNVB010000012.1 GCF_951230165.1 Lentilactobacillus sp. Marseille-Q4993
TGGTAAGATGCTTGTAGTGGCTCATAGCTAGATTCCTTTCATGATTGTTTTCGCAAACATCATTTTACAGGAATCCAGCTATGGGTCCTTTTTTTAGTCACTGTTGCACTTAAATTGTAAATTCAAGTATTATTAACTAATAATAGAACGGAGATATTTCTATGAATTTGGGTATAGTTTATTATGGCGATGTTATTTATATAGCCATAATGTTTTTGTTAGCTTTTGCAATTATTGGCGGAATAGTTTGGATTTTAATTAAACTGGGAAGTAAGGAAAAATCTGGTTAGAACTAGATTTAATCTTTTAGTGTGTGTTATAGCTACCCTAAAAATGTTGTATTTTCACGAGGATTGATACCAACCGATGGTTCTAAAGACATTGTTATGACGGATAAAATGCTATTAACCAATTTTGGACATTCCCAAACTCTTGAATATTACAAAGATCCCATTGACGGCCAGGACTACTTTTGGGTTGCAATGAACAACAAAAATACCCCATCATCTGATGAATATTGGGCTACCCAAATTGGAAAGATTCAGTTTGTGGCTAACCAAACCTGGGATTATACCCAAGCACCACGATTGACGAACTTAGTGGCAGCAAACTTTACCGGTAAAGCACCATTTTCGATTGCGCGTGCTGATGGCGCGCTATCATCAACACCAACCGCTAGCCGGACTAACGATGGGAAACAACGGCTAATGTTTATGACCAGTAATGCTACTGATGACACAGGTAGTTATCAATTATCGGCCTACAACGTAGATACGATTAGCGCAAAACTACATGCATCTGCTTCTGGAACTGTCTCATGTGCTGATCTTACAAGTAATCTTGTTAGTGCACACGTTTTTAAACCAGGTACTTTGGAAGTTCCTAATAAATCATGGCAAGGATTAGAGTTTGCGGATGATAATGCTGTGTATATTTCTGGTGGTCATACAGGAATGAAGCCAAAAATTATGAAAGGTAACTGGCAATTCACCAAGGAGCAAACCGTTAGTTTTTCCGGTATTGATGACATCACAGACGTTGAAACTGAAGGAATCCAACAAAAAGGAAATAAAATTTTTGTTGGTCTTGAGTTTCATCACAGCAATGCGGACCCACACCGCGTCTATTCAATTAGCAAGTCTAATTTTAAGTTTTAGTACTACAAACAGGTTCATATGATAAGCCCCTAAAATGAATCAGGCTCCGTCAAATTTTGGATAAACTTTGACGGAGCCTGATTTTTACGTTACACAAACAAAGCGACCTATAACACTTATATCCCTGGTCGCTATTTATTCCGGGATTGCAATGGTAAATCCAGGAGCTTCATCATCGATAAGACGGTGAGGATTGTTATAATAATAAATACCGATTTGATATCGGCTCAATGCATTCCGTTTTGTTTGACTATAACTTTTATCTAAACCATCTTTGATTAACTTAAATCTAGTGTTATCAGAGATATTTGGCTTGTAAAATCGCTTATTAAAATACCTTTGGACTACTGGAAATTCAAGAATGTTTTTGTAGCCATCAACTGTCGGGCTATTCCAATCCCAAGGGCTGGCTCCGTTAGAAGCTTTGGTAAGCTTGATTGATAATTGAGTATTAGGAAACAGCTTTAAAACTTCGCGGGTCAGTTTTTGCGATGGTGATTTTTTAATGTAATTTAAATATTCAGTGTCGGTATTGAAATAACGATAATTGATATTATTGAGTTGTTTATAGTTGGGATTAACACCTGGGGTTAGATAACCATGCCAAACAATCCCCCGTAATTTACTGCCATCATTACCATTGGGCGTGATTCCTTGAATATAGTAATAAACCGATCTTTTTGAATTGTGGGACAAGATCACGCTTTTGCCATAATATCGCCAACTGTAATTTTTATAATTACGTAAGTTAGCTTTAGCTTTCGTATGTGTCCCGTTCCAAAGATAAGCATTCTTGGAATTATTAGCTAAGTGATATGCTACGCTGGCATTACTACCAGTCATTTTTTTGACTACTGTATACCCTGAGTCAGCACTAGTGCTAATCATTGTTGTAGCAAACCCAGTGAGCAGGCTTGGAATTAATAGCATCAAGAATTTTATTTGTTTTTGTATGTTAATCCATTTTTTATTCATTTTAAATCTCCCCTCAATAACCACATTATCTAATAGCTAGGAGCAGTTTGAAAAAATTTATTAATCGATAAAACAACTAAGACAAAATCGAAAAAGTGGTGAATTTAAAATTCAATTAATATAATTAAGACAAAAATCATTGGCGTTTATTGGCTTCTTGGGCCACTCCTTGTAAGTTAGATACGAAAATAATTAAAACTCCAAGTTCATGAAGCGTCACATAACTTTAAAAAAGGAAAAACCGTTAATTATCTCTTAAAACCTGTCTCACATATTGACTACAATCCATTCTCAGGTATTGCAGTACTTCACTCATGGTGCTAACGCAACCCCGTATTTCTGGATTGCTATTAGGGGATCCCAAACCAATAAGGATAATGCGGATTCTAAAAAACCAGATTTAACTTACTGGCCTACTCAATTAGCAAGAGTTCAATATTCATCAGGGACAACGCTAGAATATACTCAAGCAACTCGCTTAATCAGTCTTCGGTATGCGAGTAATAAGGGAACATCAATTGGTAGCGTCTTACGAGTAGAAGGGGCGTTATCCAGCGATAAGTCCAAATTGCTTATCATGACAATCAATACCGATAGTCCACGAAAAGCAAGCTTTACAGAATATGATAACGAGGAATTGAACAACGCGTTGGATCAGGTTGCTGGAACTTCTAATCCTTCTCTAGGGTGTGAAACAAAAGTCGTGAAAGATGCTAGCACCGGGAAAAAGTTAAAACCAGGATTCATTAGCCAGAGTGTCTTTTCACTGTCTTATTACGGATCAATCCAAGGAACGGAATTAGCTGATAACGATGCAGTTTATTTATCAGCTAGTAAAACCGGAAAAGACGGCATTGCTTTGAGCAGAGTGAACTGGAACACAACTTCACCAATTCATAAAAAAGTTGATAACTCAAATTGGGTATCTGGTCAAACAGAAGGCGAAGCAATTCAATTGTCAGGTGATAATGTACTCATTGGAATTACAATGTATCCGGGAGCATCAGTTGAGAACCGAATCTACCGATTCCCTAAGTCTGCGTTTAACTAACCTAAAAAGCAGCAACTCACAAATTAGAGCTAAAGTGAGTTGTTGCTTTTTCGTGTGTTAACTTAGTGGCTTAGCTACCGTTACACCAGCATAATAACCGTCGTCATATGAAAGAACGCCACCGGTTTGCCGATTACTTTCGTAATAGATGCCAATTTGATAGTCATTCAAAGCTGACCGCTTTTGTTGGTTATATCCATGCGCATCGAAAGCTGTTTTAATTGCAGTTAGTTTTTGATTAGCAGAAGTTACTTTCCCGCGGGGATTGTAAAAGGCATAGTTGGCATCTTTAACGATAAGTACATCCGAAAATTTCTTTTGAAAGTCAGTTAAAGTTGATCCATAAGCCGTTAATTTTGACAAATTCAATGAAAGTTGGGCATTAGGAAATAAATGCAAAACTTTCCGGCTCAAGTTTTGCGAAGGTGATTGATTAATATAACGCTGATAGTCCTTGTCACTTAGAAAATAGTTAATGTCAAGGCCATTCCAAACCTTATAATTAGGGTTATACCCCTGCTTTAAATAGCCTCGCCAAACATACCCATAAAGATTGGGTGTCCCGTGGGGAGTCATACCTGCTACGTAGTAATAAACAGCAGATTTATTATTTTTCCGCATAATAACTGTCTTCGCACGTGTCCAAAAAGAGTTAGGATAGTTTTTGAGGTTGTGTAGCCGTTTTGTGTGTTTAGCATTCCAAAGATAAGTATTTTGCTTAGGATTCTTGGCGTGGAATGGCGTACTGCTAGTATAGTATTTTGTTTTCACAATTTGGTAATTACTGCTGGCCTGTAAATTATAATAGTTTGTAATTGTAAAAAGTAAAGATACCGTAAGTACTAATAGACCGATTCTGGTCCATTTCATAAAAACACCTCCTATCGTTTATCTTTATTATACTATATCGTGAAGACAGGGTAATCACATCAGGATTCGAAGTTGATTCACACAACCAGTTATTCCCGGATTAAAAACCGTTCAACGAAGTACCGGAAAAATGATAACAAATAGGGTTACTTTCAACCGAATAACGTTAAAACAGCCCCTCTAATCTATCGAATAGATTTGATGGGCTGTTTTAACAACGTTTCCAAGGGACGATAACTTAATATGGACCCTATTCTTAAAAGTTGTGAACGAGACAATCAAATATATTGTGGCCTTTAGTTTGTTCTTTTTCTGAAGGATGGTTTTAAAATAAACGCACAAATAGTTCCAAACATTAGAAAAATCATAAAAACTATTTTTCCAATTATTTCACCAGTTATGAACACTAAGTTTTGGGAAGAGATATTAATACTTTTTTCAAAAAAGACTAGCTCCGATATGCATACTATCAGAGTTACTCCAGTAACTAATAAAATTTTTAGAATCATTTTTTTGAAGGATATTATGCCCCAATCAGGATAAGTTATAACCACAACAACCGAACAAATTAACATAACAATCGGAAATATAAATTTAATATTATTAAATAGCCCAAAATATCTTAGATACGACAAAAAAGTAAATAAACAATTGACCTCGTATACAATAAAGAATACTTTGTTAAGTCTGTTATTACGAGAGTTTTGCTCTTTATAATGATCAAGCATATTCTCATCGTTTAATAAGTCATCTAACGAAATACCATATAACTTACTTAGTTTAACTAAACTACTGATATCTGGGAAACTACGATGGTTTTCCCATCCAGAAATAGTCTTTCTAGATAAATCAAGATATGTAGCAACATCTTTTTGCGTTAAATTTTTTTCTTCTCTAAGAATTTTTAATTTCTCGGAAATTTCCATATTTGTTCTCCTAGTATTATTGCCAAAAAATTAGAAACGCATCACAAAAAACATTTTATCACAATCCTATAATATCAGTGTTTGTTGCGGGTCTTAAAATCATAGCTTGTTTTTGTAATAGGTTGACCGTTTAATAATATTAAACAGGAGGGATATATATGGGTAAAAGCTTGAGAAATATTACTATTGAAAAGTTAACAAAATTTATTGGAAGCAAATCCAAAAAGCAGTTGCTTGTGGACAGTGGATTCTTGAATTTGCTTTCGTCTATAAAGTCTAATTATGTATAGATTAAGGATCAAAATAACCTAACGTCAACGAGTAAACTTAATAAAAAAGAGACTATATTTAACATGACTATATAGTAATTTAAATACGAAGGACAGGAGAAAACTATGAAAAAAATATTACATCCAACCACAAATAACATATATATATGGGGATTGCTTGACTGCCTCTGTTTAGCATCTATTGCAATATTAGGCCCTCTTAAAATTATAGGGAATGGTCAGAATGGAATAATAAGCAAAACTATTCTATATACTTACTTGCTGATTTTTTTGATAAGCATTTTTAAATCTATAGCAGGTATAGTATTCAATCAAAAATACACAGATGGCGGAATTCTAAGTGTTGTATTTTTAGAGTTATGTTTTTCTCCGTTAATTGTACTGATGGCACTAAGCACCTGGTAAAAATACCGGTCTCTGCACTTAATTAGTTATTGACTTTATGTAAATGAATTCTGATATACCATTCGTATATTTGATCATAATATAATGTGATGACTTGTGGAGTAACCGAATATGAATAGATATGATATTTAGTAAGGGTTTTAGGTTAATCTTTAACTGTTAATTCAAGTTCAACATCACTATTTAAAAGTCGACTAGTCCAGAATATTCTGCTCTGGTGGACTTTTATTTAATCAGGTGCTTTTTTATTATTTTTAGTGTTTATGGCATATTCCAAAAAACTAAAAATGAAAAAATTTGCATCAGCAAGGATAATACAAACACTACAATTAAAAACGCATCTGGTTTTTGTGTTGAAATAGTAGAACAATAATCCAAACTAGTGAAATAACAAAAAATAACAAACTCGTAAGTGACAACGCCAACACTCCCTTTCGGATCAACTAGAATAATAGACCAATAAGTTTACAGGTACAACTGCATAAAAGGAAAATTAACTTTTTAAGCATATTATTTTTTGCCGTGTTTCAAACCAACGTGATGTCATTTGTAAACTCAGAAACTCATTAGTAATTAAGCCTACTATAGTTCTGAATTTTTAAGTTTAGATATTAGCTAGAGAATCATCATTAGAGATATAGCATATCTTGAATGTACCGTTTTAATTCTGTGTAGGTTTTGTCCAAATTTTTATGGTACTCTCCACCAAAGTCTGTGCGACCAATTCATGTGTGGTAGACCCCCTTTAAAATAAGTGCTTACTTAAAATTAAAAAACAATTAACCACCTGTTGAGACGGTTTATATATGGATCTTTCGGTCTATACTTGAATAAAAAGTTAAGGGAGGTGGTTGTATTGCCAACTACAAGTTTGGTATTTTTTGTTATTTCATTGGCTTGGATTATCGTAAGAATATGTCAGCATAAAAAGCCGGATGCGTTTTTACTTTTAGTATTTATCTTGTCTGCACTCATGCAAGCTGCAGAAATCATGACTTTCTTGAACATGCCATATTAATAGCAATGGTAATCCAATAAAAGCAGCTTTTAAGTCATGAGCTTAAAAACTGCTTGGTCAAACTATTATGATCTCCACCACTTCTCTTGCGCCGTCTGGATAAATGCCAATCTCAATATGAACGGCTTCTTTGTTTCTTCAATCTATATTAAAGAAACATTCAATCATTAATCACGATATAGTCACATATTTATCAGATAGTAATATTATCACCAAATGGGTACATAATTCTTATTAATTCATGTTGTTATTTGAAATTTTTAGTATTAATAGAATGGGCGTGATAGTAATGCGGTTTGTTTATATTGATTATAATGGGTGGTTCGATTTCCAACCATTATCAGCACTGATATAGTGCAGTTTTTTGGCGATTATTACATTTTCCACTTACCAGATAAAAATAAGCAACGTTAAAAAAATGTATTTGGGTCAATGGAACATCATACATACGAGAAGGTGGCAATAACATGGAGAAAGCAAAGCAAAAAGGGATATGGATTAGTGCAGCTGCTATCTTATTACTATGCCTTTTGAATTTTGGAATTACAATAAACCGTTTGACACCCAGCAATCACAGTCTAACTCGAATTGCTAACCAACATCATCAAAAACTTAACAATCATTGGACGGTCACTAAAGTTGATCGAGAAGGTGATTTAATTTTGATGGGAACCACTAAGACCAGGCTAATTGTGCAGTTTCTACAAAAAAACGCTTTTTATTACAGAGCATTAGTTACTAGAACATACTTATTAAATACGCTGCGCTACCGAACAACTTATGATTTAATGCCGATTAAAAGAGCAAACTATTTTGTTTATGGTAAATTAAATCGGAATCGTGCGGTCCCAACAATTAATCATCGTCCAACTTCTAGCTTGGCAGTCGGAAAAGCACAGATTTGGTATGGATTAGAATCGCATAAGTTAAACCAAACTTTGCGGTTTCGGTGATTGTTCAATTAGTAAATTCAGTTTGAAATTTAGGCAGGCAAATAGGTTCGTGTGATAAGTGAACCGCCCCGTAATTGCTAGACAAATCTAACGATTATAGGGTGCTTTTGTTTACTATCATAATAAAAAACAAGGTTAATCAAGATAAGTGTATAATCCAAATTTGGCGCTTAAAGTAACTCATTAAGCTGAATGGGGTATCGAGTACAAACAAAAGAACTCCTAGTATATGAAATCAGAATTTTTGTTGTTCCGTGTCCAACATACTAGGTGTATCTTCGATAGTCTCAACACAGAGAACTTTTTTGTAATTTCAGCACTAGTTATGTAGTTTGATGATGGCTAGTATATCTAATTGCTAGTTTGCGGCCGAGATACATAATTCCGTTTACTATTGAGTAGTTAATCTTAAATTGAAGTATCAAAGCAAAAGGGAGTAGTAAAAATAGGGAGTCAGAAATTCTAATTGAAAATATTACTATCAAATTTAACCCCATGGTAATAAATAAGGATGCGATAATAATCGTCCAGTTTTGAGCCTTTGTAATTCTGGTCGCGAAGGTATGTTTGTTATCTTCTTTTATCTGGGAAAAAGTGGATTCTATTTTGCTTAAAAATTTGCTCATTAAAGACATCTCCTTCATCATTTTGTCTTAAAGAACTTACATCAATGTTGTCTGTCATCCATAGTGTAAGTTTTAATCTTAGCAAGTCAAGATTCATTCATGTTACATAGCATAAATATTTTCTTCATTTAAATAAGTGAAAATCTGTCTCGCGTATTGCCTACAATCCACCGTATGAATCATTCTTTAATGATACGTAGTACTTAATTTGACAATTCAAGATTCAAAAAACGATTGCATTCTCAAAGAGAAAGATGCAACCGCTTTTTGATAGTGAATCAGTTTTCTGTATACCACTTGATCTACCTAAAATCTTTAATGAAGATAATACGTTGCTTCATAAGCAAAGGAGGTAATCATTTGGGACTTGTTAGCTTGTATAAACTATCAATTTTTGTAATTTACAAGTACAATATGCAGAATGTCATTATAGCTACCACAACAGGTAACCAATATTCAGATAACCAGTTCCAGATACCCTCAATCGATGGGTTTTCGTTTACTGATTTAGATTTGTCTGCCGTAATTTCTTTTGTACCAAACACCAATTCATTCAAATCAACGCTTAGTGCTTCAGTCAGTTTAAGCAGTGTATTTAAATCTGGGACGGCTTCTCCTCGTTCCCATTTTGAAATCGATTGCCGGGTAACGAAAACTTTGCTGGCTAAATCGGTTTGCGACAATTGTTCCTTTTTCCTTAATTTGGTTAGTTGAGAACTAAATTTATTATCCATTTGGCAATCTCACCTTTCTAATTCAAAAAAATTATAATCTGGTAGTATTTGAGAGTAAAGCAATCGTTGAAACAAAGGTGTTAAGGGTGAGTTGCAATTGCGCAATTAAAATTAACAACGGTTAAAAAGATGACGTTACCGCAATAATAAAGCAGACCACTCCCACGCCTAAAGCAAACCAGAAGAGACGAGTAGCTTTTCCTATCTTTATACGAATGATCATTGAAATTAGTCCGACCAATAGACTTACTGACGTAAAAAGTAACATTATATTCATGGCTGTTATATTCTCTCCCTCAGTTGGATACTTATATGTATAGTTTTATTCAATGGTATATTATGCAATAATAAGATGAAATTTTAATGACGTTTTTCCTATTTAGATATGAAATATTGGTAAACTTACAGAACGTAACAGAAAGTAAAGAGGACAAACTATGTATATCGCAGCTAAAAATCGGTACCAAAATATGGTCTACAACCGGGTGGGGAACAGTGGTCTCAAGGTGTCTGCCTTGGCACTTGGATTATGGCACAACTTTGGTAGTGTGGACTCGTTTGAAAATCAAAAGGCAATCGTCAGACGGGCGTTCGACAACGGAATCACCTACTTTGATTTGACTAATAACTACGGTCCCGTTCCTGGTAGTGCCGAAGAGAATTTCGGTAAGATTTTGAAAACTGAAATGAAACCGTACCGGGATGAATTGGTTATTGCTTCCAAGGCGGGTTACGAAATGTGGGATGGCCCTTACGGTAACTGGGCATCAAAGAAGAGCATCATTGCGAGTGCTGATCAGAGTTTGCAACGACTGGGATTAGACTATGTCGATATTTTTTATTCCCACCGACCTGATCTAGAAACGCCAATTGAGGAAACTGCTCGGGCTCTTAATCAGTTGGTGACCCAAGGGAAGGCCCTCTATATTGGGATTTCTAACTATAACGGGGCTCAGACCAAGGCCATTGCTAAGGTTTTTGATGACTTAGGAACCCCGTTTATCATTTCGCAACCCCGATATAATATGTTCAACCGAGGGATTGAAAGTGACTTATTGCCAGTTATCAAGCAGGAAAAAAAGGCCGTTGTGAGTTTCAGCTCCTTGGCTCAAGGATTGCTGACTGATAAGTATTTGAACGGAATTCCGGCTGATTCGCGGGCCAAGAAGAGTACCAGTCCGTTTTTAAGCGATGATCAAGTTGAGCAAACGTTAGCAACGGTAAAGAAGCTAAATGAAGTGGCCAAAAGCCGAAACCAGACGTTGGCTGAAATGGCGATTGCTTGGAACCTACGGGAACCAGAGGTGGTCAGCACACTGATTGGTGCTAGTCGGCCAGAACAAATCGATGACAACGTTAAGGCGTTAGCCAATTTAGATTTTAGTGAGTCCGAACTGGCTGAAATCGACAAGATTCTGAGTGAACAAAATACCATTAAGTGGTAAATATTAAATTCTAGCCGGTGGTTTTCCGTTGAATGTTTGACGGAACCCCGGTTTTCTATTGCCATCAAATCAGCTATGATATGAGTAAAGCAAAAAAGATGGGAGCGTCATAATGGAATACCGAGTTGAGTCAGACACGATTGGAGAAGTTAAAATTCCCAAGGAAGCCCTTTGGGGACCGCAAACTGAGAGGAGTAGGCACAATTTTCAGGCGGGACCAGAAATGCCTTTGGAATTGATCAAGGCATTACTAAGAATTAAACGGGATGCTGCGAAAACTAATCTGAAGTTGGCTAATTTAGATAGTGAAAAGGCGGAGCTGATTGTGGCAGCTGTTGACGCACTATTGAGTCAAGATGACGACCAATTACGGCAAGAATTTCCCCTGAAGGTCTACCAGACTGGTTCAGGAACTCAGACCAACATGAACGTCAATGAAGTCGTTGCTAACATGGCCAAACGGTTGAATCCTCAAATTGAGATTTTACCAAACGATGATGTAAACCGGGGGCAAAGCTCCAACGATGTCTTCCCAACGGCAATGAACATTACTGCCCATCACGCGGTAATCCAATTGATTGATGCGGTTGAAGAATTAAGGACCGAATTGAGTAACAAAGAAAGTGAGTTTGCGACAACCGTAAAGATTGGTCGGACTCACTTGCAGGACGCCACTCCCTTGACGTTTGGTCAGGAAATTAGTGGCTGGATTGCGATGCTAGATCATGACATCAAGTTCTTGACCCAGCTAAACGACAGCTTAAGGTTTTTGGCAATCGGTGGGACTGCGGTTGGAACGGGGCTTAATGCGGTGCCTGGATTTGCGTCTGGAATTAGTGAGCTGCTCTCCGAAGATTACGATGCTGATTTTTCTGCGGAAACTAATAAGTTTGCGGGGTTAGCCGCGCATTCGGAACTGAATGTGGTCCATGGAGCAGTGAAGACGTTAGCTGCTGACTTGATGAAAATCGCTAACGATATTCGGTTCCTAGCTAGTGG
This sequence comes from Lentilactobacillus sp. Marseille-Q4993, assembly GCF_951230165.1. GTDB lineage: Bacteria > Bacillota > Bacilli > Lactobacillales > Lactobacillaceae > Lentilactobacillus. The sequence continues at coordinate 11,450 of NZ_CATNVB010000012.1, forward strand.
TCCCAGGGCGGGCTACGGTGAGTTGCACATTCCAGCTAACGAACCTGGTTCATCGATCATGCCCGGTAAGGTCAACCCAACGCAGGCGGAAGCTCTAACAATGGCCGCTACCAAGGTGATGGGAAATGACGTCACTATTGACATTGCGGCTAGTCAGGGTAACTTTGAAATGAATGTTTACAAGCCGGTGATTATCCAGACATTCTTGGAGTCGACGGACTTGCTGACGAAGACCAGCGCTAGTTTTGCAACTAACCTAGTCGCAGGGATGACGGTTAATCCCACTAGAATGAGGGAGTTGGTGGACAATTCATTGATGACGGTTACCGCATTGTCACCCCACATCGGCTACCATGATAGTGCCAAAATTGCCCAGACTGCGGAAAAAGAAGGACTGACTTTGAAGCAGGCGGCTTTGCAATCCGGATTAGTCACCGAAGCCCAGTTTGATGTTTGGGTCGATCCGCTAAAAATGACAAACGCACAGAAAGAGGACAAATGAGATGCACAAGGAACTAAGAGCTATTGATGAATACGTGCAGTCTGAACTGGGGTACGAAACGTCGGGGCACGATTATACCCATATCAAACGAGTGGTGCGGTTGAGTGAGCGCCTCCTTGAAGGTGAACAAGCCGACGAAGAGTTAGTACTGGTCGCTGCGTACCTTCACGATGTGAGTGACGACAAGGTGACGACTGACCCCGCCAAGAAACGGCAAGCTATGAAGGATAAGTTGACAGAATTGGGTTATTCTGATGAATTCACTACCAAGGTGTTTGAAATCATCGATAATATGTCTTTCAGCGCCAATTTACAGGGAAAACACCACCTCAGTATCGAAGGACAAATCGTTCAGGACGCTGACCGCCTAGATGCAATTGGGGCGATTGGAATTGCCAGAACTTTTTACTTTGGCGGCCACTTTGGCGAAATCATGTACGATCCTCGAATCATGCCCAGACAAGAAATGGACAAGAGCGAGTACCGCAAACGGAATACGGTGGTCAATCACTTCTATGAGAAGTTGTTGAAATTGAAGGACCAGATGAATACCGAAACCGCAAAAAAAATCGCCGCAAATCGCCAGCAGGTGATGCTAGCGTTTCTCGACGAATTTTATGATGAGTGGAACGGCAAAAAGTAGTTAAACAATGCGAATTACTAGGTTTAATAGCACCGATATTCCGCAATTTAGGGTTAGAACTTCGGCTAAAATCAAAGTGGCTCGCTCTAAAATTGCAAACACAGAATTGAAGTCACTGAGAAGACTGATCAGCAATGTCAACACGACGAGGGCAATAATCAGCGGAGCAAGGCCAATCTTACTGTTAGCATAATCGGCACTACTGAGATCAAAGCCGCCAATGCAGATGTTAGCGGTCAGCAGGATGAAAATAATCAGCTTGCCGATGGTGAGACCACTCCATTCAATGGCCAACGGACTGCCAGAGAGAATACTGGCAGTGACTGGATTGGCGACGGTGGGGATGAGCCAGTGGCCAAGCAAAATAATCGTGATTGAGCAGGCAAACGTTGGGGCTAACCCAATTAGAAAGTTGCCTGCTTTTTGGTACCAGTTTGAATTATTCCACGAGTGATTAACGTAGCCGAGGGATGTGTCCACATTATTTGGAAATTTGATTAGTCTAAAGCCGTCAATTTTATGGCCAAACACCAGTGCTGTCAGCAGGTGGGCGGTTTCGTGAATAATAATCCCAATACACCCTAACCACAGCTGAGCATTCATTCCAAACCTGGTCGCAACCATCCGTTTGGTGTTGCGATTAATCAGCGTAAGAATTATGGTATAGATAAAAGGCACCAGCAAAAGAAGTGCCAGTACCAGCAAAATGTTTTTAATGAGTATCGTCAGCATTATCTTCCTTTATGTCGGCGAAATCCGCCTTAACGAGTTCGGCTAACTGAGTAGCGTCAAGTTTGACTGACCGACCGATTTGGCCAGATGAAACGATGATTTGGCCCATCTCCTTGGCCTCTTGATCGATATAGATTGGGTAGTGGAATTTCTCCCAGATTCCAACCGGGGTGTTGGCCCCGTGCTCATAACCGGTTGTTTTCAGTAGGTCTTTGAGCGGTACCATGCCGACCTTTTTGTTGCCGGAAGCCTTGGCGAGTTTTTTATAACTTAAATGCTCGTCAACTGGCAGGACACCAACCAATGGGCCAGTGTTGTTACCAGTGAGGACGAGCGTCTTGTAAATCGTGTGCTCGTCTTGGCCGATATGGTCAACGCTGAGTTGGGCCACGTCGCCTTCTTGGTGGGTTGGAAATTCCATTTGTTCAAACGGAACTTTGTTTTTATCAAGGATTTGCTCAACTAATGTTTTGTGAGCTTTTTTCTGTTTTTTCTTAGACATTTTGCAACACCTCGCATTTTATTTTACCATTCTGCGGGGTAATTACATATGGTTTCAAATTGATAATCTGGTATACTTTATCAATAGAATTTAATTTGGACGATGTACAGAGGGGTAACGATGGCTGATTTAGTTTATCGAAATATTATGAAGGATCTTAAGAAACGAATTCATGCTAATGAGTTTGAGACGAAGAGGCTGCCTGATGAACGAAGCTTAAGTGAAGCATACGGGGTGAGTCGAAGCTCTATAAAACGGGCGCTAAATGTGCTTGCCAACCAGGGCATTATCTTTAAAAAACGTGGGTCTGGAACATTTATCAACCCCCTGTATCAAAAGAACAGGTCGATTTTTCAGTATGAGGGGTCAAACTTGGGGGTCACTGATAGTTTTAAGAGTGACGGGAAAATTCCCAAGATCAAGCTGCTTGATTTCAAAGTGATTCCGGCTAGTGAAGAACTACAAACGGAACTGTTTTTGAATCCGGGCGAGTTTGTTTACCAAATTGAGCGACTGCGGACGTTTGATGACAAACCGTTCATGATTGAGATGGGCTTTATCCCAATTAGAGTGGCCCCTGAACTATCAAGCGAAGTTGTCGAAGGCTCGATTTTTAATTCGTTTGAAGAAAAGACTGGTAGGGCAGTAACTAAGTCATTTATGTCGATCAAGGCCGAACCGTCAACGGAAGAGGACCGTGAGTTGCTGAAGTTGAAGGACGTGGAGCCGGTTGGCGTGATGGAAGGGATTTTCTTCCTAGATGATGGGACCCCGTTTGAGGTTTCGAATATGCGATTGCATTACAAATATCTGAATTACAATACGTTTGTGGATTTGGATGAGAATAATTAGGGGGAGTGAGACCCTTTTGGGAATCACCGACTTTTATAATGACCACACTTACAAGTGATGTTGGGCTTGTAGGTGTGGTCATTTTTTTAAACTGAAATTAAGGTACATAGATTTAAAGTAAGATAAAAGATTTTTTGAATGTGGGCGAGGTAATTGACAGCAAAACTGTGTCGTCAAGTGGTCATTAAAAAGCAATCCATATCAGCAGTGGCGGTCGGACAGAAAGCATACGAAGATGCTTTCGGTGTCCCAGCGATTTTTAATCCGTATTCCTACAAGTAGCTAACCTTGTTATTTACTCAACTATCAGTATGTTGAAAAAAGATTAATTTTTATATTTGAAATCAGAATAAATCAATCTAAACAACACAGAAGTGCCCTTGAGTATAGAAGTGAGTTGATATTTAAGACTATGCTGCCAAGTAGTCATTAAAGACCAATCCATATCAGCAGTGAAATTATCCTTAGTGGTTTACCACTTAGGATAAGGCTAGTATTTAAGACTTTTGTTCTTTAAAAGGCTTAAATCTATGCCCACTGCGTTCCATATGGATTGGTAAAAATGACTACTTGATTTTAATCTATGCCCACTGCGTTCCATATGGATTGGTAAAAATGACTACTTGATTTTAATCTATGCCCACTGCATTCCATATGGATTGGCAAAAATAACTACTTAATAATAGAGTGTCCAAATCAATATCATGCTGAGAGAGTGATTATTTAACGATTTTTATTATTTAAAATTATTGGACCGTATCAATTTTTTAAAGGTTGACTTTTTCATTTTTTGGACTATTATTGGTGGTGTAAATTTGATTAATCATTTGATTGATGATTTTTACGGGTATTCAAATGCACAATAATGCTAAAACTTAGAAGGAGTGTTTAATTCATGGCTGTAGATTACGATTCCAAAGAATATTTGGAACTTGTTGACAAGTACTGGCGTGCTGCTAACTATATTTCAGTAGGTCAACTATACTTGCGTAAGAACCCATTGTTGAAAGAACCATTGAAGGCTGAAGACGTTAAAGTTAAGCCTATTGGTCACTGGGGAACTATCGTTTCTCAGAACTTCATCTATGCTCAATTAGACCGTGCTATTAATAAGTACGACTTGAACATGTTCTATATCGAAGGTTCCGGTCACGGTGGTCAAGTTATGGTTTCTAACTCATATCTTGATGGTTCATACTCAGAAATTTACCCTAACATCAGTCAGGGTGAAGAGGGTATGGCTAGATTGTTCAAGCAATTCTCATTCCCTGGTGGAGTTGCTTCACATGCTGCCCCTGAAACCCCAGGTTCAATCCACGAAGGTGGAGAACTTGGCTACTCACTTTCACACGGTGTTGGTGCTATCTTTGATAACCCCGACGTTATTGCTGCTGTTGAAATTGGTGATGGTGAATCTGAAACTGGCCCATTGGCTGCATCATGGTTCTCAGATAAATTCATCAACCCAATCACTGATGGTGCTGTTTTGCCAATCATCAACATGAACGGTGCTAAGATTTCTAACCCAACAATTCTTTCACGTATGAGCGATGAAGAATTGAAGGAATACTTCGGTGGTATGGGCTGGAAGGCTTACATTGTCGCTTGCGATGCTGATACTGATCACATGAAGGTCAGCGAAGAATTCGCTAAGACTTTGGATACTGTTATCGAAGAAATCAAGTCCATTCAAAAGAATGCTCGTGAAAATGAAACTCCTGACAATGTTAAATTGCCACATTGGCCAATGATTATCTTCCGTTCACCTAAAGGTTGGACTGGTCCTAAGAAGGATCTTAATGGTGACCCAATCGAAGGTTCATTCCGTGCTCACCAAATTCCAATTCCTGTTGACGCAAACGACATGGAACATGCAGACATGCTTGTTGACTGGATGAAGTCATACAAGCCTGAAGAATTGTTCAATGATGATGGTGTCTTGAAGGATGAAATTCGTGCCGTTGCTCCTAAGGGCGACAAGCGGATGTCAGTCAACCCAATCACTAATGGTGGTATCAACCCTAAGCCATTAGTTCTTCCTAACGTTAAGGACTTTGAAGTTAAGTTCAAGGCTCGTGGTACTGAAGAGAAGCAAGATATGGTTGTCTGGTCAGACTGGTTGAACGAAGTTGCACAACTCAACCCAACTAGTTTCCGTGGCTTCGGTCCTGATGAATCTAAGTCAAACCGTTTGTACTCACTTTTGGATAACCAGAAGCGTCAATGGATGGAAGATATTCACCCAACCTTTGATGAAAACATGGCAAACAGTGGTCGAGTTATTGATTCACAACTTTCAGAACACCAAGCAGAAGGTTGGCTTGAAGGTTATGTATTGACTGGTCGTCATGGGTTCTTCGCAACATACGAATCATTCGGACGAGTTGTTGACTCAATGTTGACTCAACACTTCAAGTGGTTACGTAAAGCTGCTGAACAAACTTGGAGAAACAAGTACCCATCATTGAACTTTGTTGATACTTCAACTGTATTCCAACAAGATCACAATGGTTACACTCACCAAGATCCAGGTATGCTTACTCACTTGGCTGAAAAGAAGCCAGAATTTATTCGTGAATACTTGCCAGCTGATGCTAACTCATTGTTAGCTGTTGGTAATGTTGCATTTGCTTCACAAGAAAAGATCAACTTGATTGTTACTTCAAAGCACCCACGTTTGCAATGGTACTCAATGGAAGAAGCAACTAACTTGGTTAACAACGGTCTTGGCTACATTGACTGGGCATCTACTGATCAAGGTCAAGAACCAGACGTTGTCTTCGCTGCTGCTGGTAGTGAACCTAACCTTGAAGCACTTGCTGCTATTTCAATCTTGAATAAAGAATTCCCAGAAATGAAGATTCGTTACATCAACGTTGTTGATTTATTGAGACTTCGTTCACCTAAGGTTGACCCTCGTGGTTTGAGTGATGAAGAATTTGACAACTTGTTCACTACTGACAAGCCTGTTATCTTCGCATTCCACGGCTTCGAAGGTTTGATCAAAGATATCTTCTTTGATCGTCACAACCACAACCTTCACGTACATGGTTATCGTGAAAACGGTGATATCACTACTCCATTCGACATGCGGGTATTGAACCAACTTGATCGTTTCGATCTTGCTAAGGAAGCCGTTCAAGATATTCCATCATACGCTGTTAAGGGTAGCTACTTCGTTCAACGTATGAATGACACTATTGATAAGCACAATGCTTACATTCGTGAAGTTGGTACTGACTTACCAGAAGTTACAAGCTGGAAGTGGGAAGGACTTAACAAATAATCTTTGATTATGAGTTAATCTTTTAAACTTAAAATAATGGAACCCCCAATGAGATTAATTTCTCATTGGGGGTTCTTTTTTTACACAGTTGCTTTTGAATTTAAATTAAGAAACTCAGCAAGTTCACTGATGGCCACTGTTTTGATAGCGGGGCTGCCAATTCGTTTGAGGTAAACCAAATTGATTGTACCGTCATGGGCTTTCTTGTCGTTCTTAATTTTATCTAGAATGTCCTCAGCTGAAAAGTTAGGTAGTTCAGTAGGTAACCCAACTGTGGTAAGACGCTCAAATAATTCTGATTCGATGGTGGTTGGTGCTAATGAATGGTCTGAAAAGACCTTGCAAATGGCTAACATGCCAATACTAACGGCCTCACCATGTCTTAGTTTACCGTCACTTAGGGCTTCAACCGCATGACCAATGGTGTGGCCAAAGTTAAGGACTTGACGAAGAGAACCTTCATGTTCGTCGGCTTCAACTACCTCAGCTTTGTACTTGATGGACAATTCACTGAGTTGCTCTGCGTTATCCAGGATATCTGCCGGTGAATTGATATGTTTTACTAGTTTCCAAATATCATGATCGGTCAGTCCGGCGACTTTGACAACTTCACCATATCCCTCAACTAGATCTCGCTGTGACAGAGTTTTCAAGGTATTGGGGTCAATAATTACCAAATCAGGCTGGTAGAAAGCACCAATGATGTTTTTAATGGTCCCAAGGTCCACGGCGGTCTTGCCACCAACTGAGCTATCTACTTGAGCGAGGAGTGAGGTTGGAATTTGAATCAAACTGATTCCGCGCATGAATGATGCCGCCAGAAACCCTGCTAGATCACCAGTTACACCACCGCCAAGGGCGATAACGCCATCATCTCGATTAAATCCATCAGCAGCCATTTGCTGAGCAAGATTTTCTAGAACAGTAAGTGATTTTGATTGCTCGCCAGCCGGAAAATGATAACAAATAGTGTTAAACCCAGCATGATTTAGTGAGTCAGCAACTTGTGATTGGTACAAGGGAGCCACATTATCGTCGCTAATGAGAGCAGCTTTTCTGGTTTCCCAGACAGAAGCCACCATTTCACCAACTGATGACAGTAATCCCCTGCCAATTTTGACTTTGTACGGGTGGTTTGCGGTGTTAACGTTAATTAATTCCATTATGCAGTCACCTCAGCTTTTTTGGTTGGCTTTACTAGTGACCGAATGGCTGTTGCTTGGTTAGCCATTTCAAGGAACTGGTCTGGGGTCAAAGCTTGAGCACCATCTGAAAAAGCATGGGCTGGATCATCATGAATTTCAACCACGAGACCACTGGCACCAATTGCAACCCCGGCGAGTGCTTCCTTAGTCACAAATTCAGTGTGACCGGCAGCGTGGCTAGGGTCAACGATGACTGGGTAGTGGGATAGTTTTTGGAGAACGGGAACTGCGCCAACATCAAGGGTGTTTCTGGTGTACTTATTATCAAAAGTTCTAATTCCACGCTCAGCAATCATAATTTGGGTGTTACCACCAGCAGCTATGTACTCAGCAGCATTTAATATGTCGTCGATTGTAGCTGACATTCCCCGTTTCAACATTACCGGAATTTTGGTCTTACCAACAGCTTTGAGCAGGGAGAAGTTCTGCATATTACGAGCACCAATCTGAAAAATATCGGTGTACTTGCCGACCATTTCGACGTGATCTTCGTCCATAACTTCAGTCAATACATCCAGACCAAACTCATCTGCAGCTTGGCGGAGAAATTGAAGACCTGGTTCACCTAGGCCTTGGAATGAGTATGGTGAAGTCCTTGGTTTGAAGGCACCACCCCGAAGAACGGTTGCCCCACCGGCCTTGGCCACTTCTGCCATTTTCCGAACGTGGGCCAGTGATTCGACTGAACAGGGACCTGCCATCATGGTGAAGTTGTCACCACCGATTGTGCTATGCGGGGTTTGGATAATTGTGTCCTCTGGGTGGAAAGCTCGACTTCCTTGAACTGAGGCTGGGTGATTTTCAATTATTTGCGCAGCTGCGTCAAGTTCAACTTTATTGAGTGCATCTCGGTCCGCTCCCTGAATGGCGATGCGATTGTCGTGAACGAAGACCTCGGTGTGATCCCCAAAACGGTTTGTAATTTCTGAAATAACGGCTTCTTTACCTGGCTTAATAACAATAATCATAGTGAATTCCTCTTTTCATTTTTTTAAAATAAAACCCACAGCGGTAGATTTGCTGTGGGGGAATTGAGAATAAAAAATGGCCCCACAGCTTGGATGCTTACTGTGTGACCAAAATAATCATGCTATAATTGGCCGCACGAGTTTTAGACAGTGTCCTCAACTCGTACGTTGATGACACTATCTCGACCAATAATAATATTGAACTAAATTACAAAAGTTAGTTTGCATGATTAGAATCTCCTGAATAAGTTTTAATTTAATTGTTATGAATTCTAATCCCTAAAACTAGTGGTGTCAACCCAGAAAAAATATTTTTTAATCAGAATTGACTTTTTCTAATTTTAACTGTATCTTAGATTCAACTTTTAAATAGTTACCCACTAAACCAATGAGGTGGAGATCAAGGTTAGGATGACCGCACAGAGAGTCGCAGATGCTGAGATGCGACCGGCCCCAACTAGCTAAATGGACCACTGAGGGTTTCTCCGAAGTAATAGTACGAGAAAACGGCACGGCACCCGTAAGCTGCCAGAGATATGTTAGTATCTCGCAGAGGGTGATGGATAAGCTTTTTTGCTTACCATTGAAGTAAGGTGGCACCGCGGAAACTCCGTCCTTAACGTTAATGTTAGGGCGGAGTTTTTTTGTTTGGAGGAAATAAGATGAAAATAGAAGAATTATTGAAGTACCAGGCTGAATATCAAATGGTTCCCGTTTCGGTTTCCGTTATTGATGATGGATTCGACTCCTTGCAAGCAATGACGGCTTTGCGGGAGAGTGGCAAGCCCAGCTTTTTGATGACGGGGAATACGCAGCACGGCAGGGATAAGTACACGTTCATTTGTGTTGACCCGGTATGTAGTTTGACTTACCTGGATGGCGTTTTGACGGTTGATGATTTTCATAACAATCCGAAACAAGAACGGGTCCAGCTGGCTGATTACGTGAATGAATTAATGGCAAGGTATAAAGCTCCAGTCGTTGATGGGTTGCCACCGTTTGTGGGCGGTGTATTTGGATATTTTAGTTATGACTACGCTCGGTATGCAACAACTGCTCCAATTAATCGAGTTGATAATCCGAATAATTTACCCGATGCGGATTTGTTGGTGGTGGACACTTCGGTCGCTTATAATCACAAGACTCATCAGATTACGGCGACAAAGCTGGTACCCGTAACAACGTTGACTGAACAATATGAAGCGGTCGTTGAGGGGCTTAATGATATTTTGCAAACGGCAGTTGATCTAAGGCAGGGAGGAAAGATTCAGACGCCCCAAATTAGTCCCTTGAAGTTACAATTTTCCGAGGCTGAGTTTGCGAATCGAGTGAAAACCACGCAGAAACACATTATTGATGGAGATATCTTTCAGCTGATTCTATCTAATCCTCATTATGCGAATATCAACGGTAAACTACTCTCGGCGGCTGCTAAGTTCTTTAGTGACAACCAAGCACCTTACCAATTTTACTTTGAACACAATGACTTTGAAGCCCTGGGAGCCTCACCGGAAACTCTGGTTGCCAAACGAGGTTTGCGGTTGTTTTCCTATCCACTTGCCGGGACAAGAAGGCGTGGCAGGACAGAAGATGAGGATAACCAACTCGCTCACGAACTGCAAACCAGCCAGAAGGAGTTATCAGAGCATAACATGCTGATTGATTTAGGGAGAAATGACTTGGGTAAGGTTAGTCAAATCGGGTCGGTTAAGGTAACGAGTACAAGGAACTTGCTTAGATTCAATAATGTGATGCACTTAGGGTCGGTGGTTGAGAGTACCATCGCGGAGCAGACTAAATTAATGGATATTGTTGATGCGGTCCTTCCTGCTGGAACCTTGTCTGGAGCCCCTAAGGTTTCAGCAATGCAGATAATCGCCAAGTTAGAAAATAATAAACGGGGGATATACGGTGGTGGTATTGGCTATCTTGGGTTTAATGATGAACTCGATCTAGCAATTGGAATCCGCTTAGTTTACCGAAAAGGTACCAAGTTGGTGATTCATTCTGGAGCGGGTATCGTTGCTGACAGCATTCCGAAGTATGAGTACCAAGAGTTTAACAATAAAGCGCGGGGAGTGATAAATTCACTCTATGCAGTAGATAGGGAGGGTGATGTAAATGAATTTGCTAATTGATAACTATGACAGTTTTACCTATAACCTAAGTCAGTTGATCAGCGAAGTAGCCGGCGAAGATACGATGGTCCTAAAAAATGATGACCCCCGGTTAGACAATATCGAGCTGCTTAACCCAACCCATTTGATCCTATCGCCAGGACCAGGACGACCAGAAGATGCTGGCAAATTAATCTCAGTGTTGAAACGCCAAATTAGTCGGGTTCCCATTCTAGGAGTTTGTCTAGGCCATCAAGCAATCACCGAGGTATACGGTGGTAAGGTGGTTCACGCACCAGAATTGATGCATGGCAAAGCGTCAAAGATGAAAGTTATTACTGCTAGCCCGCTATTCGCAAACTGCCCAGATACCTTTATAGCGGCAAGATATCACTCGTTAATCGCATCGCCAATGGGATTTCCCAGTGAACTGAAGGTGATTGCCGAAACGAAAACCAATGAAATTATGGCCATTGCCGATGAGCAAAACGCAGTCTATGGCGTTCAGTTCCATCCGGAATCAATCATGACTGATGAGGTGGTTGGTCGTGGAATTATCAGTAATTTTCTGGGAATTAAGATTCCAGAAACTGAAAAAGCCAGTCATTAGTTTAGAATGATTATTGATTACTCTTCCAATCTAGTTTAGAATGATTATAGATAGAAAACGAAAGGGGATTCTAATTATGAATTTTATTGGTAAGGAAATTGATGACTTTCAAGTTAATGCATATCAAGATGGTGAGGTTAAACAAGTCACTAAGAAGGATATGCTTGGTCACTGGTCAGTAATGTTATTTTATCCAGCTGACTTTTCGTTCGTTTGTCCGACTGAGTTAGGGGACTTGGCTGATAATTATGAGGAGTTTAAGGCAAATGGAGCGGAAGTATATTCCGTTTCAGAGGATACCGAGTTTGTTCATCAAGCATGGCATGAGCAGAGTGAGGAAGTAGGTAAGGTTCAATACCCAATGATTGCCGATCCGGCTGGAAAACTAGCTCGGTTCTTCGAGGTTCTTGATGAGGATGCTGGCCAAGCATACCGTGGCGTATTCATTATTGATCCCGAAGGTAAGGTTCGGTCATACACCATTAATGACATGGGCATTGGCCGTAACGCAAAGGAAGTACTGAGAACCCTTGAAGCAGCCCAATTTGTTGCGGAACATGGGGATCAGGTTTGCCCCGCAAACTGGAAACCTGGAGAAAAGACGTTGAAACCAGGGACCAAGTTGGTGGGTAAAATTTAGTTTTACAATGTAGAAAAACCGTTATTGATTTCTGACATAGAGATCAGTAACGGTTTTTTTGTTGTTATTTCAATTGTTCAAACAATCCCGCACTCTCAAACAACTTACCAGCATTCAATATCAAATCTTCGCGACCTTTACGAGCCATAAATTGGATACCGATTGGTAAACCTTCTTTTGACACGTGGGTTGGCAAACTAATTGCCGGTTGCCCACTGATGTTTGCTAGCTGGGTGAATGGTGACAGAGTCAATGATGGTAACCATTGATCCCAGATGATTTGTAGTTGTTCACTAGGATTGTAATCCTCGATGTGTTCCATCTTTTGGTAGTTCTCAGGAGAAACCAAGGGGGTGTCGATTCGTGGTGCGGTGTGGGCAGTTGCTGGAGTTAAGTACAGGGGGTACTTAGTTGCAAATGCATCCATCGTGGCCGCGGTCTCGTCCCAGAAGGTAAGAGAACTACTGTAATCGATAGCACTAACCCCTTTACCGGTGTAACCGAGAGCCCAGGTTAAGGTTTCCGCTTTCTGCTTGATGGTTGCGTCATCGAACGGCATCGACGCAAACATGGTTGCCGTTTCGCCAGCGTTCATTTGGTAATAGCTTTGCATTAGCTTGACCCCATCGATTGGGGCGTCAACTTCCTCTAAATCAAAGCCTTGGTCCTCAAGAAATGAAACGGCGTTGGTGACTGCTTCAACGGCGGCTTCAGATACTGTGGTACCAACGGGTGATTTGGTGCTAAAGGCAATTGGACCAACGTCAGGAGTCAGCTTGGTTAGCGTAGTTGCAAACGGCTTGGCAGGCAACGGCACCTGAAACGGAGCTGCCATCTGGACGGTCGAAAGGCCATCAAGCAGTTGAGCGGTGTCATCGATAAACTTAGTAATCGCAAAGTTGATTGATGCTCCTTGCCACCCCCGCCAGCCATCGGGGCCGGTTGGTACGCGACCTCTAGTTGGTTTTAAACCAATCGTACCGGAAAACGATGATGGAATTCTAATTGAGCCACCACCATCTGATGCGGTAGCGATTGGGAGCCAAGAATCACTAATTGCTGAAGCGGCTCCTCCAGATGAACCGCCAGAGAAGTAGTCTAGATTCCAAGGGTTGCGAGCATTACCATACAGTTCGGAATCGGTAATGTTTTTAAACCCGAATTCTGGGGCGTTAGTTGCTCCAACTGGAATTAAGCCAATTTCTAGCAGGCGTTTGACGAAATTGTTGGTCTGGGGGGCTCTAGCGTCTTTAAGTAGTTTAGAGCTACCACTATCAATCTCACCCGCTAATCCCTGACCAAGCCCCTTGAGGAGAATGGGGACCCCACCAAACTGACTGTCAGCGGAGACCGATTTCGCAAGTTCAAGCGCATGATCATGCCATAAATGGGTTACGGCGTTCAGTCGTTCATTATTAATATTGATTGTTTCGGTTAGTTCATTGATCAACTCAGCTGAAGTGACTTGATTAGTCTTTAGCAGCTGGGCTAATTCGATTGCTGATTTAGTTTTCATCAAATTGGCTGCCAAAATTTCCACCCCTTAGTCTATTTTCTTACCGCTTATTATATCAGTAAATTGCTGTTCCTTTGGTGGCAAACGATACCCTTTTCGGTAAGCAAGGTACACTTTGAAAGTAGGTAAAAATTTATCAGTCAAGGTTGTGGCTAACAGATTATCGTCATCACCAATTGCCAAACTAGTTAGCAAAGCGATTCCCGCCCCAGTTTGAACGATATTCTTGAGGATTTCGACTTCCGTGGTTTTAAAAATGGTTGCTGGTGACTTGCCAGTCCGTTGTTCGAGCATTTTAAATACACGATTATGAACGAAGCCTTCGTTAAACCCGACAAACTCGTGGTTGGCGGCTTCACTGAATGCAATCTGGTCAGTATTGATGGTTCCCTGCTTTGCACTGGAGATTATTTTGAATGAGTATTCAGCTAATAGCTTGATCTCCAAATCCTGGGAACTCAACGGTTCACTGGAGCCGAGGAAGGCGATGTTGATGTTGCCTGAAGTTAAGTCAGCTAGCAGGCTAGAAGAACCTCGAGTGACGGCATTGAGGTTTCGCAGTAGTCCTTGCTGTTTTAATGCTGGTACCAGTTTGGGGAAGAAATAGGTCCCAATGATTGGCGGGAGACCAAGGGAAATTGTCGGTTCCTGGGCGGATTTGATTTCCTGCTCGGCAACTCCCATCTCTGCCAGAATACTATTTGCCCGGATAGCAAACTGCTTGCCCGCTGCAGTGATATTAATGGTGTGGTGACCAGGATCGTTGATCACCAGTTTGGTTCCTAGATTGTCCTCCAACCTTTTAATGGCGTAGGTGATGGTTGGTTGAGTGACGCCAAAGTATTCGGCAACCTTTGAGAAATTGGTTAGTTTAGTTAATTGGACATAGTATTCTAAATCTTGAAATTGCATAGTCTCACTCCTTGCTATAAATAAATTTTATCATAACTAAATGGTTTGACTATATTTTTTATAGTGATTTATAGTGATTGCAGACTTTTACAAAGGGGTACAAAACATGAATGCACGAGATATATTAAATAATCCATTTTTAAATAAGGGAACTGGTTTTACGCAGGCTGAAAGAGATGACCTTGGCCTGAATGGTTTGGTCCCACCACGAGTTCAGACTATCGAGGAACAAGCCGAGCAGACCTACGCTCAATACCAAACTAAGGTTAATGCATTGGAAAAGCGGTTGTTCTTGATGCAAATTTTTAATGAGAACAGAACGTTGTTCTATAAGTTATTCAGCCAACACGTTGAAGAATTTATGCCAGTTGTTTATGATCCAACGATTGCGGACACGATTGAAAACTATAGTCATTTATTTGTTCAACCACAGGACGCAGTTTTCCTATCAGTTGATGAGCCTGACCATATTATCGAATCAGCTTTGAAGAACGGAGCAAACGGCCGGGATATTCGCCTGATCGTAGTTAGTGATGCTGAGGGAATCCTTGGAATTGGTGACTGGGGCGTTCAAGGAGTTGATATCGCAGTCGGTAAACTGATGGTTTATACAGCAGCTGCTGGAATTGATCCTAACCAAGTGTTGCCAGTCATCATTGATGCTGGAACCAACCGTAAGAGTTTGCTAGATGACCCCATGTATCTTGGTAACCGTCACGAACGAATTCGCGGTGACAAGTATTATGACTTTATCGACAAGTTCGTTGAAACGGTAGAGGACCTCTTCCCTAAGGTTTACCTGCACTGGGAGGACTTTGGCCGAAGTAACGCTGATAACATTCTTAACAAATACAAGGATAAAATTACGACTTTCAATGACGATATTCAGGGAACGGGGATTATCGTACTTTCAGGAATTCTTGGTGCGCTTCAAATCTCTGGTGAAAAGTTGACGGATCAAAAGTACCTGTCATTTGGAGCAGGAACTGCCGGTGCTGGAATCGTCAAACGAATTTATGATGAGATGGTGCTTCAGGGATTAAGCCCCGAAGAAGCTAGACAACACTTCTACTTAGTTGATAAGCAGGGATTGCTATTCGATGACGATGAAACGTTGACACCTCAACAGAAACCGTTTGCTAGAAGTCGGGCTGAATTTGATAACGCCGACCAACTTACTGATTTGGAAGCTGTCGTTAAGGCAGTTAAACCAACGATTATGGTAGGAACTTCAACGGTTCCCGGTGCCTTTACCGAAACGGTGGTTAAGGAAATGGCTGCCAATACGGACCGGCCAATCATTTTCCCAATTTCAAACCCAACTAAGTTGATTGAGGCTCAAGCTGAGGATGTTATTAAGTGGTCTGATGGAAAGGCGCTTGTTGCAACTGGAATTCCAAGTGCTCCGGTTGAGTATAACGGGGTGACTTACGAAATTGGTCAAGCCAACAATGCTCTTGTCTACCCAGGGCTGGCTCTTGGAACGATTGCGGCGGACTCTTCGATTCTTTCAGATGAAATGATTAGTGCTGCTGCTCATTCACTCGGCGGAATCGTTGACACTACTGTACCTGGGGCTGCTGTGTTGCCACCAGTTTCTCAATTGGATGTCTTTTCCAAGACGGTCGCGTTAGCTACTGCTAAGGCTGCTGTTGAGAATGGTACTAGCAAGCTCAGCGAAACGGATGCTGCCAACCAAGTTGACAATCTAAAGTGGGAACCAAAGTATTAATTGACGTTGAAAGGATTTTATAATGACTGCTTTAATGACTTCAATCTCAAGCGTGGCCGAAATTGTTTTGGTTATTGCTTTGGGGTTTTATCTAAGAAACTCCGGAAGGTTAGATGATAGTTTCAAGGGCAACATCTCGTTTTTGATTATGAATATTGCCTTGCCACTATCAATCTTCGTTTCCGTCCTTGAAAACCTTACCCGTAGCAAACTGGTTGGGCTGTCGAGTGGCTTGATCTATGTGGCAATTAGTTTTGCACTTGGCTACTTAATTGCCTGGCTACTGGTTAAGATTCTCAAGATTAGAAAGGGGCGGCGGGGGACGTTCATAAATATGTTCGTTAACGCCAATACTATTTTCATTGGCTTGCCGCTAAACTTGGCCCTGTTTGGCAAGATTAGTTTGCCATACTTCCTGGTGTACTATGTAGCCAATACCGTTTCTACATGGGCAATCGGGGTGTTCTTCATCTCAAACGATGACCCAACAAAGGATGGTAACAGTGAGAAACAAAAGTTTAACTGGCGCAAACTGTTGCCGGCACCGTTACTCGGCTTCTTGATTGCCCTGGTGTGGTTACTACTTGAGCTACCGTTGCCTAAGTTTATCGATTCCACCTTCTCAATGGTCGGTGGAATAGTGACTCCGATGTCCTTGATCTATATTGGAATCGTCTTAGCTGATGCTGGGCTAAAATCAATTCATTTTGACCGGGATACGGTCATGGCGTTGGTCGGGAGATTTATCATCGCCCCAGCAGTTATGATTGGCCTTGTGCTCATGTTTAAGAGCTCAGGTCACCCGATTCCAAACCTAGAATCAAGTACATTGATCATTCAGTCAGCTGCTCCTGGGTTAGCCGTACTGCCAATCTTAGTGGGTCAATCTCATGGAGATGTGGAGTACGCGACTAATGTTGTGACGACAAGTACGGTGCTGTTTGTGATTGTGGTGCCGATTTTGATGGAAATTGTGAATATTATATAAGTAAAAAGGCCGAGAATGGCGGTGGGACAGAAAGCATACTAAGATGCTTTTGTCGTCCCAGCCGTCTCCCGACCTTTTTTTAATTTAGATATTTCAACCGATGGTAAGCACATTGTTGTGGTTGTCCAACTTTGCTAGCTCTTTCTTAGAAAGAATATTTTTGTAGTACTTATCTGTGAACTTATATTTGATTTGATTTTTGGCTGGAAGTCGCCAAATCTTTACATCGCCTTTCTTTGCTAACTCCCTAACTCCGTTAACTGATTGGTTGGCACTATCGATTGTTTTCTTCGCAATCTTTTTATCAGCTGTTGAATATGTTGCAAGAGTTTTTGCTGGGACTAAGAAATGCCAGCCAGATAGAATCATTTGGTTATTTGCCTTTTTGGATACATTCATAAAATGAGCTAACTTCTTGTCATTAAATCTAGTTTCTTTAACCGTGGTGGTATAAAACGGGGTAACGATTTTAAAGTTCCGGTTGTATTTTAGCTTGCTCTTATCTTGCTTGATTTTAGTGGGTGTTCGGTAAGTTGCAAAGCTAACAAATTTCTTCTTAGGGTGTGATTTTGAGATCCATTTACCTGTGGTTACCTTTTTCTGACTTTGTTTTAGAACTGCGTTTTGCTTATCGATGAGCTTTATAGCGGTGATCAAGTCATCTTTGGAAAGACTAACGTCCCCCTTGGGAGATAGCGTAAATTGACCATTCGGTAACAGAGAAATGTACTTTTTGGCCTTCTTTGTGATAGCTAGGGCCGTTTTTGATGGTGCGGGAATATCTGGAGTTGTGGCAGCTTGAACAGCAACGGTACTGGCTGTAGCGGCCGTAACAATGGCTGCAAATGTTGCGATGATAGTTTTGAATAGTTTCATGGATTGATTCTCCTTGAATTAAAGTATTTGGGGTTTTAAATCTTTTTCTAGTTTTTTAATTTCGTGATGGGAAAGGCCACGGTTGATTTTCTCAAAGTATGGTTTTGAAACTTTGAGGATGACTTGGTTTTTCTTTTGATTCCGCCAGATTTTAACTTGGTTGGTTTTCGCTAATTTTCTGAAGTGGTCAATCACCTGATTACTCATCTTTAGGAAATTGTTGGCTAATTTGAGATCATGCCTGGAGAATTGGGACTGCTTATCCTTGGGGAGATAGTGGTGCCATCCAGCCAATTTGGAAAGCTTTTCGGTTTTGGCGAGAACTTTACTTTCGGCGTTAAATTGGTTGTTGGCACTACTTGTTGGAGTGGCAAAGTCTTTAGTAATTCGATAGAAGGGTTTAACCACGGTATACGTTTGGGTGGTGGCCCATTTAGTTCGCTTTACATTGTGAGGTTTGGTTAGGGTTATGTACTTAGCTGATTTGTGAACCCGATATTTTAGTTTGTGGTTTGCGATTTTGTTCTTTTGGTTAGATAGATATTGGTTACTTTTAGCTATGAGCTTTTTGGCAATTTTGACTTGTGATGCGGACAGGTGAGTATTGATGTTCTTAGACAGATTGAAATGAAAATTATCGTAAGTGACGTACTTAGCAGCTTTTTTGGTCACTTTGATCTGTGATGTAGTGAGGGGTGGATGGTACGTAGCGGTTTCATCTGCATTAGGACTAATTTTGGTAGCGTGGACCGTCGTTATGGAAACGGCAAATGTTGCCGTTATGGCAGCGGTTATTGAGATAAGTCGAGCCAGTTTCATAAGTAAACTCCTTCTTTTTCTTAAATTACTTATGATGGTATTACTTTGGTGGTGATTGTAAAAGGAACCAGTGGTTTACATGGCTGATAAAACGCATGATTTAAGCATTCAAACGATTAGATTTTTTTAATATTCATTTACTAACCAGTCAAAAGCAGTGATAATGAATGTATAACAAAAAATGAACGGGGAAGATACTAATGGGAAATACAGCGAATAATATAAAAATCAAAAGAATTGTGCTGGCGGCACTATTGCTGGCAACATGTGTTGTTGGAGCCAATATCAAAATTGCTGGTTCAATTGCTCTTGATTCGGCAGCAGCATTCATTGGGGCAATTGTTCTAGGACCAGTTGACGGGGCGGTGCTAGGGTTCTTTGGCCATATGATTTCGGCATTACTGTCCGGATTTCCATTGACCTTACCAGTTCACCTGATAATTGCGGTAATGATGGCGGTTTGCATGTTTATCTTCGCTTTAATCAGACAAAAGCTTGGCAAACGGAAGATGGGAGCCGTTATTTTTTCGGATATTGTTGGTTATCTAATTAATGTTCCCTTGGAGCTATTATTACTGTACCCAATATTGAAACAGGGAGTCTATGCGTTCTTTATTCCGTTGACGTTGGCAACGGTTGTTAATCTTGTGATTTGCGAAGTTATTTATATCGTGTTTGCGGATCGACTCAGTAAGTTAGTTGGTGAGGATTAGTTATGGCAAAATTCAGAGACTTAACGATTGTATCGCTGTCACCGACTGATACGCTGGTGATTGCTGCAGATAGTAGTGCTGGGATTGGTGAAAAACCGGATGACCAGGTTAGCGTTGATCCAGCTGTTACGGCAGCCTTTTCTTTGCGGGTACCCTTACTGGAATTACTGTGTTACGGGGCAACTCCAATCTGCGTTGTTGACACTATTGGTAACGAGATGAATCCGACTGGTGAGAAAATGATTGCGGGCATCAAATCAGAGCTTGAACGAGCTGGGTTAGCAAGTATTCCCTTAACTGGAAGTACTGAGGATAATATGACCACGATGACAACGTCAGTGGGCGTAACCGTGATCGGCAGAGTTCCGAATCGGCCTGAAGCAATGACTGAGGCGCTAACTGTTTACCAGATAGGGACGCCACTTGTTGGTGATGAGGTTAAAGACCATCTTGAAGACGTTCCAAGCTATGATTTGGTTCGCAAACTGAAATCGGAAACTGAAGTTCGCGATATGCTACCGGTTGGTTCCAAGGGGATTGCGTATGAGGTTAGTCAAATCGCTATCGTCAACGATTTGAATGAATCTGAGATTTCAACTGTGTTGGCAGACAATGAATATTTAAAATCGGCGGGCCCGGCAACCGTAATTTTAGTTGCAGTTGGTAAATCAGGAATTGCCTCCTTCGAAAAGAAGTACCCGCAAGCCAAGCGGTTAATTCAACTAGATAAAAAGTAGGAAGATAATATGATCAAAGCACTAGTTTTATACGCCCAGTTTTTTACAAGGATTCCGTTACCGTTTGCTATCGATGATCCAGGAACTAAATTTAAGCAAAATATCCAGTTCTTTTCTCTTTTTGGGCTGATTTTAGGGTGCCTTGAAGGGCTGATTTTTTGGGGCTGGCTCCAAGTGTTTCCGACCTGGTTTGCTTGGATATTGTTTATTATTGGTGATGGTATCATTACAGGCGGTTTCCACTTAGATGCATTTGCTGATACCGCCGATGGGTTGTTCTCCGCTAGGACGGTTGATAAAATGCTGACGATTATGAAAGACAGTCGTTTGGGTACAATGGGGAGCCTTGCCCTAATTTATTTTTATGCCATCATTGGTGGGGCGGGAATTGTCTTGGCAGATGCCAACTTTGATGATTTATTTTTTGTGCGACTAGCAATCATCATGATTATGATTACTAAAACCTCGGCCTGTCTCCAGTTTTATAAAATGAAGTATGCGGGCAAGGGTGGTGGTCTTGCCAGTATTTGGCAGGGGATATCTACATGGCGAATTGTGCTTGACCAAATCTTTGCGGCCATAGTGATTTTCCTATTATTAGGATACGTTGGTCTGATTAGCTATGTAGCGGTTGTGATTGTAGCCATTGGTTATCGTTGGGGGATTTATAAGCTCTTCAATGGAATGACTGGTGATACGGTTGGTAGTTTTGCTGAAATCGGACAAATCGTTTTCCTACTAGTATTCACAGCCATTAAAATTAATTTTTAGGTGAGTATATGAAATTATTTCTAACGAGACACGGTGAAACTAACCTAAACCTGAAACGGAAATTTTATGGTAGTTTGGATGTTCCAATTGATAATAAAGGATTTGAGCAGGCAAATGAGTTAGCGGATAAATTAAGATCAGTCCGGGTTGAAACTTGTTATACCAGTGAGTTGCAGCGGGCTATTCAAACAGCAACAATCATCCAAAGCGAAAATCAATTCGGGTTTCCGATTATGAAACTTAGTAATCTAAACGAGATGGGCTTTGGCCGCTGGGAAGGATTGGATGCCGATGAGATCCAGAATCAAGACCCAGTGGCTTGGCAACGTTGGCTAGATGATCCGTTTGGCGTAAAACCACCAGAAGCGGAAGGCTACGTAGCTTTTAAAAAGCGGGTCCGCAAAGTATTGGTTGAGATATTAAATCAATCGGATGAACAAGAACCGGTACTGGTTGTTGCCCACTTGGGGACACTTAGGGTAATCAACCAGTATTTCTTTCCTGAAGTCGGGTATTTTGATGCACTCTTTCCGGCTGGCAAGGTAATCGTGATTGATTCGCAAACCAAAGCAAGGACTGAAAAATAAATTAAAAGGGCCTCACCAAAGCTGAAACGTCAGCATTGGTGGGGCCTGTTTTTTATATTTTAATCAGCTGCTAAGGCATCGATTGGATTCAATCTTGATGCTCGTCTTGCTGGTAATAAGGCAGCAATAAACGAAATCACGATAGCAATAACGATTGTTGTAATGATATTGCCAGGCGTTATTTGGACCATATTGTACTTAACAATGCCGTAAAGAACACTGTTAAGACCGGCTGCAGCTCCCCACGCAAGCACAAGTGAGATTGCTGCTGAGAACAAACCGATAAAGACCGATTCGGCTGTGAATAGTCGCCGAACGTCCTTCCGACGGCCACCAAGTGCCCTCAGAATTCCGATTTCTTTGGTTCTTTCGGAAACTGACATGTACATTGTTACAATAATCATCAAGGCGGAAACTAACAATGATATTGCAGCGATTGCAGAAAGAATAATTGTAGCAATTTGAACGTACTGATTGACGGTGTCAAGAATTTCACCGACTGTGATGGCACCAAACGTGTATTTCCCATCGGTCTTGACATTCTTAATTGCTGTTGCAACCTTTTTGACTTCAGTACTCTTTTTAACGTTAACGGAAACGTAGTTTGCATTAGTTTCCGCTTTTGCGCGTTTTAGTAATTTTTTCATAGTGGCAAAGCTAGTAGCGGCGGGAACTGATGCCGTTCCACTCTTTGTAAAGCCTACCACCTTCAAGGTTCCCTTTACCTGAACTGGACGATTGCTATCGGTAATCCAAGGAAGGGTAAGCTTAATTTTCTTCCCTAGAAGCTTTTTGTAGGTTTTGCCACTGCTAAGAGCGATTGCTTCGTTCTTACTAATGACAATTTCATCGTTCCCTGGTTTATGGCCACTATTGATCGTGTTACTTGCGAATGCTTTTGACCAGGTCTGGATACCGTTCCCGTTGGAGTTTTTTCTACCTCGAGAGAGGGTATAAGTCGCTAACTGGTAACCTGGCTCAACCTTATCAACGTTTTTGATGTCATTAAGTTTGGCAACTTCGCTATCCTTTACCAACATTTTGCGAGGCTGGCTCTGGAACTTACTCATTGAAGCCTGGAAGGCAGCCGTGCTCATCTTTTTCCCACTTGGATTTTTCATTACTGTAATTGAGTTAGGGTTGACCATTGAGTTAATTTGGTCCTGGATAAACCCACTAACACCGTTCCCTAATCCACTGAATAGGAGAACAGCGAACAAGCCAATTGCGGTTCCTAACATGATGAGGGAATTTCGCCAAAAGTTATATTTAAGGTGCTTGAAGGCATTGTTGTAACTGGCTCCTGCAGATAGCGGTTTAGATTCAATCTTTTGAGTGTCCGTTGGGACTGGATATGCAGGCTTTAACCGTTTGTCATCATCCAAAATACCATCAGCCAAATGGACAATTCGAGTTCCGTAGTCAGCAACATCCTGAGAGTGGGTGACTGTGATCACTAATCGTCCCTCAGCTGCAATTTGGTCTAGAATTTCAAGAACTTCCTTAGTGTTTTGGGAGTCCAGTGCACCAGTTGGTTCGTCGGCGATAATAATGTCTGGGTCGCTGGCAAGGGCTCTGGCGATTGCAACTCGCTGTTTTTGACCACCTGATAATTGATTGGGGTGTTTCTTAAGCTGGTCCCCTAAGCCGACGCGTTTGAGTAGTTCAATGGCACGCTGTTTACGTTCACCACCACTTAGTTTAGTCATATCAAGGGAAACTAAAATATTATCGACGATGTTTAAGTGGCTAATTAGATTGTAAGATTGGTAAATGTAGCCAATCGTACTGCGCCGATAGTTATCGAGTTGCTTCTCCTTTGTATGATCGAGTTTCTTTCCATCAATGAGAACCTCACCGGAAAACTTGCGGTCAAGCCCGCCAATGATATTCATAAGTGTTGATTTACCACCACCGGATTCACCGAGAATTGAAACAAATTCTCCGCGTTCGAGGTTTAAATCGATTCCCTTCAAAACTGGGAACTCCTCACTACCTAAGTAGTACGACTTATGAATGTCGTGTAATTCAAGAAATGCCATTGTGCTCCTCCTTAGTTTGGATGCATGGTGTAAATATAAGCACATGAACGAATTAAGTCAAACGAAAAAATAATTATATTAGTTGTACACAACCTTTACGAACTATATACTTAGGGTGTAATAATAATAAAAGGAGTGATTAGATGACTAAATACGTTGCAAAGATTACACCATTAAATGGTGATAAGATTGGTTATAGTGCATCAGGTGAGGCCACATTTGAAGTTAAGGGTGACAAGCTTGACGTCGAGATTACGATGGATGGAACCTCGCCAAATACTGAACACTGGATGCACTTCCATGGATTTCCAGATGGCAAGGATGCTGAACCCGCAACTGCTGCCCAGGATACTAATGGCGACGGTTTTGTGGATCTTCCGGAAACGGAACCCGTATCTGGTACGACCATGGTTCCGTTCAACGATGCCCCTGAGGAAATGAACGTTTTAACCGATACCTATCCAGTTTCTGATGCAGATGGTCACTATCATTATGAAAAGGAAGTTCCGTTGAGCGAAATTAACGAAAAGTTCAAGGAAGTATTCAATGATGATGATTTACGTCTAGACAAACGAGTTATCTACATTCATGGTGTGCCAAAAGAAATGGAATTTCCAGACACTGTCCAGGGTGAAGTTGGGATGTATGATCCGCACACAACGTTACCAATTGCAACTGGCAAAATTGTTAAAGTTGACTAATTTATTAGAAAAAAGCTGATTTTTTAGAATTTTTTCAACCATTATCAACCGCTTACATGATTGATAACGCTGATAATTTTCGATTGTGAAGTACCTCTAAATGCCCGTGCACGGGCATTTGGGGGTTCTTTTTTTTGAAAACTATGTTAGTATTAACGATGGTGAATAGGACTTCACCTGAAGGAGGTATCCGCTTTATGGATAATAACAAATCTCCAAAGAAACAACATTTAATTCATTATGCAAATGGTCGTTCTTTGGAGGAAATCAACGGAACCGTTGAGGTACCAAAAGGAAAAGGATTCTGGAAAACACTGTTTATGTATTCAGGCCCTGGCGCATTAGTAGCTGTTGGATATATGGATCCAGGTAACTGGTCAACATCAATTTCTGGTGGTCAAAGTTTCCAATACTTACTGATGTCTGTGATCTTAATGTCGAGTTTAATTGCAATGTTGCTGCAATACATGGCGGCTAAACTGGGCATTGTGACACAAATGGATTTGGCTCAAGCCATCCGAGCAAGAACGAGTAAGGCACTTGGAATTGTATTATGGATTCTTACAGAATTAGCTATTATGGCAACCGATATCGCTGAAGTTATCGGTGCGGCGATTGCTCTTTATCTTTTATTCCATATTCCGCTAGTATATGCGGTGTTCATTACGGTTTTTGATGTTTTGCTTCTTTTGTTACTGACAAAGATTGGGTTCCGGAAAATTGAGGCGATTGTTGTTGCTTTGATTATGGTTATCCTATTTGTGTTCGTATATCAAGTTGCTCTTTCACAGCCTGATTGGCTGGGAGTATTGAAGGGATTGGTACCAACTCCAAAGACCTTCTCGAGTTCACCAGAAATTGGTGGAATGAACCCATTACAGGGTGCTCTTGGAATCATTGGGGCAACGGTTATGCCACATAACTTGTACCTTCACTCTGCTGTTTCACAAACTAGAAAAGTGGATCATGATGATGAGGAAGATGTTGCTAGAACTGTTCGGTTCTCAACATGGGACTCAAACATTCAGTTATCATTCGCTTTCGTTGTTAACTCATTGTTACTTATCATGGGAGTTGCCGTATTCAAGACTGGTGCCGTAAAGGACCCTTCGTTCTTTGGGTTGTTCCAAGCACTCTCAGATACTTCCGTATTGAGCAACGGAATTCTAATTGCTGTTGCCAAGTCAGGAATTTTATCGGTTCTGTTTGCTGTTGCCTTGTTGGCATCAGGTCAAAACTCAACTATTACTGGTACCCTTACCGGACAAGTTATCATGGAAGGTTTCATTCACATGAAGATGCCATTATGGTTACGTCGTCTGGTAACTCGTTTAATTTCAGTTATTCCCGTGTTGATCAGTGTGGCAATGACTAGTGGTCAATCGCCAATCAAGCAACACGAAGCTCTTAACACATTAATGAATAATTCCCAAGTGTTCCTAGCTTTCGCCTTACCTTTCTCGATGTTGCCATTACTCTTAATGACGAACTCGAAGGAAGAAATGGGAGATAGATTTAAGAACTCGTTCTTGGTTAAATTCTTTGGTTGGGTTTCAGTTGTTGCATTAACATTCCTTAACTTAAAGGGATTGCCAGATTCAATCGCTGAATTCTTCGGAGCAAATCCAAGTGCCGGTGAAATTCAAATGGCTCATTACATTGCTTACGTAGTGATTGTCTTGATTTTGGCACTGTTAGCTTGGACGATTTACGACTTGTATCGTGGGAATAAGAAAGTTAATAGTTTAGATAATAAATAATTAAAAATTGGAATAATCGAAAGAAGGGAAAGTTCATGCAAGAAGAACAGCATAAGAACTTTAAACGAATTTTAGTAGGTGTCGATGACTCAGAAGATGCTCAATTAGCATTTAGATACGCAATTAGAGAAGCACGAAGCTCAGATGCAACTTTAATTATTGCATCAATTCTAGAACATGAAGAAATGAATGTTTACGAAGCTTTGAATAAGGATTATGTTCATGGCAAACGTGACGAATTGATTGATCACATTTCTAAGTACCGTGACCTTGCTTTAAGGGCAGGAGTCAAGGAAGTTGAAATGATTATCGATGAAGGTGAGGCAGGGGAAACAATCGTTAAGAATGTTATTCCTGCATCCGATGCGGATCTACTGATTATTGGTTCATTATCGAAGACTGGGATTAGAAAATATTTCGGTTCGCAAGCAGCCTATATGGCTAAGTACTCACCAATCTCTGTAATGGTAGTTCGTGAGTAATCATTTATAACTGCTCGAATAGAAAGTTGAACTTTGATTTTGGGTTCAGCTTTTTTTATACCAAATTTTAATTAGGTGGGGGAAAATAATGGAACTTACAAATAAACAACGATGGTGGTTTACTGCCACTTTGTTAGTTGGAACGTTTACCATGTCAATAAGCCAGTCATCACTATCAACTGCATACCCAACGTTTATGAAGTATTTCAACTTACCGGCAAGTACAGTAGCTTGGTTAACTACCGGATTTATGTTGGTAATGTCGGTTGTGATGCCATTATCGCCGTGGTTGATGAATAATTTCAAATTTAAGCCACTCTACTTAACGTTATTAGCAATTTTTGGAGTAGGCACTATCATCATTATCTTTGCCCCAAACTTTCCGATTATGATGATTGGTAGGTTGATGGAGGCTGTTAGTGTTGGAATTCTGTTTCCGTCTTACCAATCAATAATCTTAGAAATCACACCCCAGGAGCACCGTGGTGCAATCATGGGAACTGTTGGACTGGTGATGGGATCTGCCCTCGCCGTTGGGCCAATCATTTCGGGGGTGGTCTTACAGGTTCTTAACTGGCAAGCAATTTTCGGCCTCTTTTTGGTCGTCCTGGTAGTTGTGTTCTTACTGGCTGCTAGAACGATTGTTAGTCCCCGTGAAATCAAGAGGACCAAGTTTGATTTTCTGTCTGTGTTTTACTCACTCGGAATTATTGGTTTACTATACTTCATTAATGAATTAAAACAATTGCAAACCGGAAACTATATCAACTGGATTATTCTGACTATTTCCTTAGTATTATTGGTTTTATTCGTTACAAGACAATTATCTTCAAAGGAGCCGCTGTTACGGTTAGATATTTTGAAAATCACTAACTTTGACTTAGGGGTGGCTTTGACTTCACTTTCATATATGTCGTTGATTACGGTGACTATCATTATGCCATTGTATTATCAACAGGTTCTCGGTATGACGCCACTCTGGTCAGGGTTATCGTTGGTACCGGCCGCTGCGTTGTTATCTTGGCTTAACCGGCGGAGTGGAAAAATGGCTGATCGGGTCGGTTTCAAACCTACGATCATGATTGGGTTTGGTCTTTTTATCGCTGGTTGGTTGTTATTGCTAGTGACATCAAATTGGCACAACGTCTGGATTGCCATTGTTGGTTCAATGGTGGTTGAAGCTGGAAATGCATTCGCGATGATGCCCGCAACAACCCTTGGAGCTAATTCGTTGACTGATGATTTGATTCCGCATGGTTCGTCAATTATTGCGACGATTCGCCAAATAATGGGATCGACGGCGGTTGTTATTGCTACGGTTATTCTGGGTGATGGTAACTTTGCTGGCGTGTTCCTAACTTTTATGACGTTAGAAATCTTTGCAATGGTTTTGGTATTTATTATCAAGGATAAACGTCACATGGTCGCAAAATAAAAATAATTTACAAAGCAGAACACCAATACAACGGCGTTCTGCTTTTATTATGTAAACAGCAGTGCTTGTGATTGATTCGGTTTACAGCTTGTGATATTCTTTTAAGTGAGCGACGAGCGAAATCGCTTTAAAAACTATTAAATCAGTCAGGCAGCCACGAAGGTGGTTGCTTTTGTGTTCTTTAGGGATTGATTACTGATTCACAAACTAGGAGGAATTAGCAAGATGGCATACAAAACTGTAAATCCATACACAAATGAAGTTGTAAAGGAATATCCTGAGGCTACAGAACAAGAGCTTCAAGGTGCAATTGCCACAAGTTATCAATTATTCAAAGATATGAAGAAACAACCAATTGCGGACCGAGCAAAGATTCTGCATGCGGTTGCCAAGAACATTCGAACTCACGCTGACGAGTTGGCTAAAGCAGCCACTGTCGACATGGGTAAATTACTTCGTGAATCAAAAGGGGAAGTAGAACTTTGTGCGATTATTGCAGACTGGTTTGCTGATCATGCCGAAGATTTACTGAAACCAGACAAAATCGATACTATCGCTACTGGTGAAGCCGAAGTCCAAAAGCATGCTACCGGAGTTATCATGATGGTTGAACCATGGAACTTCCCTTACTACCAAATCATGCGGGTATTTGCTCCTAACTTTATGGTTGGGAACACAATGATTTTAAAGCATGCTTCTAACACACCAACTTCTGCTAAGATGTTTGCTGATGTTGTTGCTGAGGCCGGTGCTCCAAAGGGGGCATTAACTAATTTATTCCTTAGTTATGATCAAGTTACTGAAGCTGTTTCAGACCCAAGAATTCAAGGGGTTGCTTTAACTGGTTCAGAGCGTGGTGGTCGTTCAGTTGCTGAAGCTGCTGGTAAGAACTTAAAGAAGAATACCATGGAGCTTGGTGGAATGGATGCATTCATCGTATTGAAGGATGCTAACCTTGATGACGTTAACGACATTGCATGGCGGGCTCGTTTGTACAATGCTGGTCAAGTATGTACTTCATCAAAACGATTCATCGTTATGGATAACCTATATGATGACTTTGTTGCCAAACTAAAGGAAAACTTTGCAAGCGTTAAGCCAGGTGATCCAATGGATGATGACACCACATTGGCCCCAATGAACTCAGAAAAGGCTAAGAACAAACTTCAAAAACAAGTTGACGAGGCTGTTGCAGCTGGGGCAACCGTTGAATACGGTAATGAGCCAATTGATTTGCCAGGCCAATTCTTCAAGCCAACTATTTTGACTAATATCACAAAGGACAACCCAGCTTACAGCACTGAGATGTTTGGCCCAGTAGCCCATGTTTATAAGGTCCACAGCGAAGAAGAAGCTATTGAACTTGCTAACGATTCAATGTTTGGACTTGGTGGGATTGTCTTTGGTGGGGATGCTGACCATGCTGCCGAAGTTGCCTCTCAAGTTGAAACTGGAATGGTGTTTGTTAATAACTTTATGTCGTCACTACCAGAATTACCATTTGGTGGTGTTAAGAACTCAGGTTACGGACGTGAAATGAGTAGCATCGGTCAAATGGCATTTGTTAATGAGCAATTGATCGTTAAGGCCGACAAACCTAACTTAGCAAACCCAGCTGGAGGTTTGGTTGCGTTAGATAAGAATGGTAAGTAATTCAATAGTCATACGTAAATAAAACTGTTTTTCTCCTAAACGAGGAGGGACAGGGTGATAAGAAGATACGATAAGAAGCAGGTAAGCTACTTTGGTCGTTTCACTTCCACGTCATTCTAGCCCCTCTTTTTTGTAGATTTCGAAAAAGCATTGACAAAATATTCACAGAGTTTCATACTACTAAAGAGTAGTAATTACTATTTAGAAAAAGGAGATTATTGTTTTGGTTAAAAAATCAAAATTATTTGCTTTAATTGTTGCGTTATTCTCAGTGTTACTTTTTGTTGCCGGTTGTTCATCTAACGGTGGTTCGAGTGCCAAGAGTGAAAAGATCAACGTTGTTACCACAACTGATTTTTACGGTGAAGTTGCAAAGGCAGTTGCTGGTGATAAGGGTAAGGTAACCTCAGTTATCAACAACCCTAACGTAGATCCTCATGACTATAACCCAACTACCAAAATTGGTACTGAAGTTGCAAAAGCCAATGTTGTCGTTGCTAACGGGGTTGGTTATGACACTTGGATGAGTAAGTTGGTTAAAGACAACTCTAAGGTTAAGTACATAAGAGTTGGTGAGTTACTTATGGGTAAGAAGGATGGCGACAATCCTCATCTTTGGTACAAACCAGAAACAATGCCAAAATTAGCTAATGCGTTAGCTGCTAAGTTTGGTAAGATGCAACCAAAGAACAAGGCATACTTCAAGAAGAATGCTAAGAAGTACATTGATTCATTAAAGCCTGTTAACGATAAGATCGACAGTTTGAATGCGATTGCTAAGAAGTCAAAGAGTAAGGATGTTTACGTAAGTGAACCAGTCTTTGATTACGCTCTGGAAGCTGCTGGATTCAAGGTTGGTAACAAGAAGTTTGAAGAAGATACTGAAAACGGTGTTGATCAAGCTCCAAGCACAATCAAGAATATGCAAGCGGGTATCAAGGGTAAGAAGATTGCTTTCTTTGTCTTCAACAAGCAAGTTGATTCAAAGACCGTTGATAACATGGTTTCACTTTCTAAGAAAAATAACGTTCCCGTATTACCTGTAACGGAAACCCTTCCTGCAGGAAAGACATACAAGACATGGATGTTGAGTCAATACACCCAACTTGAAAAGATTCTTAAAAACGCAGAAAAATAAGTTAATAGAATAGTAAAAAGTCCCGTGGTCAGAGATTTGGAAGTTGTAGATTCTTCCTTCTCATGATCATGGGACTTTTTGTTAAGCTTTATCCGTAATAATAACGGGGTTAAGGGTGGTTAATTTGCTTGTCACCCAGTAACTTATGATGCAACCAATTAGAGTGATAACAATGGTTGTTATTAGTGCTAGCAATTCAACGATTGAGAATCGGAAATTACCGGTAAGAATTCCAGCCGCTCCTGCCTGGTTGACGTTAGGGCTGGCAAAGATGATTAAACCGAATGTACCAATGACGCCACCAACCCCATTGACTGCAAACGAATCAACCGGATCGATGAACCTAGTATTTGCTAGTTTATTAGCGAAATAATGGCAGGTGATACCGCTAATCACGCTAACTACCAGCATTGCAAAATTAGAGACGTAAGCGACCAGGGCGGTACTAGTAACTAAACCACAGATGATCCCAGAAGTTAAGCCGCTGAGAGTAAGTTGTTGAATACGGGACTGATAGCTAATCCAGCCAATGGTAGCGCCGATAACTGCAATCAGAGTGTTGGTCATAATGAGAACCCCATGATTACTGAAACTACTAGCGGGGGCAAGATTGAAACCAAACCAGCCAGTTAGGATAAAGAATACTGCGATGTAGTCCTCTATCGTTCGATTTCGGGGCTGCTTAACTTTGCGATTGGTAACAAACCAAGATAGCACTAAACTAGTCAAACCGGCTGTTAAATGGACAACGAGGCCACCTGAGAAATCTAGGGCGCCAAGTTTGAATAACAAACCGTTTTCGGACCACATCAAGTTTGCGATTGGTGCGTACACCAGAAGGGTCCAAATGGGAATGAAAGCGATGAAGAATCGCCAGGTTACCCGTTGCAGGATAGTTCCGGTGAACATAACCACTGAATATAGATAAAAGCATAATTGGGCAATCATGGAAATTGATGGGTTAATCGGGATCAATTGCATTTTGGTTGGGATAAAGTTAAATGTTTCGGTATTGCCAAATAGCAACCAGCAACCAATCGCGACTAAAAGGGCAACTAACATTGAAGCAAGGTACTGGTTTGTCTTTGTTTCCGGATAGCAGTTTATGTACATTATGGGAACAAAGAAAATCATTGGAATCATTATGATGGAACAAAGGAGAACGAAATTAACGTTCATATGGCATCACTCCTGTTTAAATAGCAATCATTACTATTAATATTATGAGGAGTGTAAACCGCGAATGTCAAGGGAGCAATAATAGTTAGCAGAGTGTTTGGCAAGTATTCGGAAGTGGTAAAAAAAGATACAACAAAAACACGCAGCGATAAATTTCAAGAATAAGGAAATTATCGTTGCGTGTTTGCTTTTAGCCATATAAATACTATTTAGTTATTTTGCTTGTCGGCGCTTAGCTTGGAACAGGAATATCCAAGCAATAAACCCGAAGATGATTGGTCCGCCAATTGTCCAGAACCCGGTCTGGTAATCATGATCAAGGAATGGTTGAACAGCTGAGAAGCCAATTCCACCAATTAGAACAACCATAACGAGAACCACAACGGTATTGGTTAACGCCCGGTTTTTGAAAATTTCAAATGGTCTGTCGAGCCCCTGCTTCTTTTTGAAGAATGGGAATGCTCCAACAAGGAATAAGTAAGGGAAGGTAGTTGAAATGTTTCCCATATCAGTCAGAATTGTATAGAACTTTTGAGCGTTCGATCCCCCGAATGAAACGAAGAAGATGAAAACGCACACGATGATTGCCTGTAACCACATCGCGTATGATGTCATTCCTGCTTTGTTGAGCTTAGTCATTTTCTTAGGCCAGAAGTTTTTGTTTGAGCCCAAGATAAATGATTTCAGTGGTGAATAAATCAGCACGAAGAAGGATCCGAGATACGCCATGAACATACTAAGACCAGCAAATCTCGCCAAACTAGTTCCGAGGAGAGTGGTTGCAGCTGCTGATAAGTGAAGGGAATGACCCATGTATACGCCTAGGTTGTTCATGAGGACGTAGGTAATGTTACCAAGGTTTGTGGTTGCGTTACCTAGAACTGATTTCCAGTTAGTGGTGATTCCCCAAAGGAAGATTGAGATTGAATAGGTAAATGTGATGACGATTGTTGAAATGATGATTCCACGGGGGAAAGTTCTTTCTGGTTTGTCTAGTTTATCAGTAATTCCACCCATTGACTCACTCCCGGCATAAGCAAACACCGCGTAAACAACAAAGCTCAGTAGCGCAATGTTGGAATGAAACTCAGGATTAGGTGATTTGATAAAACTAGAGATGCCGTTGATTGGTTGGGCGAGGTGACCGCCGTTTAGGAATAATGCCACGATACTAAAAATCGCAAATACTCCAGTGAGAATCATAACTAAAACCCCACCGATCGAGGCAACCTTTGAAATTGAATCGATTCCATGAACCGCGAAGAAAGTAACTAGTAAAATCCAGCAGATTCCAAGAATTCCGACCGTTTCAGTTGAATTTAGACCGAGAAGACTCCAGGTTTGCGTTTTATCACTTCCAAACAGGAAGGTTGAGAACGGAATCCAAACCTTTGATGCTGTTGACATCATCCAGATGATCCAAGATGATAACCAGATGAATGTTCCGATAAAGGCCCATTCTTCGCCAATCGATCCAGCAAGCCAGGAGTAGATTCCACCCTTTGCTTCTTTGAAGGATGATCCGTATTCAGCGAACATCAACCCACTTGGGAGGAAGAAAAAAATCGCTGCTAGGATGTACCAGATGATACTGGCGTATCCCATTTGGTCAAACGCAACGGTAGTGTTTGCGAATCCGTAAATGGTTGAGAAAATCATCAGGATCAGACTAACCGTTGTGATTTTTTTGTTTTTTGCCATAATGTTCTCCTTGAATGTATAAATGAATAAATAGATATTTCGAACAACTTTACAATCCTACATCAACAGTAAGAGTGAAGGAAGAAAATTTGGTTAGATGTGAATAACAATTAAATTAAAATTCATATTGTTAATATTTATTTGAATGGTGGACATGAAGCTAGTTTACATTAATAATAGAACCAAGAACACAACATGGGGGTGACTGCGAAATGACGAAACAAAAGAAAATGGGGTTTGCATCCATATATTTACTCGGGGTCAACGGGATTATTGGCTCCGGAATTTTTTTGCTACCCAATCAAATCTTTTCGCTAGCGGGGAACAAAAGCTCGCTAGTCATTATTTTGGCTGCGATTGCAACGTTGATGATTGCCCTCTGTTACGCTGACCTTGCTAGTCGCTTCACTGGAGATGGAGCAGCATGGTTGTATACATATAATGCGTTCGGGAGATTCCCGGGCTTTCAAGTAGGGTTCTTCTCGTGGATTCAGGGAGTGATTACAATATCTGCGGAGATTGCTGCTTTGCTGAGCATTTTAAAACCAATATTTCCTAGTCTAACTAATCTGTGGGAATATCGGTTGGTTGGAATCGTAATAATTATTGTCCTTGCCATTCTCAGTTTGTTGGGTGAGCAGGTAACGAAAATCAGTGATAATTTATCTTCAATAGTAAAAATTGTGATTTTGCTGGCGTTTATCGTTATTGGTTTTATTGGATTAAGTTCAAAACAGACAATTATAGCAACCACCTCAAAAAGTCCATACGAAATGAGCTCAGCGTTTAGTAAGGCCTTCTACATGTTTACGGGTTTTTCATTTTTACCTATTGCCGCGGCGGACATGAAGGATCCCGAAAAGAATCTACCTAAAGCATTGATCTGGGTGATTGTGACGGTTGGAGTGATTTATGCTCTTGCCCAAACGATTGCGGTCTTGTCACTCGGAAATCAGATAACGAAAACCGATTCACCGCTAGCTGCTGTTTTTCAACAAATTCTTGGTCATCAAGGGTACCTTATAATTTTGGTCGGTATGGCAGTGTCAATTATCGGGGTTGCCTTATCAGTTAGCTTTAGTACTCCTGTCGTAGCTGCTTCCCTTTCAAACGAGCATAAGCTACTGCCATCGTTTATCGGTAAACAGTCCAAAGGCGACGTGCCGTGGGTTGCAGTAATTATCACAACGGTACTTAGCGGGCTGGTGTTTCTGAGTGGAAGTTATGTTTTTCTAGTTTCCTGTGTTGTTTTGATTTCACTGATTCAGTATGTACCAACGGCATTAGCGGTGATTCATTTTCAGTCACAACCGTCTGATGGCTGGAACCTACCCGGTGGCAAAATAATTCCTGGAATTGCAATTGGAATGTGCGCATATTTGCTTGCTGGGGTGGCATTAAAGGTATGGCTGTTTACGGGAATCTTGGTGGTATTAGGATTAGGTCTGTATCTGTTTGATGATCATAGTGAGAAGAAAGCAAAAGACTAGCCCGCGGGCTAGTCTTTTATTAATTGATTAAAGTATTCGGGTACGGGAGCAGTAGCTGTTATAAGCTCACCCGTGTATGGACGGTTTAATTTGACTTGCCAAGAATGAAGTCGGAGATTTGGGAATAAGTCGTTGCTGTACAGTGGGTCTCCAACTAAGGGATAACCAAGGTAAGCAAAGTGAACTCGAATTTGGTGGGTTCTCCCAGTCTCAAGGACTACTTTTACCTGGGTGTAGTCGCCCTTGGTTTGTAATACTTCATAGTTTGTGACTGCGGTTTGCGAATTTGGACCATTGACCTTTCGCTTCCGTTTATCATCAGGGTCGCGGCCGATTGGAACGTCAATTCGACCAATCGTTGGTAACCCAATGCCGTGAACCCAAGCTAGATAGGTGCGGTGGATTTCCTTACGTCGAAGCATTTCCACCAGAATTGGTACTACGGCAGGATTTTTGCCAAAGATAACGGCCCCACTTGTTTCTTGATCCAGACGGTGAATCATGTAGGGGATGGTATTCTCTGATTCAAGGTAACCAGCCGCTTGGTTGATGGTAGCTCCGGATTCACCAGGTTGGTTTGGATGGGTCTTGTCACCGGGGCGTTTGTTGACAATGAGTATGTCCTCTGTCTCGGTGACAATGGTGATGGGGTGGTAGTCAGGGGTAATGGTTTGGAGCTGGTTTTTGAAATCTGATGCTTCAAAATGCAGGCTAATGTTATCCCCTGGTTTGATTTGGAAGTTCATTGGTAAATACTTCCCGTTTACGAGGACTCTGTTGGCCTTCCTGAGGTTAAAAATCAAGTATTTAGGAATTAATAGGTGGTCATGAAGAAACTGCCTCAGCGCCATTTCAGGGATGTCCTGAGAAACGGTAAGGTCATAGTTCCAAGTTGTTTTCATAAGCAAGTTCCGTTCTATACGTATTGTAAGTAAAAAAAGTGAAGCTTATCGGTAATTTTAACCGGTTAGCTTCACTATATTTCTGATAATTTAGTCGTTTTTAGCCTTTGGTCTAATAATCAAAACGTCAGTCGTTGCTTGACGAGTAACGAAGCTTGTTACTGAACCGATAATCAATCGCTCAACTGCGCTTAATCCAGTCGAACCAATTACAATCAAGTCAGTATTATGGTCCTTTGGAAATTCGCGGGCGATGATTGGCTTAGGATTACCAAAGCGAATATGAATATCCACGTCCTTGACCCCAGCATCACGAGCCTTGTCAGCCATTTGTTCCAACTTTGATTCGGTTGTTTCAGTTAGTTTGAAAACGACGTCTCCGCTTACTGCTGATCCGTATGTTTGATTGAATTGATTAACTTCAAGCACATTAAGAATATCCAAATGGGCGTTGTTTTCTTTTGCCAGTTCGATTCCGCGCTCAAGAATACTGTTTGTTACTTGGGAGCCATCAACTGGAACTAAAATGTTTTTGTATGCCATATTTGCCACCCCATATCAATTTATCTTTCTTTAACTAAATGATAACATTGTGGGCTTGTGAATGTAATCTTTTTTAATTTTAAAGTGTAACAAGGCTTGTTGTAATCGCTTTCTAATAATGGTAGTATTTACGTAAAATGAATATGAAAGAGGGAATTTCACATGTATTATCACGTAATGAAATCAAATGATATCCGCAAGAACCTTGCGACTGAAACATATTTGATGAACGAGAAGAACTTTGACGAACCATTGCTTCTTTTCTATATTGAGGGGCCTTGTATCATTGTCGGACGGAATCAAAATACGCTCGAGGAGATCAACAAGGAATACGTTGATGAACATGGAATTGTAGTTACTAGAAGAACTTCTGGTGGCGGAGCCGTATATCAGGATTTAGGTAATCTCTGTTTTAGTTTTGTGGTTGATAGTGATAGCGAAGAGTTCGGGGACTTTAAGTCGTTTGTTCAACCAGTAGTTGATGCCTTACACCGGATGGGTGCTACTAGTGCTGAGGTTTCTGGTCGAAACGATATCTTAGTTGATGGTAAAAAGTTCTCAGGAAATGCTATGTACACTAAGGATGGTAAGACGTTCTCCCACGGAACTTTAATGCTTGATGTTGACCTAACCGTTTTACCAAAGGCGTTGACAGTGCCCGAAGATAAAATCAAGTCAAAGGGAATCAAGTCAATTAGCTCACGGGTTACTAACTTGAGACCATACCTTTCATCCGAATACCAAACAATGACAACCCCTGAATTTAGGGATGAATTGTTGAAGGAATTGTTCCATGTGGATAACCTAGAGGATATTAAAGACCGCGAGTATAAGCTCACCCCTGAGGATGAAAAGGGTATCGACAGAATCTTTGATGATATCTTCAATAACTGGGATTGGGTATATGGAAACTCACCTGAGTTTACCGTTAAGAAGCGCCAACACTTTACTAGTGGAACGATTGACGCCCGCCTTCAAGTCGATGATGGTAAGATCAATAACGTTACCTTCTTTGGAGACTTCTTCGGGCCAAAGGATGCTGGCGAATTAGCTGACAAACTAAAGGGAGTCCGGTTTGAAAAGGCTGATGTCGAAAAAGCCCTCGCCGATACTGATATTAATCAATATTTCACTGGTATCAGCAAGGATGACCTGTTATCAATGCTTTTCTAACAACAGGAAATACGTTAAACTAAATATAATTACAGATGGGGTAAATTCAGATGAATTTACCTCGTTTTATTAGAGGCGGGGAAAATTTGAAAAAAGAAGAGAAACTAGTAATTAATTGGGCAATCGTGTCATTGGTGGTATTCTTGATTGCGAACTGGTTTATGACGATCAAGGGAATGCGGCTGGACAAACCAGTCGTTATGTCCGAGGCAATGCAGGTGACGGTTACGGCGATTGTTTTTTACGCCGCCACGATTGTCCTAGCACTGATCAAAGTCAGAATCAGCTATTACTTACTAGCAGTTGTAATTGCAATATACTCAGTTGGTTTTGTTGGGATGGGTGTGACGATGTTCACTGATAGTGCGGCAAATCCATTCCTTAAAATCATTATGTTGGCGATTGCTATTTTCGGTATCGTCGTTAATGTTTACTGGGTAATCTTAGCGTTTAAATTACGAGCAGCAATTGCTCGTGACCATTTTCCGAAACAACAAAAATGATAGGAGTATTTTATGAAGAGGGATGTAACTGATTTTGTTGAAACTGTGAAGGCTGATCAGGTTGAGGTCAAAGAGTTTGAACTTAGTCTTAAACAGTTGATCAAAGCTCAAAAGAAGGACTTTACTGACGTGTTTGACTTTATTGCCAAGCAGGTAAGCTCCGATAAACTGGGTGTGGCTGAGATCAAAGTTAGTGATACCGATGCAGTCGTTAGACTTGAAACCAACGTTATTAACTTACCAATTCAAGAAATTGACCGGGTTAAGAAGATGATGGGTGACGAAGGTGAGCTGGAAATCAACATTTATCTTGTGGCCACGTCTGAATTTGTTAATCAATCAGGATTGAGAATCGATGAGGTTGCGTCAGCAGCGGATTTTGCTGCCAACCCAGACGATTTTTCCAGCCAGATGCTTGACTGGATCTCTGACCAAGCAACCAAGATTTCTGAGGGAATTGAGAACGATAAGAAGCTTGATAAGAAGAAAACTACCAAAAAGTAATTGTATTTGTAAATCAAATGTGGCATAATGTTTTTATGCGATGAGTCGAGAGATCACGCAGCTTCGGCTGTTCCGCGCAAGCGGCTAGGTGATATTTTTCGAACGGGACACATATCTGCACGGATTTGCAGGTGTCTGATTCTAGCGGATTGTGGAATCCAAGGAATCTACTTACTTCGGTAAGTACCGTTAAAAGGACCGTAACCCTTTGGGTTACGGTCCTTTTTCATTTGGGAGTGGGAGCACTACAGAAATTTTTGATTTCGTCTTAGTGCCCCAGCAAGAACAACAATTAGTGAATTCTGCGAACAGCGGGATTCACTCTTGATGTTTACTGCGTGTAGCAATAATTCGAATAAAAGCAAAAATGCCACGATAATTTTGATGAAAATTAAATTATCAAGGCATTTTTTCGATGTGATTAGTTATGTTTCAGCTATTTTCATTTAGGCATGAACAAGGTGAACTGCACTATCTAAAACGCCACTGTCACCAGAGAGAACAAAGTTATTATTTTTTACATCGATTTTCATATTATCATCGAGGTAGGTTTGAGAATAGCCCTTTACGAACCATTGGCCAATGTTGGTCTCAACCGGTTGGTCATAGTCAGGAGTGGTTGCACTTTTGTTTACTACAATTAAATCATACGCAGTTTCTAGTGAGCAAAAGCCAGCGTCTGAAAAGGGGCCTACCCCATCATCTAAACTTAGTAGAATGCGTTCATCATTAGTTACCTTGGCGTTGATCTTAGCGATTGCTGCATCAGTTAAAGTTAATTTCATTTTTTTCACCTCTGATTGAAGTGTAGGCTCTTATTTGAAAAAGTCAACTAGGTTGTGTGCAACTTAATAAAATAAATTTGCAATTTAAAATCAGTATGCTAAGATTATAGTTAAATTATTCTAAGGAGTTTTTAATTTATGCAAATTAATAACGTTATCCAACTGAATAATACCTATTACTTTTGGTTTTTCGGACAGTGATCTGTTAAGCCAAAAGCATTTTACGATGCAAAAGGCCCCGCAGATCACTTAGCTGACTGCGGGGGATAATACCGAGAGTAATTACCTTCCCAGTCAGTTTCCGTTGACTGGGATTTTTTTATGGAAAGGGAGAACTACTATGACAAAGGATTTATCAGCGATTATGAACCATGGCATTACGGAGATTCAACCATCTTCGATTTTGGCTTTCAACCAGGAGATTTCGTCAATTGAAGGTATTATCAAACTAACTTTGGGGGAGCCAGACTGCAACACCCCCGATCACGTTAAGCAAGCTGCTATCAAGGCAATTGAGAACAATGACAGCCATTACACAAATTCGCGGGGAACCATCGAACTTCGCCAAGCAGCCAGCCACTTTTTGAATAAGAAATATGGCTTAGATTATGACCCGACTGATTCTATTATCATCACTGCCGGAGCAACGGGATCAATCTACTCTGCCCTAACAGCGATTCTTAATCCAGGAGATTCTGTAATCATTCCAACCCCAATTTTCCCATTCTATATTCCGGTAACTAAAATCAATGGTGGTAATCCAATCTTTGTGGATACTTCTGATGATGGGTTTATTTTGACCCCAGAAAAACTTGAGAAAGCGATTGAGGATTCAAACGGAACGGCCAAGGCAATCATCCTTAACTTCCCAACGAACCCAACCGGAGTTACATACAGTAAGGACGACCTTGAAAAACTAGCCGCTGTTTTGAAGAAACACGATATTTTTGTATTAAGTGATGAAATCTACAGCGAATTAACTTATGAAGGTACCCACACTTCAATGGGAACCATCCTTCCAGACCAAACGCTTGTAATTAGTGGCGTTTCTAAATCTCATGCTATGACTGGTTGGCGAATTGGATTTATCTGTGGACCCGCTCCAATCATCAATGAAATTGCCAAGGTCAGCGAGTTTACGATTACTTCACCAACTGCTAATGCCCAGGCGGCAGCTACTGAAGCCCTTGAAAACGGAATGGATGATGCGTTGCCAATGAAAGAAGAATATCGTAAGCGACGTGATTTACTAGTTAAGGGGCTTGCCGAGGCAGGGTTTACTTGTCCTACTCCTAAGGGAGCGTTCTACGTATTTGCTAAGATTCCTACTTTTCTAACCCAGAATAGTGATCAGTTCTGTCATGAACTTGCCCATGAGGCAAAGGTTGCTTTGATCCCCGGTTCATCATTTGGCCTTGGTGGTGAGGGGCACGTTCGAATCAGTTATGCAGCTAGTGAGGAAGATTTAACCGAAGCCGTTAAGCGAATTAAAAAATATGTCAACGAAAAGCAGGGGGTTACACCATGAAAATTTTGATGTATAACACACGGGATGATGAGAAAGCCGCGATTAAGCAGTGGGTGGCGGACAATAATATTCAAGTTGATATGAATGATGTGCCACTAAGTGATGAAACCGCTAAGCTGGCGGCTGGATACGATGGAATTATTACTCAGCAACACGGTTCAATTGGTAGTGAGCAAGTATATAAAACACTAAGCTCATTAGGAATCAAACAAATTGGCCTGCGAATTACTGGGTTTGAGATTGTCGACCTTGAGTTGGCAACTAAGTATGGTTTGAAAGTAACTAACGTACCGGCTTACTCACCAAGATCCGTTGGGGAATTAGTATTAGCCCATACAATGTGGTTGGTTCGCCACATGGGGGTTGTTTCTGAGCGGGAAAAGGTCGGTGACTTCACGTGGACCGGAATTCAATCCCGTGAAATTCATGATTTGACCGTTGGAATTATTGGGGTTGGTAAGATTGGTAGCGCCGTGGCTCGACTATTTAATGCGTTAGGGGCCAAAATAATTGCGGCTGACCCTATCAAAAGACCTGAGATTAGTGATATTGTTGAATATGTTAGCCATGAGGAGGTGTTCAGGACTGCAGATGTTGTCACGTTACATACCCCATTAACCGAAGAAACCCACCATATGATCAACGAACGGACCCTTTCGCTAATGAAACCGACCGCATTTCTAATCAACGCTTCCCGCGGCCCAGTTATCGATACTCCCGCCTTGCTAGCAGCCCTTAAATCGGGTGAAATTGCTGGGGCTGCCCTAGACACGTTTGAGGGTGAACAAACAGTTGTCAATCAAGACCTTACCGAGACCGGATTGAATGATCCAGTGTTGAAAGAATTGTTTGCCATGCCAAACGTAAATGTTAGTCCCCATATTGGCTTTTACACTGATGTTGCTGTGTCCAATATGATTACCATTTCGTTGGATAATGTGGTCTTGATTTTGAAAGGGAATGGAGATGGCCATCTGGTTAATCCAGCGGTATTGAATAGGGGAGAAGTAGTAACAAAGTAGAAAGAGGAATATATGTTTGCAAAGTTTTTGAAAATTGTATGTCCTTTTTCAAAATAGATTGACTTTAGCAATACTCAAAGATTAAAATTAAACTCATAGATTCTAATTATAATTTAATATTGGAGGACACCTTATGTCTTTAGGTTCAAGAATTTTCCGTCGGGAAAAATTAGACAGGTACCTTGAAACGGATAAAAAATTCGGAAAAACCATGACGGCTATCGATTTGATTTCACTAGGAATCGGTGCTGTTATCGGAACGGGAATTTTCATTCTCCCAGGAACAGTTGCTGCAACAAAAGCTGGTCCCGGAATCATCGTATCTTTCATTTTAGCTGCTATTATTTGTTCGACCGCTGCGATGTGTTACGCCGAGTTTGCTTCTGCCTTGCCAGTTGCGGGAAGTGCGTACTCATACGGAAACCTAGTTTTCGGTGAAATCATCGGCTGGGTACTTGGTTGGGCACTTATTTTGGAATACGTGTTGGCGGTTGCGACCGTTTCTAGTGCTTGGGGAGCATACTTTAAGTCTTTCTTGGCCGGATTCCATATCAACATTCCTAATGCAATCGTTGGTCCGTTTGATCCCGCAAAGGGAACGTACGGAAACTGGATTGCAATAATCATCGTAATTCTGATTTCGGCGATGTTGAATCACGGGGTTCACTCGTCAGTTCGAATCAATAATTTCATTGTTTTGGTCAAGATTGCCATCATCGTTTTGTTCATTGTGGTTGGAGCATTCTTTGTTAAACCAACTAACTGGCACCCATTCTTACCATTCGGAAACGCCGGAATCCTTCATGGGGCAGCGGCCGTCTTCTTTGCTTACTTAGGTTTTGATGCGGTTTCTGGCTCGGCGGCCGAGGTTAAGAATCCAGGTAAGAACATGCCAATTGGAATTATTGGGACGTTAGTCATTGCGACCGTTCTCTACGTTGGGGTTTCAATTGTACTGACTGGGATGGTTCCATTTACTAAGTTGAACGTTTCTGATCCGGTTGCGTTTGCACTCAACATGGTTCACCAAAGCTGGATTGCCGGCATTATCTCACTAGGAGCCCTTGCCGGAATGTTCACCATGATGGTAACAATGATTTACTCATCATCAAGATTGATTTATTCAATTGGCCGTGATGGTTTGCTACCTAAGTTCTTGGGTAAAATCGATAAAAAGGGAACTCCTAAAAATAGTATGATTACCATTACGATTCTGATTGCCTTCTTAGGTGGATTTGTTCCACTTGATCAGTTGGCAAACTTGGTTAATATCGGAACTCTAATTGCTTTCTTGTTTGTATCAATTGGAATTATTCCGTTAAGAAAGAACAAGGATATCGACAATTCGAAGGACTACAAGGTACCTTTCTACCCGGTAATGCCAATCGTATCAGCGTTGCTATGCATCTTAATGCTAACTCAATTACCATTGGAAACTTGGATTGCATCACTGATTTGGTTTGCATTTGGCCTAATTCT
Organism: Lentilactobacillus sp. Marseille-Q4993; assembly: GCF_951230165.1. Lineage (GTDB taxonomy): Bacteria > Bacillota > Bacilli > Lactobacillales > Lactobacillaceae > Lentilactobacillus. The sequence continues at coordinate 55,178 of NZ_CATNVB010000012.1, forward strand.
TTACTTCTCATACGGAGTTAAGCACAGTCGCTTAAATGACCCAGACAAGGTGGTTGAGGAATAATAAAATAAAACGGAAACCAAACATTTGGTTTCCGTTTTCTTATATGTTCGATTGCGAGCAATCAAATTAATAGACTTGCCCTCCTAAATAACATATCATGAAAGCGTTAACCGATAGGGAAAATATGGAGGGATTTTAGATGACAGTTGAAGGCTCACTTTACCATACAGAAATTGTTAACGAAAAAGGATTAACAGGTCAAAGCTACGTTCGGGGAAACGAAGGCTTGGCTCTTGGAGTAAGTAGTTCACTTCTAGAGGGACCAGGAACTAATCCTGAGCAGTTCATTGGATTTGCGCTTAGCACCTGTTTTAACGCCACAATTGGCTTAGTTGAAGGCCAACATAAGTTAAAGCATGATAGTGTTATTCACACAGGAGTTGATATTCTTAAAGATACTAAGGGATATAAATTCATCGTTCGTTGTGAAATCCTATTCCACGAATTGGATAACGCAACAGCTCAGCAAATGGTTGATGAGGCGTTAGACCAATGCCCAGTTGCAAAACTATTGAAGGCAAATGAAAACGTAACGTTTGAAATTGTGGATCAATTCTCATTCTAATAATTCAGACTAAGCAAGTAGCCTAAAGTGCTACTTGTTTTTTTAATTCCTGTGAGTATAATTAAAACCAATCGCACACGATTGAATGGAGGGATGACTTGATACCGAAGGATATGCAACTGGCTAATCAGCTTTGTTTCTCAGTTTATAACGCCAACCGATTGTTTAATAAGTTTTACCAAAAAGCACTCAGTGATTTCGATCTGACGTACCCGCAGTATGTGGTGTTGCTGGCATTATGGGAAGAGGACAACCAATCGCTTCATGAGCTTGGCCAAAAGCTGGATTTGGAAAGTAATACCTTGACGCCACTGCTTAAGCGACTTGAAAAAGCTGGTTGGGTAATTAGGCATCGCGACGAAAACGACCGGCGCCAGTTAATCGTTAGTCTGACTGAATCTGGAATTACCAATAAGGATAACGTGTACAGGGCAATTTCAAATTGTGTTGGTAATGAAGCATTTAATGTCAAGCAATATCAAGAAGCTCTAAAAATGAATGATCAGTTGATAGCTGAACTAACGGATCTACTCAAGTAAAGTGGAACCGTTTCTTTTACACAAACAATCGTGCACGACCAAATAAGTGGAGGTAATCCAAATGAACTATGACGTAATTTTTATTGGTAGTGGCCATGCAAGTTGGCACGCAGCGGTGACCTTGAGTCAGTCTGGTAAGAAGGTGGCAATCGTTGAGGAAGACACAATTGCTGGCACTTGTACGAATTATGGCTGTGATGCCAAAATATTATTGGACGGCCCATTTGAAATGAAGGATCAGCTAAGCCAATACCCAGATATTATTGAAGGTGACGTTTCAATTAATTGGCCGAACCTAATGAATTACAAACGCCAAATCATCAATCCGTTACCAGATATACTTGAAAATCTGTTTGTTAACGTTGGCATTGATGTTATTCGGGGCCACGGTAAGCTGGTTGATGCCCATACGGTCAAAGTCAATCAGGATAACTACACAACGGAGAATATTGTGGTTGCCACTGGTGAGGATTCCCGGAGACTCGATATTCCAGGTAGCGAATACATGAATAACAGCCGTGATTTCTTGAATATTAGTGAAATGCCAAAACGGATCACGTTTGTTGGTGCCGGAATTATTTCCCTTGAATTTGCATCAATGGCTATTCAATTAGGCAGTGAGGTAACCGTAGTTGAGTTTGGTGACCGTGCGCTTGCTAACTTTTATGATGAGTACGTAGATAAGGCAGTTGCTAAATTAGAGAAGCTTGGGGTTAAGTTTATATTTAACGCATCAGTTACCGAGGTTGATAAAATCGATAATGATTTGACTGTTAAACTAAACTCTGGTGAATCATTTGCTGCTGATTATGTATTGGATGCTACTGGTAGAACGCCAAATGTTGATGGCATTGGTTTGGAAGACCTAGGAATCGAGTTTTCCAATCGTGGCATCAAGGTTGATGATCATTTGAGGACAAATGTACCATCCGTCTATGCCAGTGGTGACGTCCTGGATAAGCCTCAGGGGAAGTTGACACCAACTGCAACCTTCGAATCTAACTATATTGCAACTCAAATTTTGGGTGACCCAGCTGCAATTGACTATTCAGTTGTTCCATCGGTGGTATTTACATTACCTAGAATTTCCCAAGTTGGGGTAACCGTGGCTGAAGCTAAGCAAGATGAAACCAAATATGCGGTTGCTAAGGTTGAATACGGCAAGCAAATGTTATTCCAACAAAAGAATGAACTGGATGCGGAGTTCACCGTTATTGTTGACCGGGAATCTAAACTGATTGTTGGGGCAACGATTTATGGTAACGAAGCTGCTGACTTAATCAACTTCTTTACACTAATTATTAACCAAAAATTGACAGCTAATCAGATTAATCAGATGATTTTTGCTTTTCCTAGTACAACGAGTGGAATTGTGAGTTTATTGACGTCAACGTTGTTGATGATGAAGTAATGAGGTTCTACAATATCTGTTGTTGGTGATAGATTTTTCTATCACTGATAGCAGATTTTTTGTATATTCTAAAGGTACACAAAAACGGAGACCCTCCGTTTTAAACCACCCTACTAAAAGCGTTCAAAGAAAGGACTCCGCATGGATAATATTAGCAAAGATTTATTAAATATAAAAGATGAAAATATAACTTTGATTGATAGTTCGGTTGGTAATGATGGTGTGACTAGGATTCAAGCTACGCTTGATTATGTTCCTAAGGCTTGTGAACACTGTGGAAGTGTTAATGAAGGTCAAATAACCAAATATGGTTGGCGGAAGACAACCGTCCGGTATCCACGAGCGATTGGAAGCACAGTGATTTTAATCTTGAAACGCCGTTATTTCTGTTGTAAAGAAGATGCTGGT
>NZ_CATNVB010000013.1 GCF_951230165.1 Lentilactobacillus sp. Marseille-Q4993
GGTAAGATGCTTGTAGTGGCTCATAGCTAGATTCCTTTCATGATTGTTTTCGCAAACATCATTTTACAGGAATCCAGCTATGGGTCCTTTTTTTAGTCACTGTTGCACTTAAATTGTAAATTCAAGTCCAAAATAAAAAAAGAGGAATAATAATGAAATATAGAAACCTGGGAAAGCAAGGAATCAAAGTCAGTGAACTAGCTCTAGGTAGCTGGATGACAGATGTAAGTAGTGATGAAAAGCAACAACTAGCATCCCAAAGTATCGAAGAAGCATATCGTAACGGTATTAATTTTTTTGACTGTGCCGATGCATATAGTGGTGGAGCTGCAGAAAGATTTTTAGGCAAAACCTTAACTCAGTTTCCCCGCAAAGAAATCGTCTTATCAAGTAAGGTTTACTTTGCAACTGGTGACGGGATAAACGATCGTGGCCTTTCTAGAAAACACATTATGGAGTCGATTGACCAGTCATTGAAAAATCTCCAGACTGATTATCTTGATCTTTACTTCTGTCACCGATTTGACCCCAATACCCCATTAGAAGAAACCCTAACCGCTTTGAGTAATCTGGTTGATCAAGGAAAAATTATCTACTACGGAGTTAGTGAATGGCGGCCCGTCCAGATTTTAGAGGCTCAACTGATAATCGAACGGTTGGGTCTGCACCCCATGAGTGTTGTGCAACCCCAATATAATATGTTTGACCGTTACATTGAACATGAATTAATGGACGTTTGCGAAAAACTAGGATTGGGCATCGTCCCTTTCTCTCCACTATCACAAGGCTTGCTCACTGGAAAGTACCGTAAGAACCAGCAAATTCCCGACGGATCGAGAGCAACATATCAGGATCAAATTCAAGCTTTACTCACAGATGATAACTTAGATAAAGTCGAAGAACTCGTTAAAATGGCTGCCGAACTTAATACTGATTTGGCGACTTTCTCACTAGCTTGGGCATTAAGGGATCATCGCATTTCTAGTTTAATCACTGGTGCTTCGAAGCCAACTCAACTCACTAATAACTTAAAGGCGATTGATTTAGACATTCCAGAAGACTATTTCAAGCGAATCGATAAGTTGTTTGGATTTAAAAAATTTAGTCGAAAAATTGGATAATACAAAGAACAATGCGACTAGGACATAACTGAGCGCATTGAAAAAAGGCAATGATATTTCATTTTCATGAAAAATTATCGTTGCCTTTTTGCTTGTATCCAATTTATTGCGGGGGGACGACAAAATCATCTTCTTATGCTTTTTAACGTCTATACTCCCATATTAAGTTGCAATCAACCTTGAAACTACAAAACGAACCCGCATCTGCGAGTTCGTTTTGGAAAACCTATTTATTCACCTGAAACTATTTTGGTGAGTTAGCTGTTAATTGAAGCTTAGACCACATAAAGCTATCATCAGGTGATGTACTATAATTCTTAACTCGGTGGTTAACTGGAGTGAACGAGTAGTTGAAGTCATCAGGAATGTATGCAGCTTCTTCATTCATATACTTTTGCCATGCCTTAAATTGCTTAACACGGTAATTAGTGTTCCAAGCTTTTTCGTTGTTCATGTTGTTCATCAACTCAGTGTTCTTCTTAGATACAAAGTGACCCATGTTAAATGGTGCGTCTTCACCATAGAGGTGAGTTGGTGTTGGTTCTGATGAAGTTGACCATGCAGCACTAAACACATCGATCTTGTTTTGCTTTGGTGCCTGAATTGTTGAATAGAAACTATTCATTTCCATTGGTTTACCAGTGGCCATCTTAACGTTCAAGCCAAGCTTGTGCCATTGTTGCAAACTGTATTGGTAAATAGCTTCACGGGCTGAGTTACTTGACATTGCTCCAAAGTAAATTGTGAGTTTTTTACCATTTGGTTGAACTCTCCACTTGCCTTTCTTCTTGTAACCGGCCTTATCTAGCAAGCTCTTAGCCTTCTTCATGTTGTACTTGAACCCAGGGTTTGACTTATCCCAGTACTTCTTAAAGACAGGTGGTAGCAACGTGTTTGCTTGCCATGACATCCCGTGATACATCTTCTTGTACGCTGAGTTCAAATCAAGCGCATATGCCATTGCCTTCCGAAGGTTCTTATTACCCATCTTAGCATTCTTATCCATGACGTTCTTACCGGTCTTAGTATCAAAGTGACCAAGGTTAAAGCCAAGGTAGCCATAACTCAAGGCTGGTGAACCAACGATGGTATATGACTTAAGCTTCTTGATATCTGGATACTGACTTCCCGCTAAACTTCCTAAAGCAAAATCATACTTCTTTGCCTTAAATGCAGCGGTAACGTTAGAAGTTGAAACAACTTGAATCGTAATGCTCTTGATCTTTGGCTTTGGACCATAGTAATACTGGTTAGGAACCCAAGTAGTAGACTCACCTTGAACTTGGCTCTTCAACTTGTATGGACCAACAAAGACAGGGTTCTTACGAACAGCGTCTGACGAAGCCAACTTTGCGATTGAAATATTTTTAATGTGGTGATAAGGAACAACTGAACCCCAAATAAATGAGTTACCGGCGTACGACATTGCTGGTGATAACTTACTAAATTGAATCTTTACAACCTTACCATTTTGGCCATCGGGATATGTAATTCCTGAAATGGTCTTGGCTTTACCAGCGTGGTAAGCTTCCATTCCTTTGATTCGATTAAAATCAGCAGAATATTGTTGGGAAGTGGTGTTCTTGTTTGCCAAAACCTCATAAGCATACTCGACATCCTTAGCAATAACTGGTTTGCCGTCTGACCATTTAGCTTTCTTATTAATTGTGATAGTTGCGGTGTTATCTTTCCGATTAAGCTTTTGATTAGCCAAACCACCGTCAACAATCTTGTAGTTCTTATCAGTATTGAAGAGACCTTCTGCGCCACCTGGAGCGTAGACGTCAGCATCTTCAGCGTTATCCTGTAAAACTGACAGGGTAATTCCCTTAAATGGCGCATCGTTAACTTCCGCTAACTTCAATGTTGAATTATTTCCTGAAGCTGACCCCTTCGCACTGTATGAAGATGGTAGCTTAACATTACTTTCTGGTGCAGCACTCTTGTCGCTCGAACCACTCTTTCCACACGCTGCTAGTGCAAATGCGGAAAGAAGAACGGCACCGGCTGTGGCCCATTTCCTTTTGCTCATATTGAACTCCTCCATTTCAATTCGAAACTATTTCTAAAACAACCCTAATCACGTATTTGATCTGCGCATCATCACCTTAAAAGACTTTTATTCTATTTTTCAGTTGCCCGGCGTTGTGAAGCATTCGAAGATCTTCGAATAACTTGACCAATGTAACTGATTGATAAACACAAAATAATAATTTCTAACGCAGCGGGTAACCAAGTCCACCAGTATTGAGTGATGTTTTCTGGATCGTTGGCGTTAGCAATTAACGTACCAAGTGACGGGGTTCCAAGTGGCAACCCAAATCCCAAATATGAAAGCCCCGTTTCAACCCCGATATTCTCCGCAAACGAAAGGGTCGTATCAACAATGATCAAAGACGAGATGTTTGGCATGATTTCGCGAAAGATAATCTTCCAGTTGCTGGTACCTAACGTTTTAGATGCCCTAACATAATCCTTCTGAGTTTCTGCCAAAGTACGTGAGCGAATCAATCGCGACGTCCCCATCCAATAAAACGCGGATAAGATCAAAGTCAAAGTAATCGCATTATAGTGTGGAATTATCGTCACAATAACAATAATTGTCATCAACATTGGAATAATCATCATAAAGTCATATACCCGTTGCATAACCAAATCAGCTTTGCCACCAAAGTATCCGGAGGTTAACCCCCAGAAAATTCCCCATGATGATGAAATAACTGTCAACCCAATAGCAATACTGATTGAATTTCTAGAACCAATAATCAGTTGTTGCCCAATTGACCGACCACCTGAGTCTGAACCAAGAAATGATCCCGATTGAAATGGTTTGTTGTAAAAATTCATGATATCGGTAGCCATTACTTTATGAACATTAAGAAACATAGAGGCAATGATTACGAATAGCACAAAAGCAACTAAGATAAACAATGAAATCAATGCTGGTTTATCAGCTTTGAACTCATTCCACATAATTCGACTACGAGATGGAGTTGCCTCTTCGGCAGCTTCTTTTTCGAGTCGTTTTAAATCGTCTTCCGAAATATCACTAACTCTTCCTGTTTTTTTATCCACCTGAGACACCTCCTACTCAATTCGAACTCTAGGATCAACCACACTGAGAATAATGTCAGATAGAAGTGTTCCTAGTAAGTTCAAGAATCCATACAACAACACCAGTGCGGTGATGACTGTATAATCACGATAATTAATAGCGTTCAAGAACAGCAATCCCATACCTGGATAAGAGAAAACCATTTCGGTAAAAATCGAACCGCCTAGCAAACCAGTGATTGAATACCCAGCAAATGCCGCAATTGGTAACAATGAATTTCTAAAGATGTGATGTTTGTAAATATCCTTCATTGGTACCCCTTTGGAGCGAGCAGTTCGAACGTAATCGGAGTGTTTAGCATCAATAACTTCTGATCTTAGGTACTGAACAACATTAACGGTTCCAAACAAAGCACCTAAAAGACCAGGTAGGATGATATGCCCCAATCTAGAGAGTATCGTACCTCCCAATCCACTCGCGGTTGATGAAACCGAACCACTAGTTGGGAAGATATTTAGCCCGTAACCAAAAATCCAAATTCCAATAACTAAAACAACGAAGAACGGAATTGACATTGTTACGTAGGTGTAAACCCGAACAACCGTATCTTGCCACTTACCTTCATGACGACCAGCGTAAATTCCTAGAGGCAACGCAATGAAGTACGTTAAAAGCATCGTAAATATTGCTAGCCACAAAGTGTTAGCACCCCGTTGCTTGATCAAATCCATAACCGGTTCTTGATACTCGTAACTCATTCCTAAATCACCGTGGAACAAATGAACCACCCAGTTCCAGTACTGTTGGTACCAAGGGTCATAAAGGCCATTGATTTTCATTAAGTGGTGAATCTGAGCGGGATCAGCTTTAGGGTTGATTGAACCCGTGAACGGATCGCCGGGCATTGCCTTGGCAAGTAAAAACACCAAAACACTGAGGACAATCAGCTCGGGAATCATAATCAGAACTCTTCGCAAAATTGTTTTCCACATTATCCGTTCACCTCCCCTTGCTTGTTAAGCGATTCTTTAGGTAACGCAACAAAGTGCGTATCACTAATTTGGACTAATGGAAATGCCAATCCATCAGCATCGTAATACTGAGATTGTTCATTTTGGTACTCTTGTTCGATCTTTAACCGACGTTCACGGTTCTGTTCCCGATTATTAACGTTTGTTTCGGGAATGGCCGCTAACAACCGTTTGGTGTAAATATGTTGAGGATTGTCATAAATATCGTCCCGGGTTCCAACCTCAACTAACCGCCCACGGTGCATAATAGCAATCTTGTCACACATATGACGAACAACTCCCAAATCATGGGAAATGAATAGATATGAAATGTTAAATTCACGTTGAATTTTTTTCATAAAGTTAAGCACCTGAGCCTGAACGGAAAGGTCCAAAGCGGATACGGGTTCGTCAGCAATTATTAAGCTAGGATCAGTTGCAACTGCCCTGGCAACCCCGATTCGTTGCCGTTGCCCACCTGAGAATTGGTGAGGGTATTTATAAAGAGCATCTGGATCAAGGCCAACAATATCAAGGAGCTGTAAAACCCGAAGCTTTTCTTCATCTTTACTTAAATGTTCAAAGTTCCGAAGGGGTTCCGCAATAATATCTTCAATTCGTTTGCGCGGATTAAGACTAGACATTGAATCTTGAAAAATCATTTGAACGGCTTCATCGTATTTAAGTTGTTTCCGATGAGTTCGTTTGGTAACATCTTTCCCCTTATAAAGAATCGAACCAGATGTAATTTCTTCAAGGCCGATAATCGCCTTACCAGTCGTTGACTTACCAGAACCTGATTCACCAACTAGGCCAATGGTTTCGCCTTCCTCAATTGAGAAGCTAACACCATCGACAGCCTTAACGTTATCAACCACGCGGTTAAAGAAACCGCCTCGAATGGGATAGTGGACCTTTAAGTTTTTTACTTCAATTAAGCTCATGAGAGGATACCCTCCTCATCCGGAAATTTAAATACTTTATAGCAGGTACATCTAACAAAGTGGCCATCTTCGACCTCGTGCATTGTTGGGTTTTCTTCGTGAGCATCTGCTGGGACCCAAGGAATTCTTGGAGCAAACCGATCACCGGTTGTTGGCATCTTCTGTAAAGAAGGCACCATTCCTTTGATAACGTATAGCTCGTCATTATATGTATCACGCTGAGGCATTGATCTTAACAGTGAGCGGGTATATGGATGCTTGGGTTCATTGAAAATTTGAGCAGCCGTTCCAAGTTCGACGATTTGACCAGCATACATAACGGCAACTCGGTCAGCAGTTTCAGCAACAACTCCCAAATCATGGGTAATCAGAATAATTCCAGCGTGGTTTTCCTTCTGAATATCCCGTAACACATCAAGGATTTGGGCCTGAATAGTAACATCAAGAGCGGTGGTTGGCTCGTCTGCGATAATTAAATCTGGCTTGCAAGCAATCGCAATTGCAATTACAATTCTTTGCCTCATTCCACCTGATAATTGATGAGGAAATTGGTGAGCAGTCCGCTCTGGATTATCGATTCCAACTTGATTGAGCAATTCAATAACCCTATCATGACGCTGAGTTGAATTCATATCAGTGTGATAAATCAACACTTCTTGGATTTGATCTTCCACTCGCTTTAATGGGTTCAGTGCAGACAATGGGTCCTGAAAAATCATTCCAATTTTTTTACCCCTAATCTTGTCATACCCAGCCTCATCGAGCTTAGCAAGGTCTTGGCCTTCGAAATCAATCTCACCAGAAATCTGGGTTTCGCTTGGATCATGAAGCCCCATAACCGTTGTTGCTAATGTACTTTTTCCACACCCCGACTCACCAACAATGGCAAGAATCTCATCTGGGTGGACCTCAAGATCAACATTGGAAACTGCGTCGTAATATTTTCCGTTAATTTTGAAGGCAGTCGATACATCGTTGATCGTTAATAATTTATCGCTGTCGTTATTTAACATCTAAAAAGCCTCCACGGATTATTTTTAATTCATATATTAATTACTAATAATAATTAGTTGTAGTCTAATTATCAAGAGTATTTTCTAATTAAATTTTAATTTATAGTTGCTATTACGTTTTGCTTAATCTGTTCATAAGCGTTGTCATGGCCATGTTATTTCTACAAATATAAAAAGAACCTTCAATTCAGCATGCAAATTGAAGGTTCATATAAACAAGATTATTATTTGAATTTACTTATTTTGTTAGTTTTGTCCTAATGGCATCATTCATCTTCGATTCCGGATAAAGCTCAATCAACACCAATAGGATTGCATAAATGATTAAGGGAATCCACACATAATTCAAATTGATCATTGAAATCGTGCCTGCGTTTTGAGCTACATTTGGCTCATAACCAGACATGTTAAACAGGCCTGCAGTAATTAGGCCGCCAATGCCCAGCCCCAGGTTCACGCCAAAATCATTACTAGACGAGAAAAATCCCTCTGCTTGAACTCCCAGAGTAACTCCATATCTAATCGTATCCGCTAGCATAATCGACACCAACCCAACAATCATTCCTTGTCCCATACTATTAATAAACGTGGCTGAAAAGATGATTGCTAACACCTTGGTGTGAACTCCAACTGCTAATACTAACTGACCGATAACTGCGGTAATCATCCCCAACCGCATCGTTTTTCGATTACCAATCCGAGCAGCAATCGTTGGAATCAGTAGTACCCCAATCAATGAGGAGAAAGTGAACCCATTCGCAATTGAAACCAAATTGGCGTCATTAAAGACGTACTTAAAGTAGTAAACCGTCGTTTGATTTTTAATCGCTGTAACTAGCCAGAAACACAGAATTATGGCAGATAAAATTAGCCACGGTTTATTTTTAACTGCTACCTTAATAACTTTACTTATCGGTTCATGGGCAATCTCCTTAACCGTGTACCGTTCCTTAATATGGAAGAAAGTGTTTAAAATCAAGATTACAGAAATAATTGAAAATAGCACCATAGTGGCTAAAAATCCCTTTTGGTCATTACCTTTGCCAAAAAAGCTTACTAATGGCAACGTAAAGACCGCCACAATAATTTGAACCGAACTACCAAAGAACTGGCGGATCACCCCTAATAGCGTAATTTCTCGCTGATTACGAGATAATGTTGGCAGGACCGAAGTAATCGGTAAGTTGACAGTAGTGTAGAGGAATCCCAGTCCTAAGTACGTGAAGTAGGCCCACGCCAGTTTGCCACCCGGGCTAAAACCAGGCGTCACAAAAGTGAGAATTGCAAACAGCGCGTAGGGAACCGCATACCACAAAAAAAACGGTCGACTTTTGCCAAACCGAGAGTGGGTTCGATCAATCATCATCCCCACCACTGGGCTTTCAATCACATCAGCAATTCGCGCAATCAAGAATAGCAAGGCAACCGCACCGGCAGTTAACCCAAAGATATCAGTGTAAAAATACAGCAAATACGTTGTCATAACTTGAAAAACCAAGTTGTCAGCTGCATCACTCAGACCATAGCTGATTCGCTCTGGCCACTTGGTTTGCCAAGAATGGTCCCTAATTTGCATGACCATCACCTTCTATTATTACTGTTTTTCGTCTTGGCGAGCCAATAAATCATCAAGGACTGCTTGATTGACCCAATTCCATACCATGTGACCAGCCGCCTCAGAGATATGTTCCTCTGCTGGTTGGTCCTTAGCATCGGGAACAATTCCTAACATTGGCATGGCAATCAGATGGGCCCCCGCCCAAGTGGCTAAGCCAAACATGGTCCCGTTCCCCATTTTGACCAACGGCACATAGTGACCAAGAACACTATAGAAGGCACTTATCCCTGATGAAAAGCCAAAATGGAGCATTAGGCTGACCCATGGGATTTCATGACCATTGTATTCGTAAGTTGCGTGCGTCTGTTCCTTGGTCAATCCGTGTTGCTGTAAAAACTCTTGTGGTGGATTAGTTTCATCTCGCTCAGGTGTTCTTGGTGGCAGTAATGCCTCCCAACCAAGTTTAACTAGACCAGATATGAGGCCAGCAGCTACCCCAGCTGAGGCAATTTTTACGATTGAAGCTCTTCTTGTCATATTTATCATCTCCAGTTTCAATATTACAACAGAATGAAATTGAATTGGGTCCAATTGAAATATTTCCTATTAATTTTTGTTATAAAAAATCATTCCATTATTTATATTAATCATAATAAAAAAAGACCCGTTTAGGTCAATCACCTAAACGAGTCCTAAAAACGGCATCTTACCGCTTTCTAGTCAGTCCGGAAGGCTAATACCATCCGTGACTCTGCCAGAATTGTTTTGCATTCTGCCAAGATCCATAGCGATCAGAAACGTACTTATTTGCAACCTTCTCCTGATTCTCAGGAGAAAAGTCCCCATGCAGATAAGCGGCGTCTAACTGATAGCGACCAATGTACTTACCATTGGTTACTGAGTATGAACCTCTGGATTCATGAAAGGCAATCCATGCCTTAGGTGAACCCTGATCAGCTGCCTTTGCAACCTTCTCAGCTGTTGCTACGGAAGCTTTGCGATTATACGTATTCACGACTGGTTGAACTTTATCGCTAACTTCCTTACGAGTAACAACCTCTTTATCGACCAATCCAGTATGGTGGGCTTTTTTCCCATCATGCTTGGACAGAACTCGTAACTTCTGCCCAACCTTGATAATGTTATTCTCAAGGTTATTCGAATTCTTGATTGATTTAACCGAAACATTGAACTTCTGGGAAATACCCCAAAGAGTATCACCCTTACTTACTGTAACTGTTGTGGATGCAAATGCTTGGCCAACACTTGAAACCATAAATGCTATCGTCGTCACAGCAACAAGAATAAATGCAAGAAACTTCTTCAAGATTGAATACACTCCTATAGCTTGATGTTGTTGATCCCTCCGAAAAGACAACGTTGCATATACTATAGTTTTCTTATTACATAGAAATTGCGACAGCATTAAATAAACCGGCCAAAATGTCATGATTGTAACCACAATGTAATTTTAAAACGATTAAACCTAGTTAGGAATCCCCACTTTATCCCCGTTTTAGTCAGTTTGAGAGCGCTTTTCTCCCAACCTCTTCAAACCAATGCCAGTGACCCCACTTAGCAACGAAAATAATGGTGAAGATAAGCTAAAAATTGCCCATGGTAAGTATGATAGGGTATGAACTTGTAACGTATTTGCGGCAAAGACCCCGGCAACTCCCCAGGGAATCAAGTAATTGATTACTGTTCCCCCATCCTCTAAAGCCCGGCTAAGACTGACTGGCGCCAATCCTGCTCGTTTAAAAGTATCCTTAAACGCATTACCAGGTAAAATAACTGACAGGTATTGCTCACCAACGAAGATATTGACACCAATTCCACTCAGCAACACTGCCAAAATAAGAGAGCCATTACTGTGCAACTTGTGAGAAAGGGGCGTCATCACAGCGTCAATAATTCCAAATCTCATTAGCAAGCCACCCAGAGCCAAAGCAGAAACAATTAGGGCAACGGTCGTCATCATTGACATAATTCCTCCTCGGCTTAGAAGGGCGTCGACTGCTTTGGAACCAGTTTTTGACACAAATCCGTTTGTAATAACATCCACAACGTTGGCGATTTTAGTCTTAGGATCATTAATAAAAATCATAATAACAGCAACCAACACGTTTAAAAACAGGGTTGGAATTGCAGGAATCTTCCGCCATGCACAGATAAACATCAAGGCAATTGGTAAAAATGCCCATAAACTAATGCTAAAGTGACTAGTTATGATGGAAACCGTCTTGTCAATGCTTGCTGTATTTAGGTGGGCGTTACTCCGTCCCACGAAGAAAAAGACAATCAATGAAGTTAAGAGTGCTGGAATCGTTGACCACATTAAGTTTTTGATGTGGCTAAACAAATCGGCACCAACAACAGCTGATGCTAAGTTAGTGGAATCCGAAAGTGGCGATGTCTTATCACCGAAAATTGCACCAGAAATAATTGCCCCAGCAACCATTGCCGGATTGACCCCCAACGTCATTCCCATCCCCATAAAGGCAATCCCAATCGTTGATACGACGGTAAAGGCACTACCAATCGCCGTCCCCACAATTGTACATACCAGAAAAACTGATGGTAGGAACCACTCAGCAGAAATTAAATGAAAGCCAAATACCATCAGTGATGGAATAACCCCTGCTGCAATCCATGAGCTAATCAATGCCCCGATTAAAATAAAGATAAAAATGGGAATGATTCCCGTTTTGATTCCGTTAATGATTCCCTCGTTAATATCATCCCATGCAAATCCTCTGAGCTTAGCCCAAGCTAGTAACAACATAATCACAAATAAAATCGGAACTTCTGGTGATAATTGGAGCTTGATAACACTGTAGCCCATGAATACCAGCATTATTAGTAACACAATGATTCCTTCAATCAGTCCCACAATAGGCTCTTTCTTTTTCGTTTGCATTTTGATAACCTCCATAAAATAATTGCGATAAATTTAGTGCTCGGAAATTCTGGGATTCAAACGGTTATTTGAATATGAGAATAAAAAAAATCCCCACCGTAATCAATTGATTACAGCAGGGACGAATTATTATCCGCGGTACCACCCAGATTGGATCAAGTACATGATCCACTCACTAGATGTTAACGGTTCTAGTCATTTTCCGATGAATAAGTCCACTGTATTTGAGATATTTGCCCTGACCAGTTCGCATCAACCACCGGCTTTCTTACGCCCAGACAAACACCCTACTTGAGTAGTGGATAAAACATAAATATGTGAATGTGTAAAAGATAACATTAAAATAAAATAAGGTCAACTACACCCGAGCTTTTCGAACCCCATAAAACTCTGCTGGGTAATAAATCTTACCACCACGGTTGTATAAGCCACCGTCTTGCAATAATTTAATGAAATTTCTCTTCATTTTGATGGCCATAGTTGCGTGAAGATTAAAATCTTCTGCAAAAATATAGCCATTTTCAATAAAGAAGTTACTAAAATCAACTGCGTTGACTGCAGGATAGTTTGCCATTCTTGCGCGAACTTCTAATTCAGCTAGAATTCTTTGGCCAATTCCTTGCTTCCGAAAATCTTTTCTAACACTAAGCTCGATTATCGAAGCGATTTTAAACGGCTTTGCATTGCTGCCAACTATGACCTCGATCATTAGAGCGTGGCCTAAAATTTGGCCATTCTCATCCTTTGCAACGACCTCAAAATCATCTCGATACTTTGAACTCTGACGAATTCGGTGAACCATGTCCACCTCGTCACCATCGTAATTTTCATCGCTCTTAGAATAACTATTAGCAACAACCTCATCAACAACTGAATACTCGTTAGGAACAATCGTCTCGACTGTAAATTGCACTTGGTTTCATCTCACTATCTGATTTTTTTCCATTGATATATAATTAATTAGACTAATCGAATCGAAAGTAGGTATCGAAATGACCGCTAAAAACAAATGGATTACAATTGGTATTTTAACATACATTATCTTTATTCTTGTTGTAATTGTAACCAATATTCTTGACCCAGCCCGCATCGGGGCGCCTTGGACCGTGTTCTGGTACGTTGCAGCAGTATTAATTATTTATTATCTTTGTTTTAAAAATTACGTATATGAACGAGTGATTTACTATGCAAGGGCTTTAGATTTAACTCAAACTGATCTCCAAGATATGTTAGTTGTAAAAAAGAGCTCCCAAGTAGCTCCTAATCCAGCCCGAAAATTTTCAATCTCCCCACTATTCAATTTATCATTGCAAAATCTTGATCGAATCGATGAGCAACTCCGAAAATTAGCCAAAACAAAAGAGGTTAAACCGTTTCGTTAACCTCTTGAAGTTTCTTATCTAAATACTTTGCTAACTTTTCCTTCGGATAAATGCCAGTAACTTTTTCCTTGGCTTCACCGTTTTTAAAAATTACCAAACTGGGGATACTCATCACTTTATATTCTTCAGCGATATCCTGATTATGGTCGACGTTCATCTTGCCAAACTTGATTTGGTCACCATAACTTTCTTCAAGTTCTTCTAGGACTGGATCCATTATCTTACATGGGCCACACCAAGGTGCCCAAAAATCAATCACGGTAATTTTATTATCTACTTCCGCTTTTAAATTATCGCGGGTGATAGTGGTACTCATTAATTTGTCCTCCTATTTTTGCGAACAAAGTGAATAATAATCGTAATAACAATTGCCAGTAAGACGATTCCACCAAACCAACTAGCTGGAATTTCAATATCGATTGCTGGAATTGACAAAATCAATTTAATAGCAATGATTGCAATCAAAATGTATGCCATTGGTTGTAGTTCCGGAATCTTTGCCATCAGTTTCATAATAACTTCAGCGACTCCCCGCATTGCAAGGATTCCAATCAATCCACCAATTAAAACGATAACTGGGTTTGGGGAAATCGCTAACGATGCTAACACAGAATCAACTGAAAACACAACGTCCATAAATTCAATTTGAATAACAACTGACCAGAAAAGTGATATTTTATGCTTCTTTTCACTGGCCAGTTTTTTTGTATGAACAACTTTTCGTTTTCTAAAGAACGAGAATGTCAGATACAGCAGGTAAAGGCCACCAATGACCTTAATTTCCCAAAAATGAATCAGGTAGGTTCCAACACCAATAATTAAGAATCGAAAGACATACGCCCCCCACAAACCGTAAAACAGCGATTTCTCACGCTGAGCCTTTGTAGGTAGCACCTGGGTTTGAGCTGCTAAAACAACAGCATTGTCCACTGAAAGCAAACATTCAATCGTGACTAAAGAGAAAATTATCAACCAGTCTTGCGAAGATGTGATGACAGTTTCCCAGTTATGAGCATCGAAAAACGGACCGTATAAGTTGGCCAACCAATTAAACAACGAGATTCCTCCCAAATATTTTTTCTATATTATATACTACTTTACTATTTTAAAATCGAGTTTGTCGTCAATATCGAAAAAAATTGGGTGATTTTGCTGAATCATTTCGTCATCAAGGGTAATTTTGGTGACACTTTTTTGGTGATATGTCTGGTAGTAATAGCTTCGACTCTCACAGCAAGCCGCCGCACGGTAAACGGAAAAGGTTGGCCGGTGATCCAAACTCTTTGGAACATTAACAGAGTCAAGAATATGCCAACAATTATCGAACGCCTCATCCTCATTGCTAGGCAGGTCGATTCGTTCTTTTAGATACGCGGCCCGAACGAATCTTGAGCCAGGCGAATAAGAACCAGGTGGGGTCATTTTGCCGGAATAACTCCCCGTTGTCACCCGCGGTGCGTTTAAAGGAACCGTTCCATTTTCAAAGGCAGGCGTGAATTCAACGTACTTTTCCAATCGACTGATTTGGCGCTCAAAATGATTCGAATTGGTAACAATTCCAAGTGGGTTTTCAATCACTTCAATTGGATGAGTCACCGGCTCAATAACTACAATTCGACCCGTTTTATCAGCAGCCGCAAAGTGCAATTCTGAGTGACCGTACTTCATTAAGCTATGCTTGTCAGCCATCAGCTCGATTTCTTCAATATGATCAATAATCTCGTTTACTGATTTGAAGTTAGCTAACAGATAGTAGGAAAGTTCGAACGGAGCGAGGTGGACCCGCCCATCAGTAGGTTCCTCAGTAAGCTCAGAGCCGTTAGTGAACGTCAGCTTTTGAACCACTAATCCGTGTTCATTAACGCCATCAGAAACATCAATTCGCCGTTTGTGTTGGCCACCAGATCCTAATACAGCGTATTTAGATACATATTCCTTGTCGTCATAAACCGAATGCCAATGAAATTTGCGGGGTACAAAAACGGGTTCAGCCCCCAAACGTGGCCAATCCATCGTTCTTGCCAGTACATGGCTACCATCCTGTTGGCCGATTTGAAAGACACTAGTACACAATTTGGTCATCTCCTCTCTTAACACCACTAATTACTCAAAATAAGTATGTAAGATTGCCTTGAATTATGCAATTAAATAACCCTGAATGTCATTTATGACCAATTCATTGCAAAAATTCTGTAACAAAGAGTCACTTTTTAGTTTATTTTAGTGTCCCATCTTTAAAAATTGAGCAAAATAGGAGTCGAATTTCGAAAAATAAGCAAAATTTTGTAACACTTTTTTAGTAATGCCCACCCGCTAAAAACGCTAACATATCAACACTTATCGGCATTTTTGTAATTTGTCCGTTCAAATAATTTCGTCAATGTTGCAGGTCATAAATTTCATTTAATTGCTTTGATACTGTTTTGTTACAGTTCTGCAACATACTATTGGTAATCTTATACCTGTTAAATTAATTAGGAGTTGTTGAAAAATTATGAAATTAAAGAAGAGTTTATTTTTAGGTTTAATCGCATTCGTTACATTGTTGACTTCAGGTTTGTTCCAAACAGACGCAAGTGCCAAAGTTAAGAGCGTAAAGAATACAGACGCTACATATTCACAAATGTACTCAGTTGCAAAATCAAAGTTAGGCAAGCCTTACTCATGGGGTGCCGTTGGTCCTAACTCATTTGATTGTTCAGGATTTACAAGCTACGTTTACAAGAAGGGTGCTAACGTATCAATTTCACGTACTGCCCAAGCCCAATACAATACTTCAAAGCATGTTTCATACAAGAACATCCAAAAAGGTGATCTAGTATTCTTCGGTTCAAGTTCAGCTTCAATCTCACACGTTGGTATGTACATCGGTAACGGTAAGATGATTGATGCTCAAAACAGTGGAGTTATCACTGAAGCTGTTAAGGCCCCTTGGTGGAATTACGTTGGTGCAGCTCACGTTGCCAATTTCGCTGACTAACATAATTTAACAGTTTCAACAACTCAGACGAAATTCAAATAGTAGTAAATATAACCATCGGCGGAAGGCTGATGGTTTTTTTTGTGTAATAAATTACTGTGACAATCCAGTCACCTAACGACTTCCCAGCTCCAACAAAAAACCAGGTAAGGCATCATTGCCTCACCTGGTAAATTTATAAACCAGTGTTTTTACTATTCAGGTTGATAACTATCGTCAATAATTAATACTGGCTTAATTGTCTTACCACTCTTTGAATCTTCATTAGCTTGGTTAATATCCTCGAATTTGTAAAACTTCTCAGTCTTGTCAAAGTCGAACATCCCCATCTTGTAGAATTCGATCAAGCGAGGAATATCAATTTGAGGAATGGAATCACCCATGTTAACACCAACAATCTTTCGGTCATCAACACAAAGATCATTCCAAGTATCCAAGTCGATATGGTTTGGAGTAACCGCAATCGTTGCAGTTGTTCCACCTTGAGCAAGAACTTTGATTGAATCTTCCATAACTGATGTAATACCAGTTGAATCAACCGCAAAGTCAACTCCAAGGCCATTTGTCAATTCTTTGACCTTAGCAACGACGTCATCCACGTTTTTACTGTTAATAACATCAGTTGCTCCAAGTTCTTTGGCTAAGTCTAACCGTGAATCAACGATATCAATTCCAATAACTTTTGTACAACCAGAAATTCGACCAGCCATCATTGCAGCTAATCCAACAGCACCAGTACCAAAGACAGCGATTGTTTGCCCTGGTTTTGGCTTAAGCGTATTAAGAACGGTACCACTTCCAGTTACATAACCGCAACCAAGTGGGCCTAGCTTCCGTAAATCAATATCCTTTGGTACCTTAACTGCGTTACGTTCGCGAACAACCGTCGTTGTGGTAAATGATGATTGATCAAACATATCAGCAACTTGTTTCCCATTTTCAGTAAAATGAGCGCTTCCATCAGGCCGTACTCCTGACAAGTTGTTAGCAGCATAATTCAAACATTGAGTTGGAACACCCTTAAGACAGTTAACACAGCTTCCACACCCATAGAATGAAAGAACAACGTGATCGCCCGGCTTGAAGTTTTTAACTTCTGAGCCGACCTTTTCGACGATTCCGGATCCTTCATGACCTAAAATGATTGGGTACCCAATCACAGCGTCTCCCTTTTTCAAGGCTTCATCAGAATGGCAAATTCCACTTGCGACCATATGAACTTGAAGATCATCTGGTTGCAGTTCAGATAATTCGACATCATCCTTGATTTCAAACGGAGCGCCTTTTTCATTAACAACAGCAGCTTTGATTTTCATGAAATACATCTCCTATCAGATTATTTGTATCCGTTTACATTATTAATGATAATGTCATTTTAGTAAAATTGCAATGTTTTAGTGAAACAAACCACAAACTATTTCCATATAAAAAGACTACTAGCGTGACTGGGTTGGGACATAACTAGGTAAATCGAAAAAAGTAGCGATAAATTTCATTTTTTTGAAATTTATCGTTACTTTTTTGCTTTCATCCAAACTCTTGCTACACGCAGTAACCATCAGGACTGAGGGCCATTGTTTATGGTCCTCAGTTACTATTGGTTGTGCGGGGGTGGGACGACGAAAGCATCTTCGTATGCTTTCTGTCCCACTCCCATCTCTAGTAGTCTAGTTATTACTTATTATTTTTTATCAACCGGAATCCACACCGCCACAACTTTGCCATCTGCAGCCAACCTTTCAACTGAAAAGTTACCTCCAATTGCGTAGTGACTTGAGGTACCTACTGTGGCGTAACCCAAACTAATCTCTTGATCAGCCTGTTCCCGACTGATTTCACCAAGCTTAAATTCAGCAAATTCACCACCAACAACATCAAAAGTGTGCTTGCCACCGCCACCTTCCTTACCAACGAGGTAGTAAGATGAACCAGCATCATTATAGTTGATTGCTAGTTCGGGGGCTTCCTTTATTTCATCACGATAATTATCAATGATTTGTTGCTTTTCGGCACTAATTACGGCCAAATCATTTGCTACGGGGTCAGACAGCGTCGATTCCTTCCCAGTAACCGTAAGACCGGTTTTTGTTACGATTTTCAATTCCATCTTCCAATCTCCTTGGGTATTTTCATAGGAGTATATACCAAGAATCAGTGGTTGCCTAGCCATTAGTGGCAAAGCTAACCAAATTTCATCTCCCGGTGCCGAATTCCAGCTTCCATAAATGGGTCTGAAGTTACCCTAAAGCCAAGCTTTTTGTAAAAACCAATTGCGGTTTCCTGCGCACCGAGGTGGAATTTACCCACATCCCTAAACCTAGGATCAGCCAAGATCGTTTGCAAAACTGCTTTAGCAATTCCCTGCCCTCGAAAATTCTTCATTGTCGAAACCCGTTGAATATGAACACTATCACCCTCAACTGTTGCCCTAGCAGTTGCTGCTGGTTGTCCATTCTCGTACGCCACGAAATGAGTTGCGGAACCATCACTGCCATCAAATTCTAGTTCTTCAGGTACTGACTGTTCCTCGATAAACACTACCCGCCTAATCATCCGGGCATCTTTATAGATTTGACTATCTAAGTCATTTGTCTGTTTAACTTCCATAATATCAATCCTACTTTTCGTTGAAGGCGGAGACAGTAACATCATCGCCATCAAATTCTAGTTTGGTCAAACTACCATTTTCAGGTCGGGTCGATACATCAAACTTTCCCTTACCAAAACGTTCGACCACGCTCAATAGTGTATTCCCATGACTAATCAACAGTACCTTATCGCCGTCCTTGATTGCGGCGTTACTCTTAATAAGATCAAAACCAGCATCGACTCGCTGCCAGTACTCTTCATTATTCTCTGCTTGATGAAATGGATCGGCTTCCTTTAAGAAATCCTTGGCTTTACCAATTGAATATTTTTCTTCGATTGCCTTAAAAGTCGGCAGGCCGTGTGGGGCTCCAGCTAGGTACCAAGCTTGATCCATATCCGTGCCTTCGTAATATCCGTAAAACTCTTCCCGAAAATTCATTGCGGTGATTGGTTTATCGATATCAGACGCCTCATTTAAATCGATGATTTTCTGAGCTGTTTCCATTGCGCGTGTCGTGTCTGAACAGTATGCAGCAGCAAACTTAACATCTTTTAGCTTGTTACCCGTATCAACGGCATTTTGAATACCCTTATCTGTAAGGGGAGAATTGCTCCATCCTTGAAGTTTGTTATAAATGTTAAAGTAGGTTTGGCCGTGACGGACCATGTACAATGTGAATTTCTTTGCCATTATGTTCACGTCCCTTTCTAATGTTAATACCAAAATTAACTTTCTGGTATTCCCGTTGTTTTCCAACATCATAGAAAACTAACAATTGTACCTCCAGTATACCAACTTATCCTTGATTATAATTCAACAACCGGTTAAGATTTTGGCAAAATCATCATTTTTTCAGTCTTTTTTCCTTTTTATTTGTTACGATTGAAAAAGCAATTACTACGAAGGAGTTCCATCTTGAAATACGTAAACAAAATTCTCAAAAAAAGTAGCACCAGAATCGGATTTCTCATACTTCTTGCCAGCCTCTTCTGGTTAAAAACGATTCTTGCCTACTTCATCGACTTTAAATTGGGGATTCAAAACCCATTTCAGTTTTTTATCGTGCTTATCAACCCCATCGCAACAACCGTCCTCTTATTGGGGATTCCTCTCTACTTCAAAAAGAGTCGAATTTTCTATCCAGTTGCCTTCTTAGTTGATATTCTCAATACAGTGCTCCTGTACCTGAACGTCATCTATTACCGTGAGTTTACCGATTATATGACGGTCAGCACTATGACCGGCTATTCTAAGGTCAACCAGGGGCTCTCTGGAAGTTCACTAGCGCTAACCAATATCCACGACATTATCTACTGGATCGATATCATCGTGGTGATTGGTCTCATTTTGTTTAAAAAGATAAAATTAGATCACCGTCCGCTCAACAAACGGATTGGGTTAGCCGTAACTTCATCGGCGGTCTTGTTATTCATGGTCAACCTTTCCCTCGGTGAAATGGATCGCCCTCAACTACTAGGTCGGACGTTTGACCGGTCTTACATCGTCAAGTACCTTGGCCTTGACGCCTTTACCGTATACGATGGTGCTAAATCACAACACAATAACGACTTACGAGCAACTGCAACCAAGTCAGAGTTAACCAAGGTCCAGAAGTACACCAATAAGCACTACGCTAAACCAAATAAAAAATACTACGGTGTTGCTAAGGGTAAGAACGTAATCGTCCTTCACTTAGAGAGTTTCCAACAATTCTTGATTGGTCAAAAAATCAATGGCAAGGAAGTAACGCCGTTCTTGAACAAGCTCTATAAGAGTAAGTCTACCTACGCGTTTAGAAACTTCTTCCACCAGGTTGGTCAGGGAAAAACTTCGGATGCTGAAAACATGTTAGAGACTAGCACGTTTGGGTTGCCCCAAGGATCTCTATTTGCCCAATTAGGGAGTGACAATACTTTCCAAGCTGCCCCCGCTATCTTCAAACAACGGGCAGGCTATACTAGTGCTGTCTTCCACGGTAATATCGCCAGTTTCTGGAACCGAAATAACGTGTACAAGAACATGGGTTACCAAAACTTCTTTGATGCCAGTTATTACGACACATCTGGTGATAGATCACTTGGATACGGACTGAAAGATAAGCTACTATTCCATGATTCAATCAAATACCTGCAAAACTTGCAGCAACCGTTTTACGTTAAATTCTTAACGGTTACTAACCACTTCCCTTATGATTTGGATAAAGAAGATACCAGCACCAACTTTAAGACGACCACCACTGATGATGACGTCGTCAATAACTACTTCCTAACTGCCCACTACCTTGACCAATCAATTCATGAGTTCTACCGTTACATGAAGAAATCTGGTCTCCTCAAGAACTCAATGATTGTACTTTATGGTGACCACTACGGAATTTCTGATTCTGAAAATAAGAACCTCGCTAAAGCACTTGGAAAGGATCCATCAGAGTGGACTGACTATAACGATGCTCAGTTCCAGCGCGTCCCATTCATGATTAATATTCCTAGTCGTAAAGACGGGTTTGTTTCTAATAAGTATGGTGGCGAAATTGATTTTCTTCCAACCATCATGCACTTAATGGGAATTAGCACCAAACGTTATATTCAATTTGGGACTGATATGTTATCTAAGCAACACGACCAACTTGTAGCATTCAGAAATCAAGATTGGGTCAACCCTCAATACACATCGATCGATAACAATATCTATTCTAATAAGACCGGTGAGCTTGCCAAACTAACCAAGCAACAGCAAAAGCAAGTCAAAAAGGATAAAAAGCAGGTAAATCAGGAATTATCATTATCCGACTCACTGAACGAAAAGAACTTGCTCCGGTTCTACCATCCAAAGGGATTTGAATCAATTGATCCCCGAAAGTACAACTACGCAAATGAGTTACAAAAAGCCATCAAGATTGAAAAACGGCTCGGTAACAAATCTACTAGTTTATACTCTAAGAACGGTAATAAATCTACAACTAGTCTTTACAAGACAAACGCACCTGAAATTCACCATAAGACTACTGATTCTAACCGAATCAAGATTACTAACCCAGATGCTACGAACAACGAAAGTACTCGGTAATCGAGGCGAATGAATATGAATGAAAAACAAAAAACGGGGATTTTACTTTTTTACAACGTTCTGATTGCGGGACTGGCACTCATTTCAATCGGGATGGTGGTTTTAGCTCTGCTTGGCGATATCTCGCTTCACATTGGCTGGGCTAGAACTACCTTCTACGTGATTTGGCTAGTTTTCCTTGGCGATTATTTGGTCAGATTCTTCCGGGCAAAATCGAGAAAACAGTTCTTAATTGAGAATATGTTTGATTTAATTGCGTTAGTCCCTTCCCACCCGATCTTCGTATTCTTCCGGTTTGCGAGAATCGTTCGAATCATCCGGTACTACCATATTTTTTGGAAACTGGGATGGTCGGGAAAGTTTACCAAAAACATGCACAATTTTCTTTACGACACAGGGTTTATTTACCTGCTATCAATTAGTTTGGTAATTCTGATCTTTAGTTCATTGATTTTTGCTTCATTTGAGCACGATTCCCTCGCCAAATCACTTTGGTGGGCAATTACCACAGCCACCACTGTCGGGTACGGCGATGTCACGCCCCATACGATGGGTGGTAAAGTGGTTTCTGGAATTTTGATGTTTGGCGGAATCGGCTTTATTGGTTTATTAACATCAACCATCACTGACTTCTTCACAGATCAAAACGCTGAGGATGAGAAGGAAGCTAGCATTAAAGAGCTAACCCGACAGGTCACTAGACTAACCAAACAGGTTAACCATTTGGAGCGAACGATAGCCAAACAAAATAATAAGAAGTAACTAATAAGGAGAATAATCTATTCAGTATCTGAAGATGCTGAATAGATTACTCTCCTTTTCAAACCAGATAGCCCACTTTTTTGACCACTTACGCAAATCTCGTTTACACTGAAAGCAAACAATGGTGTAATTACAGAATAAAGCGAGGGGTGTAAATGAAAATTAGAGTTGAAATTGATGATTCACTTGTGGAAAAGGAAATCGTCATCAGGGCGCCAGAATACGACGACAATATCAAGCAGCTTTACGATACCGTCACAAACGCTGTGCCTAAAGAAACCAATCTGGTCTATTACAAGGACGACTCAGAATTCTTTTTGGATTTAAACGACATTCTGTTTTTTGAGACTGATAATCGACAAGTCCACGCCCATACCGCCACTGATAATTACACTATTAAACAGCGGCTGTATGAATTAGAGGACATTCTCCCAAGCAAATTCGTCCGTATCTCCAAATCGGCAATCCTCAACTTAGACCAAATATTTTCAATCACTCGCTCAGTAACTGGGACCGTCGCTAGTTTTCAAAAATCACAAAAACAAGTATTCGTGTCTCGGCGTTATTACCGGCCACTCAAGGACCGATTAGAGAAAAGGGGTTAAATAATGAGTAGAAAACGACAACGCCAGTGGGTCACCGGAACGGTGTTCATTCTGGCCGCAATTGGGATATTAGGAGTCAACGTTGGCTGGATCACCTTTCACGTTGGCATTTTAACGATTATCATGAGCATCATTCTAGCAATCATTTTCGGAATGTTCTTGCTCAACTTTAACGTATTTGGTAGTGTTTTCTCGCTTGCCTTTCTGGTCATGCTTTATGCGGGGCCATTAGGAATTACCCACATGGTTCCATGGTCTATCCTAGGAATCGCCCTGTTTCTAAGTATTGGGCTATCGATTCTATTTCGACCATTGATCCACAGGCAACGAATCAGACGGTGGAATCGTTGGGCTGAGGAGAAAACCGCGGATTTTATCAACGGGGCTGGTCGGTTCTCAGAGACTACGCAGGAAACAACTGGTATCGAAAATGATCAGTCCCATTTCAATATTGAAATCAACGTTGGTGAGTCAACTAAGTATATCGAAAGCGAGAACTTTCAACGGGCAGACATAACCGCCTCGTTTTCATCACTAAATGTTTACTTTGATAAGGCAAAAATCACGGATGATTATGCCGTAATTAACGTTGATGGATCAACTAGTGAAGTGACGCTCTACTTGCCAAAAGAATGGAACGTAATCAACCACGTTGCCACTAATTTTGGTGAAACTGACACTAAACAAAGTGATTTCACTGATGGCCCAACTGTGTATATCAACGGATCGATGAGCTTTGGTCAGTTGAAGATTGTGTATATATAAAAAGGCAAGGAATTCAAGTTAATCTTGAATTCCTTGCCTTTTTGTTATGTTCATTACCGAAACAACCTGTGCTTCCACTTTTCTAAATCCGACCACAAATAAATCCGCCATCACAACAATAATTGCTCCAAGCGCTTGGTTTCTAGCAGCTTCCGCAATTCCAGCCACTAAAATCACAAAGTAGCAACTAATCATAAAAATCGTTCTTACTTTAGCCAATTAACCCAACTCCCACACATGATATGAATAACCTACCATGAATCTCTGGAAGCTCGCAACGTAACCAGCGGTTTACACCACTTGCTTAACGCTTTAGTGACGTACTATGGACTGGCCCTCTTCGATCAGGATAAATACTTTTCATTAGGGGATTCACTGCCAAAGGAGCTTCACCGAACCCTGTCGCAATCAGTGGCTGCTTGTCATCGTAATCAGAAACATCCCCAATCGCAAAAACATTCTTCTCACTAGTAATTCCGCTAGTATTTGCAGTAATTTTGCCCCGACTACCATCTGGATGGACTCCCCAACCACTAAGTGCGTCATCCTGCGCAATGAAACCGTAATTGACAACGATATCGTCAACCACCATCTTTTTCTCATCGTCAGTTTTCATTTTTTTGGCTGATATTTCAACCTGATCACCCTTGGCAGCCAGCTCTTTGATTAGGTATGGTGTGACCAATTCAATACTTGATTGGTCGAGCAAATCAACACTATGTTCCATCGCTCTAAACTTTTCCCGGCGGTGAAGAAGGTATACTTGGTGCGCTACTGGCTCTAACAACAGTGCCTCATCAATCGCCGAATCGCCACCCCCAGCAACAAGCACATCCCTACCTTTAAAATGAGCAAGATTTTTGACACTATAGAACAGGTTTTTCCCTTCAAACTCTTCACTGTTATCAACAGCTAGTTTGCGAGGATTAAAAGCTCCCACTCCGGTTGCGATAATAATCCCCTTAGTTTCACTGGTGCCCTTGTCGGTAGTGATTTTGAAGCCCTCGTCCGTTCGCTCAACGTTGGTAACCGTCGTATTCAGTTTAACCTCTGTATCGACCGTTTTAAGCTGCTCTTCAAGTTGGTTAACCAAATCCCTTCCTTTGATTTGGGGATAGCCACCAACATCCAAAATCGTCTTTTCAGGGTACAAAGCGGTCACCTGACCACCTAATTCTGACAAACTTTCAATAATTTGAGTTTTGGCATTCCTCAACCCAGCGTAAAATCCCGCAAAAATTCCGGCGGGGCCACCACCAATTACAGTAATATCATAAGGTTCAGTCATTTTATGCACTCCTATCGTTTCTGTGCTTTCTTATTTTTTCGATTGATAATTCTTTGACCTTGTAGGGTCTTCACTTCCCGCAATCCAGCATCAATCAAGATTGTGATTGTAAACCATCCCACTACAACATCGAACACCTCTTGAGCAATGGATACCCCAATCCCTGTGTGAGGAATGTCCCAATCCCAGAAGGTATGGAGAAAAATTACCAGTAGTAAAAAGATGAAAAATCGGGGCTTTGTAAAGAAATCCTTTACTCTAAATGGTTGCTTTCTAGTCTTCCCTAAAATAACAGCTCCACCAACGATGGCTGCCCAAATGGTATGGGTTCCAAACGCCTGGAAACTACGCGTAAAAATTGTAAATAGACCATATTCACTGACATAACCAGAACTTTCAAACACTGAGAAACCAGCTCCAACCGCTGCTCCAATCAACACTCCGTTAAAAATGTAGTTTAGTTTATACCGATTAATGAACAAAATCACCACGATACACTTGGCGACTTCTTCAACAAAGCCGACTAACAGAGCATTTTCAATACTGACCGTTGTTTTGATTGGCAAGGCTAGATAAAGGGTCATCGTCACGATCAGCGACAGGATTCCTCCCACTAAAAACGTAGTTATCGTCTGCAGTGCGGAAATATTTTGGTAAACGTTGATCTCAAAAAACATCATTAGCAATGAAAAAGGCACGGCCAATGATCCAATAAAGATAATTCCGGGAATTACCTTATCCGACTTGAACATTACTAAGAGCATCATCAGCATTGTAAAACTGACCGCAAGTAGCAGGAATACCCGGCTAAAAAACCATGGTTTGACCGGACTACTTGAAACCTTAGCTAAAGACGGCGTTGTTTTTCTCGTCCCCACAATAAATAACCGATCGGCTTCATCCTTAGTATGTTTCTGAAAAACTTCGGAAAACATTTTTGAAAGATGAATTTCAACCGTCCTATCGCCACTTTCTTCCAAATGACGAGCAATATTATCGTCCAAGTTGTCGTAGTTTCTTCGAACACCAGCCCAGAGAAAACTAAACATGCCTTGGCACCATTTCGATATTTTTTTAAACATTACTAACTCCTATATATAGATACTTATAAGCGTAAACTAGAAACTAATTTGTTTCAAGGAGTAAGAAAAATTGAGTTTTTAGGCGAGATTTAGTATTATTAAGTAAAGGGTTTTCATCCTTGATATTACAATAATGGAGGTAGTTTTGATGGCCCAAAAGAAAATGATTTTAGACCTTGATACAGGTATTGATGATGCAATGGCAATTGCTTATGCGGTTGCCTCACCAGAAGTTGACTTAATTGGGATTCTTGGTTCTTACGGTAACGTGTACGTTGAGGACGGTGCGGTTAATTCCCTCAAGATTTTGGAATTGCTTGGCGTAACCGATGTTCCAGTTTACGTTGGTCTTCCCCACTCATCAGAATCTGATCACTTTGACAGAATGCCAGTTAGTGCCCAAATTCACGGGGACAACGGAATTGGTGAAGTAGAACTTCCAGAACCAAAGCGCGCAGTTGAAACTGGTGATGGTATCGACTTCCTTATCGACTCAGTTAAAAAGTACGGTAAGGACCTGATTTTAGTACCAACTGGCCCACTAACCAACTTGGATGCTGCCATCAAGAAGGATCCTTCAATTACCAAAGAAATTGGTAACGTAACTATCATGGGTGGAGCTCTAACCGTTCCTGGTAACGTATCAAACGTAACTGAGGCTAACATTCAACAAGATGCTGCCGCCGCAAACCGCGTGTTTACTAGTCCACTTCACCTAACTATGGTTGGACTAGACGTAACCCTTAGAACCCTACTTACAAAGAAGGAAACTCAACAATGGCGTGACTTAGGAACTAAGTCCGGTAAAGCATTCGCTGATATCGTTGATTACTACATTAAGGCCTACGAGGTTACTAGCCCTGACCTCCACGGTTGTGCATTGCACGATCCATTTGCTGTCGGGGTGGCAATCAATCCAGACTTTGTAACCTGCCTTGATTTGAATATGTACGTAACAACTGACGACAAGTTCTATGGTCGAACAGTTGGTGACCCAGCAAGATTATCTGAACCTGATACTAACGTTAAGGTAGCTGTTAACGCTGATGTTGATGGATACTTGAAAGAATTTATGAGTAGATTGGGTGGCTTGTTTAAGGAAAACTAACCATCAACCATAATCTAAATAAAAAACACATTGGACCTGGGAAAGGGCACAGCATGATGCCTAAATTATCCCAGGCACAATGTGTTTTTTATTTAAACAGCTTCTGCGTTGCTTCCTTCTCCACAAATGCTGCCACGCCATCTTCATCGTTCGAAAGCGTTGTTTCGTTGGCAACAGCCTTAATCTCATCACTAGCATTTGCCATCGCAACGCCAACCCCTGCAGCTTCGATCATTCCATGGTCATTTTCAGCATCTCCAAACGCCATCAGATTTGAAAAATCCCAACCAAAATGATCTAGCAAATGACTTAGGCCAACCTTCTTATCCATTCCGGCAGCCAAAAATTCTAAGATATGTGGCTGCGACCGCACGATGTGATATTGCTGGTACAGGTTATCAGGAAGCTTAGCAACATATCCGTCTAACTCTTCCTTCACTGCACTTAAAATCGCCTTAGAATAAAGCTGGTCATCAGGCAAATCAGCGAAGGTCATGTGATCGAAGTGAAGCCGGCCATTAAATTGGTCCTCGTAAATCGACTTCTTCAAATCGGTAATTGAGTATGCCTGCTCAAAGTTTAGGACATCAAGTGGCGTATCGTTTGCTTGAGCAAAGTCATGGAGGGCTACTAAGTCATCCTTCTTCATCCCACTCTTGGCAAGGGCTTGCTTATCTTGATTGTGAATAACCAATGCACCATTGAAGGTAATCGTGAAATCAGCTGCTTCAGTTAATCCTAATTGCTCAATAAAGTGCCAAATTGCGTTGATTGGGCGACCGGTACACAACACCACTTTAATTCCCTGTTCGTGCAGCTTCTTTAGTGCGCTTTCGTTAACCTTAGAAATGGTCTTATCACTCGTCAGCAAAGTATTATCCAAATCTAAAGCAATCATCTTAATCATGTTAGTGCCAACTTTCGTTTAGAGTTATTTTAGTCTTAATTATACAATTTATCAGAATTGCCTGCTTACAAAACTTTAAATCAGGGCATTCAAATTACCAAATGCACAAAAAAAACGCCAGCCATCACGACTGTCGTTTTCAAATTAATTATAATTAGTAAGTAATACCTTAACCAATCATTTGAGCTTCAAGCTCACGCAATTCGGCTTCCCGAACACTTCTTGGTAAGAAACGACGAATTTCTTCTTCGTTAAAACCAACTTCGATTCTGTGGTCATCGAAAATGATTGGCCGCTTGATCAAGTCAGGATATTTAACAACTAGGTTAACTAGTTGTGATACCGACAAATTATCCAAGTTAAGGTTCAACTTTTTATAGATATTTGAACGAGTAGAAATGATATCCTCACTACCATTTTCCGTAAGTCGAAGCAATTTCTTAACTTCGTCAGCGTTTAATGGATTTGAATTAATGTTTCTTTCTTTAAAGTCAATATTGTGACCTTTGAGCCATGCTCGAGCCTTTCGACTTGAAGCACTGCTTTGTGCAACGTATAAATTTAACATATTGAATCCCCCTTATAGGATAGGTATCTGTAATAACCTAATCTACAGTTTTAATATTATCACAAGGTAAATGATTGTCAACACCGTTACTTA
Organism: Lentilactobacillus sp. Marseille-Q4993; assembly: GCF_951230165.1. Lineage (GTDB taxonomy): Bacteria > Bacillota > Bacilli > Lactobacillales > Lactobacillaceae > Lentilactobacillus. The sequence continues at coordinate 28,818 of NZ_CATNVB010000013.1, forward strand.
CTTTTTACAATTAGAATTTCACAAACTAATTAACTTTTTTTACCTCATTCTTTATCCTATAATGGTGGGTATTAAAACGATTATCGGGGGAAGTTTTTATCATGGAGATTCTGTATTCAGTTGTCTTATTAATAGTTGCGACCATCGTTTCCAATGTTATTGCATCAACCTCATCAAGAATTCCGGTAACTTTTTTTCAAATATTTGCGGGATTAGCTTTATCTTTCGTCCCACTCTTTCATCATTACACCCTTTACCCTGAGGTGTTTATGTTACTGATCATCGCGCCACTACTATACCATGACGGGTTAAAAGCAGATCTTTCCCAGTTTCGCGATGGCTTTGGAACTTTGTTTTCAATGGCGGTTTTTCTTGCCGTTATCACTGCGGTTATCATGGGACTAGGCTTTCACACTTTAATGCCCGTTATTCCAATTGCATTGTGTATCACCTTAACCGCTATCGTCACTCCAACCGATTCACTGGCATTACAGTCGATAACCCAAAATATCGACATGCCAGAATCTATCTCCTCGGTTTTAGAAACCGAATCGCTATTCAATGACGCCTCTGGTATCGTGATTTTCAATCTTGCCATTTCTGCTTACACCTCTGGCCAGTTTTCCATCGCTAAGGGGCTTACCAGCTTTGGAATTAGTTTCTTCGGCGGGATCTTCCTTGGCCTAATTGCAGGACTCCTGTTTTTCTCACTGTACGAATTCCTTATTTCAAAATCAATGGACACATCAAGCGTTTTGGTACCACTAACCTTGATGGCACCAATTGCAATCTATTTGGTGGCCGAGGAATTTCATTTTTCAGGCATCCTAGCAGCGGTAACCGCCGGAATTGTTCACGGGCTTAATTCCAGTCGATTAAAACTTACATCAACCGACGTCCAGTTAGTCACGAGTTCTAGTTGGGACTTGATTGCCAAACTCTTGTCTGGGGTTGTTTTTGTCCTATTAGGAGTTACTCTTCCCACCGTTGCAAGCCAGGTCGTGAGTTACTCGACAGGTTACATATTCAAACTAACGATTTTTGCGGCCATTTTATACCTTGGTATCTGTGCAGTTCGCTACCTGTGGGTCAAACTCAATTTAGTAAAGGTTCATCCCCAAGAAAAAGCCACTAATAAGGAAGCCTTGATTACTTCCATTGGCGGAATTCACGGAACTATCACCCTTTCAATGGCTCTTTCGTTACCGCTAACATTAGCCGGCGAGTCATTTCCATTCAGATCCCAACTAATTTTCATTGCAACGATTGTAATCCTATTAAGCTTGATAACCCCAACTCTGTGGCTCCCTCGATTAGTTGGCCGAAAGCAGGCGCACAATGCAGAAGCTTTCTACCAATTTCGTAACTCCATGGCTGATTACAGCATTTCTCAAATCAAACAGGAGGAGACGATTCCAATCATCGACCGGAACTACGTCATCGATATGCTCAACAGTCAGAAAAAACGCGGTCACATCAACCGAGATGAGGTTCAAGAAATCACCAACCAGACTAATAAACTAATCCAAGATAAACTGTACTCAATGCTCACAGATAACCAAATCCCAGACCGATTTGCAAAGGCAATCGCTCGCCGTGGTGTTTCCCGTTCCCACCAACGTGGAAATTTCTGGTCACGGTTAGGGTTCTGGATCAAAGTTCAATTTGTAAGAAAGAAAACCAAAAAATTTGAACAACAAATCGCTCGGAAGCCTGGGTTTGACCAAACCAAAATGAACAATAACAAGCAAGCATTCTTTGAGATTCAAAGGAAAACTAATAAACAAATTCTGGTCGTCGTAAACGATTACTTAGACCAGATTGAGACTCCTGACAACGCTGACTCCGTCAACTATGTTCGTCAAGGTTACACGATGAGGCTAAGTCGTGGCAACATCGATGAGTCATCTGCTCAGCGAAGAACTCAACTTTTGATCAAAGCGTTCCAATATGAGTATTCCTTTGTTGCTAATCTATTCAACGCAAATAAGATTGAAAAAGCCCTATCAGATCGATTAAACCAAAGTATAACAACTGACCAGATGGTTTACCTGCAATCAGTTGACGAGGGATAACGGATTACAAAATAGATTTTAAGTGTTATTTGTCCTACCAGTTTTACATCTTGCCAATTCTTTTATATACTTGAGTTCATAGAATATCGTGTAGGTGAAAATATGAAAATAACTTTCTTATGTACTAGCGATACTCACGGCTTCATCGAGCCGACCAATTACGTTGACAAAGGCCTCGATAAACCGTTTGGTATCGAAAAAGCGTGCAGTGCTATAAAGCAGTATAAGAAAAGCCACCCAGATGAACAGGTAGTTGTAATTGATAACGGCGACTTTCTCGAAGGATCGCCCCTGTCTTACTATGTCGCAAAAATGGCAGATCATGAAGATCGAGCAGCCTACGCAAAGGCCTACAACCAAGTTGGCTATCAGATTGGCTCGATTGGCAACCATGAATTTGACTACGGCGTAAAGTACCTCGAATCGATGATGGCAGCGTCTGACCGCGATTTTGTTTGTGCTAATATTGTTGATCACAACAAGGAACCAATGCTTGGCAAACCATATAAAATTCTGCAGGTGGGCCCGTGTAAAGTCGGCTTTTTAGGATTAACTACCACCAGCACCAAGAAGTGGAAGAACATCGGTGATTCAGATGATTTCAACTTGATTTCGGAAATGGAAGCCGTGGAAAAATATCTACCAGAGATTAAGGAGCAGGCTGATATCGCTGCTGTTGTCTACCATGGCGGGTTTGAACGCGATCACACCGGTACTTGGACTGATATTAACCCTGGTGAGAATAAGGGTTATGACTTATTGGAACACGTCGATGGAATTGATGCCTTAATTTCTGGACATCAGCATCGTCGCATCGCTAGTCACTTATTCAAGGTCCCCGTGATTCAGCCCGGTTTTCGGGGCGAGTTTATCGGCAGAATTACCTTGAACTACTCTCAATCAGAACACCGGGTAACGAAAAGTGAGAGTGAATTAATTAGTGTGGCTGATTATCCTATCGATCCACAAATCGATGAAACAATCCAACCATTAGCTCAGCACCTATCAAAATGGTTGGACAAACCACTTTCAAGAATCGATGGGAACCTTACCTTTACGGATCCACTCAAGGTGAGAACCGAAGACAGTTCGTTTATTGAGTTTATTCAAAAAATTCAAATGGATAAAATGGGAGTCGATGTTTCCGCAACAGCCCTTTATAATAACGAAGCTCATGGCTTTTCAAATCCAATCACAATGAGAAATATAATCACTAACTATGTTTATCCAAACACCCTTGTCGTTTCTGAAATTTCAGGGGCAGATTTGAAGGGTGCCCTGGAAGTTAGTGCAGAGTATTTTGATACTAAGGCTGGTCATGTAGTCGTAAACGAACGGTTTATTTTCCCAAAACAACGTTACTACAATTACGATATGTTTGAAGGCATCGATTACATCCTGGATGTTTCCCGTCCTGTCGGCGACAGAGTAACCAAACTTCAGTATCACGGCAAGGACGTCAGTCCCGACGATACAATTAAAATCGCGCTTAATCGATACCGGGCAAGTGGTGGTGGCCACTACCCAATGTACACCAAAGAGAAAATCATTAAATCTGATCATACTATTATTTCACAAGTGATTCTTGAATATCTTGAACATCATCCGGTAGTGACGCCAACAATTAACAACAACTTCCAAGTATTAGCTGGGGAGCCACTAAAAACCAACGATGAACAGAAATAGAGCAATTATTGAGAAAAGCATCTGGCTATGGCTGGGTGTTTTTTTGTTGGAAAATGTTGGTGGGGAGTTGTGAGGTGCTGGAAAGGGAAGTAGTTAAAACGGGTACGGAATTTCAATCTTAGCACAGTAGCTGTCGCGACTGACTCCACTCTGTGTTCATCAGTTAGCGTCAACTTTGTGAAGGCTCACAAACGAAATCAAAGATTTCTGGTTCGCTCTCCCGCTTATAAAACACGTTATTTGCACAGCCAAAACGTGTTCAAACAATCTGATTCCTACGTTGGCTACATGGTCAAAACGTGCTCGCTCCTTCAGTCACCTCCGCTTATAAAACAGATGCACGCTATTTACACAGCCAAAACGTGCTCAAACAATCTGATTCCTACGTTTAAAAAAATAAGGGCTATTATGGCAAACCACCATAATAACCCTTATTCCCTTAATCCTACGTAGCCAAAACGTGCTCGCTCCTTCAGTCACCTCCGCTTATAAAACAGATGCACGCTATTTACACAGCCAAAACGTGCTCAAACAATCTGATTCCTACGTTTAAAAAAATAAGGGCTATTATGGCAAACCACCATAATAACCCTTATTCCCTTAATCCT
>NZ_CATNVB010000014.1 GCF_951230165.1 Lentilactobacillus sp. Marseille-Q4993
TCCGCTTATAAAACAGATGCACGCTATTTACACAGCCAAAACGTGCTCAAACAATCTGATTCCTACGTTTAAAAAAATAAGGGCTATTATGGCAAACCACCATAATAACCCTTATTCCCTTAATCCTCGGAATCACCCGATTGTTTTCGCACTCTACGCTTTCTTCCTTCTTCTCTCCTTACCCACAAACGACACGGCCTTAAAACTTCTAATCGAAGTAACCTTTATCTTCCCTGGATAAGTGAGCTCATCCTGAATCTGATCCTTCACATCATTCGTCAACAACTTCAACTTCCTGTCATCAACCTGTTGCGGATCCACCATAATTCTAATTTCACGACCAGCCTGGATAGCGTAACTCTCCTTAACTCCATCCTTTTGGCTAGCAATATGTTCAAGACTTCGTAATCGGTTAATGTATTCTTCAACCGATTCACTTCTTGCCCCTGGTCGACCACCAGAAATCGAATCTCCAGCTGCCACCAGATTTGCAATTGGGGTCGTTACCTCAACGTCACCATGGTGAGAGGCAATTGCGTTGATAACCCGCTCGTCTTCGCCAAACGTTTCGGCAATCTTAACCCCCAACTCAACGTGAGTACCGTCAACATCGTGGTCAATTGCCTTACCAACATCATGTAAGAGTCCGGCACGTCTAGCGATTCGAACATCAAAGCCAAGCTCAGATGCCAATAGACCAGCAATTTGGGCCACTTCGATCGAATGGTTCAACACGTTTTGACCATAACTTGTTCGGTACTTTAACCGACCAATAATCTTCATTAAATCTGGATGAACAAATCCAATGTGCAAACTAGTAACGGTATCTTCACCAACTTTTCTAATGTCGGTCATAATATCATTGGTAGCCATATTGATCTGCTGTTCAATCGTCTGCGCATTAACTTGTCGTAATACCATCAAATTATTGATAGTATTTCTAGCAATTTCCCGTCGTACGGGGTCAGACGTTGCAATGTGCATCAATTTATTATCATCAGGATCAAAAATCAAATCCACTCCGGCCAGTGACTCAATGTACCGCAAATTAATGTTATCCTTACCCACCAGCTTTTGTTTGGAGCCGTTATCGTTAAACTGAATAGAATGTTCCGTGTGCTCACGTGGGTAATCTTGGGTTCCTCGTTGAATGGAATCTTCAGCCAAAATTCTAGCGATTTTTGGTGCCTCAACTTCTGATTCATCATTAAGATACCGGATTTCAACATCCCGTTCTTTCTTCAGATCATCTGCCAAGTTAGATAGAATTTCATCTTTAGCGTTATCCCACGTCATATTCGCTCGATCCTGTAAATTCGATAATCTTTGTTGCTGAAGTTCTTGCTCCTTATCATGAAGCTTTGCAATTTCAGCCTTTTCTTCATCGAGTTCAACTCGTCGTTCAGCTAACCGGGTATGAGTCTGATCAAGTCGCTGTTGAGTAGAATCATTGGCTCGCTGACGCTGTGCAATTCTTGACTCTCTGGTCCGATTATCAGCTTCATAGCTCGCCAATTCTTCTTCATTTGATTCACGGTATTCATCCACCCGCTGTTTTCCAGACTGAATGACTTTATCATGCTTATCCGCTGCCTCAACCTTAGCATCAGCTATAATTTGGGAAGCCTTTTGGTATGCCTCCTGGATTTCTTGTTCATGCTTTTTCTTTTGCAAATAAAAGCCAGTACCACCACCGATTATCGCGGCAAGTACTATCATTAAAATTAAAATCCCGGTTACCTCCCTTCGTAAAAAAACTAACCACTAGTATTATAACAACTTACGCAACCTTTTTCCTGCTAATGAACATACTTAGCCAAGAAATTCTTTACCTTTCTCGTATATTCCTTTGGGTGCTTCTGGAATGACTGGGCGTGAGCAGCTCCCTTTGAGAGCCACAACTCCTTTGGCCCCTTTGTTGCATCATAAAGTGAGTAAACCATCTTTGTTGGCACAAACTTATCCTTACTGCCGTGAATAAACAACATTGGTTTATGATTTTTCTTTAACTGGTTGATTGAGCTTGCTTCCTTAAAGTTGTAGCCATCCTTGACCTGAGTAATCATACTTACAATTGGAACTAATGGCCACCGTGGCATATTGTACAATTCCTTTGCCTGGTACGAAATTTCAGCATCAGCGTTAGTATAACCACAGTCCTCAACAAACGCCTTAACCTGATCAGGCAGTCCCTTGACGCCACTAGTCATCATTGTGGTGGCTCCACCCATGCTAACTCCGAAGACAACAATTTCTGAATTCTGACCATTTTTCTCAATTACTTGGTTGATCCATTTCTTGTAGTCTAATCGTTCTGGCCAACCAAAACCAATGTAATTCCCCTGGCTCTTGCCGTGGCCCCGAGCGTCTGGGAGTAACACGTTATAGCCAAGATTATGAAACATGTAAGCGTATGAAAACATCTTATCCTTATTGCTCATAAAACCATGAGCAATTAGCACCGTTTTATTGGTCTTCTTATCAGCTGCAATATAATTTGCATCTAGCTTTAAATCCTTACCAGCAGAAATCTCCGTCCATTTTTGCTTATCAGCATTCTTGTACCACTGTTCAGCAGGGTACAACGGACTACTCTTTTTAATTGGTTTATCTTTCGATAAAAACGTCTTGGGAGCTGGCACTACCGCGACTTGGTAGAAATACATTCCCGCTCCAAACAAACCAATCGCGGCTAATCCAATGATTGAGCCGCCGACTGCTAACATTACCTTGGTCTTTTTCTTCATCTTATTTCATTCCTCAGTCATTAAGTTACTTGGATAATGATAACACATCAGCCCATTAACCAAATCATTAATTTTTTTGGGTGCGATTTTGAAGTATAATATAACTAATAAGGTAGGTGGTTATATGTTTTCAGAACGACTTCGAGCACTAAGAACTGGTCAGCATCTAACGTTAGAGGGACTAGCAGATGGGCTCAACAAAATGTTTCCAACGGATGAAAGTCATAAAAATACATCACCACAAATCGGTAACTGGGAGCGCGGAGTTAGAACGCCATCGTACGTTGAAGTCCAAAAACTAGCCCAGTTTTTTGATGTGACCATGGACTACATCACCGGCTTATCCGACAACACTTCTTACGACTTAGGTAAGCTGTTCATCTCAGACAAAAACCTCAAGTTTAACGGTCAAGACATTAGCTCAGCAGACCGTTACGAGATCTATCAATTGATATCCGGTTACCTGCATGGCAAGGAAAATCGCGGTACCAGCAATACCTTGAACGGAATGCAAGAACAATTGGACTTAAATATTTCTGACGATTAATGGGTGGATTATGATTTCAAACAAGAAGAAAAAGCAATTATTGAAGAAAAAGCGCGCAACAGCTCCTAAACAGGAATCCGGCTACATTGCCAAACTGCAAAACTACCGAGAATTGTTTAACGACTATCCTGACGTTAAGTTTCTAATCAATAACGTCATCGAAGCTGATCACTTAGTCGGAGCTGGACTCCTTCCCCAAGAGCTACCACAGCTAATCTTGCCGAATGATATTCAGGACCGAATCTTTAAAGATATTGACGCTAAATTTGATAAAGGGGATCCTAAGGGTGATAAACTTTGGAACCAGTTCTCTGACGCCCTTCCTGATTTAGATAAAATGCTACGCTCATTTAGAGACTACTTGGAAGAAACTTACGGTATGTGGGCATATATCTCAGCGCCGTTTGTTAAGAGTCTAGCGGAATTTATCGGCGATAACTCGGTCTTAGAAATCATGGCTGGTAATGGCTATATCTCAAAGGGACTTAAGGGACTAGGAGTCAATGTTTACCCAACCGATAACCTGGCATGGACATCAGAAAATCAAACTGGCAAGCACCAAACCATTCCTGTAGAAAAGCTGGATGCTCTCGCTGCCATCGACAAGTATCAAAGTCAGGTCAACTATATTATTATGAGCTGGTCCCCCGATAAAGATCCAATCGACTATCAGGTTCTCCAGGCAATTAGAAAAGCCGACAACGACCAGCTAAAGCTGATTGTCATCGGCGAGAAGAATGGTGCTACTAACTCCAAAAAATTCTGGGAGGCAGCGAACTACACTGATTCAGCTGAAATTGCCAAAATCAATGACCACCACAAACCATTCGATTTAATTAAAGATCAGGTCTACCTAGTTCACTAAGTTTAGGTAGCGGTAATTTTTTTATCAAACTTTTCCTAACTGGGGCGGTGCTTTCAAGTGAGAGCAGGGCCTTTTTTTGTTTTTCCCCACCGCGATAGCCTCCAAGACTACCATCTTCTCTAACTACCCGATGGCAAGGAATAACGATTAGCAGCGGATTGAGAGCAACTGCGTGGCCAACAGCTCTGCTGGCCTTTGGTTTACTTATTTCATCAGCAATTTCCGAGTACGTTTTCGTTTTACCATATGGAATATTGGTTAATTCTTGCCATACTTCGCGCTGAAAGTCAGTCCCGCCTACATAATCATAGTCGATTGGAAGGTCAAAGCGCTTTGACTTGCCTTCAAAATAGTCTTTGAATTGATCAACGTATTCATCAGTTTTATCGCTATCGTTAAGAAATTCTGATGTAAATTTGGCGTTTGGATAAAAGTCAAAAAATTCTGATAGGGGTTTATCAGGGCTACCAACGAAGTTAAGCCCCTTATCAGTGATAGTGAAAAAGAACGGGGTATTGTTATACTCCACGCTGTCCCAATAAATTTTCTGCATTAAAATCTCTCCAAACTGTATTGATAAGACTATTCTAACATGAAACCGCTATCCATAAATAATGTCAGCGGACTTTGCAGGCTTACAAACATGATTTACAAAGTTGAACCCCAGCTAGTCTTTAGCCTGCGCCCTTGTCTCATAGTAATTGATACTCTTGTTTCTCGTTATCTTCTTACCATATGCCACCTGAAGCTGACTCTTGTCACTACTTTTCTTCACTCGGTAATACGTTCCCAAGCCAGACTTCTGATCACTATCTTTGATTTCATACCAACCATGCTTTTTCTTACTTGCATTGACCACATCCGGTCCCTGCTTATGATACTTGGATCCGTAGTAGTTAACGTAGAGAACTTTATGTTTTGAAAACGTCACCTTTGAATAATGACCGTTCCCTAAGTATTGGTACCAGCTACCCCTAATCGTCTTGGGAATTGCAGTGGCCTTAGCGCTGACGTGCTGGCCTGTACTTACCATCAGTAAGAAGCCACTAAGGACGGTGATTACTGTAATTCCGACAATGTTGATAATTTTCTTCATTAAATAACCTCTTTTTATGCAGATATTCCTATTATCGGTGGATAACTGAAATAATCAAGCGGTTTGGGCAAAAAGTCATAGTTTTTTCATTTTTGAAACCAAAGTGCCTTAATTGAAATAATTGGCTAAACCGTTGGAATAAAAAGGTTTCCAAGTGTTGCGGCCATCATTGCTTTGATTGAATGCATCCGATTTTCAGCCTCATCAAATTGCCGACCGTATTTGCTGGTAAACACCTCATCAGTAACTTCCATCTCGGTCAGACCATACTTCTGTTCAATTTCCTTCCCATACTCCGTTTCAGTGTTATGAAAGGCTGGTAAGCAGTGCATGAAAATTAGTTCATCGTCAGGCGTTCCGGTTTTCTTTAATGCTGCCATATTAACTTGGTATGGATGTAACAATTTAATTCGTTCAGCCCAGTTGTCCTCACCCATTGAAACCCACACATCGGTGCAGACAATATTTGATCCTTTGAGCCCCTCATCCAGGTCGTCCGTAATTAGCAGTTTGGCACCGGACTTGGCAGCTGCTTCGTTAGCGATATCCTGGATTTCCTGAGCTGGGAACAGACTCTTTGGTGATACGATGTGAACATTCAAACCAACAATCGCTCCCGCAACCAAGTAGGAGTTAGCCATATTATTTCGACCATCACCCATGTATGTAAGCGTAATGCCTTGCAGCTTACCAAAGTTCTCTTTGATAGTCATAAAGTCAGCTAACATTTGGGTTGGATGCCATTCGTCAGTCAAACCATTCCAGACTGGAACGCCACTTTCCTTGGCAAGGATTTCAACATCACTCTGTTTGAACCCTCTAAATTCAATTCCGTCATACATCCGGCCTAATACCTTGGCTGTATCAGCGGTACTTTCCTTTTTGCCAAATTGAATGTCACCTTTACCTAAGTACTCAGGGTGAGCCCCCAAATCAATTGCGGCGGTGGTAAACGCTGACCGAGTTCTGGTCGACGATTTTTCAAAGATCAACGCTAGGTTCTTCCCCTCTAGATAATGGTGGGGAATCCCTGCTTTCTTCAATGCCTTTAGGTGTAGCCCGAAATCAACCAAGTATTCTAACTCGGCTCCAGTAAAGTCTTTTTCCGCAAGAACGCTTCTCCCTTGAAACACGCTTTTTTGAATGTTGTTTGTCATAATTGGCACCCTTTCTGGTTGTTAATCTATATTTTCACGATAAATTGGGCAGGACATGCACCGAGGTCCACCCCTGCCTCGAGATAACTCCCCCGATGGAATTTCTAAAACCTCAACGCCGTGTTTCCTAAGGAGTTCGTTTGATACCACGTTACGATCGTAGGTAACCACCTTTCCAGGGGCAATCGCCAGCGTATTGGAGCCATCGTTCCACTGCTCACGGCTAGCCGCAATGGGGTCAGCATTTCCTGTTGGAATCAAATCAATCTCACTTTCACCAAGTACGCGTTTTAGACTTGCCTGTAAGTCTGTCTGGTGGTCAATCCTAAGTTGACCTTCGCTACCTGGCTGAACAATATAACAATCGATTTTCGAATCAGTTCCCATAATTCCTGGATAAACCGTGAACTGGTCATGATTGATCATTGTAAACACCGTATCAAGGTGCATCATTGCGTGATTGTGAGGAATGCGAACGGCTAGCACCGTATCGAACTGAGTCTTGGTAAATAATTGCTTTGCTAATTCATCAATTGCTTTAGCTTCCGTCCGCTCTGATAGGCCAACAGCAACCACGTGACTATTTAAAACTAACTCATCCCCACCCTCAAGATTAAATAAGCTGTCCCGGGTTCGCCAAAACGAAACCGAATTATTCGCAAATAATGGGTGATGCCGGTAAATCAGTTCATAAATTAAAGTCTCTCGTTTACGAGCTTGGAAGGTCATACTGCTGATGCTCACACCGTTGCCAATACAGGCTGATGGGTCACGCGTAAAGTATAGATTTGGCATTGGTTCCAGATAGAATAACGAGTTGCCATCAGCTACCAAGTTTGCTAAACCATCCCCCTTAATTTTTATATCATCCTTCTTCAGTCCCACCAGAGCGGTGTTGACCAGTTTTTCAGTCGCCAAGCTTGCCAGATACTCGGTCAACCCATCATGAATTTGACCAGACGGGTATCCCGATTCAGATACGATTTGGTTAATGAAGCTTGTTTTCCCTTGCTCATCAAGGTTAGCCACGGCCTGAACCGCCATTGTCCTTAGCTCAAGAACATTGACCCCTTGGCTTGTTAGCGTATTGGTGAAAGCATCATGCTCCCGCTGAGCCTCTTTCAAATACGGAATATCGTCAAACAAAAAGTTGGTCATCGTTGTCGGCGTCATATTTTCAAGCTCAGCCCCTGGTCGTTTGACCATTACCGTCTTTAATTTGCCAATCTCTGAATACACATTGATTGCTGATGCCATTTTTTACCCTCCTGATTCCAAAAGAAGTCCCAGCGATAAGAAGAATCTTAACACTAGGACTTCACTTTTTAATTTGGTCGCACTGAGTCCAGTAACTGATCTGGATTAGCGTATTGTTTAAACATTTCAGACACTTTTTGGGCAGCTTCTTTATCTGGGCTAAAAATAACAATCGTATCGTACCCAGCAATCGTTCCAGCCACGTTTGTCATCTTAAGATCATCGATTACTGCAGTCAGTGGATTGGCATAACTTGCAAGCGTATGCACAACATTGACAAACTCAATTTGCTTTACTTCAGTCACCGAACTATAAATCATCCGGCTCAACCGCTCCATCTCATTTTGGTTCCCAGATTTAAAAATCATGTAACGGGTCTTACCAGAACTATCGGGTTGCTTAACGATTTGCATCTCCCGAATATCCCGAGACAAAGTTGCCTGAGTCACTTTGATGCCCACTTCGTTAAGTTTGTTCATCAACTCATCCTGCGTGGTGACAGTTGTCTGATTGATAATTTGTTCAATTTTCGCCTGGCGAACGTCCTTCTTCATCATGGGCCTCCATCTAACAATTAACCATGTGGCGGTTATGCGTTTTGCCTTATTGCTAAAATAATACCGCAAAAGCCCAAATCGTTCCAGCTAATTTCTAATCAGTATTTAATTTCCTGCTTTGGTTCTTCCTTAGTGATATTGTAGTCAGAACCAGCCAGTTTCATCTTCGTTCCCTTACCACTCAAAAGTTCAACGATAATTTCGTGCTCATAAATCGTGAATCGGTATTCACTATCGTAAAGGTGGAACCGGAATTGAAGACTGTTCCACTGTTCAGGCAAACGAGGATTGACCGTAAAGTACTCGGCGTTATTAACGACCCCCGCAAAACCATAGAAAATCCCTTCCCATGCGGCTCCCAAACTACCAGCGTGAATTCCGTTTGCAGTGTTGTGGTGTGAGTTTTGAAGATCGGTTTGAACCGCCTGTGAGAAGAACCGGTACGCCTCAGCATCCTTATGAATTCGAGTGGCCGCAATTGCAAACATTGCCTTAGATAAGGAGGAGTCGTGAGTCGTGATTGGTTCATAGAACTCGTAGTTAGACTTCAACTGTTCAAAATCAAAGCCTTGTGGGAATAAGATATCGGACATGATAACATCGGCCTGCTTATTAACCTGAGTCCGATAAAGCATTAATGGGTGGAAATGAAGCAGCATTGGAAATTTGCTGGTATCCACGTTTTTAAGGTTAACTTCCGCCATTTGATTAAAGTTTTGATACTGGAGCTTAATATTCTTTTCCTTATCAAACGGCAGGTACATATCATTAGCAGCCTGAGTCATTTTATCGATTTCTTCAGCGGAAAGATTGAGTTTTCTAGACAACTCAGTGTTTTCAAACCGCTCTGCATACTTCGCCACCATTCGTAAATTGAACTTCGCCATGTGGTTGGTGAAATAGTTATTATCAACAACCGCACTATATTCATCCGGTCCCGTGACTCGATCAATCACAAATCGCCGTTTGCCCTCAATATCAGCATAATTACCGTACTCCATGAAGAACCGAGCCGTTTCAACAATAATTTCGTACCCATAATTGGACAGGAATTCATCATCGCCAGTCACTTCATAGTACTGTTCAATTGCAAACGCAATGTCAGCGTTAATATGAACTTGAGCTAAGCCAGCTGGCCAGTACGCACTTGCGTCATAACCATTGATTGTTTGCCATGCAAACCAGGCTCCCTTTTTAAGGCCTAACTGAGTTGCTTGTTTCAACGCGATATCCAAAGTGTGATAACGATAGATAAGCATCTTTTTGGCTAGCTCCGGTTGGGTATAGGTGAAAAACGGGAGCATGAAGATTTCGGTATCCCAGAAGTAATGACCACCATAGCCATTTCCCGTTAGTCCCTTAGCTGGAATCGTCGTCATCTCATTACGTCCTGCTGATTGATTTAGCGAGAACAAATTGAAACGAATACACAGTTGAACCTCTGGATCGCCACCAATTTTAACGTCACTGTGGAGCCAGAATGTCTGCCAGACTTGGGCAGAAGCCATTAACTCAGAATCAAAATTAGTGTCACGGACCTTCTCGTTAAGTGCGGACAAATACTGATCAGCGTACATCCGTGCGTTAACTAATGGGTGAATATCACCAATTGAGAATAAAAACTCAAATTCCTTTTGAGTCCCCTTCTTAGCAAAGTACTTAGTTCGGTAGCCCCAATGGTTGGTGTCATCTTTAAAATAATCCATTTGTTCAGACGCCTGAAAAGTCAGAATCAATCCTTGCTGACTCTTATAAGTTGTAATCAAATAACTAGGCTGGCCATTGTCATCAATAAAATCAAGTTGCATATTCCCCTTAACGTCATCGACCCTGACGTCATTTGCCACTTGGTTAGTTGCCTGATTGACATAATCATGAACCTTAATAATTTCAACGTTGTCATCAAAGTTAACGGGCACGATCCCGTACCGAATGCCGTACACATTTAGCTCTTGGAGACTGGCAAAGCTTTGAACTATCAAGTTAAAAATTTTGCCTTCAGGGGTAGTAACCGCAAATATTTCGTGAAGCATTCCAGTCTGCATATCCAAGTTCTTATCAACAGTTTCCACATCAAAAGAGTCAACCGCTGAATCTTCATCCCCAACGATGATTCTAATAAACCGTGGGTCAAATAACCGGTTGATCACTTGATTGTTCTCAGGATAATTGGGGTACTTCTCACCATACTTATATGGGTAATAATCATAAAAACCGTTAACAAACAATCCTGGGGTACCAACATAGTTGGGATTATTCCCCTGGAGTGGGTTTGAATCACGGACCCCAATATGACCATTACCAACACTGTAAATCGTCTCTAAGAATAAAGGCTCTTTAGATTGCAATTTTTGTAAATGAATTTGAAATTCTGGATTTTGCTCAATTCGCATATCGTTACTCCCATGAATTCATTTTATGTAGCTTTTTAATCGTATCAAAAAAAGCAATCCTAATAGATTGCTTTACTTTATTATATATTAATTTTAAACGATTGTTTACCAGCTTGCCTTTTTAACGCCTGGAAGTTGGCCTTTGTGGGCAAGTTGTCTGAAGTTAAGACGTGACATGTGGAATTTACGCATGTATCCGCGAGGACGACCATCAAGCTCGTCACGACGGTGAATTCTTGTAGGAGAAGCATTCCGAGGGAGCTTGCTTAAAGCTGCGTAGTCACCCTTCTTCTTTAATTCGCGTCGCAAATCAGCGTACTTAGCAACTGTGCGTTCAATCTTTAATTCTTTTTGGATCTTTGATGTCTTTGCGATTGGGATTACCTCTTTCTTAAATAGTATTCATTACCATTTAATATACTACAATGAATTTCTTTGTCAATCATTCTGATACGTATAATTAAATTGTTTAAAATATATGTGCATAGCCTTTACTAATTTTTCATCTGTGAGTATAATTGTACTTGTTTTTCACTTGATACTCCTAGATTTATTATAAGCGTTTCACATGCTTATTAAAAGAAAGTACCGTATAATATTCATACAAGTTTATGCATATTATGCTTAACGCCTAAAACCACAAAGAAGAACATCCCTTGAAGGAGAATTATCAATGAACAGTAAATTACTTTCATTTCTAGAAGAAATAAAAGCACAGGGAAACATGTCAAAGGCCGCTCAGTCTTTGTTTGTGACCCAACCATATATTAGTCGGGTAATCAAGAACGCTGAGGACAACTTCGGGGTGAAGTTGATTGATCGTTCAAGTCATCCGATTCAACTAACCTATGCAGGTGAACGCCTATTATCATTCTTGCGAGAAGAGGACCAACTCCGGGCAACTCTTGACCGCGAAATGACCCACCTGTCACAGTTCAAGTACGGTCATTTAACGATTGCGTCAAACGAAGCCGTATCTAACGATATCTACAAACCAGTACTAGTTAAGTTTTATAAAAAATATCCAAAGGTTCATGCCCAGATATTATCAGTTCCTAGCAGAGATGCTGAGAAGCGCTTGATGTCTGGATCGCTTGACTTTTTTGTTGGGCAACCATTGTCTAACCCTAAAATCCAGTATATGCCAATTGCAAAAATCCCATTGATTCTTGTAATTCCTAACAATTCAAAGCTGTACCAGGAAGGAAAGCTGTTCGTTGATTACGCCGACCTTGATATGTCCAAACTATCAGGGGAATCATTTGTCAGCATTCCGCACGAAAACAACTACCACCGCCTAGTAGCAAGCTATCTTTCTAGCATCGGAGTTAGCGTTGAGTTTAGCATTGAGGTTCCTGATGTTGGCCTAGCGTCAGAGCTAGCTGTCAACCATGTGGGCGCTTCGATCATTCCAGAATCATATTTGGATGCAAGTGAACTCACTGACTCAAACAATGGTGGCATTAACATTGCCAAGATTCCAACGAGTGATTTGGTGGCTGACTTCGGGATCTCGTTTATTAAGGCGAAGAAGACGGCTGAACCGGTGGAAGATTTGGTCAACATCATTACTGAAGTGGTAAAGGAAAATACGCCGAAGAGATAGGGAGCGAACCAGAAATCTTTGATTTCGTTTGTGAGCCCCCACAAGGATGACACTTACTGACGAACACGTAGTGGAGTCAGTCGTGACAGCTACTGTGTGTGGCCACTCTATCCAAATAATTGATAATATTAATAGTAAAAGTCGTTATGAGTGCTCTTTCTCATGACGGCTTTTATTTGTATAGACGGAGAGAGCTGAAATTCAGAACACGTTTTGGGAGTGCGCCAGAAATCCTTTATTTCGTTTGCGAGCCCCCACAAGGATGACACTTACTGACGAACACGTAGTGGAGTCAGTCGTGACAGCTACTGTGTGTGGCCACTCTATCCAAATAATTGATAATATTAATAGTAAAAGTCGTTATGAGTGCTCTTTCTCATGACGGCTTTTATTT
>NZ_CATNVB010000015.1 GCF_951230165.1 Lentilactobacillus sp. Marseille-Q4993
ACTTACTGACGAACACGTAGTGGAGTCAGTCGTGACAGCTACTGTGTGTGGCCACTCTATCCAAATAATTGATAATATTAATAGTAAAAGTCGTTATGAGTGCTCTTTCTCATGACGGCTTTTATTTACGTTGACGGACAAAGCTGAATTTCTGAACACTTTCAGGAGTGCTTCAGATATCTTAGATTTCGTTGTCCCACCCCCGCAAAACCAACATTAACTAAGAGGATGAATAATGGCTCTCAAACCTGATTGATACAGCGAGTAGCAAATATCAATATTTTGTGGTGTACCTATTTAAGGTTAATAATTTTACCATTGGTTGGGGTGGATACAGGTTGAATTGAATGGCAACACCTGTGAACGATTGCTACATAAAAAAGTCGGTTAGTATGTATTTGCATATTAATAATATTTTCTTGCGTTTACATTTATTATTAACAATGTTAAAATAAAATAAATAATATTAAAAAAGAGGTGGAAAACATGAACTGGTTTTTAGCACTAGATCAAGCAGATCAAGAGTTTGTCAAACAGTTAGTACAAGCTTCTGGATCTTTAAAGCAGTTAGCAAAGGTGTATCAAGTAAGTTACCCCACAGTCAGAATGAGGCTGGATAAAATCATCCAAAAGATTGATTTGATTGAGCAAAACGATACAAGTACATTTGAAACCAAGATTATGCAAATGGTAATTGATGAAAAATTATCGTTAGACCTAGCAAAACAAATTATTAAGGACTTCAAGGAGGAAAAAAATGAGTGATTTTAAAGGACTTTTATTGGGTATGCTGGTTGTAGCGTTCTTTTATATTCTAGATAGATATTTGCCAAAGTGGTTTGGAGCAATTCCAGGAATTTTTTTTCTGATATTAATGGTTTATATCATCATCACGAAAGGGCAGTCATTACTATCCACACTGACGGTGTTAATTGTTGGAGAAGTAGTTTTAAATGGAATATGGATAACAGCTCTGGAAGACCGGAAGAAAAAAGCCCGCAAAGAAATTGAAAAAATGCAAGCTAAAGATTTGTCACGAAAAAAATAGCCTGTTTTAGGTGATGCTTTATATAATAGACATGCTTATCAAGTGTGCTTTTATTACATAAACAAGAGGCTTGACTATTCGTAGGAAGAGTCTGGGACAAAAGTACCAGTTACCACAAGAAATCTTCGTAAATTTGAAAGCAAATTTATGTTTCCGTCATGTGGGTACTTCGATCATCCCAAAATCATATTTGGATACAAGTAACCTTACTGACTCAAACAATGGTGGAGCCAGTTGCGACAGCTACTGTGTGTAGCCCATTTTTATCTTAATAAGCAAACTAAATAATAAAAAGTGAAAGCCAAACAGATTTTCTGTTTGGCTTTCACTTTTTTATCCACCAATTCCCGTATCCTCCAACGCCCGTTTTAATTTATCCGACACTCGCTTGATTCTAACCTTCAATACCACCCCAATAAAAATGGCAATAAAGAACATCAAACCAAGAATGAAGAAATCGACACCAATGCTCTCAATATTAACTCCACCAATTGCTTCACGGAATGCCCCCACTCCATACGTAAATGGAAACAGTGGTTGCAATATTCTAAAGACAAGCGGATTTAGCTGGACTGGATACATCGCCCCACTACCAGCTAATTGGAGAGCCACTAACATAACCATCATCGCCGTCCCAAGATTTCCAAACACCGAGGCGGCTGTATATATCAGGGTTGAGAATGCTAACGAAACAAATAACCCTGTCATTAGTATGACGAATAGGTTAGCGATATGAACATGGAGAACCAGAATTGTTGAAGTGATAATGATCGCCGTTTGAACTAATGAAATCGTCGAAAAGATCAACATTTTCCCAAAGTATTCCTCATGACGACTAACGTGTCTAAATCGCCGTCTGTCTGGAACAGTAGTTCTCAACACAGCAATCAGCATCGTACAACCAACCCAGATCGATAATGCCATATAACTGGGAGCAAAAGCCTCACCAAAAGTGGCCACTCGGTAAATTGATTCCGACTTAACGTTGAACAATGTCGTCAAGTCACCAGCAATCAATGTTGGGTTACTCTGTAACACATTGATGATTTCAGCAATATCACTGTTATCAGTCAACTTTAATTTATTACTGATTGTTTCTATTTGTTTTCGAGATTCATTCAGCCGTGAAGATAGCTTGCCAGCTGAGTCAGCAATCAATTTATTACTTGAAATTGCATTATTAGTAGCTTCACTATTTAACTGCTTTATTCTACCAACACTGCCCAATATGGCGCTGGCCTTATTGGAACTATCAATTGAGCTTGCAATCATCTGATCAATTGCAGCCTTGGCTTGCTGGTTATTGCTAATCAAACTACTGCTAATCCTATTTGATATTTGCCGATTACTTGCAGTTAATCTAGCAACTGCAGCTTGAAGATTTTGATTTGAACCATTCAAAGAGTTCTGCAGCGAGCGAATATTCGCCTCTTGGCTACTTAACTTGCCATCAAGTGAACTTAATTGCTTTTTCATATTATTAACTGACTGGTTTTTACTATCAAACGCTCCTAAGAACGCAGACAAAGCCTTGGTCTGACCCTTCAGCACACTCACTTCAGTTTTTAAATTCCTAGCTGTTTCACTTAACCGAGCCTTACCCTGTTGAGTACTTGCTGAACTAATCTGGTCAACCAACTCCCCAACCCGTTGCTGTCTTGTATTTAATTGTTTCAAATTATCATTAACGACTTCAGATGCGGAATTAAGGCTGCTCCTTGCATTCCTCAGACTACTGGTACCACCATCAGCAATTGCCTGCAGCGAATTGTTACTTTCAGCTGCTTGGTTAACTGCATTCAACGAAGTTAAGGCTGTCGCCATTCCATTGGCGGTATCCTGAATCGTATTGAGTGAATCGGTTGCTAGATCCATACCATCCCCAAGGGCGACTATCATATCCTTCAGTTGTAAAATTTCCGACTTCTTACTATTTAATTTCGTCCCCGCATTATTTAAATACGAAAAAATAGTCTCACTGATTTGGTAAATAAACTTATTTTTAATTTCAGTCGTCAGTGATTCAGCCGCCGTTTCGGTGATTTTTACCCCCATTGGACTATTTTTAGTGTTAGTCTTAAAAATCACATTTGCTCGTTCAGGATTTGAAGAAGCAATGCTCGTTAATTTTTTTGAAAAATCAGCTGGTAAAATAATTTCGCCGTAGTACTTACCACTCCGTAATTTTGTATCAGCTGTTTTTCGATCAACAAACCTCCAACCAATTTGCTTATTGTCCTTCATTGATTTGATGACCTGGTCACCAAAATTCAATTGCTTCGAGTCAAGGCTAGCCCCTTTATCCTCACTAACAACGGCAACCGGAATTTGCTCAGTCTTTTTAGTGCTATACGGATTCCAAATCGCGCCAACATTGACCAATGTATATAAGCTTGGAAGAATACACAGTGCTAATATGGTAATGAACGCTGCTTTATGATGAAAGATTGCTCTTAGATCACGTAAATATATTTTGCGGATGTTACTAATCATTGATTTTAACCTCTTCTTTAAAAACCTTTCAAAAGAGTCTTGTCCAATTCAAAATTGGGATATATTATATAGTAATGCATATGTTAACTATTAACAATAGCTTTAAATATATTACAACGGGGTGAACAATTTGGTTACAAAAAAAGATACAACCAAAATTATTATTGCAATGTTACTTTCAGTGGTTACGATAGGATTATCGACTAATGTTTCGGCAAAAAAACGTGGAGCAACAATTTTATCGACCCACAAGTTATCGAAAACAACTAACAAAGCGGTGAGCGGTTATCTCTATACTACCGCTCATTTAACGAAAAAGGCGCATAACGCCGACAATTATCCACGGACAACATTCTATACCTACAAATCAGCAACTGTCCGCAAAGCCAACGGTAACAAAGCCGTTTACTACTATGTAAAGAACGGTAACGGAAAAGTTCGCGGCTGGATCTGGCGTGGCAACCTAGTTCAAACATTCAATTTTGCTAAGCAAAAAGCAGATTTGAGACGAATTACTTCCCTAATTAAGTCAATCTCAACTAAAAATCGCGAGGGCTTAATTAAACTTCTTGAAGCCGTCGACAAACACGCTACCATTTCGTCAGTAGTCAGCGACTTGACTGGCCTAGCCAATAAAGTGGATAACTCAGCAGACGCAGCTAAAATCAGAGAAATCGCCAAAATCATCAAAGAAGATGGCACAAAAATGGTTCAGTTGGTTCAATCAGGAATCGACAAACTTTACCAAACTACCAAGAACATCCACGAAATAAACAATCAAATCTACGACGTGATTCAATCAATTTTGAACATTCTACCCTAAACTATCACGAGGCCCCGAATGAAAACAATCTTCGACTTATTCAAACAAGACATCAAAAAAATAATTCATAGCAAACCAGTTTGGATAACCATCCTCGCATTCTGTTTGGTACCAGCAACGTACGCTGTCCTAAACATCAAAGCATCCTGGGACCCATATTCAACTGCAAACATCCGCCGGTTACCCATCGCAGTCGTCAATAGTGATGAAGGTAGCACTATCAAGGGTAAAAATCTGAACGTTGGTAAGCAGATCACCAATAAACTTAAAACCAATCACGACGTTAAGTGGGTTATAACTAACGACTGGGACGGTAATAACGGGCTCAACCAGGGTAAATACTACGCCCTGATTGAAATCCCAAGCGACTTTTCTAGTCGATTAGCGACCCTAACGACTGACAGCCCACAGAAACCAACCATCGTTTATAAATCTAACGAAAAGTTAAACCCAGCGGCAACTAAAATTACTGGTCAGGCCAAGACAACTTTGACCGACCAAATCAGAACTAATTTCACCCAGCTTAGTGGCAAACTAGTTTTAAAACAACTCAATAATGTTGGGGCAGATATCTCATCTAGCAAACCGCAAATTCTTGGGATCAAAACCACATTGCTTGATTCAATCAACGAAATTAAAAAGACAAGTAAGCAGTTAAACCAAGTCAATGGCAACGCCAGTCACGTCAAACAATACCTAAACGCTGTCAAAAATGACATTCCAAAGGTTTCAAGTCAGATCAATAATCTTAGTGACATCCTAACTCAGCAGCAAAAATTATTGACCACTACCAAGAACAGCATTAGTTCAACTAAAAATGAACTAGGTAATGCACTCAACTCGATTCAAGGCCAAACCGATTCATTCCAGTCAGCAATTAGCGGAGTTGGAGCAGCGGGCAATTCAATCAATTTAATTCGACCCCAGGTAACAACCGCCGTCAACGCAAGCAACTCCCTAGTAAACGTTCTGAATGACGGCCTTAGAGTTCTTGACGTCGTTAATTCAATTATCCCTACTAACCGGGGGAATAACCTAATTGGTAAATTTGCTAGTGCCAAAAAGCAAATAAAGGCTCAGCAAGGCTACTTAAAACAACTGAAGCAAAGTAACTCACAGGGAGAGGTAAAAAGGCTCCAAGCCAAAATAAACCGGCTTAATGACCAGCTCGACAGGACCTTATCCTCGGCGGCGGCTGATTCAAACACCGTTGAGGATGGCCTCGATTCAATCAGTAATTCAACAAATGAAGATACAGACAACAATTCAGACGTCATCAACTCCCTTAAGAGCGTAATCCCAGAACTCCAGGCAATCCAGAAAGCCGGTGACTCCGTCAGTGATCTAACCATATCGCGGGTTAATACGATGCAGGCAAAGTTAGCCCAGATAAAAACCAAATTATCAGATTTGGATAATCAACTGAACTTTCTTACAGATGAGAATCTAGACAAAGTTATCAATCTGCTGGGAAAGAACCCCGATGTGGCTAATTTCCTCGCATCACCAGTCAAGTTACAGACTAAAGAATTGTATAATATGGGGCTGTTTGGCTACGGAGCAACACCGTTTTACACAGTTCTGTCAATTTGGATCGGGATTTTGTTATTAACAACAATTATTGCTTGGAAATATCCTGAACAAAAACGAGCTCAACGAAAAGATACCCTTCATCCTTATCATAGTTATGGTGGAAAGTTCTTACTTTACCTATCAATTGCATTCACCCAAACGTTCATCACCTGGTTTGGTGAAATCGTCCTTCTGGGAATTAGGCCTCGTAGTCTGTTCGCCTTTATTGGGATCGACTTATTTACAGCGCTCGTGTTTACGATGATAATCTTTAGTTTGGTATTTTCATTCGGGAACGCTGGGAAAGTGATCGCCGTGCTGTTAATGATTTTGCAAATCTTTGGAACTGGTGGGCTCTACCCACTGGAAGTCATTCCTAAGGGTCTTACAGCCTTCACTCCATTCCTACCGTTCACCTACGCAATTGGTGCATTTAGGGAAGCAATAGCTGGGCCAATCTGGTCAGTCTACTTCTCCGACATGTTAACTTTAGGACTGTTTGGTGTCATTATGGTGCTCTTAACCCCAATCTTCAGACGGCTGCTTAAAAAGCCAGTAACAGCTCTTGAAGAAGGTTTTGAGGAATCTCAATTGTGATTAGAAACAGCAAAAGCTGCCCACCTATACGGATGGACAGCTTTTTAATTTATAGCTTAATTATTAGTCTTCAACAATATTCTTTAACCCAGTGTGGTTAAGCAGAATGTTCAAGATAACGGCGGTGAAACTTCCAATCACCATTCCGTTACTCATGATAACTTGAACTGATGATGGCAAGTATTGGAACAAGGTTGGTTGGGTAGTAACCCCAATTCCTAGACCAACTGAAATAGCAATAATAAGTAAGTTTCTACCATTCAATTCAACTTGAGATAACATCTTGATTCCTTGGGCACCAACCATCCCGAACATAACGAGCATTGCACCACCCAGTACTGAGGTTGGAATCAACGTAGCAACAGCACCAAACTTTGGAATCAACCCAATGATCATTAACATGAAGGCTGAATAGTAGATTGGAGCTAGTTTCTTAATTCCTGACAGCTGAACGATCCCCACGTTTTGTGAGAAAGTTGAGTATGGGAAGGTGTTGAACAAACCACCAAGAATGGCAGCCAATCCTTCAGAACGGTAACCATGTTCGAGGTCCTTACTCTTAAGCTCACGACCAGTGATGTCAGCAAGGGCGAAATAAACACCAGTCGATTCAATCATACAAGTTAACGCTGCTAAAATCAGTGTCACAATTGACGACCATTCAAACTTAGGAGCTGAGAAGTAAAAGAATTGTGGCAATTGAAGCCAGTGAGCCTGACCAACTGATTTGAAGTTAATTGTGCCTAAAGCAATTGCTAATAACGTTCCCAAAATAATTCCAATCAAAATTGAAATTTGTTTGATGAATCCCTTACTCCAAATATTCAAAGCAATAATAATAAGAGCAGTAACTGTACCAAGGAGTAAATGGGTTGTATCACCAAATGATTTAGCAGCAGTATCACCACCACCAAAGTTTTGGAAAGCAACTGGCATCAATGTAAACCCGATCAAAGTAATTAATGATCCCGTAACAACTGGTGGGAAGAACCGACGAAGGTTTGCAAATGGCTTAGCGGCAACGATAATAAACAGACCCGCAATAATAATACCGCCGTACATGTAGCCAAGACCAAAATTATTTCCAATCGACTGAAGTGGAGCAACATACTCAACTGCACATCCAAGAACAACTGGTAACCCAATTCCAGTTAAGGGAGTTCTTCTGATTTGAAGTAAAGTTGCGACTCCACACATGAAGATATCCATTGAAACCAAGTAAGTCATCTGAACGGCGTTAAACTTGAGCGCCCCACCAATCAGTAATGGAACCAAAATGTCACCAGAGTACATGGCAAGCAAGTGTTGGAACCCAAGAATTGCGTTTTTGACCTGTGAGGTTTTCTTTGTAGCAGAAGGATTACTCATTATATCCACCTTTTCATAGATTTTTTAGAATAGATAAATGATAACATGGAAAAAATGAGAAATCAAAACAATTTACGAATATTCCGCTTACATAGTCAAAATAAAGTTCTGCTTTTACGAACAATCAAATTTAAACGGCGTTAAATTACGTGAAACAGGGAGAAAAGCTTAACGGAATAATCTTTGATTTAGTCTCGGAAAATTATTTAATGTAAAAACTCATAATCACCACCTATAATGACCTTGAACGCCATGGGGATAGGTCAGAGCCAGTATTCATCTTACCCTTGTGGTTGAGACAAAACTAGACAAACCGCAAAAAAACTCATTCAAATAAAAAAATCGTCCGTTTTCGGACGATTTTAAAATTATTTATTTTTTAGTACCAACCATATGATAGCCAATGACGCTTAGCATTTGACCAACTACCGTAACGGTTCTTCACATAACGATCAGCCGTCTTTTCCTGGTTTGCCTTCGAGTAATCACCATGAAGGTACGCCCGACTTAGTTGGTAACGAGGCCGGGACATAAGTCCCGCCAATAAATAAACTGGATCATATTTTTCATGACTTTTTGAAAAATATGATCCAGTTTTTCTTTTATCAGTAAAAAATAAGAAAAATTAGCCATCATCAAGGCCAAT
>NZ_CATNVB010000016.1 GCF_951230165.1 Lentilactobacillus sp. Marseille-Q4993
TCTTCCTTAACTTTAGTTATTTGTATATTTTTGTCTTTGATATCCAGTAAATCTAAGATAGAATTGTCTTGGGACATCACATACACCTCGCTTGTTTTTTGTTTAGACGCTTAAATCTTAGCATATGTGACAGTGATGTCCTATTTGTTTTGGATAAAAAAACTGGCATTGATGATGTTCATCAATACCAGAAAGTATAGTTCCCTTTTTGTTTAGAGCAAAAAATAACGCTCTGAGTTAGTTATGGTAAAATAGTGGTACTAAAGCTATCTAAAGAGGAACAAAAATGGATAAATCAAAACCACAGACAACTGGACAGTTGCCACCGTTTTTACACAACCGGCGGCTTAGGCGAATAATGACGTTTATTGCCATTATCGTCGTTTTTGGAGTGGTAGTGTCATTTTTATTGAACCCAATCGTTGCGGTCGTTATGGTCACAATCAGTGTGGTTGGTTTGATATACACTATTTTTATGATGAACGAAATCAGTTCTGATACGAACCGGTATATTGAGGATCTGTCATACCGAATCCATCGGGGGGAACAAGAAGCATTACTCGAAATGCCAATTGGAGTGATGGTTCTCAACGATAGTCGGATGATTGAGTGGGCCAACCCATTCTTATTGCAATACTTTGAAGGGGAAAATATCCTGGATAAGAAACTTGAGGATGTGGACGGCGATTTGAGTCAGCTGTTGATGAAATACCAGGATGATAAAGAGTTTCACACGATTACTTGGCGGAATCGTAAATTTACCATGTTGGTTCAATCAGAATACAACACCGTTTATCTACTGGATATCACCCGATATGCGCAGTTAGAGGAACGATATCTTGACGAACAAATCTCAGTTGGGCAGATTTTCTTGGATAACTATGATGAGGTTACCCAATCGATGACCGATCAGGAAATTTCAAACTTAAGTAATTACATTACCAACGAATTAGCATCTTGGTCACAACGTTACGGGATGTACCTTAAGCAAATTGATGATGACCACTTCTTCTTAATGGCATATGCCAAGTCACTTGCGGCGGTAGAAAACGACAAGTTTAATATTCTTGATACTGTGCGGGAAAGTACTTCGAAGCAAAACTTCCCACTGACCTTGAGTATTGGAATTTCCTATGGTGAAGAAGATTTGAACAGTCTTGCAGATCAGGCTCAAAGTAACTTGGACCTAGCCCTTGGTCGTGGTGGTGACCAAGTTGTTGTTAAGAGTTTGGAAGGGACTGCTCGGTTCTACGGTGGGAAGACCAACCCAATGGAGAAACGGACTAGGGTGCGGGCTAGAATGATTTCTCAGGCCCTTAATGAATTGATGAAGGAATCGGACCAAGTATTCGTTCAAGGTCACGAACGGCCTGATATGGACTCGTTAGGAGCCTGTTTAGGGATTCGCCGAATTGCCCAGATGAACAATAAGCAGTGTTGGATCGTCCTCGATAAGGGGAATGTCCATTCTGACATTCAACGACTACTTGAAGAAATCAAGAACTACCCAGAAATAAATGATGCAATCATTTCACCAGAGGAAGCTCTAAGCAAGGCAACCGATAGTAGTCTGATGATTATGGTCGATCATTCAAAACCATCGATTAGTATGGCTGAGAATGTGTATGATCGACTATCTAAACGGGTAGTGATTATTGATCACCATAGACGAGGCGAGGAGTTCCCAGAAAACCCAATGCTGGTTTACATCGAACCTTATGCATCATCAACCTGTGAGTTAATCACTGAAATGTTTGAGTACCAGTCACATGATGAGGAACCAATCAATAAGATTGAAGCGACGGCAATGCTGACGGGGATTTTTGTTGATACCCAAAGTTTCTCAATGAGAACTGGTACCAGAACATTTGATGCTGCTAGTTACCTCCGGTCGACCGGGGCAGACTCGAATGATATGCAGCAGTTGATGAAGGAGAACGTTGATAATTACCTTGAGCGAAATCACTTGATTTCAATGGTTGAATTCTTCAATAGTGATATGGCCATGATTGTTGGTGAAGAGGATCGTGTTTATGATTCGGTTACGGCAGCTCAGGCTTGCGATTCGTTGTTGACGATGAATGGCGTTGATGCCTCGTTTATTATTACCAAACGGACTGATGGTTTGGTCGGGGTTTCAGCTCGAAGTACCGGTAAAATTAACGTGCAAATCATCATGGAACGGATGGGTGGCGGTGGTCACCTTTCGAGTGGTGCTACTCAGATTGGCGATAAAACCGTTGCCGAAGTTCGCGAATTACTGCTTGAAACAATTAATAATATCGATGATAATGAATAACAGGGTTCAAAATTTTGAGGATAGTAGGAGTGATCATTTATGAAAATTATTTTTCTAGAGGATGTCCGTGGTAAGGGAAAACGTGGCGAAGTTAAGGAAGTACCCGACGGCTATGCTCAAAATTTCTTAATTAAGAATGGTAAGGCGAAGGCCGCAACAGCTTCCGCAATGAGCCAATTGAAAGGTCAACAAAAGGCCGAACAAAAAAAGGCTGAAGAAGAACTTGAGGAATCTAAGCAATTAAAGACTAAGTTGGAAAGTGACGATACTGTCGTTGAGATTTCTGCTAAGGCAGGAACTGACGGCCGGTTATTCGGGTCAGTTCCAAGTAAGCAAATTGCTCAAGCTCTCAATAAGCAATATGGCCTCAAAATCGATAAGCGGAAGATCGAGTTGCCTGAACCAATTAGAGTTGCAGGTTACACGAACGTGCCTGTTAAGCTCCATTCAGAAGTAACGGCTAAGATTAGGGTTCACGTAACGGAAACTAACTAAATAGTTTGCTGGTAGTTGGAGTGTCAGGGATGATTTTGAAAGTATCCTTGATGCTCTTTTGGTTTGGGTGAGATTTTATTAGTTACTACTAGCAGTAACTCACACGTTTTCACAATTAAAGTAGCATTTTTTTCTAATCTTTATGTGCTACTATATAGTTAACATTTTAGAATTTCGGGGAATTTAAATGAACAATGATGTAATGAATGAACTACCACCCCAGAACATCGATGCCGAAAAGGCGGTGCTTGGGGCAATATTTTTAAGTACAGATGCCCTCATTGAGGCAATGGAATTCTTAGAACCCCGCGATTTTTACAAACGGGCTCATCAAATCATCTTTGAAGCCATGGTTAATTTAAATGACCGGGATGAGGCGATTGACGTTGTTACGGTCGCGGATCTTCTTACTAGTCAAAATAACTTTGATGACGTTGGTGGAATGGAATACATTGCTGAATTAGCTGGATCCGTGCCAACAAGTGCTAACGTTGCGTACTACGCCAAAATCGTTAAGGACAAGGCTGTGTTACGGCGATTGATCCAAACGGCGACCAACATTGCTACTGAAAGTTATAGCACTGATGATGACGTTGAGACGGTTTTAGATAACGCTGAACGTGATATCATGAACGTTGCTGAAAATCGAAACCAGTCTGGATTTAAGGCAATTAAAGATGTTCTTAATTCAGCCTTCAGTGAAATTGACCGTTTGTCTCAAGAAGACAGCAACGTTACCGGTTTATCGACGGGGTACCCTGAGTTGGATAAAATTACGACGGGGCTTCATGACGATGAATTGATAATTTTGGCTGCCCGGCCAGCCGTTGGTAAAACCGCGTTTGCCTTGAATCTTGCTCAGAACGTAGGGACCAAGACGGACAAAGCCGTTGCCATTTTTAGTTTGGAAATGAGTGCTGAGTCATTGGTCAACCGGATGCTGTGTGCTGAAGGTAGTATCAACGCAAACCATTTGCGAACTGGAAACCTGACTGAGGATGAGTGGCAAAACCTCGTGGTGGCAATGGGAAGCCTTTCACGGGCTAACATTTATATTGATGATACGCCGGGAATCAAGATGTCTGAAATTCGGGCTAAATGTCGGCGGTTAGCTAAGGAAACTGATAATCTTGGGATGGTTGTTATCGATTATCTCCAACTGATTGAAGGTGGGAACCGAGAAAACCGGCAACAAGAAGTTTCCGATATTTCGCGGCAGTTAAAGAAACTGGCTAAGGAACTCCATATTCCAGTTATTTCGTTGTCACAGCTGTCTCGTGGCGTTGAACAGCGTCAGGACAAGCGACCTGTTTTGTCCGATATTCGGGAATCCGGATCAATCGAGCAGGATGCCGATATCGTTGCCTTCCTTTACCGTGATGACTATTATGAGCGGGAAGACGGCGATGATGACGATAGCGGTGGTAGTGGTGATGATGACCAAAATGATGTTGGTGAAGTTGAAGTAATCATTGAGAAGAACCGGTCGGGTCCTCGTGGAACTGTC
The DNA here is from genome assembly GCF_951230165.1 of Lentilactobacillus sp. Marseille-Q4993. Classification (GTDB taxonomy): domain Bacteria; phylum Bacillota; class Bacilli; order Lactobacillales; family Lactobacillaceae; genus Lentilactobacillus. The sequence continues at coordinate 4,302 of NZ_CATNVB010000016.1, forward strand.
AAACTGTTGTTTGTTAAGTCATACAATAAGTTCTCATCAATTTCGTATGCTCCAGACCAAGCAAGTTAATAAAAAGGTCGTCATTCTGGCTAATTAGAGCCAGAATTGGCGACCTTCTTTTTGGTTGGGCTGAAATTGGCCAAGAATTGAGGAATATGACCGTTAAAATCAAAATAGCACTAGTTAGCTACTTAATGGAGAAAAGCTAACTGGTGCTATTTTTTAAGGCCTCAAACATCATTATGAATTATATTGAAGCCAAAAAAATAACAGACACGGCTCAGGCCGGCGTGTCTGTTATTTAGTGATATGTATAATGGGCAGTCAGGGGCTCGAACCCTGGACCCACGGATTAAGAGTCCGTTGCTCTACCAACTGAGCTAACTGCCCATGTCATTTATCCGACTTAAATATAGTATCATGGAATTTTGACTTTGACAACATTATTTGTAAAAAAAGTTCAAAAAAGCGGAAAACCCATGTTTTTATTAACAATGAGGCGGCTGTGTTATAATTTGAATGTGTAACATTCTACATTAAAGTAAAAAATAAAGCATTAGAATTCAACGTTAGGAGAATTGTTAATGGCAAAGAAAATATTAGTAGTTGACGATGAGAAGCCCATCGTTGATATTGAAAAGTTTAACCTAGAAAAGGAAGGGTATGAAGTCTCCGTTGCGTATGACGGCGAAGAAGCCCTTGAACAAGTGAATGATGTTGATCCAGATCTCATCATCCTTGATTTGATGTTGCCAAAAATGGATGGATTGGAAGTAGCTCGTGAAGTTAGAAAGACCAAAGATACGCCAATCATCATGGTTACGGCTAAGGACTCTGAATTAGACAAGGTTCTTGGATTGGAATTAGGAGCGGACGATTACGTTACTAAGCCATTCTCAAACCGAGAGTTAGTTGCGAGAGTTAAGGCTAACTTACGACGCCAAACTGCCAGTGTTAACAACACTGACCAGACTGAGGAAAACCAGGATATTACTATCGGTGATCTGGTTATTCATCCAGATGCTTATTCCGTTTCTAAACGGGGAGAAAACATCGAGTTAACTCACCGAGAGTTTGAATTACTCCATTACTTGGCTCAACATATTGGTCAAGTTATGACGCGAGAGCATTTACTACAAACAGTTTGGGGCTACGATTACTTTGGTGACGTTAGAACTGTCGATGTTACCGTTCGGCGTTTGCGTGAAAAAGTCGAAGATAATCCAAGTCACCCAACCTGGCTTGTCACCCGTCGTGGGGTTGGTTATTACTTAAGAAACCCAGAAAACGACCAAGCATAACGATAATTATTGTAAGGGGTAAAACTGGTTGTGAACGAGCGAATCAAATTTTTTCAATCAATAAAATTTAAAATTGCCCTCGTCTTCGCCCTCGTATTGTTGATCACACTGGAAATCGTGGGGGCTGTTTTTGTGCGTCAATTAGAACGCCAGAATTTGCAGACTTTTAAGGACCAAGTGCAACTTCAAAGCTACGTTCAAAAGTCGTTAACGTCTGAATTAGCTAAATCAAACATAACTTTGGCTAACAGAAGAATCAAAACAATTCTTAACGATTCCGACAACACCAATCCTGCTCAGATTCAAGTAATCGACAAAAAGGGAACGATTCGGGGAACTAACCAGGTTAATAATCAAGCGGTAGTCGGTCAAAAAACAACCGACAACGGTGTTAAAAATGCGCTGTATAACGGAAAATCGATTGAAAAAAACACTTACGATGCGGCAAGCAACAACCGTTACTATGTTTCAATCACCACTCTGATTAGGAGTACAGGTAATAGTAATCAAGTGGTTGGAGTTGTGTATACTAAGGCCAATCTTGATCAGGTTTATCGGCAAACAAACGGGGTTACTGGAATCTACTTATTTGCCTCAACGGTTGCCATTGTATTGGGGTTAATTATCTCAATCGTGATTTCGAGAGCGTTCACCCGCCCGATTGAAGAAATGAAGCAACAGACTATGAGAATTGCTCGTGGTGATTACTCAGGTCAAGTTCACGTTTATGGAAACGATGAGCTTGGTCAACTTGCTAGTGCAGTTAATAACCTGTCAGTTAGGGTTGAGGAATCCCATGAATCGACGGAGTCTGAGCGAAGGCGACTAGATTCAGTGTTAGCGAACATGACCGATGGAGTGCTTGCTACGGATCGCCGGGGGAATGTTATTATCATCAATGATACCGCCGCTAGTTTTCTTGATACAAAGGACGATGTAATGGGAAAATCGATTTTAACCGTTCTTGGGATTCAAGATGATTACACATTGCGTGATTTGTTAGAGCAACCTGATGAGATTATTCTTGATTTTTCAAATGATGAACAAGACTTGATTTTGCACGCCCATTTCTCATTAATTCAGCGAGAATCAGGGTTTATTAGCGGACTTGTCTGTGTGCTTCGAGATATTACTGAACAACAACGAATCGATCAGGATCGGAAACAATTTGTTTCTAATGTTTCCCACGAACTGCGAACCCCACTTACTAGTGTGCGTTCTTACATTGAAGCGTTGTCGGATGGGGCTTGGCAGGATCCTAAGTTAGCTCCTAAGTTTTTGAAGGTAACTCAGGACGAAACTGACCGAATGATCAGAATGATTAATGATTTGCTGACACTATCAAGAATGGAATCGGGAACTCAGAAGATGGAAAGCGAGCTCGTTAATATCAACGAGTTGTTTAACTATATTCTGAATCGGTTCGATATGATCATTAAAAAGGATGACCATCCAGAAAAAACATACTCAATCAAACGCTACTTTACTAAACGAGATTTATGGGTCGAACTTGATACTGATCGGTTTACCCAGGTTCTCGATAATATTATGAATAATGCGATTAAATACTCACCAGATGGTGGGGTTATTACCTGTCGACTTTATGAAACTAGAAATAAGGTTATTTTGAGCATCAGCGATCAAGGATTAGGAATTCCAAGAAAGGACCTACCTCATATATTTGACCGTTTTTATCGGGTCGATAAGGCTCGTTCCCGAAAACAGGGTGGTACTGGTCTGGGTCTTGCCATTTCTAAGGAAGTGGTTGAGGCGCTTGGTGGCCAATTATGGGCCGAAAGTATTGAGGGACGTGGTTCAACATTCTACATCGCCCTTCCATACGAGCCACTAGCAGAGGAGGATCTTTGGGATGAGGTTTAGTAAATTTATTTTGCCTGTTGTATTGAGCCTTGCGGTGGTTGCTAGTTTGGTGCTATCGGTTATCCTCTGGATCAACCCAGCTAATTATCGAAATGACCAGAATTCAACCAGAAACACTCAGAATTCTGAAATGATTAAACCACGGTCAGCGATTTACTCTCCTACCCAGGCGGTTGAAAATAATCGTGATGGCAGCCAAGATTTATTGGTAAACCGGTCAGTCAACATGATTGGTGAAATCAAGGATAGTATTGAAAATTACAAACCAACGGGTTATAAAACGATTAGTAAAAATTCACAAGACGAGTACTTTAAGATTGCTAAGCGACCAAATTCAGTTATGCTTAATTATTCGAGTTCCGTAAATCTTAAGACGGTTGGCAGACTTTTTAAGCATAAGTTGAATAATTCGGCCAACCCAATCGTTAACCGGGTGATTTTACCCCTAAATGACACATCAAGACTTTACCTTCTTGGTGATAGGGGATTCAAGGTCTATGAGGTCAAACTCGAGAAGCATAATCTTGAAAAGTTAAACAATGTTCTAAATTTGAAACTAAGACGGTTTCCGGTTGCTATCCGGTTAAATAACGATGTTCCAATGATGTACCTTGAGAGTTCAGTAGATATGCAACCGTATAAGTATCTCGTCAATCGTCAAACTGAAGACTACTACGTCAGCCGGTTACTGAATGATCAAGATTCAACTAACGTTTCCGTTAAGAAGAGACGAGGCACCACAACCTATAGTGATCAGAACTCACAGCAGTTGGACTTTAATAGTCGAACGAGGGCTGGCGAATTTATTGATTATCAAATAAAGAACCAACCGCGAACCCTATACTCATCACTGACAAAGTCTTACAAGACAATTAGGGATCTTGGGGTTTCCATGGATAACGTTAAGTTTTACGGATACGATGTAAAAAATCGGGAAATTTCGTTTAGAACCTTTGTTGAAGGATTTCCTATTTTTAAGAATAATGGTTTTGGGGCAGTTTCAATTAGAAACCGTAACGCTGGGGTTCAACGAACTAAGTTCCTGTTGGATACTCCCCAAGTGCCACTGCCAAGTAAGAGTGGTATGACCACTTTACCAAGTACGGATACAGTTATCTCTAGGCTAACCGGGCACGGTTATAATCGCCAAAAGATTGGTAAAATCAGATTAGGTTATACTTGGAATCAAAAGAAACCAAGCTCAATGCTGATAACTTTAACGCCTGACTGGTACGTTTTATATAACGGTAAGTGGTCAAGCTATACGGAGTTAATGCAGCAAAATAATCAATAACAGAAAGGAGGGGTCTAAGTGAACTTCAAACGGATTCAAATTATTTTCTTAGTGACGTTTATTGCGATTGATGTGTTTTTGTTAGGAATGCTCCAACAAAATATGTATATGCAATCTGAGAATGTTGCTCAAGGAGATTCGGATACCACCATTACCAAGGAAATGAAGAATGACGAGATCAAGTTTGATACATTCTCGAACAAAACTGACGATGGTTATTACATTTCTGGAACGCAAACCGATGATTTGCGGCAACGGATGGGCCAACTGTTCAATCAGACCCCTCACTATGAAAACCATTCAATTGAGAGTGAATTTAAGCAACCGATTAGTGTCGAAAAGAAAAACCCTGAAAAGACGATCAATAATTTGATTCAGGACCCAACCTTTGTTGCTTTTGGTAACCAATATACGTATAGCAAGGATCTTTCGACGGATCAGACGATTGTATACGTCCAAAAGGGGCCTGAACGGGGAATTTATTCTGATGAGGCCCAGATTCGGTTTAATTTAAACGCGAACCACCAAATTGTTGGTTATACCCAGACTTACCTCAATGACATTAGAACTTTGAGAGAAAAATCGAGTACGATTTCTGAACGCCGGGCCTTGATTTGGCTTTATCAGTATAATGAAATTCCAAATAATACCACTGTCGCCTGGACTAGATTAGTGTATACTAAGCTAATCACAGCTGACGAGGATCGGGTGTTTATTCCGACTTGGGTAATTGCGATTAGACCGCAAAACTCACCTCAAGTGCAGTTAAAGCGAATCAATGCCTTTACAGGTGGAATTATTAAGGAAACAAATCAGCAGGTTTAAATTACAAATTGGGAGCGTAAGTATGGATAATGACGATATGAAAATTAGTGTTCTTGCCAGTGGTAGCACTGGTAACGTTACATACATTGAGACACCTCAGCACAAAGTTCTTTTGGATGCTGGTCTAAGTGGGAAAAAAATCGCAAACTTGATGGCTTCGATTGGTCGCGACATCAATGATGTTGATTCCCTATTAGTGACCCATGAGCATTCAGATCACAGACAAAGTGTTGGAGTCTTAGCTCGTAAGTACAACATGAATGTGTATGCTAACGAAGGAACTTGGAACGCAATGGATGGGAAGATTGGCAAGGTTCCTGAGGACCAAATCAATATTTTTCCACCCGATACGGTTAAGGATTTTGGTGACCTAGATATCGAAAGTTTTTCAGTTTCCCATGACGCTGCTGAGCCCCAATTTTATGTTTTTCACCATAACAATAAATCGTTTGTCGTATTAACTGATACAGGTTACGTTTCTGATAGGATGGAAGGCGTAATTAAGGACTCCGAAGGCTACTTACTTGAGTGTAATCACGATGTAGAAATGCTTAGAAACGGTGACTACGCTTGGTCATTGAAACAACGAATCATGTCTGACCGAGGCCATTTATCCAATGAGGATGGTGCTAACACCATGCTTGATATCATTGGGCACCGAACAAAGAAGGTATTCTTAGGTCACCGAAGTCAACACAATAATATGAAAACTCTTGCTCATCTAACCGTGTCATCAATTTTAACTGATCATGATTTTGGAGTTGGTTCTGATTTCCAACTTTTTGATACCGATGCCGAGCAAGCTTCACCATTAACAATTATTTAAGGTAATTATAAGCTTTGAATTCTACAATATAATAAAGAAATGTGTAAAATAGAATACAAAAGAGAATGAGGAGGAACCTTCAATGGCAGGGAATGGTGGAATTAAACTAGTGGTGACGGCATTAGTTGCCGGTGCTTTAGGTGGAGCAGCAACCTATGGTGGAGTTTCATTGATGCATAATAATGATTCTGGCACGCCCACGGAAATTTCAAACTCACAGGGAAGTGCCAAGGTCAGCAACGTTAAGGTCAACTTAAGTACCCAATCAGAAAAGGCGTTTAACTCAACTAAGAACGCTGTGGTTTCCGTTATTAATTTGCAGAAAGAAAGTAGTTCGAGTGATAGCCTTTCAGGTTTGCTTGGTGGCTTGTACGGCGGTAATTCTGATTCTAGCAGTTCTAAGAAAAGCAGTGGTGAGCTAGAAGCTGCTAGTGAAGGATCAGGAGTTATTTACAAGAAGAGCGGTGATACCGCCTATATCGTAACTAATAATCACGTGGTTGAGGGTTCTAATTCATTAGAGATTATCCTCAATGATGGTACCAAAGTTGGTGCTGAGATTGTTGGTAAGGACTCAATTACCGATTTAGCTGTATTGAAGGTTAAGTCTGATAAGATTACGCGGGTTGCCACGTTTGGTAACTCAGACAACATCAAAGTCGCCGAGCCGGTATTAGCCATCGGGTCACCACTTGGATCACAGTACGCTACGTCCGTTACCCAGGGAATTATTTCTGCTAAGAAACGGGAAGTACCGCAAACTGATACTAACGGTCAGGAAATTGGTAACGCAACGGTTATTCAAACTGATGCGGCAATCAACCCAGGTAACTCTGGTGGTCCTTTGATCAACATGAACGGTCAGGTTGTCGGGATCAACTCAATGAAGTTAGCCCAGGACCAATCCGGAACAAGTGTTGAAGGAATGGGCTTTGCAATTCCAAGTAACGAAGTGGTTAAAATCATTAACCAGTTGATCAAGAGTGGTAAGGTCGTGCGACCAGCGCTGGGAATTAGCTACGTTGATTTATCTAACGTTTCTGAAAAACAACAGAAGTCAGTATTGAAATTACCTTCCAGTGTATCGACAGGAGTTGTTGTTCTTAAGGTAAGTGCCAATTCGCCAGCAAAACGAGCTGGACTTGCTAAGTATGACGTTATCACCAAGCTTGATGGCAAGAAGATTACTGAACAGACTGCAATTAGAGATATTCTATACAAACACAACATTGGTGATAAGATCTCAGTCACTTACTATCACAACGGTAGTGAGAAAACATCATCGGTAACGTTGAATAAGAAAGCTGCAAACGTAAAATAAAAGTTAAAAGCTGAAGGTTTCCAGACAAATTGTCTGGGAACTTTTTGTTTGCCGAAGGTTTTTATTGATAATTGGAAAATTGTAGTAGCTAAGCAATTAAAATCCGAACGGGAAACGGAAGTTGAATTAGGATGATTCAGTACAAAATAAAACAATGAGGAATTGTGGACAATGTATGTGGATAAGTCTGTGAATAAGATTAAGTTTGTTGTGATTTGCTGATATATCAGCCTTAAAAAAGGAAACGCAAACGGGGATAGTTATCCACAGGAGATTGTGGATAATTATTTTGGGGGATATTTTGCCAATTGTTCGGGCGTATAAATACTGATATAATAGGGTTTGCGATGATAGATTGCGAACGCACGTTTTCCACAAAACTGTGGATAAAAAACTATATATTGACAATTTTAAAAAAAATGCATGAAATCAAAATTAGAGCTATTTAACCTTGCCTGTGGATAACTATGTGCATAAGTTGTTCATATGTCGATAGTTTTACACACTGATTAACAAACTAGGAGGAAAAATCGTTGAATATTAAGTTGGTTGTTGTTGGGAAGCTAAAGGAAAAGTATTTTAAACAGGGGATTGCGGAATACGCAAAGCGGTTATCGCGCTTCTGTAAGTTTTCGATTGTCGAGGTTCCCGATGAAAAGGCTCCAGAATCATTGAGCCAGGCCCAAATGGATGACGTGATGGAAAAGGAGGGAGAACGGATTCTCGAGAAGATCAAGGATAAGGAGTATGTTTTCGCACTGGCAATTTTGGGCAAGGAACGTTCCTCAGAGGAGTTTGCTAAGGAGATTCAGGATCTCACCACCTATGGCCACTCAGATATTACCTTTGTTATTGGCGGCTCATTGGGAATGTCCCAAGATGTTTTGAAGCGGGCTAATACCCAAATTTCGTTTGGGCGGTTCACGTTACCACACCAGTTGATGAGACTGGTGTTGACGGAACAGATATACAGGGCGTTTATGATAAATGAGGGGAGTCCGTATCATAAATAATGAGGTTTATTAAGACATACAACTCGATGGCCACTCAGTGTACATCTAGGTTTTGTTTTTAAAAGTTTACAATTATTGGAGGTGTAATTATCTTTCGGCTAAGAAGTATGGATACAATTTTTCAATATATAGAGATGATGAGATTGGTAAAATGAAACGAGAACTTGTATTAAATATCAATAAGCAATAGGTGTGAATAAAATCGGTTATATTGATTAGCGCAAGTATTAAAATAATAGGTAAAGCTAATTTCCATTTAAAAATAAAACTACATCTCAAACGATGTAGTTTTTTAGTTCATATTATTCATTATTTTATCTGGGATCATAACTACTTTTGGGTCCAAATCAATAGGTTTTGTTGACTCATCAATACATTCATTCCAGTATTCAATGTGCTTTTTATCAATCCTACTGTCTGATGATTCTACGGATTGTCCCCCAGTTCCTTGAACTGAGAACCAGTACAAAAATTCGCCTTCGGCTTTCTGTTCTTTAAATATAACTTCTACATACATTTTTTCATTTTCAAGTGTTAACAGGGTTTCGTGCATATTGTCGTTCAAAAATCTAAGCCATTCCTCAACCTTTGCTTCTTTACCCGCTTTTACTTTGAATCTTGTTAACTCAGTTTTAATCGTAATTAACATCTCCTTAATTCGAAAATTCAATAGTCTTTTACATAAACAAGTATAAATTAAGTTTTTCAGGTTGAAAATACCAGCAGTATAAAATGATACGCAAGTCCGTATCATAGATAATCCCACCAAAAAAGACATCCTCCTTGGATGTCTTTTCGCTTACCTTATTTACCTGTCTTATACAGTTCCATCAATCTCTTTCTCAACGCACCGTCATACGCAGTTAAGTACATTCCGTACTTTCCCCGTTTCATCAGCACGTTCAAGACGTTAGCAATAAATGTCTTATATTCTTCCTTGCTAAACTTGATATCCTTACGTTTCTTGAAGATTTCCTTATGAGAGTACTTTTCTGGAATAATGGTCATTGTATCGGTGATTGGATCGTAACCAAATGATGGTCCGATAATCATCCCCACGTAGTTGAGATCAAACCCTTGTAATGTGTAGATAGTTCCAACCTGGGTGATTGAACCTTCCCATTTTGCCCAGTGGGTTCTTTGAGGATCCCACTCATCCCAAGGCAGACTAAACGTATCCATTTCCACGTTGTGGCGGCCATCAATTCGAGGAAATCCAGATGTAGCAACGACCCGGCTCATGCCGACTTCCTTGTTCCGTTTCTTGATGTCTTCGAATAGCGCTCCGGCGGTATCGTAAACCTTAAATTCAAAGTCACTGTTGTCTGGAAATGGCTTCATTGGTTTTTCAGCGGTCAAATCATCCATCCAAGCAACTTGTTCGTCACTGGCAACCATTCGATACTGGAAGTTCATATCGAATAGCTTGTGGGGGTGGGAACCAATCGTTTTGTAAAGAAGGTCCTTATCCCAGTACATCTTGGATTGGAAAACTTGGTCGAAATCGTAAACCACAACGACTACCTTAGCCAAATTCATTAAGTCGGTTAATTGGTTCTCACCGCGGTAATGGGCGTATGGTTCCGGTTTGGAATAAAGCAAGTGTGCTTCATCCACAAAGATAATATCGTACTTTTTATGGTTCTTTTGAGCGTAGTTGATCAATGAAGTTGGTCTGCGAATCGAACTAACTTTCATGCCTGGAATCGACTCACCAAGGTCACGGTATGCCTTGTATAGCTCAGGGTGGTTGACTACGAGGTATGTTTTGTAGTTTTTGTCAGTCATGTACTGGCGAACTAATTCCATTAACACTACTGATTTACCAGTTCCGGCGGCTCCTTCGATAATTGCAACCGAGTGCTGGTTACCGTTGAGTCCCTGTTGGATATAATCGTTAATGTTGGTAATGGTGGCCTTCTGGTCATCAGACAGGTCATCCACAAAAAATTGTTCCTTTAATATTTCGTTCATCATGTACTCCTATTTTGGTAGTGATTTTTGCAAACTAGTTTTTATGTCAGCTCACAAAAAAGCTATTGTTATTATAGCAGGTTCAAAGTCACTGACTGAAAATAATTTGAAAGTTGGTGTATGATTATTGTATCGACAACGTTTGGGGGAGAGCTGATGAAGAAGGGACTACTACTGGTTAATACAGGATCACCGAAAACGCCCACGACTGCTGATGTGAAAGCCTATTTAAAGGTGTTTTTAAGCGATCAAAACGTAATTGAAATGCCCCGTTGGGTTTGGCAGCCGATTTTAAGAGGTTTTGTGTTGCCACTGAGGTCGTGGCGTTCCGCTACGTACTACCAACGAATCTGGACTAGGGCGGGCTCTCCTTTGGTTGCTTATACCCAAATAATGACCGCAAACGTCCAAGCTGAATTACCAGACTGGGATGTGCGGTTTGCGATGTCCTATAGTGAACCACGAATTGCTGATCAAATGCAGGATATGAAAGATAAAGGCTGCGATGAGATCAATGTTCTACCAATGTACCCTCAGTACACCCAAAGCACGCATAAAGCAATTTACGATCAAGCTGATGCTAGTGGAATTGAGTATCAAAAAATCGATAACTTTTACCGCGAACCTGAATATCAGCGAATTATGGCGGATAAAATAAGCCAATACATAGATAAGCAAGAATATGACGAAGTGCTGTTCAGTTACCACGGGATTCCAACGGCTATGGTCAAACATGGTGATCCGTACCAAAAAGAATGCGAAGAGACTACTGAGGGGATTCTTAGTCAAATTCCAGCAATCAAAGCCATCAGCAAGACCGTCTACCAGTCAAAGTTTGGTCCTGCCCCGTGGTTAAAACCATATCTAAAAAATTATCTGACAGAGATGATTCAGATGGGAAAACGGCGAGTTCTAATCGTTGCCCCGTCATTCATTGTGGATGGTCTAGAAACACTTGAAGAAAATGGGGTTCAGAACTATCAGACGTTCAAAGAAAACGGTGGTGACGTGTTCCACCTTGTTGAACCGTTAAATGGTGACAAACGGTTTGCTAAGTTTCTGGCTGATTTAGTAATGAAGTAATTGCCTTTTGGGGGAAAGAGCATGGGAAATTCTGAAAACAACAAAAGTTTAGATGAAATCAATCAGAGTGTGACTGTACCCACAGGTTATGACGTTTCATTCGTTCAAAAGTTTTTGGCATACAGTGGCCCGGGTGCCTTGGTTGCAGTTGGTTACATGGATCCAGGAAATTGGTTGACCTCTTTGTCTGGTGGCAGCCAGTACCGGTATGATTTGATATCAGTGCTATTGATGTCAATCCTAGTGGCGATGTTCATGCAGACCCTGGCTATTAACTTAGGAGTTGTCACCCAACTTGATTTAGCTCAGGCGATTGCTAGAGTTGTTCCCAAACCCGTTCGTTATGGGTTATGGTTGTTAAACGAAGTTGCGATGATGGCGACTGACTTAACGGGAGTGGTTGGAACATCAATTGCGCTGAAGTTGTTATTTGGGTTACCGATTCTATATGGAATCTTACTAACGATTTTCGATGTGCTGATTGTGTTGCTCTTTCTGCGATTCGGAATTCGCCGAATCGAGTTTGTGGTTTTCACCTCGATAATGGTGGTGGGAGTTATTTTTGGAATTGAGGTCATTAGAGCTGATCCTAACGTGGCATCAATTCTTTCAGGTGCGATTCCAACCGCTGATTTGCTTCAAAACCATCAGAAGCTGATTATTAGTCTAGGTATAATGGGGGCCACCATTATGCCCCATAACATCTATCTTCACTCCTCTTTGGCTCAGAGTCGCCGGTATGACTATCATGATCCGGTGCAAGTTAAAGAAGCGTTGCGCTTTGGTAAGTGGGATTCTAACGTCCATTTGTTTGCGGCTTTTATTATCAATGCTTTGTTGCTGGTGCTGGGTGGGACCTTGTTTTTCAACTCAAGTAATGATTTTTCCACCTTTCAGGATGTTTTTGATGGGTTGAAGAACGCCAATCTTGTTGGTAGTTTAGCAAGTCCCGTAATGAGTTTCCTGTTTGCGTTTGCGCTGCTATTAACGGGATTGATTTCATCGATCACTAGTACGTTATCGGGGCAAATCGTAATGGAAGGGTACCTTCATATTCGGTTGCCATTGTGGCAACGGCGGCTCTTGACCCGATTTGTAACTCTGATTCCAATTTTGATAGTCGGTTACATGGTTGGGTTTGATGAAAAAGTGTTTGAAAATATGATCGTTTATGCTCAAATCTCATTGAGTATTGCCCTACCACTAACGTTATTTCCAATGGTGGCAATTACTAGTAACAAACGAATCATGGGGGACCACGTTAATTCAAAACTGACGATGGTGGTTGGCTACCTGCTAACAACAATAATTACCGTGTTGAATTTACAATTAATTTTATCGGCACTATCAATCTAAGGTGAGTGGAATGGATAAACTAACAGAAATCATCAATCAAATTGAAATGGATGATCAGAACCAAGAGTATACTGAGGCTGGAATCAAGCCCTTGTTTCACGTGGAACAGTCAGCAAAGATTTTGATTATTAGTCAGGCACCTAGTAAAAAAGCCCAGGCATCGATGACGTTCTGGGATGATCCAAGTGGCGATAAGCTTCGCGATTGGATGGGAGTGTCGAGGGATGAATTTTATCATTCAGGCAAACTGGGTGTGGTGCCGTTGGACTTTTATTTCCCTGGTAAGGGTAAACATGGCGACCTGCCACCACGGAAGGGGTTTGCGGAAAAATGGCACAAACAGGTATTGGAACTAATGCCAAACGTTGAGTTGACCCTGCTGATTGGCCAATATGCTCAGAAATACTATCTTGGTAGACAAAGAGAAGAGAATTTAACGGCAACCGTTAGGAATTACCAAAACTACTTACCTGATTTTTTTCCACTAGTTCATCCGTCACCGTTAAACTACGGGTGGCAGAAACGAAATCCGTGGTTTATGGATGAAGTTGTGCCAGAGTTGCGGGAAAGAATTAGAAAAATATACGATAAATAAAAAACCACTTTAAGTGGGACAGAAAGATAATTTATATTCTTTCATTGTCCTACCTAATAGTGGTTTTTCTTATCTAATGAATGTCTTTTTTCAATAATCTCATCGTCCGACCAAATTGATCTGGTTGTTCGTCAAACTGTTGGTAGCCGATTTTTTCGTATAAACCAGTATGGCCAGTAGCGATGTATATCGTGTGAAAACCAGCTTGACTAGCTTGCTTTTCAGCCAATACCACCAGCCTCTGACTAATGTGTCGGCCACGATAGTCTTCGCTCACAAAGACAGTGCTGATGAATGGTTCCACCCCAGTTCCCTTAACAATGTCTTCTTTCAGAAGGGCTGAAAATCCAACCAACTGATTATTATCTAAGATGACAAAGGCTTTCTGGTAACCGGTAAGTTCTCCCGTCATTAGCAGCTTGGCCAGGTATTTGCCCGCTTTCCACGACACTGAACTAATTAGTTCGGTGTATTTTGACAGGTTTGCGGTATTTGAATCAATCGTAATTGTTTCCATGACAGATGCTCCTAATCTGGGTCAGTTAAAGCGACTTACCGCTAGGATCCTTAAATCCCTTAAACGCGTTCTCGATGGTATTGTACTCGTCGGTTGAGAGGGTAATATTAAGAGCTTTTGCGTTGGCCTCGACCTGTTCAGGTTTTTTAGCCCCTGGGATTACCACACTGATAAGTGGGTTTTCAATGTACCAAGCTAAAATTACCTGGGCAACAGTGGCGCTGTGAGCGTCAGCAATTGGTCGAACTTGGTCGATTGCTGAAAGGGCATTGCTGTAACGGGGTTCTTTGAAGTCAGCTATTTGGCTGCGGATGTCATCGTCAGGGAAGGTCTGGTTATTGCTGTATTTACCAGTCAGAAGTCCAGATGCTAGTGGGAAGTAAGGGACAAACGAAATGTTGTTTTCTTTCAAGTATGGCATCATGTCTGAACCGTGATCCTGATGGAGCAAACTGAACTCGTCCTCAACGACGTCAACGTAGCCATCAGCATTCGCTTCCTTGATTTGGTCTAGGCTGAAGTTGGAAATTCCAATTGCTTTGATTTTTCCTTGTTCGCGCAGTCTTTGGAGAGCCCCAACTGCTTCTGCCTTAGGAGTGTCCTTATCTGGGAAGTGAATGTAGTAAATGTCGACATAGTCGGTACCTAAGCGTTTCAAACTATTATCGACCTGTTCAGTTAGGAACTTAGGATCATTTGAGATTACTTCACTGCCAGTTGAAAAGTCGTGAGCACCCTTAGTGGCAATCACAATATCTTCGCGTTTGAAATCCTTGATAGCTTGGCCGACCAATTCTTCTGAATGCCCAAGCCCATAAACGTAGGCAGTATCTAATAGGGTGATACCGCTATTGAGGGCAGTTTGAACGCTCTTCACCCCGGTCGCATCATCTAGGTTAGGAAACAAATTATACCCGCCAACGGCGTTAGTTCCCATTCCAAGGGGGGTTGCGACAACATCAGACTTACCAATCGTTACTTGTTTACTCATTTCATTCATCCTTTCTATTCTTAGCTATCATTAGTATAACGTATCTAGGTGGGGATTGAAGAAAGGTGAACTGGGGCTTTCAAATGTCAAAATTATGTAAATTTAATCCGGAGAGTTTGCAGAAGGCTAGCATTATCGCTAAACTAATATTGAAATGAGGTGGCAGAATGGTTGATGAAAAACGGGAGTTGAGAAGTTCACTCGATCAGTATATGTTTCCCATGAAACAATCGAGCTGGTTGCTGTTAAAACGGGAAGTATCCGTGTATACTCATCCTGATTTTCAGGAACGTTTTTTAACTGGGACTAAAATCAAAAAGTTAGAGAAGACGTATTACGTTGCTAAGGTGAAGGGCACGAACAATGAATACTTTTGGGCCAAACTAACCGATGGGAACTTTATCCCACTTTACCGGCCAAAAGACTTAAAAAAGGTTCGTAAACTTCCCCGACCAGGAAGGTACGAACGAGTTGGTAACGTAATCGATCAAAATACTGAACAACCGTTTGAAAACATCTGGCCGTATTCCGCAATTACCCGCGGGCTTAAGTTTAACGAAAATGGCAAAAAAACCGGCTTTTTCTTGGCTAATGTCACAACTTGGGAACGGCAAGACCCGCTAAAAGTTGAAGATATGAGTAAGCCATTTGTGCCAACTGATGAGCAAAAATTGGCGTTGGATATTCTGGATAAGCAGGTTCGGGATGGAATGGTCGATGGTGACATTGTTATCACCTATCTGACTGATTCCCACATTGATAGCTATCAAACTCCGGGAACGGCTGCGGTTGTCAACAGCATGCGGCTAATGAGCTACTATGCCAAGAATTACGGGGCTGATTTAGTGGTTCATGGCGGTGACCTTAATGATGGGGTCAAACCTAAGGAAATCTCCGAGCAGGATGTTGAAGTGGGGGTCCAAGCTATCAAGGAAAGTGGCAAACCGTTTATCATTCTGCAGGGAAACCACGATGATAACTCTGGCTATACTCGGGATAATGCTGGCTACCTTCTCGATCAGCTGATAACTAATGAAGAAGCCTGGCAGTTACGCCAAAGTGAATATCTCAATCTTCACGAAAACGCAAACCACGCGGTGTATGGAACATACGAAGTTCCCGATTCCGATATTATGGTGGTTGTACTTGATGGGTTTGATCAACCCGATGTGGTTAAGGATGAGGATGGTCAGGTTCACTTTGGTAGTTTCCGTCACGGGTACACTCACTATAGTGAGGAACAGATCAACTGGTTGAGGGATGAGGTGTTAGGCAAACGAGCGGCTGGCAAACAGCTACTATTTATCAATCATATTGCTCCAAACGGGGTCGATAATTGGGTCAACACAATTGATATGGCCGGCAAGCATCGCTCACAGCGAAGCTACTTAAAGACTCTATTTGAAAACAATACTTCTACCAATAAAGCGGGAATCAATGAGAGTAACCAGATTTTTAAATTAATAAGTGAGTTTGAGCGGGAAACTGGCAATGTCATAGGTTACATTGCGGGGCATACCCATACCGATAACTTTGCGTATAAAAACGGAATCTGGTTTGTGACCCAGACGTCGGCAATTGCTGATCGTGGGGATGGTGCTGAGCGGTTCAGAAACCAGCAACACACCCGACGGAGTTTGGCAGGAATCAACAGTAATGCCTGGACGGTACTTAGAATCAGTCCTAAGAACCGAACGGTTAATCAGTATCGACTAGGATGGAAGAATGATGCGGCCTTTTTGAATGATTGGCGGTATTGATTAATGATGATTGCTTTTAACTAGGTAGAAAAAAGAAAACTGTCATGTTGGTTTTTGATTTTAAATATTAAGGCAGGCTTTCTAATTTTAGGAAGTCTGCTTTTTTGAGTACCTTTACTAATAAAGATTGTTCATATAGAGATTTTAAGTGAAGTATAGATATTCTAAAATGAAAAATCCATTTTATTTTGTCAGTGCTGAAATATACTTTTGCTTATACATCTCCACGTTTTTAGAATTGTACTGAGTAATAAATCTTGGATGTTCTAGTGGAATTATTTCTTTGAAAAAGCCACATGAATCGTTGATTTTAGATAAGAATTTATAATTATCACCGCTACCGATACAGTAACAAACTGATGTGTCGATTCCGAGGTTTAGTTGAGCCTCTAAAAAGGTTTTAATATAAGGTGTCAATAGTTCTCTTAGTTGTGAACTTTCATAAAAGTTGCAGTTTACTTCATGATTGTTTGAATTAGTTCTGCTTATCCCTAATGGAAATACAAAGCTTAGATAAAAGTTTTGATAAAATTTTGGCTTTCCGCCATATTCGGTCATTATTGATTTTAGGAAGGATGATGAAGCTTTACTAATGTGAAAGCCAGCTGGTGAAAGTCCAGTTTCCTTTGCGATATCTTCAGCATCTTCAAATGGAATTTCTGTAATTGCAGTTCCTCTCCTAGCGGGTGAGGAACCAATAATTAATCGGCGTTTCCTGTTATCGTCGTAGTATTTCTTATAAAATATGGAGGATACTTGTTTAACTAGTATTTTATTAACCCCTGAATATGGATTAATCAATGTATAGCCTTTGGGGAGGCCAATTTTGAAGTTAGATAATTTTTCTTGAAAAGATAATACTTCATCTGCAAAGGTCATGATGCCCTCCTAACTAAACTTTCACACTAATTGTTTTAAACTAAATTTTTGCATATTAAAAAATACGTTGTTTTTTATTCACTTGTCGTTACCTAATAAGAAATGGTTTTTTTCGTAGAATCAATTGTAACTTTTTTTCCAATTGGAATTGTAAAGATTGGTTGGGTATGACCAAAATTTACATTATAGATCACAGGAATTTTTTTGAGTATTGGAAATAACTCTAAAACATATAAAAGCTTTTCCTCTGTCATTCCTGTGTCTGGTGGGAATCTTCCAATTAATAATCCTTTAGGGTTATTAGCTATCTGGAGTAATGATGCTAGATTTCTTGAGTATTCATACCAGTCGGATCCATCTGAGAACTCAGTTAGTAATATATTGCCATCTAAATTTGGCTGAAAAGGAGTTCCTTGAAGAAGATAAAACGTGTTTAAATTACCGCCAACGGTTACTCCTTCGGCAATCCCAGGGGTGTATACTTTCCAAGCATTACTTTTTAGATTTGGGGATGCATCAGGATCAAACCAATTATAACTTTCCCAGTATTGAGATGAAGTTAAGGTCACGTGCTCATTTTTCAGAACTTTTTGCCAATAGGTGTCTTGATATTTACCAAGTTCGCCATTCATCTTTAAAGTTGCATATGCCGGCCCATAATATGTAATCAAACCAGTTTTTGAGGTGATGGCGTTGGCTAGGGCTGTAAAGTCTGAAAAGCCAACGATTATTTTTGGGTTTTCTTTTATCAAGTTAAAATCCAAGTAAGGTAGTAATTCGTTAGATGTTGCTCCTCCAATTACTGAAACAATAGCCTTTACATTTTTATCAGCGAAGGCGGCGTGAATATCTTCAACTCTAGATTTAATTGAAGATGAATCGCGAATGTCATTTTCAAGCACATGATCTCCAAAACTCACCTTATAGCCCCAAGACTCTAACTTTTTCTTAGATGATATGTTTGCCATCATACCGCCAACTCTTACTAGAGAGTCACTAGGTGCTATTATTCTAATCTCATCCCCAATAGATAATCTTGGTGGGGTAATAAATTTCATTTAGTTCACCTCTTATGTAATAACTATAATAGTAATACGCCCGATACAAATTTGTTGTTTAATTTTAGGTATAGTGAATGTTTCAAAAAAAGGTAGCGTCAATAACCGGAGTGGTCAAAACAATTAGCTATTTGCGTACTTATCCAGTCTCAAACCCCCTGTCCAAAATTTAACCGAACATAGGCGGTTTGTTTCTGTATGACGCTAAACTATCCAGGTAAATAAAGCTATTTAACTAATCTACAGGTTTGCTTAGCTTAAGAAATTGATTACATGTCTCATTTATAAAATGCTCATCATGATCAATAAGAATTAATGATGTTTGCGATTCTTTGATAAGACTAATTAGCTGTTCACGGGCGCTAATATCTAGATAGTTTGTGGGCTCATCCCAGATTAATAAATCATATCTCTTCATTAACGTGTAAGCTAAGGCGGCTTTTTTAGCTTATCCCATACTCCATTCTGCTGGAGGTGAAAGCAGCCGGCTTCTGGAAACACCTAGTTGGTGCATAATATTCCAGACGATGGTGCGCTCGCTTGAAGGACCGTTTGTAAAGAATGGGTCGTTACGAACAAATAATTCAAAATTTTGAGACATGTAGCCAATGTTGTTTGGTAACGTAACTAATTGGTAACCCTCATAGTCGAGTTTGACTTTATGGAGTAAGAAATTAATAAGAGTAGTTTTCCCAATCCCATTTGGTCCATAAATCGCAAGATGATTATTCTCGTGAAAATCAACATTGATTGGTATGAAGAGGGGGGTGTGGTCTCGCTGAATACAGAAGGATCGTAGACTGAAAAATAGGTTGCTCCCTGTGCTAGTTTTGATGTTGGTACTTAAATGGCTAATTTCCTCAACATCATTTACCAAGCCTTCGCGATCTTGCTGGTCCTTTTCAGCTCGTCTCTTGAATGCTTTGACCCTCTTCATTAACTTCTTGGCAGTTTTCCGACTAGAAGCATCGTTACTTTCTCGTTCTTTCTTCTCAGCCCACCTCTGTTGTTGGTTTGCCCTGCTACTAAGCTTTTTAATTGATTTTCTAAGCTGAGCGTTTTTTTCTATAGCTGTGTGGTCACGGATTTCCTTGCTTGTTTTCCAGTCTTCTATTGATCCACTAATAAGATCAACGCTAGTCTGATTTAAAGACATGACGTGATCCACAAATGAATTGAGAAAGGATTCATCATGACTAACACAGATAAATCCAGATTTGCTACGTAAGTACTGACCGACAATTTTACGACCGCTTATATCAAGATGATTCGTGGGTTCGTCAATTAATGGAAACGCGCCACGAGTAATAAACCCCCGTGCAAGTAACACTCTAGTTTGTTCTCCACCACTAAGTGAGTTAAAGGAGCGCTGGTCAAAAGAGCTATCGATTCCTATCCGATCTAATTCGATTCTTGCTTGCCACGCTTCCCCCCCAGTACTTGTCATCAAATCTATTACGGTTTGAGTGGGGTCTGAGGGGAATTTAGGGAAATAGGTAAATTGGACATTTGTTGTAACAGAATTCTGATTATCTAGCTCTCCAAGTAGAAGCTTAAGAAAGGTTGTTTTCCCACGACCATTTCTGCCAATCAACCCTAGTTTCCAGTTATCATTGATGTCTACAGAAAGGTTTTTGAATATTGCCTTATCCGAGTCTAAGTATTGATACGTTAAATTTTTTACTTGTATAGTTCCCATGAATCCTAGGTCACCTTAATTCTAATTTGCTGTTGTGAAGTGTAAAACGGGTGTTGAATTTTGCTTTTACTCGGTCCTATTTGATTTAATAATCCTAACCAATAAAACAAATGGGCCACATACAATTAAAAATATTCGCAATCCAAGATTAGCCATAAAAATCATTCGATCATTAAATAATTGATAGTCAAAGATGACCAAATCGTATTGTGATCGGCTGTGAGTTCTCCATTTTAGTTTCTTAGCCGATGACTGTTTTGTCCGCATCTTTACCCCTTTTTGAATCAGTGTAGTATCTTGAAATAAGTGTTGGTGTTTAATTATGATTGGTTGAATTACCAGAGAAACTAGTAACCATAAATTAAAACCGTTCAATTGAATGACAATATGATTTTGGGAATTGACGTTAACAAAAATAATGATTAAACCACCAATAATTATTTGGATAATCAATCGGATAATATACTTAGTAGTCGTCATTGGCGAGACCCCTTAATTTTTAAACAATGCATCTGTGATTCAACGTCTGGACTGGTTTGTTATAAATCTAATCATATGAGAACAATTTTAATCTTCGACCATAAAAAGTCAATGCTGTGATTAAGTTTCATAGTTCATTATTTGATGTGGTGGGACATGCTTTTCTCTGCAATTTAAGTCAAAAAAAAGCCCCATAAAAGTTAGATTGATGGCTAACTTTTATGGGGTCTTTTCATGAGGCCGGAACCATGAAAAGCATCTTCGTATGCTTTCTGGTCCACTCCCTAGTGACTTGTCTTCATTGTTTCCTTTTTCATTGAACCCGCAAATTTTTCCGTAAGAAAGATGGTGTACTTTACGAGAACGAAGGCAACCATTGCAGATGCCAGTACCGTTTCCAGGATGACTGCACCGTGAAGGAAACTAGTTAGGCTGGCACTGAAGCTGAATTTTGAAACGAATAAGTTGAGAGCAGTTGCTGAAATTACTAGTGGGAAAGTGAAGGCTGCAAAACTTGGGTAGAATGATAGGCGCACGTACCGAACGATTTTGGCAAGGGTCCCCCAGTAGAGAATCTGAGCCAAGACTACCATTACTAGTGCAAACCAGAAAGTTGGGTGAGTTACCATTGAAAGGTATCCGGTCAAGCAGAGGGATGCTGGGGCAGCCATAATTGTTAGTAAGGGTAATGTTGCTTCAAATGGTAGTTCTCTTCTGAGAAGTCTAACAATTACGATTGGTAATAGGATTGCGTAAAGAACCAGGGCAAGAATTAGTACTGGCATCCCGATAACTGGGATGAATTTAGTAGCAGTAACGGGAATTACGCCAATCCCAATGAAGGTTACGAACCAGCTTGGGTAAACGTGATCTAGTTGAACAGAAGGTTTTAACATATGAATATAGACAAACAAACCAATGATTACAAATTGGAGAATTACCGCTGCGGTCCACCTGGTGGTCGCAATGATTGAACCAAACCATGTCTTAATAAATGTACTAAGAATCATGATTGCCATTGTGTAAGTTGGGGCAACTGACGCGATGATTGGATCGTTGAGGTCGTTCAAGACGTGTTTGAAAGTAAATACAACTTTGCCAGTAACACCCGCAACGATTATCAAACCAATGATGCCACAAATAGTACCAATGGTTGTTAGGTTAAACGCGTTGAGTAAATTACCTAACGATAAGATTCCTAGAGCTAAACCACAGATTGGTAATGGAATTTGTTTGAGTAAAGTTTTCATGATGTTCCTCCCTTATATTCTTTCTTTACTTAGAATTATAAAACAGATATCATAATAAGAAAAATTGATTATTTTTATTTTTAATATAGAGTAAATTTATAACGGAGGAATTTCATGTTTAAATTTTTAGAAACGTTTGTGGTGGTCTATGAGACCCGTAGTTTTTCGTTGGCTGCCCAACAGTTATTTATTACTCAACCGACGGTGTCTAATCAGATCAATCAACTAGAACGCCAATTTCAAATCGTATTATTCGAACGGGAAAACAAACGATTAGTGGTTCCCACCAAAGCAGCTGATATTTTATACAAACGGGCCAATAAAATGCTCAGTGAGTGGCGAGATATTTCAGAAGTGGTTCAGCAAGCTAATGAAGAAAAGCACCACCTTAATTTTGGAGTTTCCCAAACGATTGCCGAAATCTTTTTCGCCAAGATAGGTCAGAAATTCATTGAATCCATGCCTGAAGTTGAATTTAACGTAGCAGTGTCTAATTCGGAAACCGTAATGCGGCAACTGCAAACTAGAAAGATTGATGTTGGTTTAATTGAAAAGCCAATTGTCTTTGAAAATATTGAACGAATTTCGGTTGCCAGTGATCAACTTGATTTAGTTGGCCAAGAAACTGGTATCTGGATTACTAGGGAAGCTGGTTCCGGAATTGAATATTATACCAATGAATACTGGCGCCAGGAAGGCATTACTCCTAAAAAAACAATTCGGGTTAGTAGTATTGGGCTGATTAAACAAATGGTTGCTGCTGGGATGGGGCAAGCGATCTTATCTGAAAAAAGTATTGATGAATCTATTAAACACAAGCGGCTTGATAATCGATTTATTCGTGATTTTTATTTAGTGGTTCAAAAGAGTGACATTAGTAGTAAACTGTATAAGGAAGTAATTGAATTAATAAAAGAGGTAATGGGTGGCTAAAAAGCTGCTCAATAGCCATTAGGGGGCTGCTAGATAATGACAGCCGCCCTATTTTTTTGCTATTGTTTATTTTTAGACGGTTGTAAAAAATTGGACGACGTGGTAGAATTTTGGCTGATAGAAATTTGAAATGGTTTTTGGGGTGGTGAGAAAATGAAGTACGACTTGTCTAAGAAGCCAACTCGGGGAGCAACTAGAACGTTGAAGGCATTTGCTGAAACGATGTTTGTACTGCTAACGGAAAAGGCATTTGAAGATATAAGTGTTAACGAAATATCACAAAGAAGTGAGTTTCCACGGGCAACTTTCTATAATTATTTTGATGATAAGGAAGACCTTTTGAACTACTGTTGGTATGTGTTAAGTAAGGAAATCAAGCTAGAGGACTACGAGTCAATGCCACCAACGGAAATCGTTGATGTCTACTTTGATCGAATTTATAACTTGTTGACCGAGCACCACAAACTTCTCCAGCAAATAATGGAGAATAATAAGCTTGAAGGTATGGCCATTGTTAGTTTTTTAAATTATTTCAAGGTTCAAGCTAGGAAAATCGTAATTCAGTTTTGTGATGAGATGCCACTTGATGTTCCCCCTGAGTTAGTTGCAGATCATTACTGCAACACAATTATGTTGGTTCTCGAGTGGGCGTTTCTACGAGGAAATGAAATTGACTTAAATACTGCCCACCAGTATCTGGATCGATTGATTCACGATGAAAGGAAGAGTGAGGGTTAAAAGAATGAATAAGTTATCAAAGAGATACGGCGCTATTTTGGTTGGATGGATAATTGCAATCGTATTGGCAGTTGTATTTATGCCAAACATTTCGAGTCTGCTAGCCGACAAGGGACAAACCAAGATTCCAGCAACCGCCAAAAGTGAAGTTGCTAAGACGATGGACAAAGATTGGGGTCACGGTATCAGTGATACCCGCCAAGTAGTCGTGGTGTTTAACAACGGAAACCACAAACTTTCCGAATACCAAAAGGAAAACATCGAGGCAACCATTCGGGACCTTAAGCAGAACAAAGCTAAGTATGATATTAAAAAAATCACTGCTCCCGAAGATAGTGCTATGACCGAAAAGCAACTGATTTCTAAGGACAAATCAACTCAGTTGGTTCAACTGAACGTTTCCAAGAAGAAATCAGTACAGGCGATGAATAACCAGCTAAAAGGGTTGGTTAAAACTGCTGGGGTAAAAACTTATGTTACCGGTAGTGATATCCTCAATGATGATTTCCGAGTAGCGACTGAGGAAGGGGTCAAGAAGACAGAAGCAATTGCGATCATCTTTATTCTGATTGTGTTGATTATCGTGTTTGCCTCACCAATTGTTCCGTTGATTTCCCTATTAACGGTGGGAACATCATTTCTGATTTCGCTAAGTATCACGATGAACTTAGCTGATAAGTTTGGACTAACTATTTCTAATTTTACGCAGGTATTTATGGTCGTGGTTCTGTTTGGAATCGGAACGGACTATAACATTCTGCTCTATAACCAGTTTAAAGGCGATTTAAAGGAAGGGATGAGTAGCGAGGAAGCTACTGCCCATTCAATGAAGGTTGCCGGAAAGACAATTCGTCACAGTGGCATTTCTGTTTTGATTGGGTTTGCAGCTTTAGGGCTTGCTAAGTTTTCGATTTACCAGTCAGCATTTGGAGTGGCTATTGGAGTGCTAGTCCTATTGCTAGTGTTGTTGACAATGAATCCGTTTTTTATGGCTACTTTTGGCAAGATGCTGTTTTGGCCAAGTCAAAACAGAGTTAAGACTAGGGAAAGTATAATTTGGCGATTCCTATCCAAACACTCAGCCGCCCACCCAATTATTGCCATTATTATTGCTTTGATTCTGACCGTACCGTTCTTAGCAACTTATAATGGTAATAAGCTGAACTACGATGACACAACGGAGCTTGCTAACAGTTTGCCATCAAAACAAGGGTATCAGGTTATTCAAAACCATTTCTCAAAGGGAATGGCGGAGCCAACTACGGTCTACATTAGAGCTAACCATAAGCTTGATAATGAGGCTGATTTAAAAACAATCGATAACGTTACGAAGCAACTCCAAAAGGAGCCTGGGGTTAAGACGGTCGCTTCTGTTACCCAACCAGGTGGTGAGCAAATCAGTCAGCTTTACGTTAACGATCAATTGAAGATCCTTAATTCAAAGATGAAAACGGTCCAAAAGGGACTGAAAACCATTCGCAAACAAAGTTCGCAAACAAAGTTTGATAAGTCGAGCTTGAAAGCAATTGGAACCAGTGCCAAAACGATTGGTAGCGA
Source organism: Lentilactobacillus sp. Marseille-Q4993 (assembly GCF_951230165.1). Classification (GTDB taxonomy): domain Bacteria; phylum Bacillota; class Bacilli; order Lactobacillales; family Lactobacillaceae; genus Lentilactobacillus. The sequence goes on from NZ_CATNVB010000016.1 coordinate 29,633, forward strand.
CTTGCAACAGCTTCAAGCTAAACAAGCATCATCATCTGCTCAGAGCGAGGTTGCCTCAATTCAGTCAGCAATGTCTCAAGCAGGCCATCCGCTGAATGCTACCCAACAGCAAATTATGAGTAGTGCAATGGCTAAGCAGCAGTCACAAATGAGCGAGGTTAGCTCAACTCTACAGACCGTTGCCAGCGAAACGCAAACTATTGGTACCAACACTCAAGTTGTTGGTAATCAACTAAAGACAGTTCAGGCTTCATTAAAGCAAGCCAGTGCTGGACTACTTCAGATTGAGAAGGGAATTAAGGGAGCCTCAGAGTACCTTGCTGGTTTGCAAAAGTCCGCTGCCGCTAATACCTTCTATATTCAGGATAGTGTTTTGAAAAGTGGGACCTTCTCAGGTGCAACTAACGCTTATCTATCTTCAGACAAGAAGATTGCTAAGTTAACTGTAGTTCTAAATACTGATCCAAATTCTAAGCAATCAATGAAACGAGTTGATGAGCTTAATGATCAAGTTAAGGCAGTTATCAAAGGGACATCTCTTAATAAGGCTGAGGTTGCCGTTGGTGGCCAAACCGCTACTATTTCCGACATAAAGGAAACCGCAAACCAAGACTTCCTGAGAACGGCAGTCATTATGTTGATTGGTATCACGGCTGCGTTGATGTTGATGACGATGTCAGTTCTTCAACCGCTTTATATTATTGGCACGTTGGTGGTTTCTTACTTTAGTGCCCTAGCCATCACTAAGTTTATTAGCGCCCAGTTCTTAGGTCATGATTTATTAACGTGGAACACACCGTTCTTCACGTTTGTCATGCTGATTGCATTGGGAGTCGATTATAGTATCTTCTTGATGACTAAGTATCGTGAACTTGGAGTTGCATATGATATTCCAAGTAGGCGATTGACAAAGGCAGCCGCCATCATTGGTACAGTGGTGATTTCTGCCGCCATTATCCTTGGAGGGACATTTGCCGCCTTGATTCCATCCGGTGTTCTAACCTTAATTCAGGTAGCAATTGGCGTTATCGTTGGGTTAGTGTTCTTGGTAATCTTAATTCCAATCGTGGTAAGTAGTTTTATTAGATTGACCTACCCAATTGACGATAAGTTGAAAGATAAAGATTCAGAATAATTAGTTTTATTTGAACCAGGTTTTGTTTTCATGATTTTATGAAAATGAGGCCTGGTTTTTTTAGTGTCGTTTATCAGTTTGTTTTTAGCAATTATTTGGTTACAATTAAAGGTAACACTTGGTTTACTAGGGGGGGAACAGAATGAAGATACTAGGAATTTTAGGTTCGCATCTTGATACTGGGGTGACAGCGATGACGATGAATGAACTAATGAGTCATGTGCAGCAACCCAATACATATGAAGTAGTCTACCTTGAAAACTATGATTTTAAACCAGATATATTCGGCAAGCAGGATCCAGTTTTAGATAAGTTAGAACAGAAGATGCTCGAAAGCGATGTTTGGGTAATCGGTGCCCCAACATACTGGGGAAATCTTGCCGGCCAAATGAAGGACTTTTTTGACTGTATGAGACAACGGCTGGTGCGGTTTGACCATACGGGAGGAACTCATCCTGATCGGTTCAAAGACAAGCACTATCTTAGTTTTACGAATTGTTACACTGGTGAATTTGAAAATTTTGTCACTGGAGTAACGGATCAAACGTTTAGAACCATCGATAAGGTAATGACTGCAGCGGGGGTTATCAAAATAGGCGAGTTTGTGGTTCCAGGAACTTATGGAATGAAGGAGCTCCCTGCTAAGAAGAAACGAATTTGTGAGAAGTACGGGAACAAACTAAATAACGTTAAGAAGAGAGATGACAGTACGATGAAGAGATACATTGAGCTATTTGTAATGATTTGTGTGATGGCGTTGATAACGATGCTGATTCAACTGGGGTTAGGATTATTACCAAAGACTGACTTTTTTACGGTCTACATTTCGTTTGCCCTAATTTTCTTTATTTTGTTAGCATGTATCCTTCACTTTATGACTTTTGTCAAACACAGAAGGCGGTAGTAGCTGGTGTTTGGCATCTAAATGAAAATACGTTACTATAATATAAGTGTTGTTTACAAAATCTTCAGTAAACTTTTAGTAATAAGAAGGCTTTTTGATTGCCTTTTTATATGAAAGCGGTTACTGTAATTGTGTGCAATTATTTATATTATTTTAGGGAGATGTCAGTATGGGGACAAAAACGCATAAGCTGACCTCAAGGCTATCATATACATTTGGTGCCTTTGGTCACGATATGTTTTACGCAACGTTGTCGACGTATTTTATCGTGTTTATCACTTCTCATTTGTTCGACAAAAGTAGTGGTGGAACAAATGCCAAGATGATTGGTTACATAACACTGATTATGACGGCGTTACGAATTGTTGAATTAGTTATCGATCCATTTATTGGTAATACAATCGATAATACGGATACAAAGTGGGGGCACTTTAAACCATGGATCGTCTTTGGTGGGACCCTAGGTTCAATTATCCTAGCGATTCTGTTTACCGATCTTGGTGGTTTGAATACCTCTAATCCTTGGCTTTATTTAATCTTATTTGCCATTTTATATATCACAATGGATATTTTTTATTCGTTCAAGGATATTGGATTTTGGTCAATGATTCCTGCTTTGTCATTTGATTCGACTGAACGGGAAAAGATTGCGACGTTTGCGCGGGTTGGTTCTAATATCGGGCAGAACATTGTCGGGGTTATTGTTATGCCACTGGTTCTGTTCTTCTCGGTTAACTCTAACCATAACCAAGGTGACAAACATGGTTGGTTGATGTTTGCAATTATTATCGCCTTGATTGCTTGGATCTCAGCAATGGTTGTTGCTTTTGGGACGAAGGAAATTGATTCTGAATTACGTCAGAACAAGGAAAAGACGACCTTTAGGGGCGTTATCGGAGTTCTAATCCACAATGATCAGTTGATGTGGTTATCACTAACATACGGAATCTACACCACTGGAATGGCTATTACTAACTCACTTGAGTTGTACTACTTTACGTATATATTAGGAAAACCAACTGAGTTCAGTATTCTTGCCTCTTTGAACGCCGTTATTGGTGTTATTTCAGTTCTGTTGTTCCCTTCTTTGGCAAAGAAGTTCAAGCGGAAAAACGTGTTCTTCTTGGCAATTTCAGTCATGTTTGTGGCATTGCTACTATTCGCATTTTCTGGCAAGTCACTGTTCATGGTTCTCTTCTCAGCCGTATTATTCTACATCCCACAACCACTGATTTTCTTGGTTGTTCTTATGATTCTTACCGACTCAGTTGAGTATGGGCAGTTAAAATTGGGACACCGGGACGAATCATTGACTCTATCAGTTCGACCATTGCTAGATAAGCTTGGTGGAGCCGTATCAAACGGGGTTGTTGGAATCACTGCCGTTATTGCCGGAATGACTGCTGGCGCATCAGCAAGTGACATTACCACCGGTGGTCAAGTATCATTCAAACTAATGATGTTTGGAATTCCAGCCGTTATGTTCTTGATTGCATCACTGATTTTTGCGAAGAAAGTCACTTTGGATGAAAAGGAACATGCTGAAATTGTTGATGAACTTGAAAAGACTTGGGGTCAACATATCGATAGCGATGATTCAGAAACTCCAGCTGCTGTTAATGATGGTAAGGAGATCAGTTATGCTGCGCCAATCGATGGTACCTTGGTTGATTTATCGTCAGTTTCAGACGAGCGGTTTGCATCTGGCCAAATGGGTAAGGGATTTGCAATCAAGCCAACTGATGGTAAAGTATACGCACCATTTGATGCTACGGTTGCTGCTATGTTCCCAACACGGCATGCAATCGGGTTAAAATCTGATGATGGTGTTCAGACCCTTATTCACATTGGTATTAATACCGTTACCATGCATGGAACTGGGTTTACCTCACGGGTTGCTCAGGGTCAGAAAGTTAAGAAGGGCGATGAGCTCCTTGAGTTCTGGGCTCCAGCTATTGAAAAGGCCGGGCTTGATGACACTGTGTTAGTTGTTATTAATAATGCTGATGAATTTAGTAGCATTGATGTTAAGGATAAGACAGAGGTTGTTCACGGTGATGAAGTGATGACCTTGAAGAAGTAATAATGTTGTTAGTTTAAAAAACGGAAACCAGTTGATGAAATTGGTTTCCGCTTTTTGTATTCAGAAATAACTTTAATAATCTAACTGACTGCCGTAAAATTGGATGAAGAATATTCAAATTACGGGGAGGAACAACCGTCATGGAAATTAGCCATTCAAGCGGTATGCCAATTGAAAAACAAGTCTTAGTTGCTGCTGTCTTGGCAATGGGTAAAGGCCTAATCGAATTCGGCTCCGAAGTCAAGCGAGCTGAGGACACGATGAACCGAATTATCAATAATTCTAATTTTCTAACGGCAGATGAAAAGGATGCCACTTATGTGTATGTAACGATTAATTCTATCTTTTTTAGGAATGGTGGCCGTGACGTTGATTTTACCCAGATTATTGATCGGGATTTTAATCTAGACAAGGTAGCAAAACTCAATCAATTATCCCGAGATTATGCGGATCAAAAAGTCACTATCCAAGAGCTACTTACTGAAATCAACCACGTATTGATCGAGAAAACTCCAAAGCAATTTTCTTGGTTAGCCTATAGTCTGCTTAGCGCTAGTATTACTTTGATTCTAAATGGGGACGCCGTTGAATGTGGGTTAGCTGCAATTATTGGTTTGGTGACAAGTCAGTCATATCCGTTTTTTAAGCGGTACTTAAATAATAAATTTTTACCGGAATTTCTGGCTGCTTTTATTGGTGGTTTAATGGCCACGGTTTTCTGCACGGTATTTAAGTATGATCCAACTTTACTATATACTGCAGCAATTATTCCAATGGTTCCAGGAATTGGGCTAACCAACGGAGTCCACGATACATTTGATGATTACTTTATTTCTGGGCCGGTAATGATCCTTGAGAGTCTCACGACTTTAATTTCAATCTCCCTTGGAATCACCTTAGTTCAGGTGTTACCGTTTGGATTACATGCATCCGGAGAAATTAATGTGGTTTCCGTTTCATTTATTGCTCAGATTATCGGTAGTGCAATTTGTTCAGTTTCGTTTGCTTATATTATCAACGTTTCGCGAAGACTATTTGTGCCAGTTAGCATTGCGGGCGCAATTACCTGGTTAGTTTACGTCTGGGTAACCTATTTAGCTCATAGTAGTCTCCTCAATACTTTAATCAGTGTCGGCATGTTGACTTTGATCTCACAGTATTTTGCCAAACGGTATAAAGCCCCGATGACGATTTTCTTTATTCCATCGCTGGTAGCGTTGGTCCCCGGCATCACCATGTTTGTTGGGTTGAGCCAACTTGGAATTGGCCAGTCGACTCTGGCTGTAACCACGTTTGTTGGAGTAATCGCAAACCTATTAGGTTTGACGATTGGTAGTATTGCTGGAGACGAAGTGTATCGCATCTTTTTGCGACTGACTGGAAGATTAAAAGGTAGCAGTAATTAAAAACCGAAACGGGTTCTCCAAATGGATTGCCCGTCTCGGTTTATTTATTGTTATGATAATCATTTGCCAGTTAGTGGAACTCCCTTAGGACCGCCTGATACCATTTCAATCATTTCTAGGAAGCTAGGTTGAATGTTTAGCTCATCTAGCTCGTTGACATTGATTGAATACCGAATTGAGCCTTCGTTACCAGATGCGACTTTTGACACCCATTTTGGTTCGCGAATCATTTCGTGGCCAATTGCTAGTAAGTCGTAATCATCAGCGGCTTTTTTGACTTGATCTGGGGTGGAAAGTGAACCAACGACAATAATTGGAAACGCACCGTCAACCCGGTCCTTGATGAGCTCGTTAACAATCCGGTCATCCTGTTTGTCACGAATTGAAGTCCGCCAAACGTTGCTTTGAGAAACGTGCAGATAATCTAAAGGTTTCTGTTTGAGGGCATCAACTAACTGCATCGTATCGTCGAGGGTGATTCCTGGTTCCTCTAATTCTTCTGGTGACAAACGATAGCCGACAATAAATGGTTCACTGGCGTATTTATCAACGGCAGCTTGGACCTTATCGATAACCGCCATTGGAAACCGCAATCGGTTTTCGATTGAACCACCCCAGTCATCAGTTCTTCTGTTTGAGTGAGGTGAGAAGAATTGTTGGATGAGATAGGTATTGGCACCGTGGATTTCAACTCCGTCAAAGCCAGCTTCAATTGCTCTTCTGGTTGCTTCACCAAAATCATTGATGGTTTGAATGATTTCCATTTCGGTTAAAGCTCTTGGGGTTTCAGCTCCCATTCTAAGCGGAGCAACCGCACTAGCACTGACAGGTTCCTTACCACGTAAAATTGAACTTGCGGACATTCTTCCCGCGCTAAATATTTGGATGATGGCCTTTGAACCACCAGTTTTCATTGTTGCAGCTAATTCTGATAATCTTGGGATGAACTTATCGTCATCAATGCTAAGTTCTCCTTCGAATCCCTTACCAAGGGGGTTAACGTTAGCGACTGCACTGATAAACATACCAGCCTGACCAGCGCATTGTTGGTAGTATGCCAGTTCGTCACGAGAAACGGTACCGTCTTCCATTGCCATTCTTTCGGTCATTGGGGGAATAACGATACGGTTTTTAAGGGTAATTCCCTTTCTTTCAAGTGTAAATGGATTTAAAAAGTTATATCTTGCTATGTTGATTGTCCTTTCGGTACCAAATTTATGCTTACTAATTGTGCATCCATTTGGAATGTTAGTCAAACTGAATAAAAAAAGAGCGTGGTTGGGAAGATGAAAGTATATCCTGATACTCCCATTCCCAGACACGCTACATTTTTCAGTTTTTTGTGAATAGTTTCCGGAAATTATTCAATTGGTACTACTTTAAAGTCAAAATGGATATTCTTCTCAGCAGAGATATGGTACTTATCCTCCACATCAGCTCCCCAACTATCAATTCCGCCAACACCACGAACAGCTCCAAACACACTTAATACCGTTCTTCTTGCTGGTGGCAATTCTTCAATGTGAGTAGCGTTTTCGAGCTCCTCCGCTGTGTATGGCAAGCAACTAAAGGCGAATGGTTTGTCGTTAGCTTTGAAGGTTAATTTGAACTCATTATCATCAGGATCAGCGTTATTCTGCGTTGAGTTTCTGGTAATTGTTACCTCGTTAGTATTCATGTGCATACCACAGTCCTGGGGCACCATATAAGGAGTAACTGGCAATCCAGTCACGTGATAAACGCCTGGGATACCGCCATCTATCCGATCAGGGTAGGTTTCGCCAGATAGCCCATCATAGTCAAATGATTTTGCGGCTGTTGGCATGATGAAACGCAAGCCAAATACTGGTAGTTCTGGCAGGCCATTTTGGCCATTGTAATCAACGGCTATGGTTATCTCGCCCTTTGAATTAACGGTATAGCTAACACTAGTGGTTGTTGTGGGGATGGTGTTAGTTTCAAACTGGTAACTGATGGTAACCTGGTTTGCGGTTTCTGAATCTGAGTACTTATTATTTTCTGGGGCAATTGGTTTGGTGATTTGTTGGCCATCGACTGAAACTGAAAAATCAGTTAGTTTGATGAACATATCGGTTCCTAGCCACATTGCCGATTTTTCGCTAAAGTGGTTACCACGATCATTATCTGTAGTGGCTCGCCAGAAGGTTGGTTTAGGTGCTCGGTATATCCATTCTTTGCCATCGATAAGCAATGATTCGATACCGCCCTTTTCGTAGCTGAAAATGTATGAGAAGTGGTCACCCTTGGCGCCAAGACTACCGTCGCCAAAAACGAGGTTCAACTTAGTCTGAGTATTTTCCATAGTAGTATTTAACCTCCTGCATTGCTGGTTTTTCAGTTCGGTCGGCAAACATGATTCCATCACCTGAGAACTCGTAGTCTGAATGCCGTTCATCAAAGTCACCACCGTAACGGATAACTTGGTTTCCGGTTACCGGGTCAGTTACTTGAATGGCTTGGTCGATGTAGTCCCAAATGAACCCACCGCTGTAACCCTGATACTTATCGTATAGCTGCATGTAGCTGTTTAAACCGCCCATTGAATTGCCCATGTCATGCATAAACTCACAGCTGAGAAATGGTTTCTTAGGATTGTTCTCCAGGTAATTAGCTACGTCCTTTGGTGGGAAGTACATCATACTTTCAACGTCGGAGATAGTGTCCTCGTACTTTCTATTGCGACAAACTCCTTCGTAATGGGTCAGTCGGTATGGATCCTGCTCTTTATAATAGTCATTCATGGCCTTGATATCGTCACCTGCGTATGACTCGTTTCCAAGTGACCAGAAGAGGATACTGGTGTGGTTTTTAAATGTTTCATAGTTATTCTTAGCTCGGTCAAGAACGGCTCCTAACCAGTGTTTAGACGATCCGGGAACGTTGTACGATGGTTCGACAGCTCCCATTTTTTGCCAAGAACCGTGAGATTCAAGGTTGTTTTCTGCCATCATGTAGATTCCGTTTTGGTCACATAGATAATACCAAGAAATCTGGTCTGGGTAGTGACATGTTCTGACGGCGTTAATATTATTCTTTTTGAACGTTTTAATGTCAGCAAGCATGTCCGCCATTGTAATTGCTCGGCCATTAGTTGCACTCCACTCGTGACGGTTAACTCCATTTAAGCGGAGCCGTTCGTTATTAAGAAGGATAACTTTATCTTTAACTTCAATCTTTCTGAATCCAAACTGGTACGGAACCATCTCAATTAGATTATCATCATTAGTTAAAACTGTAATCATTAAATTATATAGGTAATGGCCCTTGTGGTTCCAAGGATGGATATTTTTAAGGTTATTAAATTCGAATTCATTGGTTGTGGCTAAAGTAGCTGAATCTTCTGCAATTCGCCGACCATTAGATGAAATCACGGATAATTCGATCGTTGCCGCATTTTCTGGCAAATCGGAAACTTTAGTTATCACTTTTAGGTTTCCAGTTGTCAAATCATCACTAAGGGTTGGAATAATATGAAGGTCTTCAATGTGGCCCTTTGGTTTGGCAACGAGAGAGACATTTCGGAAGATACCGGAGAACCTAAACATATCTTGGTCTTCGAGAAAGGACGCGGTACTGTGTTTGAAAACCTCTACGGCCAATTTGTTTGTTCCGTCAACTAAGTATGGAGTAAGGTCATATTCAGAAGGAGTGAAGCTATCTTCACAGTAACCAAGAAAGTGGCCGTTTAGCCAGAGGAACATCGCCCGTTCAACGCCTTCAAACCGAACGACAATCTGATTTCCCTTTAGTTCAGGATCGACTTCGAATTCCCTGATATATGCACCAACTGTATTATCGGGAGCAGTACTAAACATACCGTGTTGGGGATTAGATTCGTCAGGAACATAGGCGGGTCGGCGATACTGGCGACCTTCCCACGGATATAGGGTGTTAATATATTGAATCTGGCCGTAATTATTCAATTCAATATGTGAAGGTACTTTGATGGTATCAAAATCAGAATAGTCATAGTCAGACTTGAAAAAGCCTACCGGTCGTTTGCTTGGGTCTTTCGCAAACTTAAATCTCCAGTTGCCGTTTAAACTTTGAACAAATTTTGATCTGCCATTCTGAAAATCTGTGTAATTACGATAGAAATGATGATCACTATGGGCCGGAATTACCCCGACTCTAAAGGTTTCTGGATCATCAAGCCACTCAATTGATGGTTTCATATTTCTAGCCTCCTAAGCTTTGCTATCTTCAATGTTACTATACCTGTAACCGCTGTCAATTAAACGATATACTGGTTTACAACCTTAGATTGCATTTTTTAGGACTTGTATTATAATAAGTAACAGATTAAACGGAGGCGTTTTTATGGCAAATACAAAACTAAGCGATGCAACGCATATCTTGGCGTACATTGCGATAAATGAAAATAAGACTGAAATAAAGAGTACGACAATTGCCGAAAGCATTAACACATCGCCAAGCCTCGTTCGGAGAATGATGAGTAGTTTAAAAAAGGCGGGATTACTTAATGCCATTCCGGGAGCAGCAACGCCATCACTTGCAAAGGATCCAAAGGATATTAGTTTGTTAGATGTTTACTTTGCGGTCTCGGGTGACCAAGAATTACTTAACGTCGATGAACACACTAACGCTAACTGTCCGGTTGGTTCAATAATTCCAGAAGTGTTAGTTCATTACTATGAGGAGATTCAGAATACTGCAGAAGCCAAAATGGCGAAAATCAACCTGCAGGAAATAATTGACGATGTTTCGGTTCAGCAGGCAAAACAAGCAATTATAAAATAGTTAAGCGGATTAGCTCAGCCTTGTGGTTGGGCTTTTTTTGTTGAAATTAAAAAAATAATTCCACTTATTTTTAATAAGTGTTGACAACTTTGGAAAGTTGAACTATCTTATACATGTGCTTAAAAAAGTAACAGGAGATGGCGAGCATGGAATTACATATGGAAATCCGGGTCTGTTGATTCATTTTAGCAATGATGTTGCCCGATAAAAACTTATAAAACAATATTAGAGGAGATAATAACTATGACTGTAGTAAATGGATACGAACAAAGTGATCGCGAAGAAAAATTAAACATCTTGAACTTGCCTTCATTGGAAGCAGAAGCAAAGAAGATCATCCCAACTGGTGGTTTTGGTTACATCGTTGGTGGTTCTGAAGATGAGTGGACGTTGCAGGAAAACACTAAGGCATTTAACCATGCTCAAATCGTTCCTCGAGCTCTAACAGATATGGAAAATCCTTCAACGGAAACTGATGTTTTTGGTTTGCATTTGAAGACACCAATCATGATGGCCCCAACTGCAGCTCAAGGTTTGGCTCATTCGCGTGGTGAAGCTGCAACTGCTGAGGGTGTTGCCAAAGTTGGTGGTTTGATGGCTCAAAGTACCTACTCATCAACATCAATTACTGAAACAGCAGCTGCTGGAAACGGTGCACCTCAATTCTTCCAACTTTACATGAGTAAGGATTGGGACTTTAACGAAAGCCTTCTTGATGAAGCCGTTAAAGCTGGAGTAAAGGCAATTATTTTAACTGTTGATGCAACTGTTGATGGTTACCGTGAAGAGGATATTATCAATAACTTCCAGTTCCCAATTCCAATGGCTAACTTAACTAAGTTCTCAGAAGGCGATGGTAAGGGCAAAGGAATTGAAGAAATTTATGCTTCAGCTGCCCAAAAGATCAGCCCAGATGATGTTCGTAGAATTGCTGATTACACAAAGTTACCAGTTATCGTTAAGGGAATTCAAACCCCTGAGGATGCATTGTTAGCTATCGGAGCTGGTGCAAGCGGAATCTACGTTTCAAATCATGGTGGTCGTCAATTGAATGGTGGCCCCGCAGCATTTGATACTTTGGCTGATATTGCTAAGGCTGTTGATCACCGCGTTCCAGTTATCTTTGATAGTGGTGTTCGTCGTGGTTCACATGTATTTAAGGCTCTAGCTAGTGGAGCTGACCTTGTTGCTATGGGTCGTCCAGTAATTTATGGCTTGGCTCTTGGTGGTGCTCAAGGAGTTCAATCAGTATTTGAGGCTCTTAACCACGAATTGTTGATCGATATGCAACTTGCTGGTACTAAAGATATTGAAGCTGTAAAGAAGGCAAAGTTGACTCACATTAATTACTAATAGGAACCTGTAATAACCTATCTAATCTGAATTTTATAATCTACTACAATTGAAAACGGGTGAGACGTAAGTCTTGCCCGTTTTTCATATTTATATGGAAAGTAAGCTGATGTTGAGACATTTGTTTGTGATAAATTTTTTGTTTAGTTACTGATAGAATCAAGATTCGAGTATAAACCTAGGTACCTATTTTTACTTTTTAACAATCACTTTTACTTTTGAATTATTTTGAATTTTGGAGGTTATTAATGGAAAGAATTTAGCTTTTAGCTCCAAAATATTGGGTAAAAGAGGACCAAAAAGCTTTAAAATGGGCAATTTATCAGATAATAATATTTGTTGTTGATTTATACGTACAAATAGGGTAATATAATTAACATAAAGTGTAAGCGTTACCTATATTTTTTTGGAGAAAAATAAAATCGCTTACATTTATGTTAATTGTTTGGTATAAAAATATTATGGCCGTAATATTTTAAAGTTAAGTTGGAGAACTTAGTTTTTTAGATTAATTAGTTGATTAGGAGAAATTATTTATGGAAAAAGAAAAAAAGATTCCTAGTGGATTCATATACTTCTTTGGATCATTCGGTGGAATTCTCTTTGGTTACGATATTGGTGTTATGACCGGTGCCTTGCCATTCCTTCAGATTGATTGGAGTTTGCAAAACAGTGCTGGAGTAGTTGGTTGGATCACATCAGCCGTTATGTTCGGTGCTATCTTTGGTGGAGCCCTAGCTGGTCAGCTTTCTGATAAGTTAGGTCGTCGTAAGATGATTTTGATTTCTGCTATTATTTTCATGATTGGATCAGTTCTTTCAGGGGTTTCACCTCATAATGGTTCAATCTACTTGATTATCGTCCGGATTTTCTTAGGAACTGCCGTTGGTGCTGCATCAGCATTGGTTCCTGCATACATGTCAGAAATGGCTCCTGCAAAACTACGTGGGCAGTTATCTGGTCTTAACCAAACGATGATCGTTTCTGGAATGTTGCTTTCATACATCGTTGACTTCTTATTGAAGGACTTGCCAGAACACTGGGCATGGAGATTGATGCTTGGTTTAGCTGCTATTCCTGCTTTGATTCTCTACGTTGGAGTTGCTAAACTTCCAGAATCACCTCGTTTCTTAGTTAAGAGCGGTAAGGAAGACGAAGCTCGTAAAGTTCTTACTTACATCCGTAAAGATGATAACGAAATTGATCAAGAAATGGCTGATATTAAGGCCACTGCTCAAGACGAAACTAAGGCTGCTACTTCAACCTCATGGGGAACCCTCTTCAGTGGAAAGTATCGTTACTTAGTTATTGCTGGTATCGGAGTTGCTGCCTTCCAGCAATTCCAAGGTGCTAACGCCATCTTCTACTACATCCCATTGATCGTTGAAAAAGCTACTGGTAATGCTGCAAGTTCAGCACTTATGTGGCCAATCATTCAAGGGGTTATCCTAGTTATCGGTTCACTTGTTTATATTGCAATTGCTGATAAGTTTAACCGACGGACACTTATTATGCTTGGTGGTACTGTCATGGGTCTTTCATTTATCCTCCCAGCTATCATCAACATGTTAATTCCAAACACGAACCCAATGATGATCGTTGTATTCCTTTGTATCTACGTTGCCTTTTACTCATTCACATGGGCACCACTTACTTGGGTTATCGTTGGTGAAGTCTTCCCATTGGCCATCCGTGGTCGCGCATCAGGTTTAGCTTCATCATTCAACTGGATCGGTTCATTCTTGGTTGGTTTACTATTCCCAATCATGACTGCATCAATGTCACAAGAAGCAGTGTTCGCTATCTTCGGTATTATCTGTGTCCTCGGTGTTGTATTCACGAAATTCTGTGTTCCAGAAACTCGTGGTCGCTCACTTGAAGAGATTGAAGAAGAAGGAACAAACAAGTAATATAATCACTATTTAAAATTAAAGTTCCCAATCAACTATTTAGTTGGTTGGGGATTTTTGTTTGCTTCAAAATCGCGTTACAATTATGGCAAGAACTTTGTAGGGAGGATAATCATGCAAGAAAAGAATATTCCTAACGTGACGTTAAATGATGGTATTTTAATGCCTGCTATTGGCCTTGGAACCTATCAAATGCGTGGGGGTGAAGGCCTGAACCAGATTGTTGCGGCCATTAAAGATGGTTACACAGCAATTGATACCGCTACGAACTATGATAATGAGGGAGTTGTCGGTCGGGCAATTAAACGGTCAGGGGTCAACCGAGCTGATTTGTTTATTACTTCTAAACTACCAGGTAAGTATCATCGATATGATGATGCTACTCGGGCAATTCAGGAGTCAATTTACCGCTTGGGGCTAGATTATTTAGATTTGTTCTTGATTCATTGGCCTTTACCAAAGCGTGACCACTATGTGGAAGCATTCCAAGCAATGATCGATGCTCAAAAACGGGGTTTGATTCGGTCAATTGGGGTTTCGAATTTTGAACCAGAACACCTGGACCGGTTGATCAAAGAAACTGGGGTTGCTCCATCAGTTAACCAGGTTGAGATACACCCGTACTGGAATAACCAACGGATTGTTGAAGAAGATGCCAACCGGGGTGTGGTGACTGAGGCTTGGAGTCCACTAGGTCGAGGAAGTGCGGCCCTAAAAGAACCTGTTATTAAGGAGCTGGCCGATAAGTATGGCAAGAATGTTGGTCAAATTATCTTACGCTGGCATGAGCAGCGGGGAATTATTCCAATTCCAAAGTCATCTAGTCTTGAACATCAACGGCTGAATTTGGACACATTTGATTTTAGTTTGACAGCAGATGAAATGGATAAAATTAATAGCCTTACTAAACCTAATGGTCGGGTCGATGGCCAAGATCCAAATGAGTACGAAGAATTTGAATAAAGCTAGCAAAGACACCTAATTAGTTTTATACTAATCTGGTGTTTTTTATTAAATGGGGGATGAACTATGACTTTTTATACATATGATTACTTGAGTAACTCTCAGGATATGTGGCAGTACGTTCGACTGATTGTAATTAGTGGGTTGATTCTAGCCACGATTATTTTCTTCGGTTTGTACTTTCGAAATCGGTTTGAAATCAAGTACAAGGACCTTGGGGTTATCTTTGTAACGTTACTGCTACTAGTACTGGCAATTCAGTACAACGACTATTTGAACATTAAAAGTAGTGAGCAACAGACTGGTCAGATAACGCAAACCATTAAGCAAGTTGCTCGGAAACTGGAAACTACGCCAAAAGAAATTAGCGTTAATTCTACGACAACTGGCAACAATTTAATTGCTAAGACACCAAGTGGTTACTATCGGATCGACTACAATAATGACGGGACGGAATTTGTACTCGAAAAACTTAAACTCTATAAGGTAAACGTCAAGATTCAGGGGGTAGATTAGATGTTTAGTTATTATGATATTGCAATTAAGCTGGTTATTGGTTTCCTGTTTATTACGGTTCTGATCAACCTTTCTGGGAAGGGTAATCTTGCGCCAACTTCAGCTTTGGACCAGCTTCAAAACTATGTTTTAGGTGGCATTATTGGCGGTGTTTTGTACAATCCGGCGATTACAATAGCTCAGTTTATTGTGGTAATGCTGATATGGTCGTTACTGATTTTGGTTACTAGGTACGCAAAAATCCACCTTCACTGGTTTGGTAAGTTTGTCGATGGAGAACCGATAACGATTGTTAAAAACGGTCGGATTTTGGTTGAAAACTGTCTGCGGGCCAATTTGTCTGCTAAGGAAGTTGACTTCAAGTTGAGAACCGCGGGGGTGTATGAGCTGACCGATGTTAAGCGGGCAATTGTTGAACAGAACGGAAGCCTAACGGTATTAAAACGGGGTGATGGCAGTATTCGTTATCCGGTAATTGTTGATGGCCAGATTGACTACGACGTCCTTGAAATAATGGATGAGGATGAAGAGTGGTTAATGAATGAGTTAAACGATGCTGGGGTCTCAACGATTAGGGATGTATATATGGCAACATATCGTCATGGCAATATGGAAGTTGTGAGGTATAGTGAGGCTAAAGGGAGATAACTGTGCAAACCGTATCACTTTTCACATGTCACTATTACTAAAATTGAGTTACAATTGGTTCCGATAATTGAAGTAGTTTGTATTTATAATCCATCCTTTGTTAAAACTAGGATGGTTTTATTATTAATAAAGCTAATTACTTTATTTGATCGATTAATTATGTTGTTAATAAAACGAAAAATTACATTAAGGTGGTTAGGAATGAAATCTTTAACAAAAAGAAACAAGGGAATCTTTTTAACCGTTATGTTCATGTCGATTGTATCGACCGTAATGGTAACGGCGCTGAGTACCGGGATTCCTGCGATTATGCGCGACTTCCACATTTCAGCCGGAATGGCTCAGTGGGTAACCAGTCTATATGCGTTGGTCAGTGGAATTATGATTTTGGTAACGGCATATATAATAAAGCGGTTTCCAACCAAACCTGTTTTCTTGATTGGAACTGGAATTTTTACTGTTGGGACATTGATTGGGGCCCTTGCGCCATCTTACGTTCTACTTTTACTTGGTAGAATATTACAAGGTGCTGGTAACGGACTTGTACTCGCCCTTACTCAAGTTATTATTTTGAAAATTTTCCCTGAAAATAAAAAGGGATATGGAATGGGATTATACGGATTAGCTGTCGGGTTAACTCCAGTTATTGCGCCATTTTTAGCAGGAGTTTTGATTGACTTCGGTGGTTGGCGACTAATTTTTTACGTTGTCTTAGCTTTCTGTGCTATTGATTTGATTGCTGGATTTATTTTCTTAGCTAATATTATTGATAGAGAAGAAAGCTCGTTTGATTTGGCCTCTGTTATTTTTGCGGCGATTGCTTTTTCAGGTATTCTTTACGGTCTCGGTAATATTGGAACATTCCCGGTACTTAGCATTCAAACCGGCGGTAGTATTATAGTAGGGTTGGTTTTTCTTGTGATTTTCTATCGGAAACAATTACATCTAAAAGCACCAATTTTGGATGTATCGGCATTTAAGAACAAAGAATTTTCAATGTCAGTTTTGATTAGTTTTCTGTTGTATGCAATATTAAACGGAACAACTACTGTTTTGCCGATTTTTATTCAAACAATTCAGGGTAGATCAGCAACGAGTTATGGATTAGTAATGATGCCTGCTGCTTTGCTTATTGGATTTTTAAGTCCAATTGCCGGTAATATTTATGATCGCTATGGGATTAGAGTTCTTGGGTTAGTCGGCTGTGCCGCAATCGTTGCGTTCACAGTGATGATTAGTTTTGTATCAGTCAAATCATCGATTCTTTACGTAATCGTTGCAACTGTGCTCCAAGGTATTGGAGTTGCAGCTTTGCTAACTCCATCTATGACTTGGGGTCTAAAGGGCATCCCCGAAAAGTTAATAACTGATGGGACCGCACTTATAAACTGTTTGCGGACGATTGGTGGAGCGTTAGGAACGGCTGCTTTTGCCGCTGTTATTACTGTTGTTTCTCCAACTGCAAACATTCAGGGAATTAAGTTTTCGTTTATGGCTATGGGAGCCGTTGCTGTCGTAATGTTCATTTTGTCGGTACTTTATGTTAAAAATAGTGAATCAAAAGATACTACTAAATAGGTGAGGTGGACAGCAATGAAGAGTTTTCTGATTATTGTTTTGGTTATAGCAGTAGCTTTAGTGCTGTTTTTATTACTAAAGGCGCATAAAGAAAAGCGAAGTGCTTCTAGTATAATTTTGGAAAATATTTTTAAGTTAATTCCATTAACTGACCGACGAGTTGATGCTAACTTTCAAAAGGCTTTGGAAGCAAATAAAAAGCCATACGTCCTTCCTGACAAGGTGCGCAGTAAGTACAATATAAAAGAATATGATGGGTACTCAGATACTTTCATCATGGAGCCTGAAACAAAGTCTAGTGATGAAGTTATTTTCTACTTACATGGTGGTGGGTACTGGTCACAACCGCTTTCGTTGCACTTTGTTTTTTTCAATAAGCTGATTAACAGATTAGGAATATCGTTGGTTCTTCCTGTTTACCCAAAAGCACCAGCTTATACTGCCACTGATGCCCATAAAATGGTTATGGACCGTTATCTTCATCTGATCAACGATAAGAAGATTCCCGCTGACAAAATTATTTTGATGGGTGAGTCTGCCGGAGCTGGGTTGGGGCTAGCTCTTTTGGAACGATTGAGGGATGAAAAAATCCCAATGCCTAAGCAAGCTATTTTTATCTCCCCTTGGTTCGATGTAACAACGGAAAACGCATTAAAAAAGGAAATTCAACCACACGACCCATTGCTTGATAATGACATTTTAAGTTTTAGTGGGATTACCTACGGTGGTGATTTGGGGCCTAAAAACCCATTAGTTAGCCCATTATTTGGCGATTTGGATAATCTACCTCCTATGACTGTCTTTACTGGTACTCACGATATCTTATACGCGGATGCTAAGAAAATTGAGGACATTGCTAAGGAGAAGAACTTAAATATCACAGTTCACACGTACCTTAATATGAATCATGGATTTGTTGGCTTCCCTGTTATTCCGGAAGCAAAGCAATCTTTTGAGGTAGTTATAAAGACGATTGAAAATTCTTAATATATAAATTGAACAGGTTTAACAAAAAAACCTCCTGGTTCGCGTTTGGTTTGCGAACTAGGAGGCTTTTAATTTAGTTTAAAAATATGATAATTATCTAATTGGGCAAGCGCCACCAGCACAGTCTGATTGATCAACTAACTCAAGGTTCTTAGCATCTTGGTTGTTGTTCATCTCAGCAAACTTCTCCTGAACGTTACCAGTCACGGCGTTATTGATTTGAACGTATCGTTCACTAGAAATTGGTTCCTTAGGAGCTTGTTTGAAGTCGCTACCACTATATGGAAGTAATGAAGTTGACTTAGTAATGTGACGGTATTGTCTCATCAATGGGGCGATTTGGTCGCCTTCTTCTGGTTGGAAGGTAACGGTACAACTAACAGCGTTATCTGACCAGTAAGTTTGTAAAAATGCTTGGGTTGCGAATTGTTCTGCAATCGAAACGCTACCGGCTGAGGCAAAGTTATCGTCAGTTGCGTGAGCTGACTTGATTGGGAATTCAACAACCATTGTGTTCTTAGTGTAAACATCTGGTTCAACGTGGTAACCACATGCTTGAAGGGCTGGCAACAAAGGATCGTTATCTTGGAAACGAATTCTTTGAATTAAGTACTTAGCATAGTGGAAGTGCATTCCTTCTGAAACCCCAGCTAATTTAGCAACGGTTCCTGATGGCTTAACAGTTGTGTGCTTGATTGATGGGTTGCAGTGAAGTTGGTTTGAGTATTCAACATCTGATGCTACAACTGAGTCGTAAAGGTCGCTAACAGCCTTAACTGCTCGTTGATCGTAGATTGGCTTGTTGACTTCGGTACCATCTTCTTCGGTAACCTTTTGGAAACCAGTAACTACTCGGTTTCCGAATTCATCAAGGATCCAGTCTTGAACTCCTGACATTGAGATTCCAATCCGACGGTTCTTTTGGATGGCGTTTCTTGAAACTTCCCAGTCATAATCACTGAAAGTAACCCGTTTTGTATAACGAGTTCCCAAACGGAAGGCTTCATTCAAGTCAAATCCTTCTTGGTTTGCAACGAATGGGAAAACCTCAAATAAGTTACATGGTTCACCATTACTTAATGAAATTTCACCACAAGGGTTAGTTCCTTCAACGGCTTCATCGACACCTGGTTGTTCGCCATCAACGATTCGACCAAAGTTCTTTGAAAGGCCCAAGTTAACGATTCCTGGTTCACCATTGTGGCGAATTGAGTCGGCAACGGGTTCGTAATCCTTAAAGTCTGAGTCTACTGCAACACTGTTGTTTGATGCCCAACGGTGGTGGTAGAGTTTGTCTTTATCTTGCTTCATAGTGATGAAGTCTTTGTCGTCAGAACTACCAAGAGCCAACTCGGCAGAACGACGAACGTTTCCGGCAACAACGGCCTTGCCGACCATGTTACCCATGTCAGTACAATCAACTGAAGTTAGCTTGCGACCAACAGCGTTGTTTAATACGTCGTTGATATCGAATAACATTTCAATCAATGGAGCTGGACCAGATGCGGTACCACCAAACCCATGAATTCTAGCACCCTTTTCACGGATATCAGAAACATCAAGGACAACTTCGTCAATGTCTTCTGGGTTAGTTGATGAGAAGTGGGCATCAATCATGTGGGCGTTACCGAGAACCCAGCCTTCACGAGTATCGGGAAGGTGATAGTAACGAACGTCATCAACGTTATGGTTTTCTAACCATTCGTCACGATCAATGGCACCAGCAGCAATGGCTTCGTCATATGACTTGCTGTCTTTAGCTGATAATACTGTAAGCTTAATCATGTCAGAAACTTCTGGAAGTTGAGCAACATTTTCCTTAGTTACTGAAAAACCAACACCGCCGCCCTTCATCAATTGATCAAACATAAATGAGTAAGGCATTGACACGGCCTTATCTTCTGGGTGAAGATAAGATGGTAAGATATGACTGTTACCATAAGGTTGTGGGCGAACTGCGATGAACCAACAGTTGTTTAGGGCGTCACCGTTTCTGTGTTGGTATTCAGTTCCTGAAATCCAAAGGTTTCTTCCTGATGGAGTTGCTGCTAAGCCGTAAATCAACTTAAAAAGTTCTTGGGCTTCGTTTTGCAATTCTTCGTAAACGTCATCTGATACGTTGTCGCTATGTAATCTTGGATCAAGGTTAATGTTCCCCTCAACTACTCGCTTAACCGTTTCGTCCCATTCCTCAGTTCTGTTTTGGTCTTCAAGGAAACGGGCATAGGTTCTCTTGTAAGTGACCCAACCAAGTTCCCCCCAGTGTGGTTGAACAGTTTGTTTTACTTCATTTATAAAGTCGTTAGATAGAGTTATTTGTTGTTTTTTTGTAATTACATCCATATTTTTTACTCCCTTCTCGTTTTGAGTACACAATATATAGTATCACACAGTGACCGAAACACAACATATAGGTTTAAATCAATTAGGACGTATACAATCTATATCTGAACAGAATGCCGTTGTGTAAACGTTTAGTAAGGGTATTTTTTTAAAAAACTTTAGGTAAAATTCTTTTTTTAAACACAACACTATGTTAGATTTGAACTAACAATGAATGGAGGACAAATACTATGATTATTGCACTAATAGTGATTGCGATTATCGTGATCTTGGTAATTGTGATGTATAACGGCTTGGTCCGCCAACGAAACTTAGTTGACGAGGCTGAAAGCCAAATTGATGTTCAACTTCAACGACGGGCAGACTTGTTACCAAACTTGTTGGAAACGGTTAAGGGATATGCTACTCACGAAAAGGAAACCCTTGCTAAGGTAACTGAGATGAGAACCCAGATTTCAGACCCTAATGCAAGTATTGCTGATAAGGTTAAGGCTGATAATCAATTGACAGATACCTTGAACCACTTGTTTGCGGTTTCCGAAAATTATCCTGATTTAAAGGCAAACCAAAACTTTCTTAGTTTGCAAGAGGAATTAACAAACACTGAGAATAAGATTTCATTCTCCCGCCAAAACTACAATGCTAATGTGATGGAACTAAACAACAAGCTCCAATCATTTCCAAGTAATTTAGTTGCTAAGTTAGGTAACTTTAAGCAACGTGAGTTCTTACAAATTCCTGACAAGGCTCGAGAAGTTCCCCAAATGAAGTTCTAATAATATAGAAGGAGATAGCGACGAACAATGGAAACCATTAATAAACAAGTTTCTCAAAATAGAAGAAGAACCTGGTTTGTAATGGCAGCTTTCGTGGTGGTCGTAGCTATCATTGGTTTTCTGATCGGGTGTATTTTTGCTTCGCGCGAAGAAACGTTTGATATGCAAGTGGCACTATATACCATGGCTGGATTTTTGACGGCAGCGGCAATCTATGCGGTCATTACCTATATGGGGGTAACTAATATTTTGATGCGAGGAAGTGGGGCGACTAAACTCCAGGAGTCTGATGATCCTCAACTGTTTAACATTATTAGTGACCTAGCAATGGCGGCTAATGTCCCAATGCCTGATGTTTACATGATCAATGAAGAGGCACCTAATGCGTTCGCAACTGGGCGCGACCCTAAACACGCAGCGGTTGCGGTTACCGTAGGTTTGCGAAAGATGATGAATCGTGAGGAGTTGGAGGGAGTAATTGCCCATGAAATTTCTCACATTAAAAACTATGATATTAGAGTTTCCTCGATTACCGTTGCACTGACGTCGTTCATTGCTGGAGCCGGAACATTCCTTATTATCGCGGGAATCGGTTTAATGAGAAATGCTAGTTGGATGAGCTTTGCGGATGACCGAGACAGTGATTCTAAAGGCTCATGGGCGTTTGTCATGGGAATGGTTGCTTTTGGAGCAATTATTTGGCTTGGTGGTTGGCTAGTAAGAATCATCGGGGTCCCGGTTGCCCAAGTCCTTCAGTTTGCGGTTTCCAGGGAACGTGAATCTCTCGCGGATGTTTCTGGGGTCAACCTGACTCGTGATCCTCAAGGGCTGATTGATGCCTTGACTGTATTGAAGAATGATTCTCAACCAATGAAGCACGCTAATGCTTCGAGTGCTGCCCTTTATATTAATGAACCAAAAAACAAATCTGGGAAAACGCCGTTTGTTTTAAAGATGTTTGATACTCATCCACCTCTAGATGAACGAATTGATCGGCTTAAAAAACTAATGGGTGATTATAGTGGGTCTGACGACCAGAATAATGATTTGAATCAATAATAATTTAGTAGAGTTCCTTTCTAAGGTTGAATCTGGAAAGGACTCTTTTTTCTACCAAAAATCAAGTTTCATGCCTAATTTAATACATGTAATTTGTGATTATTTCTGATGGCTGGACACACTCAAATAAGCCTTACGGCTTGTCCGTTTTTCAAGAAAATGATACCCTGTTTTTGATTAATGCCGAGCTAAACAGGCAATGCCATAATCATATTTCTGGTTGTGGAGAACCAGATGAAAAATGGTAGATATTAACCGATCCATCGCACCGATAGCGATC
>NZ_CATNVB010000017.1 GCF_951230165.1 Lentilactobacillus sp. Marseille-Q4993
ATTGGCCTTGATGATGGCTAATTTTTCTTATTTTTTACTGATAAAAGAAAAACTGGATCATATTTTTCAAAAAGTCATGAAAAATATGATCCAGTTTATTTATTGGCGGGACTTATGTCCCGGCCTCTTTCGATATTGTTATTTTTCAGTAATATCCTTGTTGAAATATTTCATTGAAATTTTCTTAAGTTGACCATTCTTCCGCAATGCATTAAGGGCCTTGTTTGCTTCCTTTTGAAGCTTGGTGTCCTTCTTGTTAAACATTGCTGAGATTTGAGCTGGTTCAGCTTCATCGTTAGTTAACTGACGGGCGTTCAAGCCAATTGTTGGTTGTTCACTTGAATAACTGTTCCAAGAGTCAACTGAGTTGATAGTTCCGTAAACTCGCTTTTGTTTAACTAAGTTAACACTATTCACGAACTCACCTGATGGAACGATTTGAGCCCCGTACTTCTTAGCAACCTGTTCGTTGTTAGTACCGGTACCCTCTGCAAACTTCTTACCCTTAATATCTTTGATATCCTTAACGTTTGTTCCAGCTCTTGTAACTAAAACATACTTAGAATAGATATAAGGATTTGAGAAGATGTAGCTCTTCTTTCTTTCAGGTGTAACGGTGATGTTATTTAAAACAACGTCGTACTTACCACTACCAAGTCCGGCAACCAAGCTATCCCACTTCGTTGGGACAAACTTAGCCTTGACCCCCATCTTCTTAGCCATTGCTTTACCAAGTTCAACTTCGAACCCAGTTAGCTTACCGTCTTTACGGTAAGAATATGGTGCGTATGTTCCTTCCAAACCAATCGTCAATTGATCACTCTGAACGAGGTCCTTTTTAAAACCACTACCGCTGTTTGAACCACATGCAGAAAGCGTAATTGCAACAATAAATGCTGCCCCCAATAATAGTAGTTTGGATAAATGTCTTCTGATTTTCATCTTTTCTTTCCTTTCCCAATTAAACATATTATTCAATATCATTAAACGTCATTGCATTAACGAACCCATTGATTCGTTCATTATCCGAATTAAAGAAGTCTTCAACCGGTCCGTCAAATAATACTGAACCATCCTCAATAAATAATACCTTGTTTGCTACCTGTCTGGCAAAGGCTAAATTATGAGTAACAATAATCATCGACTGCTCTTCTTCAGCAATTTTCATCAGAACCTTAAGCACCTCAAGCTCTAGCTCAGGGTCAAGGGCACTAGTTGGCTCATCCAGAAAAATATATTCAGGGTGCATCGCTAACGATCTGGCAATTGCCACTCGCTGCGACTGCCCACCAGATAACTCTGACGGATAAGAATCAGCTTTGTCCTTCAAACCGACCTTATCGAGCAATTCAATGGCCTCTTGTTCAGCTTCATCCTTACCCTTTTTAAGGACTTGGACTGGCCCTTCCATAACATTCTTCTTAACCGTTAAGTGAGGGAATAAATTATATCCTTGAAAAACCATCTCAGTTTTCTTCCGAATATCCAGAATCATCTTATCAGTGAGTGGTTTACTTAAATCAATCTTAGTATCATCAAAATCGTAGATTCCAGACTCTGGGTGCTCCAGAAAATTAAGCGACCGTAGCAGCGTTGACTTTCCAGATCCAGATGGTCCAAGAATTACGGTTGTTTTATTTTCAGGAAACGTCGTGGAGATATCCTTCAATACTTTAGTTCCGTTAAATGACTTGCTGATTTTTTCTAGTTTTAACATTGTAACCTCCTAATTAGCAGGAGTAACGTACCGTGACGTTACCTTTTCGAGGTATCCCTGTAACCACGTTAATATAGTACAGAAAACAGCATATACCAGTGCAACAAGCGTATACATCAGGAGTGGCTGGAAGTTTTCAGCGGCAATCTGCTGACTAACCTCAAACATTTCCACGATGGTGATGGATGCCGCCAGCGAAGTATCTTTCACCAAACTAATAAAGCTGTTTGAAAGTGGTGGCAGTGAAACGCGAATTGCTTGGGGTAAGATAATCCGTTTAAGGACCTGACTCTTAGTCATTCCAATCGAGTAAGCTGCTTCCCACTGACCCGTAGGAATTGATTGAATGGCTGCCCGAATAGTTTCTGAACAGTAAGCCCCGGTATTAAGTGAAAACGTTAAAATTCCGGCTGTCCATGGGTCCAACTTGATTCCTTCCGGAAATATCCCCTTAATTTTCAAGTATGGCAAACCAAAGTAAACAATGAATAACTGCACTAACAGTGGCGTGCTTCTAAACAACCATACATAGAACCTAAATATCCATTTAACGATCACAAACCAACCGCCCTTTGCGGATAACCTAACCAATGCCGTTGCCAAGGCAATTATTAGCCCAATAACAAACGAAATAACTGCAATTGGAATTGTGTACTTTAGCCCTGCAACAATCAACTGTGGTAGGGCATCCATAATAATCTTCCACATATCCTATTCCTCCTAAAAATTGGCAAAGAAAATCCGTCCCCGCACCTAAGTGCTGGGACGGATTTTCCGTGTTACCACCCATTTTCCCGCCTTTTACTGCTAGGCGGCTCCATGAATGGTATCGTGATTCCCACGTTTTCTAAGCTTGCACCTAAAATAATCACTCAGAGTTCATCTTCAGCTGCCCTTCATCCTTGCCCTCTCACTATCGGCAATCGCTTTTAGAATTACTAACCAACTTACTCTTCTCGTCACAGCGGTTCTTATTAAAAGTAATTGAAATATAAAAGTAGCGTACAACATAAATAGCAGAGTGTCAACGCCATGACCGCATTTTAAATTAGTGACCCAAACCAGAAGTAAAACCAGATACCAAACTGTAAAGTTCAGGAATAATCACCCCAATAAAAACAACAATCCCCCAGGATACTGAACTTTTTGTCAGGGTATGATTTACTTGTTTCCAATTAAGAGATGTTAAAAAGCCAATTACGGCAATCCACCGAATTCCACCACCCACAAAATCGTACAGGCTGTACTTTACCCGAAACAACATCAGAAAAATAAATAATATTATAGTAAGAATACTTCCAAAAAGAACAATCTTTTTAGTTTTTGAAATTTTATGGCTAGCTGATAATTTATCCATCAAGTCCTCGTCTCCTCTAATTAGCGAATCAATTGAAAGGTTAAATAAATCACTTAATTGGATTACGCCCGCAATTGTTGGTAGTGAGCTACCACTCTCCCACCTAGATATGGATTGTCTAGAAATAAACATCCTATCAGCCAAGTCTTGCTGAGACCAACCCTTAAGCTTGCGTTGTTGCTTCATTTGTTCACCAATTGTCATAATTTGCCTCCCGTTTATTTTATTCTGATCAAACCTTAGCCAAAATGAAAGCACATATGGTGAGCATTCCGGATTTAGGACGAAAAAACCGGAAACTAGTAGGTTGGCGGTTCTCAATTCTTTATTCTACACTAAAAAAGCCTACCCACCAGAATCACTTCCAGTAGATAGGCCAAATATATCAATTAATCATCATCTTCAACGACATCTTCTTCTACCCAATATTTAGTGGCTTTTGAACTTGATGAAAAACGAATTCGATAATACTCCTCAGTATCATAATCATCATCGTCGTCATCCCGCTCGTAAACAACCGCCTTCTTATCAACGTAGATTCGTTTGCCTTCTCTCGCCTTAACTTTCTTCCAACTGTACGTCTTGTTCTTCTTAGTTCCAGGAACATACTTATACAGCTTCGAGTCATCGTAGTCATCATCTAAAGTTGCTTTGAACTTAACAGTCTTGTATTTTACCTTGTTGGTGGAACGTGAGTAACTTAGTTGCTCCGTATTCGGTTCAACGTCGTTAGTGACTGTCTTAGAAACAGTTATTTTTTCATCTTTAAGACCGGCTTGATCGCCACCATCACTTGATTTCGAACCGCAACCGGTCACCCCAATTCCAACAAACAACAATAAAGTCAATAAGAGAACTTTCAATTTCATTTCCAGTTTTCCTCCGGCTAATATTTGGTAAGGCAATAGTAACCGGAAACCATTAGGTTCGCAATTTTAAACTCCGAGGATTTAACTAAACCGTCACTGCTGTTTTATCAGCTACGTTAGCTCCTTGTTTATGGTACTTTCTCATCATTTCCGCCATGTGAACCTCATGGGTAACAAATTCATGAGTCCGGCAAACGTAATCATTCTCACGACCAATTTTAGCAATATACCCGTTGATGTAATCAACTTCTGTTGGGCGACCCTTGGAGAAGTCTTGATACATTGATGGGTAATGGTACTTGTATTCCTGACTCACGGTGATTACTGATTCCACCTGCTCTTGGCGGGTTGCGATTAAGTGAATTCCAGCTCTGTCACATGCATCGTATGCTTCATCAAATAATTGACGAGCCATATCGCGAACTCCCTCATACTCAATAAACTGACCCATTTGCATTTCAAACATCGTACATAATGTGTTGGTTACCGCATTAAATAGCACTTTGGACATACACATTCCCATATAATCTGGAGCAAAAATTGGGTTTAATCTGGCTGCCTTAAAATCTTCAGCTACTTGGCGGGTAACTTCATCAGGTCCCTCACCGTTATACCGAGCCATATGCATTTCTTCGGTACCAACCTCACCCATAAAATCAACGTTAGCTGGACCATCCATTCTAGTAGCAATCATCGCAGTTCCACAGATGATGTGATCAGCAGGGAAATATTCAGCAATTTTTTCAAAGTGACCAAACCCATTCATTGCTGAAAAGACGTATTGATCATTGTGGAAAATACCTGCTTCATTATCCCGAGCCATTTCTTCAGCTAATTGCATTTGCTTTTTGAACACAATCCAAACATCAGGATGACCATTGTATTCTTCTGGATAATAAATATTGATTGGAACAATTTTTCGATTTTCATGGTCTCGGGCCACAGAAACCCCATTCTGTTCCCGAACCTTTTCAACGTTTGGCTCCCATGTGTCGATGAAATCTACATCAACGCCAGCGTTCTCTTGTAACATTACTCCATACCTATATCCCATTGCTCCTGCGCCAATAATTCCATACTTCATGTGAACCACACTCCCTTTTATTTTTTATTTAATTCGACTAAAAAACGCCCCTTGGCCTGATAGCCAAGGGACGTTAGTTTTACGTGATACCACCCATTTTTAAGTCACCCTCACGGATAACTCCTCATTCCGTACAGCATTGCTGCGATACGTTGCACGATAATGGGTGCACCCCGCTCACCTCGAAAAGTGAACCAATTTGGAAGATCTTTAAATCAAATAGTCTTGAGGTCCTCACACCACCGAACCCTCTCTTGGTAAAACTATTCGACCACTCCATCAACCAGATAACTTAGTCGAATTAAATTGTTGCAAGTAGTGTAACTCACTCAAAATGATAATGTCAACACTTTTTCTAATTTTATTTTAACTTCATTAAACGGAAACCGCCAATTGGAAACCGCAAACCAGGTTTTAGCCATGATCTATTCATAAAATTAATAACAACTTAACCACCTCAATAATCTTTATGTTGTAAAATGAATATGTATTGGAGGGGTATTATGATTAAAAAATTACTCAAAGGAACAGCATTAATTGCCACTGTGTTTGGTTTACTAGCTACTACCAACCTAACCACGCAAGCGGCAAAGTCACAAACGAGCAACAATTCATACCAAGTAGTTTCAAAAAAGTGGTTGCGAAGCGGTACCTACACGCCATACCATACCACATCCACCACTAAGAACATTTACCTGTGGAATGGTACTCATACTAAGAAACGAGCAAACCTCAAGAACTACAAGGGGTACTCATGGATTAAAAAGATCAACGTAACGCTACGCCACAATGGCAAGAACTACCTGTACTATTACGTCGACGCTTATCGAGACACTAAGACGTATAAAAACGTTAGCGGGCTAGTATATAGTGGATCAGTTAAGGCTGGCCTTAACCCTAGCTTTTCTGGCACCTTTCCAATTGATGTCAATTACTTCAAGAGTTTGTCCGAATACAATAGCTACATCAAGAAATCTAAGTCACAATCACTCACTAGGGGCATTCTAAAACTGTTCCCTAACACTAAAGTTAGCTTGGAACTTTCTCAAAACGCCGTGTTCTTTAGTCCAACTACAAGTATTCAAAGTCGTTACAGTGAAATCCTGCGACCTCGACACGTAGATGATTTTCTTAATAACGGCAAGGGTGATAAGATGACTACCGCTCAGCGAGTGGCTGCTATTAAACAAGCATTAGCTGATGATGGCTACACAACCAATAAGTTAAAAGACTTATCGGGATATGAACTAGGTATTTACCTAACTAATTACCAATCAAGAGCTAGCCAAAATGATGATCCAATTCAGGGAATTATTTTGGGTAAATTAAAATAATTTGATTAAGTAAATAAGCATCAGCAGATGGGACTGTCATTGTCCTAGCCACTGATGCTTATTTTTTTACCCCAATATTTACTACACCTTACTCTTTTCGTATAGAAAGAACAGGTAGGCAACTACCACAACTGCCACACTAGTCAAAAAGTACTTAATAAACGCTTGTTGAACCGCCACCTAGCCTCAATCAGTGCCCCTACTAGCCCAGCAATGATTGGGATTAAAATATAGCCAATTATTTCCATAATTTTCTCCGTTTCCATAAAAAAAGAATCACATATTCTCAGGGAAAATGCAATTCTCACTAGGCTAAACGCCAACAACCTCTATGCTACTGGTCGCTGCTTTATTTATGTTTTTGTACAACTCGGCAATCGTCTTTTCGTAATCTTCGTTAGCAACCCCAATTACTAGTTTGATGTCAGCTCCTTCTTGAACCACCATTTGAACCTTGATATTGCTCTTGTCCAAAAGCTCAAGAATTCGACCCGCCAATGCTGGGTGTTCGCTCAGGTTTGCGGAAACGGCAGCCACTAGCGCTACGTCTCGTTGAAGTTCAATTTCATCAACCTCGACCGCATCCTTGATAGCAGTCACGATGCTGTTCAGCTGACCCATCGATCCATCAAACTTCACTAGCAGACTAAATGCATCAGTCCCTGATGGCAGGTAATTGTATTCAACCCCGAACTGAGCAACAACTTTTAGGGCCTCTTGAATGATATCCATCCGCCGACTAAGTTGATGTTTCTTGATTGAAATAATTACGTAACCCTTCTTACCAGCAATTCCAGTCACCAATTGGTTTGAACTGCTGACTACTGAAGATGCAACCAGGGTGCCTCCCTCTTCGGGCGCGTTTGTATTGAGAACCGCAATCGGAATGTTCTTATCCCGAGAAGGTTGAATAGCTTCTTCTTGGAAAACGCTGATTCCCATGTATGACAGTTCCTGCAACTCTGCGTATGTTAGCTCATCAATTTTACGTGAATGATCAATGATGTTTGGATCAGCAACCTTGATTCCAGAAACATCAGTCCAGTTCTCGTATAGGTTTGCGTTTAATAGGTTTGCTAAGATTGAACCAGTAATATCGCTACCACCACGGGGCATCAAATGAACATTCCCCTGTTCGTCACGACCGTAGAAACCAGGAACCAAAATTCGCTCACCAACATGATAGTAGTTTGCTAATGCTTGATTTGAGGCAACCAAGTCAACTTCATTCCCATCGAAAATCATAAAATCTTGAGGATCAACAAACTTAAAGCCAAGATAATCGGCCATCATCATCCCCGTTAAGAATTCACCCCGAGACACGATGTAGTCATACGTCGCTCCGGGAATTTCATTACTAATTTTCTCAAGTTTTGATTCGATATTTACGCTAAGGCCAAGTTCTTCCTTGATTGCCAATAATCTGGCCTTTACTTGGGCAAATACTGGTTGAAAATCTTCGCCTGATTGTCTTAATTGGTAAACTCGAATCAGTAAATCAGTTACCTTCACGGTCTGGTCTTTCCACTTACCGGCGGCGCTCACAACAACTACTTGCCGCCGTTCATCCGCTTCAACGATTGCTTTTACTTTTTTAAACTGGCCAGCGTCCGCTACCGAACTACCGCCGAACTTTGCAACTTTCATTTTATTAGTGCCCCCCCTCGGTCAGGCAAACTCGCCATAAATGCTAATTCATCTCGTTTAAGGACTTCTACCATCAAATCGTGCATCTTACCAACTGGAATATCATCTACCCGAAGGTAATCATCCTTCATTTCTTGGTGATAACCCTTGAAGATATCAGTGATATTAACCTCAGCTCTCACAATATAGTCGCTTCTAGTTAAGTTATCATCAAATTCTAGGCTACTACTGAAATCACGAGTTAGATGTTCCTTGTTTTGATAGATATCCAGAATATCTTGAATCACTGCGTTTGCTGTTGGAAACTGACCAGCTCCCTGGCCCATAAACTTCAGTGTTCCAATTGTATCGCCGTGCAGTGAGATCACATTATAGTTATCAGGAACGTTCGCTTCAATCTCCTCAGCTCTGCAAAGAGTTGGCTCAACCACGTAGTCAAACTTGCCATCCTTCTGGTTACTTTTTCCCATCAGCTTAACGGTAAGCCCCTTTTTACTGAAGTGCTTAATATCTTCCTCGGTGATGTTTCTAATTCCAAACACAGGTAACTTCTCATTTGGATAAACAAAGATGTCATAAGCAATGTCAGCACTAATACATAGTTTGTTAGCAACATCTAATCCATCAATGTCAGCACTAGGATCCGCTTCGGCATAACCCAACTGCTGGGCGTTTAGAAGTACATCGCTAAATGACCGTCCCGTCTTCTTCATCTGATCAAGGATGTAATTGCTGGTTCCGTTGAAGATTCCGGTAATCTTATCAACCTTATCAACGCGAAGAGCCCTTTCAAGCCCTTGAATCCAAGGAATTCCACCACCAACACTTGATTCGAAGTAAAACTTAACGCCATTTTCGGCAGCCACCCTTGAAAACTCATCCATATTACGGGCGATAACTGCCTTGTTAGCGGTAATTACATGCTTTTTATGCTTCAAGGCATCAATAATGTATTGCCGAGCTGGTTCAAGACCACCAATTACTTCAACCACCACATCGATGTCATCATCGTTAAGGATCTCGTCAAAGTCATCCGTCATTTCTGGTAAAGCAGCCTTTTTGTTTTTCCGAATCAGAATTTTCTTAACTGAGAGGTTCGCGGGTTGGCGGACAGATTTCTTAATAATCTCGTAGACTCCTGTCCCAACGGTACCAAATCCTAATATAGCAATATTCACAGCGACGACCTCCAATTAATTTTTGTTCATTAATATTAAACACTTGTTTTTTATTTGAATACAGATTATCATAGTAGTTACAGAAAAGCAAGGAGTATATATGCGATGAATAATTTTTATACCAGTACTAGAGATAATTCAGTGAAACTCTCAGCTAAAGAAGCAATTAAAAAGGGATTTTCAGACGATAAGGGGCTATTTGTCCTTCCAAATATTAATGAACTCAAGATCGATATGAGTAATCTTTCTTCATTAAGTTATCAGGATATTGCCAAACTCGTTTTGCATAAACTGCTCCCTGACTTTAGTGAGGAAGAAATTCAGGATAGCGTAAGTAACGCTTACGATGGTAGTTTTGATGACGACCGCATCACTCCGGTTGAACAATTACCTGGATTCAACGTCCTTGAATTATTTCACGGACCAACCAGTGCCTTTAAGGATGTTGGTTTACAATTACTACCCCAATTAATGAAACATTCTTTGGATGAAAACAACCAAGTAATGATTTTAACCGCTACTAGTGGTGACACTGGTAAGGCCGCCCTCGAAGGGTTTAAGGATCAACCCCACATGGGAATCGTTGTCTTCTATCCAGACGGTGGGGTTAGTGAAATCCAAGAACTTCAGATGAAGACCACCACTGGTAACAATACTAAGATAACCGCCATCAAAGGAAATTTTGATGACGCCCAAACCAACGTCAAGCAGCTGTTTAACGATGACAAACTCAAAGCGGAAATCGGTCCAAGCGTTTCCCTTTCGAGTGCTAACTCAATCAACATCGGTCGGCTGATTCCTCAAATTGTTTACTACTTCGATTCATACAAGCAACTAGTCAATAAGGGGACAATCAACGTTGGTGACCAAGTGAATTTCACCGTGCCAACTGGAAATTTTGGCGATGTTTTAGCAGGTTACTATGCTAAGATGCTTGGCCTACCCGTGAAGAAGTTCGTTGTGGCAAGTAACGAAAACAACGTCCTAGCTAAATTCTTTAGCCACGGTGTTTACGACCGTAATATGCCGTTCTTTAAAACAGTTGCCCCAAGTATGGACATTCAAATTTCAAGTAACTTTGAACGACTTCTCTACTATAAGAGTGGCGAAGATTCAAACTACGTTGCTAAATTAATGAACGAACTGGAAACCACTGGTAAATATCAAGTTTCCGATGAGGTTTTCAACCGAATCAAGGAAGATTTCTTCTTCGGTTACTCAACTGATGAGGATATTGAAAACTCAATCAAAAACGTGTTTGCTCAAGACCACTACCTAATGGATCCCCATACGGCTGCCGGTTATAAAGTGATGAAGGACTACCAACAAATCGACTCGGAAACACCAATGATTTTACTTAGCACCGCCAGTCCCTATAAGTTTATCGATGCTGTTAAACAGGCCGTACTGCCAGAAGCTACCGGAAGTACCCTCGAGATAATGAAGGCGATCCATGCCAAAACAGGAGCCAACATCCCAGCCAATGTGTTGGCAACCTGGGAGTTGCCTGTTCTTCATAACGATGTAATTACAAAGGAGCAAATGGAAGACTACGTTAATCAAAAGGTAAGGGAGGTATTCCATGATTAAAATTAAAGTACCTGCTACTAGCGCCAACATATCCGTCGGTTTTGATTGCTTGGGTGTTGCAGTTGCGTATTACTCAACGTTTGAATTCGATAAGTCGGCAACTAAGTTAGAAATCAGTGGTTGTGATCCTAAGTATCAGACAGCCGATAATCTGGTTTACCAAGCCTTTGAGCGTGGTTGCCAGTATCTTGAACAACCAGTTCCAAACGTTAGCATTAAAATTGATAGCGATGTTCCGGTTGCTCGTGGACTGGGAAGTTCAGCAGTTTGTATTGTCGCCGGACTAAGAGCAGCTAGTGCTTGGTTTAACGATGGCATCAGTGAAGCTGACTTGTTGATGCTGGCCACTGAAATGGAAGGCCATCCTGACAATGTGGTCCCTGCGATATTGGGTGGCTTACAGATGTCCTTTTTGGATAACGATGAGGTTCCCCAAGTCGTTAGTTACCAAATAAGTGATAAACTAAAATTCATCGCAATCATCCCTGACTATCCAGTCAGCACTGACGATGCCCGCGAAGCACTGCCAAAACAACTAAGTTATTCAGACGCCGTTAACCAAGTAAGTCACTTTGGGCTACTGATTCGCGCACTGGAAACTGGAAACCTTAGCCAGATAAAAATTGCGTTTAATGACAAAATGCACGAACCTTACAGATCAAAGTTGATCCCAGACTATGACTCTGTTAGCAATTCTGTAAACGAAAATTCGGGAGCCTTTTATATCAGTGGTAGTGGTTCAACCATGATGGCGATTGCAGATAATAACGATCAAGTTACCGCAATCACCACGGCCCTCCAAGAAAAACACCCAGAATGGCGCATCAATGAAGTAGCTATTGATAATACTGGGGTGGTTAGTGAGGTAATCGACAATGGAAAAGTACTTTATCGTTGATAGTTCAATTCTGCCAGACTCATTTGAAAAGGTAATTCAAGCAAGGCAGCTAATTGAGAGTGGTAAGTATAAAAAGGTTAGCGATGCAGTAAAACAAGTTGGTATCAGCCGGGGTACTTTTTATAAGTATAAGGATCTCGTCTTCCTACCTGAGGAGAACATGATGGACCGTAAGGCCGTTATCTCCCTTCTCCTTGAAAACGAACGGGGCGTCCTTTCCAAGGTTTTGATGACGATTTCAGACTGTGATGCCAGCGTCCTGACAATCAACCAAAATATTCCCATTCATAATGTAGCCAGCTTAGTTTTGTCATTAGATATTAGCCACATTCAAGCGACCATTGATGAATTAACAAGCCATATCAAGGAGATTCCGGGTGCAAGCAACGTTGCCCTAATTTCAATTGAATAGCTACAAAAAACCGGTAAGGAGTTCAAAGATGAATTCCTTACCGGTCTTTTATATTATTAATAAGTCAAATTTAGTTCCAGAATTGCCACCAGTGCTTTTTATCCTCACTGTCGGCTTGGTAGGCAGAATTGTTATCTGCCCGACCTGGTCTGTAATCGCTAGGGATATTGTCTTCCTTAGTTTCAATTGCCTTTGGTTGTGGTTGCTTATTTTCCAATTGCTTTAACTTGTTTTGGACATCAAGTTGTAACCGTTGAGATTGATCAAGTAATTGGTGCAATTCTGCAATTTGTTTGTCCTTTTGCTTGATCTGCTTTGCTTGTTCTTCAAGTTGTTCGGCTAACAACTTAGTTTCTTCTGCTGGCGCAGGTACGTTTGAACTAGCACTTGAATTACTTTTCTTAGCTGCTGAACTCTTAGGTGCAGTTTGCGTCTTTTCTTCAGTAGCCTTGCTATTTTCAAATTGATCCTTTAAAACTTTAACGCCATCATCGGTAATTAAAATTTTGTTTCCGTTTTTTTCAGTATATGTATCCCGAAATTCGTCATCCATGTGTTTGCGAATTGCGGTTTTTGAAACGTCAAGTTCCTCTGCTAATTCTTTGATTGTTAAACTCATTGTTTTCGCCCCTCGAAGATAACTTTCTATTTTTTTCGTCCTTTTCATTATACGAACTAACAATGGAAACGGCAAACCTTTTTCGAAATTTATGGTAAACTACTTTCCTTCATTAAAATTTCATTAGAAATTCATTGACAATTTAATGAAAAATGATGTAAACTACTAAAAATGTCTAATTTTAATAGACTATCCTGCTCGCCCGTTTCTTTTGGGCCTAAATATTGGTAACCTAGTTAAGTTATCAGTTTTTAAAAATATGATTGGAGTGTTTATATGAGCAAGTTAACTGAACGAATGTTTAGAAAGGAAGACCCCGCCGTCTATGAGGATAAGGATTCTCATTTGATTCGAAGCCTGACAACAAAAGACTTCCTAGCATTAGGAGTTGGAACGATCGTTTCCACTTCAATCTTTACCCTTCCCGGAGTGGTTGCCGCTCAACACGCTGGTCCTGCCGTTGCTCTCTCATTTGTGGTTGCCGGTATCGTTGCTGCGTTGGTTGCGTTCGCTTATGCTGAAATGTCCGCTGCTATGCCATTCGCCGGTTCAGCTTATTCTTGGATCCACGTGGTTTTCGGAGAATTCTGGGGCTGGATCGCCGGTTGGGCCCTTCTTGCCGAATACTTCATTGCCGTGGCCTTTGTTGCTTCAGGACTTTCAGCCAATCTCCAGGGACTAATTAGTCCGATTGGTTTAAAACTGCCAGCTTACCTTTCTTCCGCATCAACGGGAACAAACGGTGGAATGATTGACCTAATTGCAATCATTGCTGGAATTTTAGTTGCTATCTTGCTATCACGTGGAGCATCATCAACCGCCAGAGTTGAAAACACACTGGTTGTCCTTAAAGTTATTGCTATTTTAGTATTTATCGTTGTTGGCTTAACAGCGATCCACGTTCAAAATTACGTACCATTTATTCCAGACTACAAGGTAAACGCAGCTGGCTCTGCATTTGGT
This sequence comes from Lentilactobacillus sp. Marseille-Q4993, assembly GCF_951230165.1. Classification (GTDB taxonomy): domain Bacteria; phylum Bacillota; class Bacilli; order Lactobacillales; family Lactobacillaceae; genus Lentilactobacillus. The sequence continues at coordinate 13,669 of NZ_CATNVB010000017.1, forward strand.
GGTTGGCAAGGAATCTACGCCGGGGTTTCCGAAATTTTCCTTGCATATATTGGATTTGATTCCATTGCAGCTAACTCGGCTGAGGCAAAGAACCCACAAAAAACAATGCCTCGTGGAATCTTAGGCTCATTACTAATTGCCGTTACATTGTTTATCGCCGTAGCGTTGGTACTAGTTGGAATGTTCCACTACTCCAAATACGCAAACAACGCTGAACCTGTTGGTTGGGCACTTCGTCAAAGTGGTCACGGAACCATTGCCGCCGTCGTTCAAGGAATTGCGGTCGTTGGTATGTTTACCGCCCTCATCGGAATGATGCTCGCTGGTTCGCGATTGCTATACTCGTTTGGTCGTGATGGTTTGCTTCCAAAATGGTTAGGAAAACTATCCCATAACTTACCAAACCGTGCACTAATTGTTCTTACAATTATTGGAATTACCTTGGGAGCTGTCTTCCCATTCGCATTCTTGGCTCAACTGATTTCAGCCGGTACTTTGATTGCCTTCATGTTCGTTTCTCTCGGCGTTTACGCATTGCGTCCTCGTGAAGGAAAGGACATCCAGATTCCTGCCTTTAGAATGCCACTATACCCAGTTCTGCCAGCCCTTGGTTTCATTGGCTCGCTAATCGTGTTTTGGGGATTGGATATTCAAGCAAAAACATACGCATTAGGTTGGTTTGTTCTTGGAACCATCGTTTACTTCATCTACGGCTACAGCCATTCAAACGCTGGTAGAGAAGAGTAGTTAAATATCGTTTTATACCGCAGGGAGTGAACTAGGAAATAATGGTTCACTCCCTTTGTGCAATTTAAGACCCACAAATTAAGGAGTGATTTTATGAATGACCTATCAAAAGCTTCAGCTCTTATTGACCGCGAAAACCAGTACTTCGCAGATTGTGGCCGAATCGACTACTTCGACCTTGTTATTGATCATGCTCATGACGCAACTCTTGTTGATGTTGATGGCAATGAATATTTAGACTTACTTGCAAGTGCTTCAGCAATCAACGTCGGCCACACCCAGGAGAAAGTGGTTAACGCAATTACCGAGCAGGCAAAGAAGTTAATTCATTACACTCCGGCATACTTTCACCATACCCCAGGGATCGAGCTAGCAGAACGATTAGCCAAAATTGCCCCCGGAGATAGCCCAAAGCGAGTTAGTTTTGGATTATCAGGCTCTGATGCTAATGATGCCATTATCAAGTTCTCGCGGGCTTATACTGGCCGCCAATACATCGTCTCATTCATGGGCTCATATCACGGATCAACTTACGGGTCCATGAGTTTATCTGGTACCAGTCTTAACATGACTCGCAAGATGGGGCCAATGTTACCAGGTGTCGTCCACGTTCCCTATCCTGACCTATACCGGCGACTTCCAGGTGAAACGGAACACGACGTTGCAATTCGCTATTTCAATTCGTTCAAAGCACCGTTTGAATCTTTCTTACCTGCAGATGAAACTGCCTGCGTTTTGATTGAACCAATTCAGGGTGACGGTGGCATCGTCAAAGCACCGGAGGAATTCATGCAGTTGGTTTATAAATTCTGTCACGATAACGGAATTCTCTTTGCGGTTGATGAGGTTAACCAGGGGCTTGGTCGTACTGGAAAAATGTGGGGCATCGAACAATACGACAATATCGAACCTGACTTAATGTCAGTTGGTAAATCAATCGCATCTGGGATGCCACTAAGTGCAGTTGTCGGTAAGAAGGAAATTATGGAAAGTCTTGATGCTCCAGCTCATGTTTTCACTACTGCCGCTAACCCAGTTTGCGTTGCAGCATCCTTAGCAACCCTAGACTTACTTGACGAGAATGATTTGGTAACCAAATCGGCAACTGATGGCAAGTTCGCGAAAGCTCAGTTTGAAGCTCTTCAAAAAAAGCACCCCATGATTGGTGATATTAGAATGTGGGGTCTTAATGGCGGAATTGAAATTGTTAAGGATCCTGAAACCAAGGAGGCTGATTCCGAAGCCGCTACTAAGTTGATTTATTACGCCTTCCAACATGGAGTCGTTATGATCACCCTCTGTGGCAATATTCTTCGTTTCCAGCCACCTTTGGTAATCACCAGAGATGAACTCACAAAAGCCTTCAAAGTACTCGACGATGGTATGACAGCCGTTGAAAACGGAACTGCCAAACTCCCCCAAACTGACGGTGAAATTGGCTGGTAATTAAATAAATCTAAAGTAAAACTCCCATTTTTTTGAAATAAAGTGGGAGTTTTTAATATACTTGAAGTTAAAGAAAGGATGATTTTATGAAAGCAATTGGGTACGACCAACATCTTCCAATCAACGATGCAAACAGTTTATTTGACTTCGAAACAGAAACCCCGAAGACCACGGGGCACGATATCCTAGTAAAAGTTGCCGCGGTTTCAGTTAATCCCGTTGATATTGCAGTCCGGACAAACAACGAACCCCTAACCGAACCAAAAATAATCGGTTGGGATGCGGTGGGAACCGTTGCGGAAATTGGTGATCAAGTTTCTCTCTTCAAAGTCGGTGATCGGGTCTTCTACGCTGGCTCGTTTATTCGTCCCGGCAGTAACAGTGAATTCCAGCTTGTCGATGAAAGAATCGTCGCTCAGGCCCCTGCAACTCTCGATGACGCTCACGCAGCAGCAATGCCACTAACATCGCTAACTGCATGGGAGGCACTATTTGAGCAGATGGGAATTGACCCGAAGAACCCAACCGCAAACCAAGGTAAAACCCTGCTTATCAATAACGGAGCTGGCGGTGTTGGTTCAATTGCCACCCAGTTGGCAAAATGGGCCGGTTTAACGGTCATTTCATCAGCATCCAGACCAGAAACCATTCAGTGGACTGAAGAACACGGAGCGGACTTTACCGTCGATCATCACAAGTCATTTGTCCCTCAAATTAATAATCTTAACTTTGACAACGTTGATTATATCCTTGATTTAAAGGGACTCGATCAGCATTGGAATGAATTTGCCGAGCTAATCGCCCCCAGTGGTAAAATCGTTTCGATAACCGGTAACCAAAAACCACTTGATTTGAGTGTTTTGAAGCGAAAACGAGCAACGTTTGCTTGGGAATGGATGTACACCAAATCATATTACCAAACGGCCGATATGATCAGCCAGCACAACATCCTCGCCCAAATTGCCACAATGCTGGATAAGGGAACAATTACTAGCACACTGACCAAAACTCTAACGCCCATTAACGCTGAAAATATCCGCCAGGGACACGCTCTTGTTGAATCTAACAAAATGATTGGTAAAGTTGTGATAACGAACGATTAGTTCCATCTTTATAAAATCGTTCATAATTGCTACAATAAAATTAACTATTGAATACCAAAGGAGAATATCATGGCTAACTATCAAAACAAAGTTTATCTTGCTTCTCCCTTTTTCTCTGAGGGCCAAAAAAACCGGATCAAAGAAGTTGTTTCATTGTTAAAACAGAACCCAACGATCGATTCAGAGGGGATCTTCCTTCCAGAAGAGCACCAATTTGAATCGGAACCATTTGGATCATTTAAATGGCAGGACGCTGTTTTTGCCTCAGACATGCGTCAAGTCCACAAGGCAGACGTTGTAGTTGCCATTCTTGATTACCAAATGGAAGAAGGCAATCCAGAACCAGATTCAGGAACTATCTTTGAAATCGGGGCTGCCTTCGAAAACAAGACCCCCGTGATCATGGTGCAATTTGAGGCTGGTAACAAGCTGAACTTAATGTTGGCAAGAAGCTATACTGCATTCTTCAATGGTGAGGAAGACATTCAATCCTTGAAAATTTATGATTTTAACGAATTACAACAGAAGTATACCGATAAGGACGTTCTGTAATAAACCGCAAACCAATTTCTGGTTTGCACTTTGCTAAATATGTCGGCACCGCAAAAAGCGACAAACTAACCAAATGCTCACAAGATCGATGTGAACTAGATTAGTTTGTCGCTTTTTGTAGTTTAATGGCTAACTGTTTTTTCACTGATTGGCATTTCCATTCGCTCTTTCTGGTTTTCCAACAATCCGATTGCGTTCTTAATTAAGAACGGTGCAATAATCGTTGTCATGATGATCACCAATATAATATCTGAGTAGTATGTGGAGGATAATAACCCTGCCGAAAAACCAATTTGAGCTGTAATCAGACCCATCTCACCTCTTGAAATCATCCCTGATCCCACCAAATAGCTACTCTTAAGCGAATAGCCATTGATGAGTGATCCCAAGCCACAACCGAGAACTTTGGTCAGACAAGCGAGAATTGTCAGAATAATCACAAACCCCAACGATTGATTCAAATGGGCAAAGGTCATCTTTAATCCAATACTGGTAAAGAAAATCGGCACGAAAACCGAGTACCCAATCGCCTCAATATGCTCAGCAATCTTTTTGTGTTCCGTCGTTTGAGCAACAGCAATTCCACCAAAGAAGGCCCCAACTGCTCCGCTCAAGCCAAACTTTTCCGCCATCCACGCCATGAATAAGCAGATAACCATGCAGACGATTGTGGGGCTGGCTGCCATCAGTAGTTTATCAGCGATACTGGTTAGGTAAGGAACAATCCATTTAATCATGAAGAACGTCGCTATCACGAAAGTTATCTGCCCGGCAAACATCAAACCAAACTTCTGCCAGTTATTCTGACCACCAGTACTAGTTCCCATCAATGAAACTAAAATCGATAACAACACAACCCCAATGATATCATCAGCAACCGCCGCTCCAAGAATTGTCGCCCCTTCCTTTGTGTTTAAGGAATGGTAATCCTTCAGAACCTCAATACTAATTGAAACGGACGTTGCACTAAATACCACCCCGATAAATAATGCATCAAAATTGTTAAATCCAAATCCAACCGCTGTAAGGCCGATCAAAACAACTGGAACAATTACCCCAACAACCGCAACAATCACCGCTGGTTTTAAATACTTCTTCAATAGCGTCAAGTCACTCTCGAGCCCGCCAATAAACATCAGAATGATAACCCCGATATTCGAAAACTCGCTTAGAACGGCAGTCTGATGGACAATCCCTAATACGGCCGGACCAACAATAATGCCAGCTAGTATTTGACCAATAACTGCGGGAATCTTAAACCGGTTTGCAAGGTGACCTGCTAACGTTGACACCACCAGCAGTAGACATAGTATCCCAACAAACTCCATTTAATGACCCCCTTTTAGCTTAGTTATTTTCAATTTCAGACTCAGCAATTTTTTGAGTACTCTGACTCGTAGCAAAGTGAATAATCAAACCAATTGCTAACCCAATCGCAGCTGGAATAACCCAATCCATTCCAAGACTTGCGCCCGGAATAAATGAATCTAGTTTTAACAATGCTTGAGCCCATCCGGACTGTGAAATCAAGGCTGGGGCTGAAGCAATCGCATCAAGAATTGCAGGAATGATAGTAAAGATGGTTGTCCAGATGTATACTCGCCGATTACCGTTAAATAGTGGTGAGGCGATTGAAAGAATAATCAACGTAATTGCTAGTGGGTAAAGGAACATTAACATTGGCGTTGACCATGCAATAATGGTGTCCAAACCAACGTTCGCAAACGCAAACGAGAACCCGATTGCAGCAATGTTAAATGTTCGGTATGAAATCTTGGGGAATTTATTATGCAATGCTTCAGAAAACGAAGTAGTTAAACCAACTGAAGTAGTTAAACAAGTCAAAGTAGCCATAATTGCCAAGATAATCTGACCAGTCATTCCTAGAAAATGATTTGCAATTTGGTTGAAGGCAATTCCACCATCAGCGGAAACATTGAATAACTGCAAACTAGTTGATCCTAACCAAATCAAACCAATGTAAATTAATGCTTCAAGGCCAATTCCTAATAATCCAGACTTCATTGTCGTGAGCGAAATATCACGGGGACTATTGATTCCAAGACTCCTAATTGCAGTAACGATGGCGATTCCGAATAACAAACCAGCGATACAATCCATAGTATTGTAGCCTTGTAAGAAACCGTTTAAAAATGAACCATGCATATAAGCAGCTTCTGGAGTTAATTGGCCACTACCTTTGATTGGGGTAGTAAACGCAAACCCAAAGATGATTGCAAGTAATAGTAGGAAAATTGGGTTAAGCAGCTTACCAACGGTATCAATAATGTGAGTTGGCTTTCTGGATGCCCAATAAGTAATTCCAAAGAAAATCAGCGAATAGATAAAGAGCCACAATGGTTGGCTAGCTTTATCCAAATGGCTTGCAAATCCGATTTGAAACGGAACCGTAGCGGTTCTGGGGGTTGCAAACAATGGTCCAAGAGTAGCGCAAACCAGAATCATAAAGAAAGTAGCGTATTTCTTGCCGATTGGTTTAGCAAGATCATAAATTCCATTACTTCTAGTAACACTAATCGCAATAATAGCTAACAAAGGTAATAACGTACCAGTTAATAAGAATCCAAGTGATGCGGTGAACCAGTGGCTACCGGCCATCTGACCCAAATGAATTGGGAAGATAAGATTACCAGCACCAAAGAACATTCCAAACAACATTGATCCAATAAACAAATAATTTTTAAACGCAATTTTTGATGAATTTGTTTTCATATTTTTCACTCCTCATTTTGTTTCCAACATAACCAGCTATCAATCCTGACTCGACTGATTCCTCCAGATTTTTGAATAATCATTTTTTACCGTCTCCTTTTTCCATAAAAAAATCCCTTGAAGTCTAAACTTCAAGGGACGACGTGTCGTGTTACCACCCAAATTCGTGATTCCCTCACGGAAACCACCTCATCATGTACGGCAAAAAGTTTGCGATACACTGACGCTGTAATGGGCGTACCCAACAAACACTCGAACTTCGCATTTGTCGCTCGGAGGCTACTTTCTTCTCTAGTTCTCGTAAGCCATTCTCACTTATCTGGCTCTCCCTGAGACTCAAACTAAAGATTACTTTCCTCGTCTTAGCAATTTCTAATCTTATGAATTGTCTCTAATAATATTCACTAACGAATCATTTGTCAACATTTTTTCTTAATTTATGCAAATAACACCGAAAGAATCAAAGTCCCAAAGCCGGCAAATGACACTACCCATCCCGATACTGGCGTCTGTTTAATTTCCGAAATAATTTCACTCATCATTGCCACCATCCTTCTTTTTTGATTCACCTAAATGGTATCAAATTAAAGTAAATTATCTATTTCATGATTGTAAACATTCTGTATCGAATCAAATTACCTTTCACCAATAGTTCCCGATACTATCTCACGTAATAACTTAGGGTCTGATTTACCTGGATTAAGCTCAACGATTTTACCATCAGAACTATAAACTATCCATTCAGCGATGTTGACAATATGATCCCCGATTCTTTCGAGCAACTTAATCACTAGCAGGTAACTAGAACTTGCCTTGGCTACCTTCGGATTCTGTTTTAATGCCTGGATAATTTTTTCCCGAATCTCCAAATATAGTTGATCAACGATAATGTCATCCTTAGCAACTTCACCAGCTTTATCGGCATCCGTTTCCGAATACGCATCGAGAACCCCACCCAGCATCTCTCGGATTTTGTTGGTCATCAAAGCAATTTCCTTTTCGACTTCAGGAACCCGCTCTTCACCCTTTTCCAAAATAGTTTCCCTGGCAATTCCAACGGCATGGTCGCCAATTCTTTCCAAATCAGAGCTGGCTTTAAGGATACTAATGATGACCCGAAAATCAGTAGCAACTGGTTGCTGAAGAGCAATAAGCTCAAGGGCCTGTTTTTCTAGGTTCATTTCCTCACTATCTGTGTTGTTGTCATTAGTAATAACTTCCTTTGCCACGACCTTATCGTGATTGATAAATGCTGTGGTGGCATTATAAATTTGCTCGTTAACGTTGATCCCCATCTCAGAAAACCGAACGTGAAGTCGCTTCAATTCATCAACAAATAACTTTCTCATATTGCCTTCTCCTATCCAAACTTACCGTTAAGATAATCACTAGTTTCTTCTTTTTCGGGCTTGATGAACATTTGCTTGGTTTGCGAATATTCAATTAGGTTTCCGTTTAAAAGAAATGCAGTGCGGTCCGAAATTCTTGCTGCTTGTTGCATATTATGGGTCACAATTACGATAGTATAATCCTTACGAATTGCCATTAAGGTTTCTTCAATCTTTGAGCTAGAGATTGGGTCTAGGGCACTGGTTGGCTCATCAAGGAGAATGACCTCTGGGTGAACTGCCAAAACTCTAGCTACGCAAACTCGTTGTTGTTGGCCACCAGATAATTCAAGGGCGTTCTTATTTAGGTCATCCTTTACCTCATCCCAAATGGCCGCTTGCTTCAAGCTTTCCTCAACCCGCTGATCAATTTCGTCCTTGCTAAATTTTCGATCAGTTCGCAAACCATATGCCACGTTTTCATAGATGCTAAACGGAAATGGGTTAGGCTGTTGAAAAACCATTCCAACCCGTTTACGGAGATCAACGACATCCACTTTAGGAGCGTAAATATCCTCTCCTTGGAGCTTGATACTACCGGTAACTGTCGTATTAGGCATTAAGTCATTCATTCGGTTAAGGCACCGCAAATAGGTCGATTTACCACAACCAGACGGTCCAATTAGCGCAGTAATTTGCTTCTCATGGATATCAATATGAACCCCGTGGATAGCTTCCTTTTCGCCGTAATAAACTCTGACGCCATCACTCGTAATTATTTTATCAGTCATCGTCAGTCTCCTAACCAAAGTTACCGGAGATATAGTCCTCGGTGGCTTTTATCTTGGGATTTGTAAAAATATTGTTGGTCTTGTCATACTCTAAAACGTGCCCCATGTGAAAGAAAGCAGTATAGTCAGCGATTCGACTAGCTTGTTGCATATTGTGAGTTACGATAATGATCGTGTACTTTTCCCGAAGATTTTGAAGGGTCTCCTCGATTTTGGCGGTCGAAATTGGATCAAGGGCACTAGCTGGTTCATCTAGTAACAGTACATCTGGTTGCATAGCTACTGACCGCGCAATACACAGTCGCTGCGCCTGGCCTCCAGATAAGGCAAGGGCACTCTTATCAAGATCATCTTTTACTTCATCCCATAAAGCGGCACTTCTCAGACTACTCTCAACTCGTTCAGCTAAAATTTCTTTGTCCTTGATGCCATGCTCCTTAAGTGCAAAAGTAATGTTTTCTCGAATCGATTTGGCAAACGGGTTTGGCCGCTGAAACACCATACTAATGTGTTTTCTAACCTCATAAACGTTGATACTCTTTTGATTAATATCAGTATCCTGATAAATAATCTTCCCCTTAACGGTGGAGATTCTATCATTCATTCGGTTAAGACACCTTAGGTAAGTTGACTTACCAGAACCAGATGCTCCAATCAACGCAGTAATTCTATTTTTCGGAAACTGCAAACTTGCATCAAACATTGCGTGGTTTGCGCCATAAAATACCTGCAAGTTTTCGGTTTCCATCGCTAGTTTGCGACTTAATTTAAGAATGTTGGTTTCTTCAAACGAGTATTTTTCCATTTTGATTACCTCGTCGCCGTCATCCGACGGTAGATTCTCTTTCCGGCCCACCGGGCTAAAATATTAAACAGCAAAATAACAATTATCAGAACTGCTGACGCCCCAGCTGAAATAGATAGAGCGTCCGGGGTAACTCCCTCAGTATTAACTTTCCAGATATGCACAGCCAATGTTTCCGCGGGCCTCATCGGATTTAAAAAGCTGTCACTAGCCATGGGATTAAAGTTGGCGTAGTCAACGGTTGGTGCACTCTGACCAGCCGTATATATTAAAGCTGCCGCCTCACCGAACACCCGTCCCGCGCTTAGGATGATCCCAGTAATAATTCCCGGCAGTGCTGCCGGTAAAATAATTCTAGTTATCGTTCTCCAGTTAGAAAGGCCAAGGGATAGGCCAGCATCCCTTTGTAAATCGGAAACTGAAGCCAATGATTCCTCAATATTTCTAGTTAGCAATGGTAGGTTGAAGAAGGTCAACGCAATCGCCCCGGCTAAAATCGAAAACCCAAGGTTGAATTTAATAACAAATAGCAAATACCCAAACAAACCAACGACTACCGACGGGAGGGAACTAAGAACTTCGATTGCTGTCCGAATGGTGCTGGTAATCCAGTTCTGTTTAGCATATTCTGCCAGATAGATTCCTGAGCCCAATGCAAACGGAAACGAGATGATCAGCGTCAAAACCAAAAGATACAGGGAGTTGAATAACTGATCACGAATTCCTCCGCCAGCTTTAAATGATTGAGCTGGCTGCGTTAAAAAGTTAAATGAGATATGCGGAATTCCCACTACCAAAATATAGCCAAGGATAGCTACCAGGATCAATATTACGATCCCAACAAAGGAGTAGATAACTCCCGTTGCGACTTTGTCACTCTGCTTTGCATTAATCATTTGATCCTCCCTCGCTTCCCAATCAATCGAACAACAATATTAAATACTAATGACATCAATAACAGGACTAAGGCCAACGACCACAAAGCGTTATTTGGCAGAGTTCCCATCGTGGTATTCCCAATTTCAGTAGTTAACTGACTGGTCAAAGTTGAAGCTGGCGAAATCAAGCCCTTCGGCATAATGACCGCATTACCAATTACCATCTGAACAGCCAACGCTTCACCAAACGCCCGGGCCATCCCAAAGATGACCGCAGTGATAATTCCCGGCGTTGCCGCCCGTAATACTACCTTATAAATCGTCTGCCAGCGGGTTGCCCCAAGTGCCAGCGATGCTGATCGGTAATAGAGCGGAACTGCTTTGATACTATCAACACATAGCGATGCAACTGTCGGCAAGATCATTACAAACAAAACGATGGTTCCTGCCAAAATACCGAATCCAGTTCCACCCGCAAACTTTCGTATAACGGGAACTACAATCGTCAACCCAATAAATCCATAGACAACGGATGGAATTCCAACCAGCAACTCGATTACCGGCTGCAAAATCTTCGACCCTTTTTGAGGGGCAATTTCCGTCATAAAAACGGCAACCGCAATCGCAAACGGCGCAGCAACTAAGGCTGCAAGCACAGTGACGCTAAATGACGTTACGATCATTGGCAAGGCCCCGATTTGAGGGTGACCATGCGAGTCCAACATTCCCGGATTCCAATTTTTCTTGGTTAAAAAGTCAAGTAGACTAGCATGATTAGTGGTAAAAGTAGCTACTCCCTTAGTAGCAATAAAATATAGAATCGACAGAACTAGTAAACTTACCATCCCAATGCATAAATAGCTGATTGCTTTGCCCATCATATCTTGATGAGTCGCCTTAGTAGGTCTGGTTAAACTATCCTTGATTGATTCCGTCTGCCCTGGTTGAGTCATCTTAGTCAAATTTGTTTTGATGTCATCCATTCTTATCCTCCTACAAAAAAAGCTTTATTCGTCAGTTAAACCAGTCCGAACAAAGCCTTTCACCGATTATTTATCAGTCACAACATTCTTAGCGTTCTTTTGAACCTTCATATCGTGAATGCTGATGTAACCAAGCTTTTGAACCAGTCCGTTTTGAACATCATCAGATAGCATGTACTTAAAGAACTTATCAGCAGTCTTGTTGCTCTTGCCCTTTAATGTGTACATGTGCTCGTATGACCAGATCTTCCACTTATTATTTACAACGTTGCTGTCTTCTGGTTTAACGTTATTGATTGAAACTGGTTGAAGTTTCTTGTTAATGTATGAAAAAGCAAGGTAACTAATTGTTCCTGGGGTGCTTGAAACAATCTTTTGAACCGTTCCGTTTGAGTCTTGTTCTTGCGACTTAACTGCTTTTGCCCCTTCAAGCACAGCTCCTTCAAACGTTGCTCTAGTTCCTGAACCTTGAGCTCTGTTAACAACGGTGATCTTTTGATTAGCACCACCAACTTGCTTCCAGTTCTTATACTTACCAGTAAAGATTCCCTTCAATTGAGCCATTGAAAGATTCTTAACCCCGGCAGACTTGTTAACAACGGGGGCCATCCCAACTACAGCAACCTTGTGGTCAACTAACTTGCTAGCCTTTATTCCTGGTTGTTGTTCGGCAAAAATATCGGAGTTTCCAATTGTAACCGCTCCGGTAGCTACCTGACTAAGACCTGTTCCGGAACCACCACCCTGAACACTAACGTTAGTGCCTTTGTTTGCTGATTGAAAATCACTAGCAGCTTGTTCAACTAATGGTTGTAATGCAGTTGAACCAACGGCGGTTACCTTGGGTTGATTTTGACTATTATCTGTTTTTTTAGCGGCGTTACTATTACCACATCCCGCTAATAGAAGTCCTAAACCTGCAACTAAGATTGGTGCTGAAACAAGGGAACTCTTTTTCATGATTAATTTCCTCCTAAATGTTAAGTCCCAAAAACTTTTTCTTGTTTGGTACATTTTCAATATATCAAGCAAATGTAAATATCATGTTTTGGTTATGTAAAGGTATCGTAAATTCCACCAAAACCACTTTATTTTGTGGGATAACTACTATTGAACAGAATTCATTCTCGGAGGTGTCCCCATGGCAACGACTGTTTTACTAATAAGTAAAAACGAAAATTTACATCATCAAATTGAAAGTAAGCTAAACGGTTTTCATGTGTTTGTAAATCGAAATGAAAGCTTTGATCTTAACCAATTAACCAATAGTTTTGGAATTCTTTGGGATATTGCTTCGGTTCCCCTACCACCACAACGGGTTATAATTTCCTTAATTAGAACCAAGACGCCTGGCCCAATTCTACTATTAGCCAATGAGCATTCTTTAGCACCTCAACCGGTCTTATCCAAAAAAGTCTTTTTAACCTACCATTTTGATGACTTAATTGCTAAGGACGACCCAAGCGAAATCTGTTTTCGATTAATTCAAAACATCTGGGCCTACCAACGAACAGAACAAATCAGTTCCAACCCCCACCATGACAAATCATTGACCACCCGACATATCAGAATCGATCTTGACACATTTGAAGTCACCGCATTTGATAAGCAGGTCAAACTAAGCCCGATTGAATATAAACTTCTTTTATTCTTCATTAGTAACGCTGATGTTGTTCTGACTAGAATCCAAATCGCTGCTCACGTTTGGGAAAATACGAGTAGTGCAACCCTTAGAATTATTGATACTCACATCAGCAAGCTACGAAAAAAGATCGAGTTGGATCAAAAACACCCCCAAATTATTAAAACCGTACGGAGTTTTGGTTATATGTTTTCCGATTAGTTCAAAAACATGTAAAATGATTAAGTAAGCAAATTACTTAATTAACCTGTGACTGGAGAGAATCATGAAACAGTTATACTTAGTGCGCCATGGCCAAACGATTTTAAATCATTTTCAAAAAATGCAGGGATGGGTCGATTCCCCGCTCACAGAAAAGGGTGAATCCCAGGCGACTCAGACTGGGAAACGACTCAAAGACATTCATTTCGATTTAATTGGGAGTTCAGATTTAGGAAGAGCGATTGCAACCCGAGACCTAATTGCGGCTCAGAATAATGACGCCCCAGCAGATTTACAAACCTTCAAGGATTTTCGCGAAGTCTACTTCGGTGTGTTTGAAGGAGAAGACAGCGTCAAAACGTGGAACATGATTGGTGGTCCAATTGGTAGTCGGGATCAGAATGTTCTGATAAAGAAATATGGTTTCTTGAAGGTCCGGGATTTCATGCACGATACCGATCCATTTAAAGAAGCAGAAAGCGGCGAGCAGTTAAAAGACCGAATTGATTCTGCAATCAGCACGATTCAAGAATTACTAAAAGACAACGAAAAGGCACTTATTGTTTCACATGGAACATTCATTAGAAACGTTGCTGCTATGTACTCTGATGGCTCATCATTCATCGAACAACCAGATAACGGAAGTATCACAGTGTTAGATATTACTGACACCCCAGAATTGATCGAATATAACAAAACCAATTAATTAACAACCAAAAAGGGACTATCATCCACCATGGAAGATAGTCCCTTTTGCATCTATTTACTTAAAAAACTTTGGTTAAAATCCGCCGGTCGCTTTAAGTACTCCTTACCAAAGTTATCGATCAACCCGTGAAACTCCTGTGCATCTTCAAAAGTGAACCATTTAGGAAGTGACACGTTGTTCCACAGTTCCTGGTAAGTTTTGGCATCCATCCAATTAAGAGCGCTGAAAAGTCGTCTAGTGTAGCTGTCAGCAATAAACACCGGTTTATCAAAGATATATACTTGAAGTACGTCTGCTGTTTCTGGACCAACTCCTTGAAGTTTTAGAAGTTGATCTCTTAGACCCGTTCCGTAATACTTCTTCATGGTATCGTATTCCCACTCAAACTGGTTAAACCAACTAAATACGGATTTAATTGCCCTTGCCTTATTTCGATAAAACCCGCTTGGTTTAACTAACTTGATCAGCCGTTCATTTTCTAAACTGAGAATGCTGTTAGGGTCAAGGCTGGTTTCATCCCTTAGAGCTGTCAAAGCAGCATCCGCATTCCGCCAATTAGTATTCTGAACCAAGATTGCTCCTAGAACAATCTCAGGCTTACTGTCGGCAGGCCACCAGCCAGATGGTCCCATATTGGTTTTAAGTTGGTTGTAAAGCCATGTAATGTCCATTTTTTCACCTTCATTTGAGACTAATGGTATACTGACAATAATTGGGAGGAATTACTTATGAATAAATCAGTCATAGTCAGTACATCTTTATTGTTTGGGTTAATTAGCGGATTCTCATTAACATCTACTAATAGTACACAGGCATCCTCATGGCACAAGGGAACCCCGAAGTCTGTACGAGGTGCCTGGGCCAGAGGAACCCGAAACGGAGTTGCTATGTTAACTATAGATATAAATTCAAAGGGTCTTTATTTTGATTACGTGGATATCCCCGAAATGGCAATGAGACACCCGAAATATAAATTTGTTAAACACAATTACTACTTGATATACGGAAGGATGACAAACCCCACCTATAAACCATTCTATGGAAAATATGCAATTTACCGCCATGGTCACACTGCAACAATTAAAGGATCAAATCTCAACGGTGCACTTCATTTCAAATTATTAAAGTAACAGAGTTAAAATAATATAAGCAGTTTTTACTTATTGTCTATCGACAGTTACATTATCACTCTGGTAACACCTAAATACTAAAGGAGACTAATTTATGAAAATCATTAACGTTGAACTATCCGTAATTCCCGGAAAGCAAAGTGAATACGAGGCTTTTATTGCCGAACTAGTTGCCGGATCAAGTAACGAAGATGGTAACATCAGCTACCACCATTACAAAGACGTTGACTCGGAAACCGAATATGAGATTATCGAGCACTGGAAAGATGCCGATGCAGTTGAATCCCATAATAACACCCCTCACTTTCAAAAATTTCTTGCAGGAATTGGGGATTTTCTATCAAAGGATCCGGTAATTATTCGAATGGATTACAACGAATAGCTTATCAAGCTTCATACTAAAAGCCCATCTCAGGGCTTTTTTATTTTGAAATATAAAAAAACCACGATTATCATCGTAGCTTCTAAAACTATTCAAATCCTAAGCTATTAACGTTATGTCTCTTCGTTTTATCAGTTGACCAGAAGAAGGTGTTGGCAACTCCCAAAATCTTCTTCTTAGGAACAAATCCCCAGTATCGACCATCATTTGAAACGCTTCGGTGATCACCAAGAACAAAGTACTGTCCCTTTGGCACCTTAGTGGCACCATTATCTTCATTCCAACTCTTAGAAAGTGATTTCAAGTTCCAGTTACCAGTTCCAACTGTTCGTTGGTAGTTACTAATAAAGTTCTGATCAATTTTCTTCCCATTAACGTAAATATTGCCATCTTGACTTGAAACGGTGTCACCAGGCAGGCCAATTACCCGCTTGACGTAATCAGTATTTGGTTTGCTTGCCTCAGGATCCTCACCATAAGCATCAAACACGATTACGCTAAGGTGTTTAATTTTGGCATTGCGCCAAACTAACATTCTTTCGTTGTTAACTAGGTTTGGCTCCATTGAAGGACCATCGACTCTCGCTGGCGTTACGATAAACTGCTTAATTAGCAACGCCACAAGAATTCCAACAACGATTGGGATTACCCAACTAAGAACCGAACCGATTCCGCGACTGACGGAACTCTTTTCTTTTTTTGCCATATATTTTCTACCCCTTTAAAGCACTGTGCCCTTGGTTTATAAACAAACACAGTCAACATGTATTGTAACACATTTTATAATAGCACAAGAAAAGCCAAAACCGGTTTTTATTTGCCATGCCTGCAATTGCCCTGTATTATATGAAAGGCAGATTTTTTCTTAAGGGGATTACAATGACAAATAATATATCATCTAAAACTCGAATATGGTTGATCCTGATTCTCGGAACAATCAGTGCCACTGGGCCACTATCAATTGATATGTACCTCCCAGCTCTTCCCGAAATGACAAAGGACTTTGCATCCCCAGCCTCCCTAATTCAGCTTAGCCTTAGTTCATGTCTGATTGGATTAGCGCTTGGTCAAATCATCGTTGGCCCGCTTAGCGATAAGTTTGGTCGCAAAATCCCCCTCATCACTGGGTTTACAATTTTTGCAATCGTTTCACTTATCTTATCCTTTTCAAACTCCGTCAGCGTCCTAATTATTTTGAGATTCATTCAGGGCCTTGCGGGGGCAACCGGCCAAGTCTTATCTAAAGCAATTGCCCGCGATCTTTTCTCCGGACCACTACTAACTACATTTTATTCAATGTTATCAGCGGTTAACGGAATCTTTCCGGTAGTTTCACCCGTAATTGGTGGAATAATCATCAAGTTCTTCAAGTGGCAGGTTATCTTCATTATTTTGGCCGCCATTGGTTTCCTTATCGTTCTTGCGGTTCTCTGCGGAATCAAAGAAACCCTCCCACCCGATAAACGGGTTAACGAAGGAGTCATCGAGACATTCGCTTCGATGGGCCAACTACTAACAAACTGGCCATTTATGAAACTCCTATTATCGGCGGGGCTAGTAACTGGCGGCCTGTTCTGTTATATTTCAGCTTCATCATTTGTTTTCCAGCAATTATTTCACATGTCCGTTCAAAACTTCAGTTTCCTATACGCAGTTAATGGAACCGGAATTGCGATTGGTTCAGTTATCCCAGGTTTCCTTGCATCTAGGACCAGCCTTCAAAAGCAGACCAAAGTCGTCCTTGGAACCACCGTTGCTAGTGCAACCCTACTGGTCATCAGTGCCCTTGCTTTCCACAACCTTGCCGTTGTAATTGCTCTTGTGCTCCTGATTGTAACTCAATTCGGAATGTTATTTACCCTAACTACTTCCATCGTTATGAATCTAAGTACTAACAACAGTGGTAGTATTTCGGCCCTTTTTGGTCTTTCTCAAAACGGAATTGGGGGAATTATGTCGCCAGTAATGGGAATGTTCGGTACTATGACCTACATGCCAATGGCTGTGGGAATATTCGGCTGTTTAGGATTAAGCTTTCTATTATTTAACTCAGCTGAAAAGAAAATCAGTAACAATTAGCCTAAACAAAAAACCAGGAAGATATCCATTAAGGAAATCTTCCTGGCTTTTTTAGTTCTATGCTCCCTGAGCATCAACCTTAGCAATCTTACCCTGTTGGATGTAAACGCTCAAGATAGCGATATCCGCTGGGTTAACCCCACTAATCCTTGATGCTTGAGCTAGTGTAGCAGGTTGAATTTTAGCCAGTTTTTGGCGGGCCTCAGTTGCGATGCCGTCGATAACGGAGTAGTCGATTCTATCAGGAATCTTCTTCTCTTCCATCCGCTTCATCCTAGCAACATTTGCCTCCGCCTTAGCAATATAGCCGGCGTACTTAGTTCTGATTTCAATTTGCTCGATTACTCGACGATTAAGGGGCTCATCTGGACCCTCAACAAAGTTCATCAAAGTTTCGTAGTCAACATATGGTCGTCTCAAGAAGACGGCAGCAATCACCCCGTCCTGAAGTGGCTTATCACCATGCTCCTGAACAAACTGATTGATGGCATCAGATGGCTTGATTCGAATATGGTTTAGTCGATCAAGCTCTTCGTCAACCGCCTTCTTCTTAGCTAAGAAACTAGCGTAACGGTCATCTGAAATTAAGCCAATTTCATGACCCTTTTCAGTTAGCCGTAAATCAGCATTGTCGTTTCTTAATAATAATCGATACTCTGCCCGGCTGGTTAATAACCGATATGGTTCCTTAGTTCCCTTGGTTACTAAATCATCAATCATTACGCCGATATACGCTTCATTTCGTTTCAAAACGAAAGGTCCAAGGCCAAGCGCTCTGCGGCCAGCATTGATTCCGGCAACGATTCCCTGACCAGCTGCTTCTTCATAGCCAGAAGTTCCGTTAGTTTGACCAGCAGTATATAAGTTCTTAAGAACCTTAGTTTCCAAAGTTGGTTTCAATTGGTATGGTGCAACCACGTCATACTCAATTGCGTAACCAGGACGCATCATTTGAGCGTTCTCTAACCCAGCAATTGAATGAACGATGTCTTGTTGAACTTCCTCAGGCATTGAAGTTGATAGTCCTTGAACATACCATTCTTCAGTCTTACGACCTTCTGGTTCCAAGAATAGTTGGTGACGGCTCTTATCAGCAAACCGAACGATCTTATCCTCAATTGAAGGGCAGTAACGAGGACCAACTCCTTCAATCACCCCAGTGAACATTGGTGCCCGTTCGAGGTTTTCACGAATGATATCGTGAGTCTTTTCATTGGTGTATGTTAACCAGCAAGAAAGTTGATTCTTAACATCAATGTACTCGCTATCAGGGGTTTCGTAACTAAAGTGATTTGGCTTCTCATCACCGGGTTGTTCTTCCGTTTTTGAGTAGTCGATAGTCGTACCGTCAACTCGTGGTGGGGTTCCAGTCTTAAATCTCTCAAGGTCAAACCCAAGTTTTTCAAGGTTGGCAGTCAGCTTTTCAGCTGGTTGAGAGTTGTTAGGACCAGAAGCGTACATTAATTCACCAATGATGATTTTACCCCGAGCAGCAGTTCCGGCAGCAATAACCACTGCTTTGGCACTATACTCAGCTCCAGTATTGGTAATAACACCCTTACACTCGCCATCTTCAACAATCAAATCATCAACGATTCCCTGACGAAGAGTTAAGTTAGGTTCCTTTTCGATTGTGTGTTTCATTTCGGCATGATAAGCATGCTTGTCAGCTTGAGCTCTAAGGGCTTGAACTGCTGGTCCCTTACCGGTATTGAGCATTCTCATTTGAACGTAGGTCTTATCAATATTGCGACCCATTTCACCACCAAGGGCGTCAACTTCCCGGACAACGATTCCCTTTGCGGGACCGCCAATTGATGGATTACATGGCATAAAGGCAACCATATCTAAATTAATGGTCATCAAAAGAGTTTTGTTTCCCATTCTGGCCGCAGCAAGTGCCGCCTCACAACCAGCATGACCGGCACCAACAACGATTACGTCATAATCTTCTGCGTGATAGTCTTGCTTAACATCACTTACACGTAAGCTTTTCAAGGTTCTTTTCCTCCATATGTTTCACATGAAACAACAATTTTTACTTTCCTAAACAGAACTGACTAAACAGTTGATCAATCAACTCATCTTGGTAACTATCACCAGTAATTTCACCCAGGAGATCCCAACAATGAGTCATATCAATTTGAACTAAATCAACCGGCATCCCATTATCCAAACCGTTAATAACATCCTCTAGTGATTGATTGGCTTGATTTAGTAATCCGATATGCCGAGCGTTTGTTACCATTACATTATTTTGACTATTACTGATTCCCTCTTCAAAGAACATTTTTGCAATTAGTTCCTCAAGCTCCTGCAATCCATTTGCTTCAATTGCTGAGGTAGAGATGATGTTCTTCCCACCTGCTAACCGTTTAAGCTCTGATAGATCAATCTTTTGGGGCAGGTCAGTTTTATTTAACACAATGACTCGTTGCTTATCGTTAGTCTTATCAATTAACTCGTAGTCTTCATCAGTTAATGGCTCACTTGCGTTCAGTACCAACAACACTAAGTCAGCACTGTCAATTGCCTTACGGGAACGATCAACCCCGATTTTTTCAACTTTATCTTCAGTATCCCGGATTCCAGCTGTATCAATCAGTTTAAGTGGTACACCGCGGACGTTAACGTACTCTTCAAGAACATCCCTAGTCGTTCCTGGAATATCGGTAACGATCGCTTTATCTTCATGAAGAAGATGATTTAATAAGCTTGACTTACCAACATTTGGGCGGCCAATGATAGAAGTTGCTAGCCCATCCCGGAGGATTTTTCCCTGTTTGGCAGTCTTCAGTAACTGGTCAATTTGACCATGAACATCATGAGCTTTTTCACGAAGCAGCTTACTAGTCATCGTTTCCACATCATCGTACTCAGGATAGTCGATGTTAACCTCAACCTGAGCCAACACATCGAGAATATCTTGGCGTAGGTTCTTGATTAGATGCGATAGATTCCCGTCAAGTTGGCTAATTGCCGCCTTCATTGATTGATCAGTTTTAGCTTCGATCAAATCCATTACGGCTTCTGATTGAGACAGATCAATTCGGCCATTTAAAAATGCTCGTTTGGTAAACTCTCCCGGTTCAGCCATCCTGGCACCGTTACTTAGAACCGTCTGCAAAATCCGATTAGTGGCAACGATTCCCCCGTGACAGTTGATTTCAATGATGTCCTCGGTGGTGTAAGTTTTAGGAGCCTTCATCACCGACAACATCACCTCATCGATTTCCTCATTAGTTTTAGGATCAATGATATGACCATAATTAATTGTATTACTGGCCACCTTATCCAGGTTTCTACCCCGATAAACCTTCTTCGCAATGTCAAAGGCTTCTTCGCCACTAATTCTTATAATTGAAATACCACCCTCTCCAGGTGGGGTTGAGATTGCTGCGATTGTATCAAATTCAGTTGTTGTTAGTACCATCTGATGTGCCTCCAGAAATTAGAAAATGCTTTTTAAGCAACAAAAAAAGCGCTACTCCACACGCAAACAGACGTCACTAAACGCCTATAAGCACATGGATAAAGCACTTTGACTACTTTACCTAGTTAAGATAAGAATGATTACCACTATAATATTTTATCGTGGTTGATTTGTCAATATGATTTAAAACCTATTTTGGTGCAACCACGATTACTCGGTGAGGATCCCGTCCCGTTGAATAAGTCATAACGTGGTTATTGTCAGCCAACGCGTTGTGAATCTGCTTTCTTTCAAAAGAAGGCATTGGGTTTAGATACACTGGTTTCCCATTTGCAATGGCGTTTCTAGCTGTCTTCTCAGCAAGCTGAACTAAAGCTTCACTCCGCCTAGCCCGATAATCAGCAGCATCAATTTCAATGGTTAAATTATTTGCTCCCAACCGATTAACGTATATTTGAGCAAGTCCTTGAAGTGCGTTGATGGTTCTACCATGGCGACCAATCAAGATACTTTGTTTGTCCTCAGCAGTTACGATATTGATTGAAAGTGAGTGATGATTTTGTAGATTAGGTTCAAGTTTAAATTCAAACCCCATGCCACTTAAAACATCAGTTAAATAGGATTCAAGCTCATTACTTATTTCTTGTGGCGATAACTTAGTTTCGTCTTCATCTGAATTGCTATCAGTTGGTTCCTCTTCCCGTTGGTACTCTGGTTCGGAATTATTTTCTGACACTGGATTGGCTGGCTTATGAGGAGTTATCTCAACCTCAGCCTGCCGTTTTCCAAAACCTAAAAAGCCGGACTTAGGTTGAGTGATCACTTTTATGTCAACGTTCTCTTTAGTTAATGATAGGTCTAGCAATCCTTTGTTGACTGCCTCTTCAATGGTGTTTCCGGAATATGTTGTCATAATGGACCCCTTTTAATGATTTTAACTGAAATATAATAGCACATTTTTGGGTTTCGATAAATGCAAATCTATGATTTTATCAGTTACTTTAGGTATTATAGATGGCAGAACCAACTAGCTGGCGGTTCAACTTTAGTTACATTACATTAAGATATTTATATTTTGGGGGAAATAACGTGGCTAGTTTAAATCAATTTGACGCCGGCAGAAACGTTGCGCTTGACCGACAACACAGGGTTAGCCGGCTACTTCAAGCACAAAAAATAACATACTTAAACCTAATCGTGTATGCAACAATTATGGTTGCAGAACTCGTAATTGGCTACACGGCAAATATTTCAGTGTTGGTCGCTGATGGTCTCAATAACCTAACGGGGGTCTTTGGTGCGGCAATTTTAATTATTGGGTTGCACCTATCAATTAAGCCACCGGACAAATCTCACCTGCTTGGCCACTGGCAATTCGAAAATATCGCTTCATTTATTTCAGCATCAATCATGTTTGCGGTAAGTATTCAAATTCTAATTTCCGGATTTGACGCCTTCAAGCGTTACCTAAACGGTCAATTTGTGACCCCAAATACATGGTCACTAGGAATCAGTTTATTATCCGGAATATTGATTTTTGGCTTAGCGAATATTAACAGCGTTCACGGAACTAAGTTAAACAACCAGGCATTAATAA
This sequence comes from Lentilactobacillus sp. Marseille-Q4993, assembly GCF_951230165.1. Lineage (GTDB taxonomy): Bacteria > Bacillota > Bacilli > Lactobacillales > Lactobacillaceae > Lentilactobacillus. The sequence continues at coordinate 36,208 of NZ_CATNVB010000017.1, forward strand.
CATCTGGTAAAGACCTGCTTAGCGACTCATTTACGAGTTTTGGGACCTTCCTATCGATTGCCGGTGCCTACCTAGGAATTCACTGGCTTGATGCGGCCGCAACCACCGTCGTTGGCTTCTTGATCCTTAGCGCTAGTATCTCCATCTTTAAGACCACAACAATGCGACTGACCGAGGGTTTCGATCCCAAAACTATCGATCAGTATCGAAAAACAGCAGCGGCCGTTGCTGATGTAATTGAAGTTCAAAGTATTGAACCCCGTTACTTGGGTGATCAAATCGTAGTCCAAGTTGGCATCTACCTAGCTGATAACACCAAGCTAAGTACCTCCTACGTAATTGGTGAAAACGTTGAAAAGGCCCTAATGCAAAAGTATGACATTCTAGATGCTGACGTTAAGGCATACCCGATTAGTCTTAAACGAAAAAGTGATGTGGCAGAATAACATTGGATAAATAAAAAACACTGCACTAGATTTCAAAAAATGAAATTAGTGCGGTGTTTTTTCAATGTCACTAAGGCAATGCCCTAGCTCCATCATTTTCAATTTGTAAAGGTAAGTAGCTTATCCACTACTTACGTTTACTCTTCTTAGCCTTTTTAATGGCCTTCTTAACTGCTCGTTCTTTTTGCTTTTGTAATTGTTCCTTTTCTTCACGCTCTTTGTTGATCTTCCAAGGGTTTTGAATAACCAGTGTCTGACCAACTTGGAACGCGTTGGTTGCTACCCAGTAAAGTGACAAGGCTGATGGCAAACTAACGGCCGTAATCAAGATAATTACTGGCATTCCGAACGTCATCATCGAAGTCATGGAATTTTGCTGTGGCTGCCCCTTCATAGCTAACCATGAACTTAAGAAGGTAAAGAAAGCAGCCAAGATTGGCAAAATGAAGTATGGATCTTGATGTCCCAGTCGTAGCCACATGAAGCTTCCTGTTCGTAATTCTTGGGTCCGCCAAATTGCTTGGTACAAAGCAAATAGAACAGGCATTTGAACTAACATTGGTAAACAACCAGCAATTGGGTTGATTCCTGCTTCAGCATATAGCTTCTTTTGTTCTGCTTGCAACTTCTGCATTGTTTCTGTATCTCTTGATGAGTACTTCTTTTGCAAAGCTTGAAGTTGGGGCTGAACTTCTTGGGTCTTTCTCATACTTCTGGTTTGGTAAATCATCAATGGTAGAATAATAATTCTAACGATAATAGTGAATATGATGATTCCCATTCCGTACCCACCAAATTGGGATAACCAAATGATTGCCCGGGAGAAGTTGAGAACAACTAATCCATCCCAAATACCAGTACTATGATTGGTGATTGGTGCGTTACTACAGGCAGACAGTACAATTGCTAAACTCGCTAACGCCGCGAGTGTAACTACTTTCTTCGTTCTTTTTCTCACTGTTTTTCCTCGCTATTGTCATCTGTTTTAATTAAATCTGCTAATTTTAAAACGTGGATCAATCCGGCCTTGATATCTTTCATCGCCATCTGATCAGTAGAAGGTCTAGCAATCACGATGAAATCAACATCTTGACGTAAGTCTCCCTTAAGCTCCAGAAGCGACTGTCTGATTCTTCGTTTAACCCAATTACGGTGAACCGCATTTCCAATCTTCTTACCGACAGAAATACCAACCCGAAAATGAGGTTGACCTGGTTTATCTAATTTATAAACGACAAACTGACGATTGGCAACTGAATTATGGGTTTCAAATACCTTTTGAAAGTCTGCTTCCTTCTTTACTCGAAATGATTTTCGCATCATACATCTCCAAATAGAATTAAAAATGAAAAAAAGACCACTGAATGGTCAGTGGTCTATGCAGACAAACTCTTTCTACCTTTTTGACGACGGCGTGCCAACACCTTACGACCATTACTGGTGCTCATACGTTTGCGGAAACCGTGAACGCGAGCGCGATGACGCTTCTTTGGTTGATATGTTCTCTTCATTGATAGAACGCCTCCTTACGCTAATTTATTGCAATTACGCATTTAAACTTTTTCTTATCAAAATGCATTTCCTAAATATAGTAACACAACTCATAAATTATTGGAACACTTGATTAGCATATAAAAAAATATTTTGCTTTTTTATAAAATGTTTCATAACGAAAAACATGTGGATAACCCGTTTTTTTTCAGAAGCCAATTCACTGCTTTCAAACATGGTTATCCACAAAAACACAGCCTGCGTTTTTCTATATCCACAGGTTGTTGATAACTTTAAAAATAAAAGCGAAACCCTTTATAAATTACCGCTTTTTTTATCCACAGTTACTTGTTGATTACTTGTGATTATCTATTTTTATCCACAGTTATCCACAGGGGTGTTGAAAATTAATAAACTGGGTGTGAAACATTTATACACAGGGTTATTTACCCTGTGGAAAACTTTTTTCTACAATGCTAGAATTAGTTTGCTGAAAAAATTAAGGATCTTAAATCCAAATACGAAGGGGGAATTAAATGTGCCAGATAAGGATGCCCTATGGAATGAATTGAGCGAACAATTCAGAAACAACACACCCAAGCTGTCATATGAAACGTGGATCAAGCCAGTAAAGCCAGTTAGCTTTGATGGTTCCACATTAACCTTATCCTTACCCTCTGAACTTCATCGGGATTACTGGGAAAAACAACTTGCCCCTAATCTGATTGAGTATGCCTTTGTTCTAACGAAGGGAAATATCGAACCAAAATTTGTCCTTGAGTCAGAGGTTCCAACTGAGGAAGCAACTTCTGATTCCGAAGATGATAATAAGGAAATAGATGATAAACCCGGTTATTCGTTTAGTAAGGAAATTCATTTAAATCCTAACTATACGTTCGATAACTTCATCATCGGTAAGGGTAATCAAATGGCTCACGCCGCAGCACTCATCGTTTCAGAAGAGCCTGGTAAACTTTATAACCCGCTGTTCTTCTACGGTGGTGTTGGCCTTGGCAAAACGCATTTGATGGAGGCCATCGGTAACAAGATGCTAGTCGACCGTCCAGATACAAAGGTCAAGTACGTTACTAGTGAGGCGTTCACGAATGACTTCATCAATGCCATCCAGAACAATCAAACGGAGGCGTTTAGAAGGGAATACCGGGCCGTTGATATTTTGATGGTCGATGATATTCAATTCTTCGCTGACAAGGAAGCAACCCAAGAAGAGTTCTTCCATACTTTTAACGATCTGTACAATAACGATAAGCAAATCGTATTAACATCAGACCGTGTCCCCCAAGAAATTCCCAAGTTACAAGAACGATTGGTATCCAGGTTTGCCTGGGGATTACCAGTCGACATCACCCCTCCAGACCTTGAAACAAGAATTGCTATTCTTAAAAACAAGGCTGAAATCGACCACCTTGAGATTCCAAATGAAACAATCAATTACATAGCAAATCAAGTTGATTCAAACGTGCGTGAACTTGAAGGCGTGTTATCGAGAGTTCAAGCGTACTCGAAACTAAAGGGTGAACCGATTTCAACTGATCTTGTTTATGAAGCGTTAAAAGGATTGAAGCTAGCAACCAAGTCCCACCAAATCGGAATTGCGGACATTCAAACTAAGGTTGCGGACTATTATCACGTTTCAGTAAGTGACCTAAAGGGAAAGAAGCGACTTCAATCAATTGTCTTACCAAGGCAAATTGCAATGTACCTTGCTCGTGAAATGACAAATAGCTCTCTACCAAAGATTGGTAAGGAATTCGGTGGTAAGGATCACACAACCGTTATCCACGCTTACGAAAAAATAACTGAGCAGCTAAAATTGGATACTGATTTACGACACGAAGTGACCGCTTTAAAAAAGGACCTTGGCTAAACTAAAATAATGATATAATCAGCTGTGGAAAACAATCTGAGTTATGGTGCTTTTATGCACATAGATATCCACAGCTCTTTTCTTCGCTAGTTATACACAGCCACTAGTTATCCACAGAATCCACAGGCCCTACTACTGGTTCTATTCTTTTATTATTTAATTTAAGTAACTTTGTGTTGCCACACAATTTAGGAGGTCGACAATCAATCATGAAATTTTCAATCAGCAAAACAGCCCTTATAAAAGCTTTAAATACGGTTCAACGAGCAATTTCAACTAAAACCACGATTCCAATTCTTACTGGATTAAAATTAGTTGCAACTAGTGAAAGTCTCATCCTTACTGGTAGTGATGCAGATATTTCAATCGAAACAACCGTAAAAGCAGAAGATTCCGATAACTTATTAGCAGTTGAATCCGAAGGCTCAATTGTATTACCAGCTAGATTCTTTACAGAAATCGTTAAGAAACTTCCTGAAGATACGTTAACAATCGAAGTTGGTGATAATTTCCAAACAGCCATTAATTCAGGAACAGCTGCCTTTACCATCAACGGTCTTGATGCTAACAACTATCCTCACTTACCAGAAATTGATTCAGGCAATTCAATTCCACTTGCTGGTGACTTACTAAAGCAAATCATCAGTGAAACAGTAATTGCTGTCTCAAATCAGGAAAGTCGACCAATTCTTACCGGAGTTCATTTCACAATTGCTGACAACACAATCGTCGCTGTAGCAACTGATAGTCACCGTCTTAGTCAACGACGAATTGAATTACAACAAAGCGTTGCTGATACCTATGATTTCGTTATTCCAGGTAAAAGCCTGAATGAATTATCAAAAATGATTGATGATTCAAAAGACGACGTTATGTTGTCAGTCAATGAAAACCAAGCGCTATTCGTTGTTGGTAACACATTGTTCTATTCAAGAATCCTAGAGGGAAACTATCCAGATACATCTAGATTAATTCCTGATTCATTTGACACCCGCGTTTCATTTAACGCAGCATCCCTATTATCAACTGTGGAACGGGCTTCGCTTTTGTCTCATGAATCTCGGAACAATGTAATTAAGCTAATTATCGATCCTGATGAAAATGAAGTAGTTATGTACGGCAATTCACCTGATGTTGGTGTAGTTGAAGAACGAATCAAACCACTTGAACTTCAGGGTAACAAGCTGGAGATTTCATTTAACCCCGACTACATGAAGGATGCCTTGAGATCATTAAGTCAATCGGCAATCAACGTTGACTTTACGTCAGCCTTGAGACCATTTACATTAATGCCAACCGAGGATAGTGAAAAGTTTATTCAGCTGATCACACCAATTAGAACTTTCTAGATTAATCAAAAACCAGCAATGATTTCAATAAAATGAGATTATTACTGGTTTTTTTATATCCTCAAACGGGGATCAAAATGATTTCGCTTTCTTTTTTTGAATTGGAGGATCTAACTGATTGACTCTAAATGAAAAAAATCCGTTTTAGGCTATATAATTCCATTAAACGGCATATGATGAATTTTTCCGTATTTCAGGCATAAGTGCCAAAATCAATAAAAATGGCTGAAAATGGCTTATATTCGCTCGAGAGATGTACTTTTACCGATAAAAAGCGTATAATACTGGTATGACAAAGGTGGGTGAAATTGTGAAAAAAGAGATTGTCATTGATGGACCATACATTACTTTAGGCCAAATGCTAAAAGAGGAATCAATCATCTCCAGTGGTGGTCAGGCAAAGTGGTTTTTAAAAGAAACTGCGGTTGAAGTTAACAACGAGCCTGAGGACCGCCGGGGCAAGAAACTGTACGATGGTGATACGGTTTCTGTTCCTGATGTTGGCTTATTTTTTATTCGCTCAAAGCAGGATAGTTAATGCGGCTGACTAAGCTCTCGCTTCATAACTATCGGAACTACGTTGATCAAACAATTGAATTTGCTCCTGGGATTAACGTTTTACTTGGCCAAAATGCGCAGGGTAAAACTAATCTTCTTGAGGCAATTTACGTTTTATCACTGGCCAGGAGCCATCGGACTGCAAATGATAAGGAACTAATCAATTGGGATAGTCAAAATGCACAGATCAGAGGAATCGTAAAGAAGCAATATTCACAGATTCCCGTGGAACTAGATTTAGGTCCAAAGGGTAAGAAGGCTAAACTGAATCATTTGGAACAGGCTAAATTATCTAGCTACATCGGCCAAATCAACGTTATTTTATTTGCGCCAGAGGACTTATCAATCGTAAAGGGGTCCCCCCAGACCAGACGAAAGTTTATGGACATGGAGTTTGGTCAGATGAGTTCCCATTATCTATACAACTTGACGCAGTACCGAAAGATTTTGAAGCAACGAAATCGATATCTCCGCGACCTTAAGCACCACGTGAGGACCGACAAGGTTTACCTTGAAGTTTTGTCTGATCAGTTGGCGGCTTATGGGGCAGAGATTATTTTTGAGCGAATATCGTTACTGAATAAGTTACAAAGATATGCCCAACGGATCCATCAAGAAATATCTCAGGGTAAAGAAAAACTCGTTTTTCAATACAAAACAGCCGTTACTAAAGATCAACTTGGTACCGTTGAGAATATTTATAACGATCTCTTAAAGCAATTCAAAACCATCAGTGAAAAAGAAATTGTCAGGGCGACGACCCTATTAGGACCACACAGGGATGACTTACGGTTCATTGTGAATGGTAAGGAGATCACTTCTTTTGGTTCGCAGGGGCAGCAGCGAACGACAGCATTGTCGCTAAAACTGGCAGAAATTGATTTGATGAAAGAACAAACCGGTGAGTACCCGATTCTCCTTCTTGATGACGTGTTGTCAGAGTTGGATGACTATCGGCAGACCCATTTGTTAACTGCGATTCAGGATCGAGTACAGACTTTTCTAACTACAACTAGTTTGAGCGGGGTTCAAGAGGAACTCCTTGCTGATCCTAAGGTATTTAGAATTGAAAACGGTAAGGTAGAAACGGATTAGGGAGGATTAGAATGGCTGACGAAAAAGAAACCAAAAAAGAATTAGCGCATGAATATGATGCGAGCCAAATTCAAGTTCTTGAAGGCCTCGAAGCGGTTAGAAAACGGCCCGGAATGTATATCGGAACAACCACGTCACAAGGACTTCACCATTTAGTTTGGGAAATCGTTGATAACGGTATTGATGAGGCCTTGGCCGGATTTGCGACCAAAATTACTGTAACGGTTGAAAAAGATAACAGTATTACAGTTACCGATGATGGTCGGGGAATTCCCGTTGATATCCAACAAAAGACTGGGAAACCAGCCTTGGAAACTGTGTTCACTATTTTGCATGCCGGTGGTAAGTTTGGCGGCGGCGGTTATAAGGTTTCCGGTGGTCTTCATGGTGTTGGGGCCTCAGTTGTTAACGCCCTGTCAACGGAGCTAGACGTTTCAGTTACTCGTGACGGCAAAGTTTACTACATGGACTTTGAGCGTGGCCGGGTCAAGACGCCAATGAAGGTCATTGATGAAGTTGACGAGGATCTTCACGGAACTAAGGTTCACTTTATTCCAGATCCAGATATCTTCCGTGAAACAACTACCTACGATATTAAAATTTTAACTACCCGGATCAGAGAACTTGCTTTCTTGAATAAGGGACTGAGAATCATTATTCGGGACTTGCGACCAGAGAAGCCAACTGAGCAAGATTTCCTTTACGAAGGTGGAATCAAGCATTACGTTGAGTATCTGGATGAAAGTAAGACGGTTCTATTTGACGAACCAATCTACGTTGAGGGAATGGAAAACGGAATTACCGTTGAAGTTGCCATTCAATATACCGATGATTATCACAGCAACTTAATGACGTTTACTAACAACATCCACACCTATGAAGGTGGTACCCACGAGGAAGGGTTCAAACGGGCTTTGACTAGGGTAGTCAACGATTATGCTCGTAAGAATAATTTACTTAAGGACAACGATGCTAACCTAACTGGTGAGGATGTCCGTGAAGGCACAACTGCGGTTGTCAGCATAAAGCATCCGGATCCTCAATTTGAAGGTCAAACTAAGACAAAACTTGGTAACTCAGATGCTAGAACTGCTACTGATCGCATTTTCTCAGAGCACTTCTCAAAGGTTTTGATGGAAAATCCAAGTGTTGCTAAAAAAATCGTCGAACGAGGAATTTTGGCTTCCAAAGTACGTTCTGCTGCTAAAAGAGCCAGAGAGGTTACTCGGAAAAAGAGTGGGTTGGAAATTGCCAACTTGCCAGGTAAATTAGCTGACAATACTAGTAAAGATCCTGAAATTTCAGAATTATTTATTGTCGAGGGTGATTCAGCCGGTGGTTCTGCTAAGCAGGGTCGTTCACGGTTGACCCAAGCTATCCTGCCAATCAGAGGTAAGATTCTAAACGTTGAAAAAGCAAGTATGGATAAAATCTTAGCAAACGAAGAAATTCGGTCGTTGTTTACGGCGATGGGAACTGGTTTTGGGGATGACTTTGACTTATCAAAGGTCCATTACCACAAGTTGATCATCATGACCGATGCCGATGTCGATGGTGCTCATATTCAAACGTTGTTATTGACATTGATCTACCGCTACATGAGGCCACTAGTTGACGCTGGGTATGTTTACATCGCTCAGCCACCTCTATATCAAGTTCGTCAGGGTAAGATGCAAAGATATATTGATACCGATGAAGAGTTGGATCAAGTTCTTGGTCAATTACAACCATCACCTAAGCCAGTTATTCAACGGTACAAAGGTCTTGGTGAAATGGATGCCGAGCAGTTATGGGATACAACTATGAATCCAGAAAACAGACGTTTGTTAAGAGTTGAATCACAAGATGCAGCCGAAGCAAACCAAGTGTTCTCAATGCTAATGGGGGATAAGGTTGAACCCCGAAGAGAATTTATCGAAGACAACGCTCAGTTCGTTGAAAACCTTGATATTTAATTAGTGTTTCATGTGAAACATTAAGTAGTTTACTTTGAAACGGAGGTATGAATAGTTGGTAGAAGATAGCTATGACAACCGAATAAGTAACGTCGACCTATCCAAAAAAATGCGGACGTCTTATTTGGACTACGCAATGAGTGTTATTGTCTCCCGGGCGTTACCCGATGTTCGAGATGGATTGAAGCCAGTTCATCGGCGAATTTTATACTCAATGAACGAACAGGGAATCACCCCTGATAAACCATATAAAAAGTCAGCCAGAATCGTTGGGGATGTTTTAGGTAAGTACCATCCCCATGGTGATACTGCTGTTTATGATGCCATGGTCAGAATGGCCCAAGATTTCAGTTACCGCTATATGCTTGTTGATGGTCACGGAAACTTTGGTTCAGTCGATGGTGATAGTCCAGCGGCCATGCGTTATACCGAAGCTAGGCTAAGCAAAATTGCCATGGAAATGCTTCGAGATATTAACAAAGATACGATTGATTACAACGATAATTATGATGGTACTGAAAAGGAACCAGCTGTTATGCCAGCTCGTTTTCCTAACTTATTGGTTAACGGGGCATCAGGAATTGCTGTTGGTATGGCGACTAATATTCCACCTCACAATTTGCGGGAAGTTATTTCAGCTCTCCACATTCTGATGGATAATCCTGATGCAACAACCGCTGATCTGATGGAAGCTATCCCAGGTCCCGACTTCCCAACCGGGGGAGTTGTTATGGGTAAGTCTGGAATTAGAAAGGCTTACGAAACTGGTAAGGGAACCATCACTATTCGGGCTAAAGTTGAAATCGAAGGTGATGCTGACAGCAAACAAAAAATCATCGCAACTGAGTTACCATACATGGTCAACAAGGCTAAGTTGATCGAAAGAGTTGCTGAATTAGTTCGTGACAAACGAATTGAAGGTATCACAGATATCAACGATGAATCTGACCGTGAAGGGTTACGAGTGGTTATTGATGTCCGGCGCGATGCAAGTGCCGACGTTGTTTTAAATAACTTATACAAACTAACACTGATGCAGACTTCATTTGGATTCAACATGTTAGCAATTGTTGATGGCACCCCAAGAATTCTTAGTTTGAAGGAAATCTTACACTACTACCTGGAACACCAAGTGGAAGTTATTACCAGAAGATCTAAGTATGAATTGAAGAAGGCTGAGGCGCGAGCTCATATTCTTGAAGGATTGAGAATTGCCCTTGACCACATCGATGCCATTATCAAGATTATTAGAGGATCACAGACTGGTGAAATTGCTAAGAACCAATTGATTTCTGACTTTGGCCTTAGTGACAAACAAGCCCAAGCAATTTTGGATATGCGACTAGTTCGGTTAACCGGATTGGAACGTGAAAAGATTGATAAGGAATACGATGAATTGATGAAGACCATTAATGACTTGAAGGAAATCCTTTCAAGTCGTGATCGGGTCAATGAAATCATTTATCAAGAATTACTTGATATTCAGTCTAAGTTTGGTGATGACAGAAGAACTGAACTTCTTGTTGGAGAAGTTCTTAGTCTTGAAGATGAAGATTTGATTGAAGAAGAAGATGTCATTGTTTCACTAACTCATAACGGTTATATCAAACGAATTCCAACGGTTGAGTTTAAAGCTCAAAATCGTGGTGGCCGTGGGGTCCAGGGAATGGGTGTTCATGATGATGACTTTGTGGAACATTTAGTTTCGACATCAACTCATGATGTTCTGTTATTCTTTACCGATGCTGGTAAGATTTATCGAATGAAGGGTTATGAAATCCCAGAATACGGTAGGTCAGCCAAGGGAATTCCAATAATCAACTTGTTGAATATTGATTCCGGCGAGAAAATTCAGGCAGTTATTAATATTTCTGATCGAAATAATGATTCTGAGAAGGACCTCTTCTTTGTTACCCTTCACGGGACGGTTAAAAAGACACCAGTTGCTGAGTTTACAAATATTCGCAGCAATGGTCTTAAGGCAATTAACCTTAAAGAAGACGATCAAGTAAATAATGTGTTGATTGCTGATCCTGATCAGAATATTATTATTGGAACCCATCAAGGATACGCAGTTAGCTTTAAAGCTACTGATGTTCGGTCAATGGGTCGGTCAGCTACTGGAGTTCGGGGAGTCCGGCTTCGTGAGAATGACTACGTAGTTGGATCAGATATTCTTAACCCTGACAGTCACGTCTTCGTTATTTCAGAAAAGGGTTATGGTAAACAAACTCCTGCCGACCAATATCCAATTAAAGGTCGTGGTGGTAAGGGTATCAAGACCGTCAACATTTCTGAAAAGAATGGGCCACTTGCTGGTTTAACAACCGTAAGCGGTGACGAGGATATCATGCTGATCACCAATAAGGGAGTCATGATTAGATTCGGAATCGAAGATGTTTCGGAAACTGGTCGGGCAACGCTTGGTGTTCATTTGATCAGAATGGATGATGAAGCCAAGGTAGCAACAATGGCTAAGGTCGAGAAGGAAGTACCTGAGGAAGAAGCAGCCGATAGTGACGATACTGCAAACGCCGATGGAAATTCCGATAACGATGAGTCGTCAGATAGTGATAACGAATAAAATAAAATAAATTAAAGAGGCTGGGACATAAGTCCCAGCTAACGCAAAAAAACTTCGGAAATTAATTTTTCCGAAGCTTTTTTGAATTCTATGTAGCACAGAGAATTCAACTCTGCTATTCTTAAATCGACGAAAACCCA
>NZ_CATNVB010000018.1 GCF_951230165.1 Lentilactobacillus sp. Marseille-Q4993
CAGCCTTAGAGGCTACGGCAGCATCACTTACAGCACCTTCAGCGGCCTTGCTTGCATCACTGGCAGCCTTGGAAGCGGCATCGCTGGCATCACTTGATACCTTGGCATCACTGGCAGCCTTGCTTGCATCACCCTTAGCAACGGCATCGCTAGCTGCCTTGCTGGCATCGCTGGCAACCTTGGCATCACTAGCAGCCTCGCTTGCCGCGTCACTAGCAGCGGCAGCCTTTGAAGCGGCATCACTAGCTGCTTTACTTGCTACGGCAGCATCGGATTGAGCAGCTGAGTCGCCTGATGCTTTCGCATCACTGGCAGCCTTGTTTGCGGCATCTTGAGCAGCCTTAGCGTCACTAGCGGCCTTAGATTGTTGATCACTGGCAGCCTTACTTGCAGCGGCATCACTGGCAGCTTTACTTGCATTGTTGTAATCAGTTTGAGCTTGACTTGCTGCTTGCTTACCAGCTTCAGCACTGGTTTGAGCCTTAGCGGCGTCCTCACCAGCAGCGGCAGCACTAGTAGCAGCGTTGTTAGCTCTCTTGGCTGCATCCGCGGCATCTGATGCGTTCTTAGCTTTAGCTGCATCATCAGCTGCCTTTGTTGCATCACTGGCAGCTGAAGTTGCTTTACCAGCAGCTGTGGCGGCATCACTAGCAGCACTTGCTGCTGACTTGGCAGCTGAGTTGGCAGCAGAAGCAGCACTTGCAAGGTCGGTGTTCTTTGGATCCTTGGCAGTGTCACTATTCAACTTATCAGCAGTGCCAGCAGCTGAAGTTGCTGCATCAGCAGCACTCTTAGCAGCATTAGCTGCACTAGTGGCGGCTTCGTTTGCTTTAGCAGCATCCGACTTAGCATTCGTGACTGCAGCTGCTTGATCCTTCTTATTGTTGTAATCAGCTTGAGCTTGGCTTGCAGCTTGCTTACCAGCTTCAGCACTGGTTTGTGCCTTAGCGGCGTCCTCACCAGCAGCGGCAGCACTAGTAGCAGCGTTGTTAGCTCTCTTAGCTGCATCCGCGGCATCTGATGCGTTCTTAGCTTTAGCTGCATCATCAGCTGCCTTTGTTGCATCACTGGCAGCTGAAGTTGCTTTACCAGCAGCTGTGGCGGCATCACTAGCAGCACTGGCTGCTGAGGTGGCGGCTGAGGTGGCGGCTGAAGCGGCACTTGCAAGATCTGCGTTCTTTGGATCCTTGGCAGCGTCACTATTCAACTTATCAGCAGTGCCAGCAGCTGAAGTTGCTGCATCAGCAGCACTCTTAGCAGCATTAGCTGCACTAGTGGCGGCTTCGTTTGCTTTAGCAGCATCCGACTTAGCATTCGTGACTGCAGCTGCTTGATCCTTCTTATTGTTGTAATCAGCTTGAGCTTGGCTTGCAGCTTGCTTACCAGCTTCAGCACT
>NZ_CATNVB010000019.1 GCF_951230165.1 Lentilactobacillus sp. Marseille-Q4993
CACTAGTGGCGGCTTCGTTTGCTTTAGCAGCATCCGACTTAGCATTCGTGACTGCAGCTGCTTGATCCTTCTTATTGTTGTAATCAGCTTGAGCTTGGCTTGCAGCTTGCTTACCAGCTTCAGCACTAGCTTGAGCCTTAGTAGCATCACCATGTGCATCAGCAGCAGCGCTTGCAGCATCGTGAGCTACTTTAGCAGCGGAGGTAGCATCTGTTGCATTCTTTGCATCTGATGCATCCTTTGCTGCCTTTGTTGCATCACTGGCAGCTGAAGTTGCTTTACCAGCAGCTGTGGCGGCATCACTAGCAGCACTGGCGGCTGAGGTGGCGGCTGAGGTGGCGGCTGAAGCAGCACTGGCAAGGTCGATGTCCTTTGGATCCTTGGCAGCATCACTATTCAACTTATCAGCAGTTCCTGCGGCACTCTTAGCGGCATCAGCGGCACTAGCTGCAGCATTTGCGGCACTCTTAGCGGCATCGTTTGCCTTTGCGGCATCCGAGTTAGCATTCTTAACTGCATCGATTACATCTTGCTTAGCATGATAATCAGCGTTAATTGTATTTACATTGTTATTAGCAGAAACAGCATTATCTCTACCAGCTGCAGCACTCTTCGCTGCATTATTTGCAGCAGCAGCATTATCAGCAGCGGTCTTCGCATCTTGAGCGGCATTCGATGGGTTCTTTACTGCATCTGATGCAGCAGCTGATGCTTTGTCAGCTGCTGCCTTTGCATCACTCGCTGCACTGGCTGCTGAGTTTGCTGCAGAAGTTGCCTTATCTGCCTCTACTTGAGCAGCGGCAACGGCACTCGCAGCATTCGAATTTGTCTTATCTTTTGCTGCTTCCTTCAAGTCATTTAATGTGCTTGTAGCATTATCAGCAGCAGTCTTCGCGTCGTGAGCAGCATTCGATGCATCCTTATATGCTGAATTTGCTTTATCTGCTGAAACAGCAGCATCACTTGCACTGTTCTTATTATTGAAATCATTTAGCAAACCATTTGCAGTATCAGCAGCTTTTTGAGCTTCACCTGCATGGCTGGTTGCATTTGTTAAAGCTGTATTCGCATCTGTCTTTGCATTTTGAGCTTTCTTGAGATTGTCAATTGACGTTTCAGGCTTAGCCTTTGCATCACTATTGGCATCTGCGGCTGTTTTAGCTGCATCTGATGCATCTTTGTAAGCATCACTAGTGCTTACTCTCTCGGTTTCAGCTGTTTTAGCAGCATCTGAAGCGCTCTTATATGCAGCAAGTGCTCCTGGCTTTTCAGCATCTGCAGCATCTGATAGTGCGTCCCGTGCCGACGCAGCACTTGCAGCAGCAGTACTTGCAGCAGCATATTGATCCGATGCTTTATTGGCAAGATCTTCGGCTGAACTTGCTGCAGCACTTATGTCGGGTGCGGCCTTTGCAGCTGCCTTTTCTTGAGCCTTAGCAGCATCAGAAACAGCATCATTCGCATAACCCGTAGTATCAGTCAAAGCTTTTTGAGCTTTTCCTAAAGCATCCGAAGCTGCACTTGTCTTATCTTGAGCAACAACCGCATCCGAAGCATAGTTATCTTTTGAATCCGATGCAGCACTTGTTGCCTTACCGGCATCACTTGCAGCTGTACTTGCTTCTTTTGCTGCAGCAACTGCACTAGCATACGCATTGCTTGCATTTGTTCTATCAGTACCGGTAGCAGTTACGTCAGAATTTGCATCCGCACCCACATAGTTTTGGGCCTTGACTGCTGTATCATATGCATCACTAGCTCGTTTGTACTGATCGCTAGCTTGATCCGCTGCATCACTAGCTGCCTTATATGAACTTGTAGCTAAAGCAGCATCTGAATTCAACGCATTTACGATGGCGGTGTGAGTATTAGCAGCATACCCATCTTTGAAAGCAGTACCGGAAGGCTGACCATTCGTAACAGGTTGTGATAATGTGGCACTATTTCGATTGTTATAATCAGAAGCTGTTGTATCGTTAGTTGCTGTGTAGGTGACATCTCCGACCTTAGTAGTAACACCAGCTGAATCTGGTAATGTACCCTGCTTTCTGAACGTGTCCGACTTAGTCTGCTCAGTAGCAGCTTTTTCACCGGCAGCGTATGCAGCGTTCAGTAAATCAACTTCATTATTATAAGAATTTACATATGCTTGTTGTAAAGTACCTGAATCTGAAGAACCAGTTGTGATAACACCAACTAACTTCTTAAGTCCACTATATGGATCAGAATCATTTGGGTTAGCTTTAACATTTAAATTGTTTGAGCCAGCTAATATCGAATCCTTACCACCTACAACACCTACTTTAAAGTTATCAGGCTTTTTCGCTAACTTTCCACCGTTCCCTTTTGCTGCTGCATCGTGGGCATCATCATCAGCGTCTGCTTGAGCTTGGATACCAACTGGAGAAGATTGTAGGTAGTTCATGACAACTTGATAGTCGTTAGCAGCAACTGTAAATGGGTTAGTGGCTTCAGTGTTTAGAGACTTAGTATCAGTGTTATAAACGGTTCCTGGTTCAGCAGAGCTACCTTGGTTAACAAAGTTAACTTTTTTCTTTGAATAATCACCTGTAGGATCTTTCAAATAATCACTAAGTGCCGCCTGAATTGCAGTGATTTCAGTGGTATAAAGACTAAGAATGGTATTCTTTGCACCAGTTGCGTCAGCCGTGTAGTCGAGGAATGCAGATCCATCTTTATGGCCATCCTCTGTTAATTGAGCATACTGAGTATCATTAAGATTACCATCGGTGTGTAATACATCAATTATAGCTTTGGCATCGGTTTTTTGCTTACCAGCAACAGCATCGGCAATTGCCATTTTAACGATTGGTTGGCCAATTTGGTATCCATAGTAATAACCAACAGCTTCAACAAAGTTACTTGTATACTTAGCATCTTGTTTTTTATTAATAAAGTCTTGAATTGAATTGTAAGATTTATTTGGATCTTGACCAACACCAACAGTAGCTAATCTAGCACCAAAGCCTGTAGTACTATCAAATTTTCCTCCGTTTAACGCAAGGCCAAACGCTTCATCCATTCCTTGCTGGAAGTTGAATGCAATTTCATTTCTAATACCATTGGCAATTGAAGTATATACGTCATTAATGATACTTGATGTCGCAGTACCTGTTAGTCCAAAAAGTCCAATTAATTTCTTTAAAGAGGCGTTTAACCCAAGGGCATCATTAATATTTGCTGGCAAAGTTATTGAGCCACTTTGAAGTCCACCAATTGATCTGGCATCAGACAAAGCCTGTTTCATAATTCCGTTTTGAATCTGGTTAAGAGCGTAACTAATAAGAGTATTGACAGACGAAATGGAGCTCGTGGCATTATCCTTTAAACCAGTAAATGAAAATTGTCCTTCAACACCTAAATCTGAAGCCCATTTGCTAGAAGGATAGGCAAAGATCTTACTATTTTTCCCCAATCACAGAATTGCCAAGTTGACTGCCAAACCAGTTAGAAACTAAATCACCAACAGTGCCTAAATCTCCCCATATATTACTTGTGTTAGCTAAGTCACTTGGATCATAAGCGATAGTATTAATTAATGCCTTTGCATTATCCGGAACTCTTACCATATTTGCTACTTGATTTAGATATTCATCGATATGGCTTGCATATCCGTTCAAATATGCAACGTATCCCGCATTGTACTCAGCATTTTTTTCAGCGGTAATTGTCTGCGCTGTCAACTTATTTCTGTTAGCGGTAGCAATTCCTGAACTTCTAGTCCATCCACCAACTTTGATTCCATTTTCTGGAAATAACGTGAGTTGATAAATTTTGTTGTTACCTGAGCTTGAAGAATAAATAGCCCCTTGCGCCCAAAGTGGTCCATGGCTATCAGTACCATTATCCAAAGTATCGTTGTTGTTTTGATATAATTCCAAAATTTTAGCAATTGTAGTAATATCAGTTGCAACTTTAGAAACGTCAGCATAAGCATCGTTCAACCCGGCTTTATAGAAATCACTACCTGTATTAAATTGTCCACTTAATACAGAAGCCGCTTTAGTAGTCGATACTAGAACCTGTTGATTAACAGCATTCGTTGTTGCAGTAGTTGGTGTGTCCACCTTCAACAACTGCGATGCATTCAAAAACACGTTAGTAGCATCCGAATTATCCTGAGCTGCAGCACTTGCTACGGCTTGACTTGTCTGGACATACTTAACAGAATCACTTGGTGCGGCTGAAGCGTCACTTGTTGATTGTGAGCTTGCAGCACTTTCTACCAACGGGTTGTTGTCAGTTGCACTTTGTGATCCTGCTTTTGTCTTGTTATCAGCATTTTGAGTTAAAGAATCTGATGACAAGTCAGTTTTGTCTGTCTTGAGATCATTTGTTTTACTATCAGAATTCTTTGTAGCATCTGAGTATGAACTAGATTGGGCGTTACTTTCAGATTTACTACTAGAATTCGTATCAGTACTTGATGAATTGGTGGTTGAAGAACTAGTCTTTGAATCACCGTTTGTACTGTTGCCATTGGTAGTTGATGACACACTTGAGCCTTGTCCATTAGAACTTGAACCAGTGGTGGTTGAACTACCTTGGTTATTACTTACAGAATTAGTCGATGAACTTGAAGTAGTGGTCGACGAACCCTGATTTGAACTGCTAGTCGTAGGTGCCTGTTTAGGCGTTGTAGTAGTTGTAGTAGACGATTGAGTTTGCTGTGCTTGTGGCGCACTAGCTTGAGAACTAGGCGTACTAGTCATCGAGCTACTATCCTCCGGCTTTGATACAGAAACCAATTGTGATGATCTAAGTACGTTATCTCCGAGTTGAGACTGTGTGTCGGCCTTTACGGTCGAGCCTGAGCCCATGAGAAATGCTCCAACAGAGAGCATAAACATGCTGGCAAACACCCATTGCTTACCAGACTTGTACATTTTATAGTGCAAATCAGATTTGTTTGATTTACCCCATAAATTGTTACGGGAAACATTTTTTCCTTTCATTGGCGAAGCCCCCAAATATTTTCTAGATTCAAAAATTCCGTAACACATATGACCGATACACATGTGATACGCCCAAGGTGAAAATTACACTCTTTGCAAGTGTTCGAAAGAATTATAATACACAATTTAAAATAAATCACTAATTACGTCAAACTTTATTCACAATTTCTTCATATTTCTTCAATTGCATGGCTTATGCCATCTTCAGCGTTAATTTATGTATAAATATAATCAACCCCATAACAAATAGATTATTTCAACTAATTGATTTATCCCATTACAAAAGGCCTCGCATTTAGCAAGGCCTCTTGTTATTCACCCTCCACAAACTTCACCGGCAACGGCTCGGTTTCCGAAAGGGTTTCATTATTCATTTGGGCCAACAGCGTTTCAATCAACCGGTCAGCAATTGCCGAAATCGGTTGAACAATTGTTGGTAGGCGTGGCGATAACCGCCGCATTAGCTCACTGCCATCATAACCAGTGATCAAAAAGTCATCGTATGGTTTGCGTCCCGCCGCAAGAACGGTTTCCGCTATTTCGGTAGCTGCCATATCGTTACTGGCAATTACAGCATCAAAGTCACCTGGAAATAGGGACTGAATAGTTTCTCTATGCAAATCCACCGGAGTGTAATCAATTCCAGCCGCGGTGAAAACATCCACCGCTCCTTGCACTCTCATTAGGGTTGGTGACGTTGATGTATCTTCGTCGACCATAACGGCAACCCGTTTCATCCCCCGTTTGACCATAAACTCCGCAGCTAACTTACCACCAGCGTAGTTATCGGCCGACACGATGGGAATATTATCGGCCAGGTAGCGATCAAACGACACAATGGGAGCAGTAATTCGCTGGTACTCGTCAATGCCGAGATTATGAGAACTGGAAATAATTCCGTCAACTTGGTTTGCCTGCAGCATCCCCAGATACTCATGCTCAATCGTCTCGTTCTCAGCGGATGAAGCGATAATCGTTTTATAGCCCTTCTCAAACAGCTTCAACTGAATTGCGTTAACCAGCTCGGCAAAGAACGGATTGGTCAAATTGGGAATAATCAGGCCAACGAATTTCGATGACTTCCCCTGCATCGCCCGGGCAAGCGCATTCGGATGGTAGTTAAGTTCGGCCATCGCATCATGAACCTTTTTAATTGTTTTGTCGCTAAGTGAACCGTAGTTATTGATCACCCGGGAAACGGTGGTAACGGAAACTCCCGCCAGCTTAGCCACATCTTGAAGTTTAACAGCCATACGCGCACCTCAAAGTTCTTTTTCTACTATTATATATGCAACAGGCCGACGAACAAAATTGAATTTGCCATCGGCCTACTGATTATCTGGTTTTAGTTTGCAAAGAATTGCTTACCATTTTCTGAAACGGTGAACTTCTTAGTAGCAGCATCTGCCTCAAGCACAGCCACGTTCTTGCCATCCTTATCCTTCCGGGTAACGGTAATGGTAGTTTCCGTTGGGGTTGCCACTTCGATTGAACCGTCAAGGTCAAACGCAGCAAACTCATTACGCCATGCCAACAGCTTCAATAAGTTTGCAACTACTGGCCGTTTTACTTCTTCAGCTACTTCTTCCTTTGAATAGTAGTGACGATTGATGTTCCGACCTTCCTTGGTGCTTTCTAGCAAGTCGATATCATTAGCGCCGGCTAACAAACCAACGTAGTAAATTTGCGGAATTCCGGGAGCGAAAATTTGAATTGCCCGACTCAACAAGTAAGCATCATCATCGTTACCAAGGGCTGAATAGTAAGTTGAGTTGATTTGGTAAATATCAAGGTTGTTGTAGGCAGCTGAAGAATAAGTCTTCTTCACGTTAGCGCCAACCTTGTACAATTCGTCTGAAGCGTAGTCGATTTCTTCATCAGTCAAGATATCGCGAGCATCCACGACTCCGATTCCATCATGGGTATCAAGGGTGGTAAATTGCTTCATTGGGGTCATTTGTAACCACTTGGCAAGGCGGTTGGTCTTACCTGAGTACATGGTGTAAAGCGTGGTCATTGGTAAGGCAAAGTCGTAAGTATAGTAACCATGATCAGAAATCTTCTTTGGAATTGAGTAGTGTTCGTGGATTTCTGGAAGAATTTCCGCATTCATTGGGGCTAAAATTTCGCGAACTTCGTTTAATAAGTCCCAAATCTCTGGTTCCACGAAGAAATCATTAGTATCGATCTTCTTGATAGCGTAAGCAAAGGCATCCAACCGGATTAAGTCTGCGCCGTGGTCAACCATTCCCTTGAGCGTATCGCGAACAAATTGCATTGCGACCTGTGACTTCACGTTGATGTCGATTTGTTCCTCACCAAACGTGTTCCAGAGGTGTTCTTTACTTCCATCGTCGAATTCAATCTCTTGGATTGGAGCCCGGTCTTTTCGTTTGTAAATCAAGTCAACATCTTCTTGGGTTGGGCGGCCATCACCGGCAGCTTCCCAGAACTTTTCCCACCGAATGAAGAAGTCGTTATACTTAGAATCATCGTGGTTCTTCTTGAAGTCTTGGTACATAACCGAATCACGAGAAATGTGGTTAATCATGAAATCAAACATCATGTAGTAGTCCTCGCCAAGCGCCTCAACATCGTTCCAGTCACCAAAGGCTGAGTCGACAGTGGTGTAATCTGAAGGGGCAAACCCACGGTCACCGGCTGATGGGAAGAATGGAAGTAAATGAACACCACCGATGGCGTCACCAACGTTTTCCTTTAATACTTGGTGGAGTTCCTTGATGTTTTTACCCATTGAGTCTGAGTACGTAATTAACATTGCTTTGTTTTTAATTGGCATAATTATTTTTCCTCACTTGTTTTTTGTTTTGATGAAGCTGCTTTTTGGGAGAAGAAGATTCCAACTGCAATCAGCAGGAGAATCGCACCGTATACGGGGAATGGTACGGCTAGGGATAAACCTTCACTTGGTTTACCAAACACACTGTTGATCAACGCTGCCATACTTGGTGACAAGAACGAGCCGAGATTGAAGCCAATCAAGACCAGCGAAGTTACCAGCGATTGTTGCTTGAGGGGGGCAAACTTGGGTAGCAGATTGAAGATGAACGGTGATACTAACTGGAGGGGGAATCCGATTAATAGCAAACCAACAACCATAACGGTGAAGTTAGTACCAGCGAAGCCAAACATGAAGCTTGAAATCGCCATCAGAACTAATCCAATGTACACTGTGGCGAAACCGAATGCCTTTTGGAACCAACCATAAGTCATTCCGCCAAGGGTTGCCCCTACCAGCATTAGTGACAAGAACATTGAAGCACCGCTGTAGCCATTGCCATTGATTGCGACGGCTAAACTAGAGAACCGGTTTTCCATTCCAACGAAGTCGACAACCAGGAAGAAGGCAAACGCAACGAGGAGCCAGACCGCTGGGTTGATTTTTGAGGGGTAGTTGTCAGTAGCAATTGGTGCATCATCCACATCGGCTGTTTCTTCAACGACCTCCTCTTCATTATCATCCGGAACCCTTAATGAGAAGAACGCTAAAGCTGCAAAGGCCAAGGCGTAAACCAAGAATGGTGTGTGCCAGCCAAACATTAAGAGTGAACCAGCGACTAGCAAGGTACCAGCCTGTCCGAGTTGTTCAGCAGCTGCCCGCCACCCTAACATCTGGGACCTTGTGTTACCGTCGTACCAGATTGAGATCAGGGCAATGGCTTGGGAGTTATAGATACCAAGTCCGACACCAAGAATTAATCGGGAAGCTAAGATAACCCAGTAATTACTGATAAAAAACGGAATTATTCCGGCAATACCAACAATCGTAAGACCGATTTGAATCATTCGTTTATCAGACAATTTGAACGCCTGAGAAATAATTGGGGAGAGAATTACGAAGATCGTAACGGCAAACGATGGAACGGTGGCCAAATATTCAACTTGGGTTTGACTAACACCAAGGGCAGCTTTCAATTGGGGGAGAGCGCCTTGGATGGCATACGCACTGGTCAGTAATAGGGAGACTGACAGGAATGCGGCTTTAGTCAATAAACTGTTTCTACTTTTCATATCGACACCTATGCGGGGAGCATATCCTTTCCTAAAGACAAACACATTCTAAATTGTTAAACGTTTATCAATTCGATTGATGTAAATATAACACCGCTTACATTAATTGTCAAACGTTTAACAATTATAAATAAAAAAGGCTGAACCCCTTGGTGGTTAAGAGGTTCAGCCTATGTTATTCAACTAATCCTTGTTCAATAACATGTTGTAAAGGCCGTCCCTTAACCTTAATTAAGTCGCCAGTCTTTTCCATTTCTTTAATTATCTCTTTAATTTTATTTTTCTTATAAGTGCTAGCATCCTCATTGTTCATAAATTCGATCAAATCATTATCAATGATGCCAGTTTCAACAGACTCAGAAAAAATATATGACTGAGCAAAGATATACATTACGCTTCGTTGAATTTTATCCTCATAACGAATTGTCATTTTGTTATTCACAAAATTAAGTCTCTCAATAAGCTTTGACATATCCTCAATAACCTCTGACTGTCCCTGTTCGATTATTTCCAGGAGCTTTGATACAAACAGAGTTACATCAGCTCTATTTTCAGCAGCATCAGCCTGCTTAAATGCCTTGTAGTAGCTTGAACGTTCAGAATGAATAGATCCTGAAATTGACAAACCGGTAAACGTATCAAGTTTGCTTGCTAAATAAGACGCTAATAGATACCTACCAGTTCGTCCATTACCATCATAAAAAGGGTGAATATTTTCGAACATGAAATGAGTAACAACAGCTTTCAAAATATCCATTACTATATGATCATTCATAAATGAAATAAGCGAAACCAATTTCTCCTGAATTTCATTCTCATTAACAGGCGGGGTATGAACCTTGTTTGTTTCATTCCCTATATAAACTAACCTATTCCTAAACGTTTTTCCATCTGGTAGCTTATCCTTTGCAATCTCACCCTTTAACAACTCATCATAAACTTTCCGTATATCATTCAGTGACTTTATCTGATAAGTTTTACCCAAAATGGTATTACTGTACATTCTAACCGTGGATGATAGGCGGGTATCGGCATCATGGTTCGAGGACATTTCACTGATCACAGTTCCGATTTCTCGCTTAGTTGTTTTTACTCCCTCGATTTCATTAGTAAAATAAATTTCCCTGGTCAGTAACTTTCTTATGTAGCTATTCTTTGCTACCCCTGGAAGATTATTTGCAATTTCTGTAATTCTCTTTGAATTTCTAGTTATTGTATTTAATAGTGCGTTTATTTTAACCGTCTGAACAAAAAACAGGGGGTATTGAGACGTCTGCTTGTATTCATCGATATCAAGAATAGGAAACAGATTTGTAACAACCGTCGAAAAACCTTTGAGCCTTCTCTGATATTCATTATCAACTTCTTCATGACTCCTGGAAGGACCACTTCCATTATACTTATAGGTTTTTAAATCTTGATAATCCATAACTATCACCCCTTACTTCAAAAGTATAATGGATAATAAATTGAAAAACAAACGAAAAACCGGTTTTTGTTGCTCAATCTAACTTTGATTATTAAAAAAACGGCCTTTTTTCAATAATCAGAGCAAAATCCAGTTCTATTTATTTAAAAAACGGCTAGAATTAAAATAACATCTAATTTTTACTGTATGAATTTGCGAAATAAAGGAAAAATAGAGCAATAAAAAATACAGTAATAACTTTAAAAAATAAAATTATCACTGCATACTTTTTAGATAGCTAATTCTACTGAATAACTATTTTTACTTTTCACCATAAACCTTAGCCGTTCTCACCATGTTAGACACAAAGCCATACTCGTTATCGAACCAAGTTGCGGTTTTGATCACTTGGAAGTCACCATTCGTAGTCACTTCCGTCAGAGTTGGGTCAAAGACACCACCGTGGGTATCACCAATAATATCTGATGAAACGATTTCGTCTTCATTCCAACCAAATGATGGATTGGCCTTTGTATAAGGTTTAATTGCTTCATTAACTTGATCTGCCGTTACACCCTTTTGTTTGAAAACGGAAACCAATTCGCAAACTGAGCCATCAACAACGGCTACCCGCTGAGCATGACCCTTTAAATGGCCATCAAGCTCTGGAATTACCAATCCAATTGCGTTGGCAGCCCCGGTTGAGTGCGGAATCGTATTAGCAGAGGCGGTCCGGTTAGGGCGTGCTTTCTTACCCTTCGGACCATCTAGAATCATTTGGGAACTAGTAAATGCGTGAATAACGGTCATTGTTCCAACTTCAACGCCAAATTCCTTGTTAAGGAAGTAGGCCATTGGAGCAAGAGCGTTAGTCGTGCATGAACCAGCCGAGATGATTTGGTCATTGGCATCGATTGAATCGTGGTTAACGTTGTAGACAATCGTTTTCATTGGTCCTGCTGGAGCGGAAATCAGAACCTTTTTCACACCCGCATCAAGATGGGCTTGCGATTTTTCTTTGGAAGTATAGAAGCCAGTACATTCTAACACCAACTCCACACCTTCATTTTTTGCCCACGGAATTTGAGATGCATCCCTTTCCGCATACACCGGAATCTTCTTGCCGTTAACCACCAATTCAGTATCGGTTGAATCAACTTCACCCTTGAAGGTGCCGTGAGTTGAATCATATTTAAATAGGTAAGCCAGCATCGAAGGTGTTGTCAGGTCATTGATTGCCACGACTTCTAATTCCGGATCGTTAACCTCTAAAATTCGGCGTAAAACTAACCGACCAATGCGACCAAATCCATTAATTCCAAGTTTAACCATTAGTAAAATCCCCCTGTGTTTGTCTGTAAAATACGTCGATTTCGCTACATGATCTCTCTACTAGTAAATTGCCAGCGCTCACCCCCTTTAATGAGTTTGTGGCTCACTTGAAACACCTGAAAAGAGTTACTGTGCCGATTGATTAAAACGAGGACTGACCGAGCAGTTGCCTCATCGCCGCTAATTTCATCCACCAACGGATTGGCACAGATGTGAACCGTTCCCTTGGGTTCGTTTTGCCAAGTAGCGTTGATAAACGCCCGCAGGTTTTCGGAATCATCTGAATGACCTACCTCTCCGTAAATCGTCGCATCGTCAGTAAACAGCTCTAAATAACGGTCCACATTCCGGTCCGTAGCCGCACTATCGGCATCAATCATCAATTTAACAATTTGTTCATAGTTCCCCATCGTCTTTCCCCCGAATAAACTCTAAAACTGCTTCCCGTATCTGATTACCTAGTGACTGCTTAGCAATTACCGCTTGCATCACCTTTGGTGGTTTTGTATTGTAGTTGGTTGCCAACTGGCGCGAATACTGCCCAATGTTGAAGTCTACCGCAACGGAAGTAAATGAGTATGCCTCCTCTTCGGTCAGATCACTTGCTTCCCCCAGCATTTGAACGACCCGTTTTGTAGCGATTTCGATTGCTTCGTCCAGCGTGTCACCAGTCCCAAACAGAACCAATTCAGTTTCCGTTTCAATAACCGGAAACCTAACCCCGGAATGGTGACGAAGTGTGTATAAAACATCTAACCGTTTGGCAGCTGTCTCAATTGCCGTCTGGTCAACCACCCCGTTACCCTGTTTGGCATGAATATCTCCCAGCCAAACCCGACCACCTTCCTTGGCGACTGGTAAATAAACCGTAGCCCCGGTGGTGAGGTAGTTACTATTGAGGTTCCCCCCATAGTCACCGACTAGAATCCCACTGATCTTATCAGTACCACTTGGTTCAGTAGCAATCACCCCAACTAACGGCTTGAGCTGATAACGAATTCCCTTTACAAAATCCGCTACCTGATTACCTTCCGCAAACTTGAAATAGTGAATATAAGGCTTATCAAAATAGTCAGGAATCGCGCCTTCTTGAGGTGGAAATGAATTCCAACCCCAGTCAATGAGGTCGAGATTTAGAATCTTCATTGCCAACACATCCCCAGGTTTAGCACCCTTGATTTCGACTGGACCGACTAATGAGTATGGACCATTCGGATATTCCTTTCTGATTTGGCTCCGCTCGTTCGCGTCCATTTCATAAGAGGTCCGATTTGCCCAGTGCGTCCACATGTCAACGTAGGTTAGGACTTCGCCGGAATTGATTGTCGTTGCTGCCGGGGCAGTTGAATCCATGTAGCCGACCCGGACTGTATCATCGTTTGATTTTAAGACTGTCACTTCGAACCCCCCATTCGATATCTAGTCAACTTAATCTGAATATGACAGAATTATACTATGAAAAACCAAGTAAGTCGCAGATAAGAACTCGCCCTTGAAATAGCAACGTTTCAAGCAAGACAGCGGTTTCAAAAAATCGTGATTCTGGCGTGATATAATGGTTATTGTTATTTTTAGAAAGAGATGATCGAATGAAAAAACTCGCCCCAATATTTGTCGCCATTGGTGCAATTAGTTACGGAATCCCCAGGTCACTGTTCAAAATGGCTCACCACGGTGGCGTTACGGATGGTCTGTTACTATGTATGACGTTTACCATCGCCTTCATTGGCTTTAGTATAGTTAGATTTACCATGTCGGCTCCTAATCGTAGGGTTACCAATCGCAAACTAAAATGGTTGGTGATTGCCTCCGGAACGTCAATGGGCTTCACCAACACATTTTATATTCTATCTTTGAATTACGTT
This sequence comes from Lentilactobacillus sp. Marseille-Q4993, assembly GCF_951230165.1. Lineage (GTDB taxonomy): Bacteria > Bacillota > Bacilli > Lactobacillales > Lactobacillaceae > Lentilactobacillus. The sequence continues at coordinate 13,614 of NZ_CATNVB010000019.1, forward strand.
CCCGTCGCAATTGCCGCGGTGATGATGATGCAGTCAGTCTGGCTATCAATCGTCATTTCATGTCTGTTCAATCGCAAACTGCCAACCATCACTCAAGCAGTGAGTGTCGTTACGATTCTAATTGGAACTATTCTGGCTACGGGACTGTTTCCACTCCACCAATCCGTGTCCTGGCAAGGAATGGCGTTGAGTTTTCTGTCGGCGTTAGCCTATGCACTAACAATCCAATTTACTGGTAACATCGGTTCGACACTTCATCCGATGACAAAGGCGCAGTTGATGAGCGGTGGTGCTTTGATTGTTGTCCTATTGATCTGGGTACCAACGCTGTTTCCAATTCACAATTTAGCGATGGGCATAAGTTGGGGAGCAATCACGTCGTTCTTTGCGATGCTCTTACCACTGACCTGCTTTTCAATCTTTATGCCAAAATTGGCGATGGGGATTGGACCAATTATTTCATCGCTGGAGTTGCCGTCATCGGTGGTGTTTGCGTTTGCCTTGTTGGGTGAAACGGTGACGGGGAGCCAGGTGATGGGGGTTGGCCTGATTATTGTGGCGGTAATTGTTACCAATGTGCTACCGATGAGGATGGGTAGAAGGTATGGTGGTATGTCATAAAGGATTGATGAGAATATTCATTTGCGACACAATACGTAATCATCTTTTAAGCATTAGTATTAGCTTAGTGAGTCCATTCATTTGCAACACAATACGTAATCATCTTTTAAGCATACTATTGGAACGCCGTGGACATCGGTTTGAACTTCTCAAAGACAGAGAATTTCAAACTCGAGTCTTATTGTAGGGAGTAAACTCCCAACAATAACGACACGGCTGAATAGTATGCTTTTTTGATGATTACTCTGGCCACGTTTGTTCTTACATATATGTATAGTCCAGGATTAAAAATTGATACGTAAACCAACAGTCAATATAAGATAATGACTATCAGCCATGAAATGTAGTAGTAGCATGACTGATCCACCAAAAAAAGCAAAACTCAAACCCAATAATCACAAAAAGATAACACCTATCAGCCATGAAATTATTGTTAGTGGTTTACCACTTACAATAAGGCTAGTATTTGAAACTCTTTCATAGAGGTTCAAATCTATGCCCATGGCGTTCCATAGGTGTTATCAAAAAAGTGATTATTTGGTTGCTAATTTTGGATTCTTAACAATCTCAAACCTTTGTCCACCACGTTCTAATAGCATGTCAAAGAGTGATTACACTACTTACTCATAGGTGTTATCAAAAAGTGAGTATTGATCTGGCTAAACGCATTTTTTATAAGGCAATCAATAGCATGTTAAAAAATGATTATTAGTTTGCATTAATTTATTTTTATTAGATAATTCTATTTTAAGTCACCCTTAAGCTAACCTCCCTATACTACAGTTATTCAATAAGCAAAGGAGGCGCCACCACAATGAAAAGCCAACCACAATTCATTACAGAAAGGATGACCGCCACACCACTAAACAACTAATAACTGGCAATCAATTTCATTAACCAAACAACTCCTAATAATCTAACTACATCTATAAAAATTATAATTAGTAAAAAATGGATCAGCTTCTGTGAGGGCTGGTCCATTTTTAAAACTCTTTTCTCGCTTTTTCTTCATCATATTCGTCGGCATTTGATTCATGACCAAGATTCTTCATTTCTTCCTCAATGGTTGACTTACGAAATACAAAAAAAGATCCAGATTTCACCCTTCGAAATCCAAATCTCTCTTTTCTACCTATTATAGAGTCTTTAGTTTGCCTCTGAATTCATCCAGTGACTTGTAACCCTTTTGGTCCATAATTTCTTCAAGTTCGCGACTGATTCGTTCGAAAATGGCTGGGCCTTCTGGGCCAAACGCAGTTCCGATTTGAACAAGGTCAGCACCACAGAGAACGTGTTCGAATACGTCCATTCCGCTCTTGATACCACCAGTACCGATAATGCCGATTTCTGGGTTCAAACGAAGGCGGAAAGCCCGAACGTTTGCAAGTGCAGTTGGCTTTACGTATTCTCCACCGATTCCACCGAAACCACCCTTAGGCTTGATGATAACTGCTTCGGTCTCTGGATCGATAACCAAGCCGTTTCCGATTGAGTTGATTGAGTTAACGTAAGCAAGTGGGAACTTGTTCAATACGGCTGCAATTTGGTCAAATTGAGTAAGGTCAAAGTAAGGTGGCAACTTGATACCAAGGCGTTTGTTATAGAAACTAAATGCTTCAGTAAGTACTTGGTCAACGGCGTCAAAGTCGTAACCAACTTGAGGCTTACCCTTAACGTTAGGGCATGAGAGGTTAAGTTCTACCAAGCCATCGAAGTCACTGGCTTGCAAACGGTGGAGCATTTCAATGTTTTCATCGATAGAAGTACCGGCGATTGACATGATGATGTTGTTATTGCCAGCTTCTTGTTGTTTCATAACGTAATCTAAATAGTAATCAAAGCCGTGGTTTGGCAAGCCCATTGAGTTAATGCTTCCAAGGGGAAGGCCTTGCATCCGGGGACTTTCGTTTCCTTCACGAGGTTCGATTGTTGCACTCTTGGTGATGGCACCACCAGCAGATGAAACCATGATCTTGTTAAGGTCAACGACTGATGAACAACGAACACCCGCTGCGTTCATCATTAAGTTATCAAAGTGAATTCCAGCTAATTCTGATTGTAAAGATACTTTAGTTTGCATTTGCTTCCTCCTGTTTTGTCCAATCCCAAGGTGCTTTGTGCCAAGTTGATAAGTAATCGAATTGTTCTTTGGTAAACTGACCTTCATCGTAACCCTGTTTGATAACGTCTGAGTAGGTAAGTAGCGGATGAAGTTGCGTACCGGCTTCCTCAAAGTTCTTAGTTGAATCTGGGAACTCATAAGTGTAGATTGAGGCAACCCCATCAACCGTGTAACCAGCGTTGCGAACCGCGTCCACAGCCTTCAAAACACTACCACCGGTTGAAATCAAATCATCGATCAGGACTACGTGGTCCGTGCCCTTAATGCGACCTTCAATTTGCTTTCCAGCCCCGTGATCCTTTGGCTTTGAGCGAACGTAGATGAGCGGCAATCCTAGTTTTTGAGCAACCCATGATGCGTGGGGAATTCCGGCAGTGGCAACCCCACCGATAACCGTTGCGTCTGGGTAGTTAGCCTTGATGACTTCTGCTAATCCCTCGGCAATCATCTCCCGCAGGTCTGGAATTGAAATTGTCAGTCTGTAATCGGTGTAGATTGGAGCCAAGATTCCGCTGGCGTATCTAAATGGTTTGTTAAGGTTGATGCTGATGATTTTGTTATCGATCAATGATTGAATAATCTTATCTTTTTGCATTGTTCCACTCCTCTGACATTGTGTGATAGGCGGCTACTGGGTCGTCTGCTTTGATGATTGGCCGGCCGACTACTAGTGCGGTACTTCCAAACTGCGCCGCTTCAGCAGGGGTTGCGGTTCGCGATTGGTCATCCTTTGGATAGCCAGAAGGTCTAATTCCTGGAGTTACATACCAGAAGTCATCCCCAACTTGTTCGCGTAATGCCTTAACCTCAAGTGGCGACGTGATAACGCCGTCTGCGTTTGACCGCTTAGCTAGTTTGGCAAGGGCGACCACTTGGTCAACCATATCAAGCCGACTGTTCTGCTCATTTTTCAAAACTTCTTCGGTGATTGAAGTCAATTCCGTAACGGCAAGCAACTTAGGGGTTTGCACTCCGGCTTCTTCGCTACCTTCAATCAAGCCTTGTTTGGCAGCCTTTATCATCTCTGAACCACCGAGGGCGTGAACTGTAACAAACGTTACACCGAGGCGGCCGATTTGGCGCATCCCACTTTTAACCGTGTTAGGAATATCGTGAAGTTTTAAATCAAGGAAGATGTCATATCCCCGGTCTAAAATGTCCCGCACGATTTGGGGACCCTCACCGTAAAACAATTCCATGCCGATTTTAACGGTTAGTTTGTCATCCTTTGGAAATTTGTCGATCAGTTCAAACAAATCAGCGCGATCTGCAACGTCTAGCGAAACAATAAGTGGTCCTTGCATTTCATACCTCCGAAAAGTGAGCATAAAAAAAGTCCGAGAATTCAGCGCAGGCTACATTTGTTCAGTTGAACAAACTACCTCCGCATTATCACGGACATTATTATTAACTCGTCCGCTTTTGGCTTCTCTGAACCAAATTAAAGCTTTGTATTTGATAATTACTTTATCACGATGACGGGAGTTGTCAAGATTTTTCGAAGATAACAATTTACGGATTTCTAGTTTTTTCAGTCCCTTTATAGGAAACGACCTGATTTTTATTTTCGACCCCTTGTTTTTTATCGCCATTCGTGGAATAATCTACTTTAGCAAAAATAAAGAGTGCCCGTGAGCACTCATTTGGAGGAACGAAAATGGAAAATACTACTGTAAACACGCACACTCATGGCTTAACGACTAAGCAGAAATGGACGATTGCATCAACGAGTTCAGGCTTTGCTTTGGAAAACATGGATGTGCTTTTTCTTTCGTTTGCAATGAGTTCCATGATCGCTGACCTTCACCTAAGTGGTGGAGCTGCCGGCATGATTGGTTCAATTACAAACCTGGGAATGCTCTTTGGCGGAATCTTATTTGGAATCATCGGTGACAAGTTTGGGCGGGTCAAAACATTTACCTACACCATCTTCATCTTCGCATTCGCAACCGCAATGATGGCTGTTGCCAACAACATCTTCATCGTGTACGCATTACGGTTCCTTGCCGGAATCGGTGCTGGTGGTGAGTACGGCGTTGGAATTTCACTGATTGCCGAATCATTTCCTAAGAAACAAATCGGAAAGATGACTTCAGTTGCTGCAGTTGGTGGTCAAATCGGGGCCATCCTCGCAGCGGTTATCGCAGCCTTCGTTCTCCCAAGATTCGGCTGGCACGGATTGTTCCTATTTGGAATCGTTCCAGTTGCCCTCGCCTTCATCGTTCGTCGCAACTTAACGGAAACTACTGAATACGTTGAAGCCAAGAAAACGGAAACCGAATCTACTGGAAAAGCCGTGTTCGAATACATGTTTAGCACTCCAAAGGTAGCCTACCAAAGTTTAGCATTGATGATCATGACCACCGTTCAAATCGCTGGTTACTTTGGCTTGATGAACTGGTTACCAATCATCGTTCAAAAACAACTTGGTCTTAACGTGTCTGGTTCATCTCTCTGGATGATTGCCACTATCGTTGGTATGAGCCTAGGAATGATGACATTTGGCTCAATCCTCGACTTCTTCGGTCCAAGAAGAGCATTTGGAATCTTCCTAATTGCATCAGCATTGATGGTGTTCACGATTACCCTTGCCCATAACACCGTTACCTTACTTATCATCGGTGCCATCGTCGGATTCTTCTCAAACGGTATGTTTGGTGGTTACGGGGCGGTTATCTCCCGCCTCTACCCAACTGAGATTCGGTCAACCGCAAACAACATCATCGTGAACGTTGGCCGCGCCGTTGGTGGTTTCTCATCAGTAGTAATCGGAATCTTGATGGACCACTACTCACTGACAGTTGTAATGGCATTCCTTTCAATCCTGTACATCATCAGTTTTGTAGTAATGATTACATTGCCAGGAATGAAAAAGTTAGCAAATGAATAGACACAAAAAGAGTTATCGTCGAAAATCAGACGGTAACTCTTTTTTTTACTTATACTCATCCGCTTGAATATTGTAATAATCCCGATAATATTCATTTGATTTCATCAGATTTTCGTGAGTATCAAAACCAACTATTTTGCCATGATCCAACACCAATACCCGATCCGCCAGTTTTACAGCAGCCATTCTGTGAGTGATAAAAAATGTCGTCTTATCTTGCGCCATACTGATAAATCGTTTATAAATATCAGCTTCACTTTTGGGATCCAGCGATGCCGTTGGCTCATCAAGAATCAAAATCTTTGAATCCGCAAAAAACGCCCTTGAAATAGCCAACTTTTGCCATTGACCTCCCGACAAATCAATTCCATTGGTAAATTGTTTTCCCAACTGGGTCTTTAACGTTAATCCCTTCGATTTGAAATCGTCATAGAAGCCCCCATTTTGCATAGCTAATTCTATTCTTTCTGTATCGCCACTCTTTTTAATATCTCCTAATGAAATACTATCTCGAATAGTCAAAAAGAATTTGGAATAATCCTGGAAAACGGTACCTAAATTCGAACGAAAATTATGAATATCATACTCTTTTATATTTTGATTATTAACTGAGATGCTCCCATTGTTTGGATCATAAAATCGCATAAGCAATTTAACTAGGGTCGATTTTCCAGAGCCATTTTCCCCAACAATGGCAATTTTTTCACCACCCCGAACCACAAAATCAACATTTTTAAGAGCTAATTCCTTTGAATTTGGATATGAAAAGTTAATGTCTTTAAAAGCTATCGTTTGAATGCTGTCAGGAAATGTCATCTTCCCAGTGAAGTCAGAATCTTCTTCAATTGAAATGAATGTAAAGTACTTTTTCATATATAAAAGGGTGTCTAATAGTAGGCTTGAGCTTTCAATCAACGAGTAAACACTATTGGCAGTTGCCGTTATGGTAGAAACAAAGACCAGAAAAATTCCGGCGGATAGTTTCCCATCTCTTATGGAAACAACTACCCATACTAAACTCCCGAAACTGATCAACGTGCTGACCAAAAGCAGAATTAAGGACACCCACATCTGTTTAACTCGGGTGTCAGTAACTTTCCGGTGCATACTAAGATATGTACTGTGATACAGATTGATAAAGTAATCAAACATATTGAACAATCTGACTTCTTTTGCATCCCTTGAAGTCAGCAAAACCTCGCTATAATACTGTGCTTTTCTTGCGTCAGGACTTCTGGTAACCATTGTTTCAAACGAATCTTGCTGAATTTTATAACTAACCAAACTCTGTGGAATAATAGCCAAAAGGACTAACAGGCCAATTAGCGGATTATATTTTGATAGTAGAAACACCATCGAAATAACCGTTATCGCTTCCCGAATCACACTTATTCCAAAGACAATCAAATTAACTGGTCGCCATGAAGCCTCTGAACTAATTATCTGCAATTGATCGTAAAAATCCGCATTTTCAAATAGCTCAAGTCCTTGAACTGACTTTGATTTATTCATCAATCTGATATTGACGAAGGCGATTAACTTATCTGTTAAAACCCCTTGCACAGAAGTATTTACAGGGATAGTTGCGGCTGACAAAAAGAATGTTATTCCCCAAAATGTTAGTAGCGTTACCGATAACTGTTTTTTTAGTAACGAGTCAATTATCATTTGGGATATCTGAATTAATACCGCTGGAGACAGAGCTTGTATCGGAATTAAAAAAAGCAGTAAGGTACTACTGCTTCTAGATGATTTCCAAAAGAGGCCAAAGCTTTTAAAGTAAAGCGATATGTATTCACGAAAATTAGTCAAGGCTTTCATAAGCTACCTCCAAAAGACCGGAGAAACCCAATCTGTATATAGTTCCGTGATTTCATCATCAGTCAAATCATGTTTACTTAATGTTGTATACTTTTTTCGCATAGGCATAGAATCGTCGAAGGATAATTCAAGCTTAGTGTATTGGTCAGCATGATCAATAAAGAACTGTCTACCGTTTTCGTCAAACTCAACTATGTTAATGTCATAATTCAACACATAATAACAATCTATCGTATCAGTTACAGGCTTTATTAAGAGATTAGTATGACCCGGAACATAACAGCTAGTTCTATACTTACCACCACCCAGTACTTGTTGCCCTTCATCGTTACTTATAAAAACATTCCCGTAATAAACTGGACATTCGCCAGCAATTGTTTTTTTAATAGAAAAGCTCGAGTGTTTTCCTAATCTAAATACAACTCCGGTACTCGACCGTATTTCAACACGACCATTTCCCGTCCTTATTTCATAGTCCATCCCAATAAGCGTTCCTGATGTCAATTCAGTCATATATCCTAAAGGAGAAATTGAGCAAACATCATCCCCTGACAAATATGTAACCACATAGCTACAGGTTGACGGCAAGCCTTCTTGGCGAATTAGATAACTTTCATTATCATCAAAAAAAGTACCACTTTGTTTAATCATATTATCCATAACTATACGCCTCCTATAACATTAATCTAATTTTAATGTAATTAGATTAACAGTAAGATAGTCCCGTTTAATGCGTTTGTCAACAGAGATTCTAAAAAATAAAATAACATCCTTTTTTAATTTCATTAAAAAATACAGTTTTATACCTCGTTAGCTATTCGTTTTTCACCTGACGAAGAATATAATAAAACCAACCCTATTAAAAAAGGAAGCGGATATCCCGATGAAATATAGACGATTAGGCAAACAAGGCCTTAAAGTCAGCGAACTAGCCCTAGGAAGCTGGATGACTGATGTTAGTAGTGAAGATAAACAAGAACTTGCAGCTCAAAGTATCAAGGAAGCCTACGAAAACGGCATTAATTACTTTGATTGTGCTGATGTATACAGTCGAGGAGCAGCCGAACGTTTTTTGGGCAAAGCCTTGAAACAATTTCCGCGCAAGGAACTGGTAATTTCCAGTAAGGTGTTCTTCCCATCCGACACCGGAGTCAACGACCACGGTTTGTCTAGAAAGCACATCATGGAGTCAGTAGATCAATCACTTGCAAACTTACAAACTGACTACCTTGATTTGTACTTCTGTCATCGATTTGACCCTGACACACCCCTTGAAGAAACATTGACCGCCCTTAGTAACTTGGTAGATCAAGGCAAGATTCTCTATTACGGGGTGAGTGAGTGGCGACCAGTCCAAATTCTAAAGGCTCAGTTAGTGATCGAACGGTTAGGTTTGCACCCAATGAGTGTGGTTCAGCCTGAATACAACATGTTTGACCGTTACATCGAACACGAACTGATGGATGTTTGTGAAGAACTCGGATTGGGTATCGTACCGTTCTCACCACTGGCTCAAGGACTGCTCAGTGGTAAATACCGACTTGGTCAACCAATTCCAGCTGGCTCAAGAGCCACATTCCAAGAGGACCTCAAGGCAATGATTACGGATGACAACCTCAAGAAAGTCGATGAGTTGGATAAGATGGCCAAGGAATTAAACACCGACTTGGCAACCTTTGCCCTCGCTTGGGACATGAGAGATCCCCGAATTTCCAGTTTGATTACCGGGGCATCAAAGCCAGAACAATTGGCTAACAACCTAAAGGCAATCGACTTGGAAATTCCAGCCGAATACTTCGATAGAATTGATAAGTTATTTGGATTTAAGAAGTTTGAAAGAGAAATATAGTCAACTAGTAAAACAGTAGCCAAAAATATTGCTTCGGGCGTGAGACGACAAAAACATCTTCATATGCTTTTTGTCTCACGGCCGAGCTTTTTTAATTTGGTGCAGATTTCAACTTACCAGTGATATTGATACGAAATAGATACCACTACTACACTTTTTAGTAAAACAACCAAAAATTAGCTAAAAAAGCGTTTACAAAGAAGGCAAAACGGGCGAAAATAACAAGATAAAAGCGTTTTCATAAAGCTGTCATCATTCACAGAAAGGCCCTCAATCATGCCCACGCCAACTCAAAAGCTATTCGAACCCAAATCGCTCGGAATTTTGTCACTTTCCTTACTGACAATGGCTACCGGAATCGTCTCCCCAACCATTCCTGCCATCGCCAGAGAATACCCTCACGTGTCAGAAAGTCTGATTGAACAAGTATCGACCATCCCTTCATTCTTGATGGCCATTTTTATCCTGATCAGCGGAATAATGGTAGCGAAAATCGGCACCAAAAAGACCGTCTTAACTGGCCTCTGGCTGGTAGTTATCTCAACGGGTCTATCACTAATAGCTCCCAACATTACCGTTTTGCTGGTTGCCCGAGCACTATTAGGGGCAGGGCTAGGTATGTACAATTCACTTGCGGTCAGCTTAATCACCGTATCGTACTCCGGCAATAAGCAATCAAAATTGCTTGGCTGGCAAAACGCATTTCAGGGAATTGGGGCATTAGTCGGCTCATTGCTAGTATCAGCACTACTGCTAATCAGTTGGCGAGCTAGTTTTGCAATTTATGCGGTCGCAATCGTTATCCTTTATCTGTACCAGCGAAACGTTCCCGAAATATCAATGACCAGTTCAAAAACGAAAACCGCAACATCCACTACGCAAACTAACTGGAAAATCATCGCCGCAGCCGGCATCACCTTATTCTTCTTGATGGTCGCCTACATGATTGCCATCGTAAAGATTCCAACTTATTTACTCGAAAACCATATCTGCTCAACCAGTACCAGTAGCTTACTAATCGGCTTAGTTTCCCTTCTAACGATCGTTGCTGGAATCACGTTTGGCGATATCTATAACCGATTACGTTACTGGCTACTACCAATGGCAGCAGGCCTCATGGCGGTATCGTTTGGCATGCTAACATTTAGCCCCACTATGGTTACGGGGATCATTAGTACGAGTTTAATTGGCCTATCATTTGGACTCTACGTTCCGTTTATTTTTCGAGTCGTTAGCGATGCAGCCGCCCCTTCCCAATCTGACATCGTTGCTAAGTGTATGATGGTAATGTCAAATTTAGCCAACTTTAGCTCACCGTTCTTTGCCAGTGCCCTTAGTGGTGGTAATCATGGGACGATAGCAATTTTTAATGGCGGATTTATCGGCTTAGTGATTGTTTTAATCGCAACTATTGCGGTTGGATTCACATCCCAACTAACTCAAGAAGAAAAAACAGAAATTTAAAGTTATTAGTGGCTGAGACATATCTAGCCACTTTTTTTGGTTGCAAAATATACCCGTAGATTAATATCGTCTTTTTCAGCCATAGCTAATGCCGCGGCTTTTATCCCGTCAGTCTGAGATTTGGTTGGCGTTTTTAATTGAATCAGCAAAGCATTCTTAGCATCACCACTGCCATCCCCTAACTTACCAATCAAACTCAAATCAATGGCTGACTTATATTTTGCTTCAATTTTAGACTGAATATCTTGTAGTTTATCTTCATCACCGTTATTAGTAATAGGGACCTCACTAGCGTTTGTTCCCTTCATAAACTGCTTGAATTCCTTAACGGTGATGTAATTGCCACGACTCATTTGGTCAATATTCAGCTCATAGCCATCTAAATTGTAGTCACTCAGTTTGGCCTTTAGCCTGCTAATGTCCTGCTTATTTAGATGACTACTGATCAATTCCAGATTGACCTTTTTATTTGATACCGATTGGTCAATAACGTACTCATCATCTAATTCCTTATCTATAAATTCACTTAACTGGGCTTCGACAAAGGTCTGCTTAACGATTCGACTAGCGGAAATAAAACTGGGAACTGCGATAATTACTGCCACTACCATGATTGTCACTCGGTGTTTAATGGGAAAATCAACTGACTGACCGCCCCTAGCTCTGAAAAAAAGCGTCCCAATAACTGATGCCACAATAATGAAAAAGATGTTGATCAAAAACAAGTACCCCGCGCCAATGATGTAACGACTATTGAATTGGCTGATTCCAAATCCAATTGTACAAAGCGGTGGTAGCAACGTCGTAGCAATCGCAACTCCTGGGACAACGTTGCCACCATCCTTCTTGGAAGCCCCTATAATTCCAGCGATTCCACCAAAAAAGGCCACAATAACGTCCCATAGCGTTGGTTCCGTTCTCGCAAGGAGCTGGTCGTTCAGTTCTTTGAGCGGAGAGACCCAAAAATATAAACTAGCCGCGACAATAACGATTCCAACCTCTGCTAGAAATAACCTGATAGCAGTCGCAATCAATTTCGAATCACCAATTCCCGTTCCATAACCTATCCCCACGATTGGGCCCATCATTGGTGAAATCAGCATTGCCCCAATCACAATTGGGGTAGAATCCATGTTTAAACCGACACAGGCAACCATAACAGCGCAAACCAAAATAAGCAGGTTTGGCACCTCCAAGTTAAGGTCATCCCTGACGTTCGTATTAAGGTTCCTAATTTCAGCAGCTCTCTTAGAATCCATAATAAAAATCCCCCACTATGCTATAAGTAAAGTATAGCATTGAGGGAGATTCGACATAAAATTTGGAATTTACTAATTGATGAACCCATAAGCATCTAAGAACAACCACGTTGCAAGGCCAATAGCTCCAACAATTACGATGGCCTTCATCACCCGCTCAGGAATCAACCGCACAATTTTTGGCCCCAGAAAACCCCCGATAAAGAATCCAATTCCGAGGGGAATCACCTGTAACCAATAGATATGGGATTTAAACGCGTAAATAATGGCAGCTAATAAGTTAGAGGCTCCAAGTGATACGTTTTTCAGTGCATTATAAGTCGTGAACTTATACTTCCCACTTCGAGATAACAGTGCCAGCAACATGACCCCGCCGGCAGCGCCGAAGTAACCAGTATAGGCACCGACGACAACAATCATCAGGTCGAACCCAAACGAGCGTAGTTTGCTACCCTGTCTGGCTTCGATTGCGGCGTGAGAAGGTGGAAACGCCAATACTAACCCGGCCGCCAACACGAAGAACGGAACGACTTTTTCAAACGCATCAGCGGGTTGAGCCAATAGTAAAATTGCCCCAAGAATACTTCCCAGTAGCGTGAGTGGCATCACCTTCATCAGATCACCATAATGGTGTTTCAGTTCGCGTTGTGATGATATGGTAGCTCCAGCACCCGTGAGAACCAAGGCAGCAGTGTTGGTCACATTGGCAAACACCGGCGGCATCCCAACCGCAAGTAGGGCTGGGTAGGAAACTAAGGAGGCCATTCCAGTTGTCGAACTCATTATTCCAGCCAATATTCCGGCTGGAAAAAGAATGATAATTGATTGGAGCAAGTCGATATGGATAATAATCACTTCATTTCGTTTTGGTTTCTATTCTACTATTAAATTAAAATAGAAAAAACTCCAATCTACCGGAGTATATTGGAGTTTGTTTTATAAATCTCGGTACCCAATATCAGGTCTAAAGTAAAAATCAGATAAATTAATTTGTGAAAGCTCAGCGTATACCTTTTGCTGGGCTTCTTTTAGTGTGGCGGCATGGTCATAAATCGTGAAAATCCGACCACCCTTGCTAAGTAATTGGCCATCCTGCTCATGAACCCCCGCGTAATATACGTTAGCAGGTAAATCTGGCATCGGAATATCTTGCTTAGGGTTTTCAGGATAGCCCGGAGCGGAAACCACCACCCCGAGGTAGAAACTATCCATCTGAAAGTCCACATCAGGACGATGACCATTCATCAGTTCAGTAATAACATGATAGAAATCAGTTTTTAGTTGAGGCAGTAACACTTGGGTTTCAGGATCACCAAACCGCAAGTTGTACTCAATTACCTTTGGTGTGTCACCATCCATGATACAGCCAATGTACATAACCCCATTGAACAGTAACTGTTGCTTTTCTAACCCAGCTATGGTTGGATCAATAATCGTTTTGATGGTCTTCAATACGAGTTTATCATCAACGTGAGGGACTGGGGAATATGCGCCCATACCACCAGTGTTAGGACCTTCGTCGTTAGCAAAAATCTTCTTGTGGTCCTGGGAGACTGGGAAGAGAATGTGGTTCTTACCACCCAGCAACACCATAACTGAGAATTCTTCGCCCTTAATGAATTCCTCAATCAGAACTCTGCCATCACTCGCGATGGCAGCTGTAACGGCAGTTTCCAATTCCGATTGGTCTTGAGCAATGGCAACTCCCTTACCCGCAGCCAAACCAGTCTGTTTGACCACAACTGGAAACGAAAACTTGGCCGCAAACTTGATTGCATCGGATTCGTTAGTAAAGGAACCAAACTGAGCTGTTGGAATACCATTCATCATCATAAAGTGCTTAGCAAAATCCTTATCGCTTTCAAGTTGAGCAGACTGTTTGTTAGGGCCAAAGGCTTTCAAGCCCGCTGATTCAAATTCATCAACGATTCCGGCAGCCAGTGGCACTTCAGGGCCAACAAAGGTTAAATCAACTTGATTTTCCTTCGCAAAATTGATCAAAGCGTCAAAATCCAGTTCTCCAATGGCGACCGTTTCAATGCCATCCCGCTTCATTCCGGGGTTGCCCGGGGCAACAAAGACCGTTTCAACTTGATCACTATCTAAAAAACTCTTAGCAATTGCGTGTTCACGTGCACCAGAACCAATTACGAGTACCTTAGCCATCACTTAACTCCTCCTAGTGTCTGAAGTGGCGTCTGCCAGTCATTACCATGGCGATTCCAAACTTGTTAGCCATATCGATTGAGTCCTGATCCTTGATACTACCACCTGGTTGAACAATTGCCTTAATTCCGTGCTTAGCAGCAAATTCAACACAGTCGTCCATTGGGAAGAAGGCATCAGAAGCCAAAATAGCATCCTCATAGCCATCCTTTGGCATTGCCTTATCGATGGCAATCTTGGTTGAATCGATTCGGTTTTGTTGGCCAGAACCGATTCCAAGGGTCTTGGTATCAGTCGTAACAACAACCGCATTACTCTTAACGTGCTTAACAACGTGTTGCCCAAATTGCAAAGCCTTAAGTTGTTTTTCAGTTGGTTGCGTTTTGGTAACTACCTTGAATTCATCAATTTGATCGACCACGTTATCAGTTTCTTGAATCAGCATCCCGCCAGAAACGGTAATCAGTTCGAAGCGGTCGGCTTTATCCTTATTACTCAAATCAACTTGAATCAAACGAAGGTTCTTCTTCTTTGCCAATACATCATAGGCTTCATCAGTGAATGATGGGGCCAAGATAATTTCAAGGAACAGTTTGTGCATCTTTTCAGCGGTTTCAAGGTCAACTTCGCGGTTAAGGGCAATAATCCCACCGAAGATTGAAATTGGGTCTGATGCGTACGCTTCGTCCCAGGCCTCGCTGAGAGTTGGGGCAACTCCAACTCCACAAGGATTCATGTGTTTCATAGCAATAACGGTTGGTTCGTCGTATTCAGCAACCATATTAAGGGCAGCGTTAGCATCCTTGATGTTGTTGTATGAAAGCTCCTTACCATGTAGTTGGTTTGCGATAATTGAGAGTTTTGACGGAATGGCTTTTCGGTAGAAGGCCGCCTTTTGATGGGAATTTTCACCATAACGGAGTGATTGTTGTTTTTCAAACGTTACGGTCAAGTTCTCAGGAAATTCTTCCTCAGTTAAGTAGTTAGAGATAATAGCATCGTAAGCAGCTGTGTGACGGAAAACTTTAGCCGCAAGGTGCTTTCTGTATTCGTAATCATCAGTGTTATTAGTTAAAGCATCAATGACCCCATTATAGTCAGCCGAATCAACAACGGTCAGAACGTCCTTGAAGTTCTTAGCAGCAGCTCTCAACATTGAAGGACCACCAATATCAATTTGTTCAATCGCTTGCGCCTCAGTGGTTTCTGGCTTTTCAATCGTTTGTTTGAATGGATAAAGGTTAACAACTACCAAGTCGATTGGCGTAATGCCATTTTCCTTAAGAGCAGCCATGTGGGCTGGCACATCGCGCTTTGCAAGAATTCCAGCGTGAACCTTTGGGTGTAAAGTCTTTACCCGACCATCAAGCATTTCAGGAAAACCGGTAACTTCTTCAACGCCAGTAACTGTTAAGCCAGCATCTTCAAGGGCTTTTTTAGTCCCACCAGTAGAAACCAATTCAAAGTCTTGCGCCAATAGTTGCTTAGCAAAATCCACTAAATTACTCTTATCAGAAACACTTAGTAACGCTCTTCTTGCCATTATATTTCTCCTTCTTCAACCAATTGTTTGACTACTTCTGGATATAGTTTGTGCTCGACAGCGTGAATACGGGCTTCAAGCTGGTCGAGATGGTCATCTTTATGCACCGGCACTTCCCGTTGGGCGATAATTTTACCCGAATCGATGCCGGAGTCGACCCAGTGAACCGTAACGCCTGTAACGGGGACTCCCGCTTCAAACGCATCTTCGATTCCGTGACGCCCGGGGAAGTTTGGCAACAGGGCAGGATGGATATTGATCGTCTTGCCCTCATACTTAGACAACAACGTTTTGCCCAAAATTCTCATGTATCCGGCTAAAATAATAAAATCTATGTGTTTGGCTGCTAATTGTTCAAGAATTACTGCTTCAGCCGCAGCTTTGTTTGGATACTCCTTAAAGTTAATTACGAAAGTATCCACGTTAAATTTTGCGGCTCGGTTCAAAACATTTGCATCTTTGTGATCACAAACGAGTAATTCAATTGAAACTGGCAAGTTTTCCCGTTCAAAACTTTCAGCCAGCGCTGTGAAGTTCGTTCCCTCACCTGACGCAAAGATTGCAATTCTTTTTTTATTCATTTAATGATCTCCATTAATAATAACTTTTTGACTACCCTGAGTAATGCTGCCAATGACTTGAGCGTGATTGTCAGTGTTAGCGAGCTTGGCGAGGACTTCATCGACCTTTTCTGGTTTGACAACCAGTACGAACCCAATTCCAAGGTTAAACGTCCGTTCCATATCGGTTGCGGATAACCCACCTAACCGCTTTAATTCGGTCATGATAGCTGGAATCTTCCACTTACTACTGTCGACTTCAGCATTCAAACCAGTTGGTAAGATTCGAGCCACGTTATCGAGCAAGCCACCACCGGTAATATGAGCAGCACTGACCACTAGCTTATCCTGAATCAATGGCAACACGCTGTTGACATAAATCCTAGTTGGCCTGAGAAGTTCCTCACCGTACGAGTGACCATCAATAATATCAGTTAGTTTGACGTCATTTTGATTAAACAAAATATCGCGAACCAAACTGTAACCGTTAGAATGCAATCCATTGGAATCAATTCCAATCAAGACATCCCCTTCAGCCACGTCGTTCTTGTCTAACAGGGCACTCCGATCAGCAATTCCAACCGCAAACCCTGCCAAATCGTAATGGCCATTACCATACATGGCAGGCATTTCAGCCGTTTCACCGCCAATGAGCTTAGCCCCAGCCTGCTTAGTTCCTTCGACCACACCTGCAATCACATCGCTAGCGACAATCGTTTTCAGTGCTCCAGTGCCAAGATAATCGAGAAAGAACAGTGGCTTAGCTCCCTGAGCAAGAACGTCATTCACACACATTGCGACTAAATCGATTCCAATCGTATTGTGTTTGTTAGCCTGATTTGCAACTAACAGCTTAGTTCCCACGCCATCGGTCCCAGAAACTAGGACTGGATCAGGAGTCATAAAGTCTTTGAGAGGTAACATCCCGCCAAAGGCACCTAAGCCCGAATCGTGGGTCATTTCTTTGATGGAATCAACTAACTGTTCACCCGCATCAATGTCGACTCCTGCCTTCTTGTATGCATCCATTTACTTACCTCGTTTCAAGTAATCTTGCCTGTTCAGCATCATATTCAGCTTGATAATCATAAAGTGGGGTTGGGTACTTACCATCGAAGTAAGCAACGCAGAGACCCTGGTTAGGAGCATCTGAATCAAGGTTGACCGCCTTGATCAGCGAATCGGTACTAAGAAAGCCGAGACTGTCGGCCCCAAAGATATCTCGCATTTCTTCAACCGTATGGTTAGCAGCGATTAGTTCCCGAGTTGTTTGGATATCAATCCCATAGAAGCATGGGTATCTCAGTGCTGGTGAAGCAATTCTTAGATGAACTTCAAGGGCACCAGCGTCCTTGAGCAACTTAACGATTCGCTTGCTGGTTGTACCCCGAACGATTGAATCATCAACAAGGACGATTCGTTTGCCAGCAACAACCCCCTTAACGGCTGAGAGTTTCATGTTGACTCCCTGTTCCCGTAACTCCTGGGTTGGTTGGATAAACGTTCTGGCTGAATACTGGTTCTTGATCAAACCCATTTCATAGGGGAGACCCGAAGCCTCGGCATAACCCGTGGCCGCTGATAGTGAGGAGTTTGGTACTCCAATCACCATATCGGCATCGACGGGTTGTTCCTTTGCCAGAAATTCGCCC
This sequence comes from Lentilactobacillus sp. Marseille-Q4993, assembly GCF_951230165.1. Lineage (GTDB taxonomy): Bacteria > Bacillota > Bacilli > Lactobacillales > Lactobacillaceae > Lentilactobacillus. The sequence continues at coordinate 31,561 of NZ_CATNVB010000019.1, forward strand.
ATTCGTTTACGTGCTGAGTGAACGTTAACGCCGTAGATATCTGAATCTGGGCGGGCAAAGTAGATAAATTCCATTGAGCAGATAGCTAACTGGGTATTGTCCGTATATGAATCCACGGTGATGCCACTATCATCAATTTTAATCAGTTGACCAGGTTGAACGTCGAATCTAAATTCAGCACCAACTGCATCCAATGCACAGGTCTCACTAGTAACAACATAACCGCCATCAGGAAGCTGGCCAACTACAAGTGGTCGGAACCCATTTGGATCAAGAGCTGCATAGATACGGTCATTAGTCATTACCAAGTAAGCAAATCCACCTTTTACGGTGTTGAGGGCCTCTTTGACTTGGTCATCGAGGTTTGGTTTACGACTTAGGCGAATCAAGTGCATCAAGTTTTCAGTATCTGAACTTGAGTGGTAAATAGCACCGTTAGCTTCAAGTTGTTTTCTAATCGTGATTGCGTTAGTTAAATTACCGTTATGGGCAATCGCAAACTGGGAATCGCTAAAATTGAAGGGTAGTGGTTGGATGTTTTCCAACAAGTTACTTCCAGCAGTTGAGTAGCGAACGTGGCCAATTGCGGCATCGCCAGGTAGATCCTTCACATCATTTTGAGAAGTGAAGACATCAGTTAACAGGCCAAAGCCGCGTTTTGTCTTAAGTTCGCCGTTATTATTAGCGGTAATACCAGCTCCTTCTTGGCCTCGATGTTGAAGGGCAAACAGGCCAACGTATGTGAGTTGAGCGGCATCCTTAGAACCCCAGATGCCAAACACACCACATTCTTCATTTAAACTTTTTACTTCAGTTTGCATTCTAAGGCTCCCTTCCATGTTGCAAGAGCATCGCTAACCTTCATATCAACAACATCATCGTTCGTACGAATAAAGAGTTGGTCACTGTCGCAGACCTTACCAATCAGAGTGGCCTTACCGGCTGCTAGTTTTTCAAATTCATCCTTATGTTCAGGTGAAACGGAAACAACGAACCGTGATTGCGTCTCTGAGAATAGCTCAGCGCCAGTCATATCAAGCTTAGCCTCAATTCCCAAACCATTACCGAATGTACTTTCAGCAAGGGTGACAATTAAGCCACCTTCCGAAACATCATGGGCGCTTTGAATCAAGCCATTCTTGATTGCGGTCAAAACTAACTTTTGGTTTTTATATTCAGTGTGGAGGTCGAAGTCAAACAACTGACCGTTGATGGCTCCAGTTTGCATCTTTTGAATTTCTGAACCGTTAAAGTCAACATTAGTGTCACCAATAACGTAAACTAAGTCACCGTCGTGTTTGAAATCTTGGGTGGTAATGTGATCAAGTGATTCAATCAAACCAACCATTCCAACCATTGGCGTTGGGTAAATAGCAACGTCATCGAACTCATTGTTAAGTGATACGTTACCGGAGATAACTGGGGTATCAAAGAGCTCGCAAGCATCAGTCATTCCCATAGCCGCTTGATCCATTTCGTAGAACTGGTCGGTCTTTTCAGGATTACCAAAGTTCAAGCAATCAGTGATTCCTACTGGAACCCCACCTGAAGCAACGACGTTTCTAGCGGCTTCGGCAACCGCAATTTGACCACCAATGCGGGGATTCAAGTAGAGGTAGCGACCATTAACGTCAGTTGTGATTGCAAGCGCCTTGTTGGTACCGCGAACACGAAGAACGGCGGCATCTGAACCAGGGGCAACCACGGTGTTAGTTTGAACTTGAGTATCATATGTTTCGTAAATGCTGTGTTTAGAAGCAATTGTTGGTTGGGAGAGAATTTCGAGAACCGTTTCATTAAGGTTCTTGATTTGAGGAACGTACTGGCGAGAAGTCATTGACTTTAGTCGTTCTGGTTCTTCTGATTCACGATGGTATACGGGAGCATCAGCAGCAAGTGAGTCCACTGGCACATCGGCAACCACTTCACCATGATGGAGAAGTTTGTAGTTGTGGCCCTCAGTAACGTGGCCAATCACAACGGCTTCAACACCATAATCAGCGAATACATCCAATACTTCTTGTTCACTACCAGCCTTAACACAGAGAAGCATTCTTTCTTGGGATTCTGATAGCATCAATTCAAATGCAGTCATCCCTTCTTCACGTTGGGGAACTAAATCAAGATCTAATTCCATTCCGTAACCACCAGCTTTTGAACCCATTTCAGCTGATGAGGATACAAGACCAGCAGCTCCCATATCCTGAATTCCAACCAAAGCATCGGCGTGGTTATTAATAACGTCGAGGCAGGCTTCCATTACAAGTTTTTCAGTGAATGGATCACCAACCTGTACGGCTGACCGTTGACTTTCATGTTCTGAATCGAATTGCGCTGAGGCGAATGATGCCCCGTTGATACCATCCCGACCAGTCTTAGCCCCAACATAGATAATACTGTTGCCGACACCGGCAGCCTTACCAACTTTAATCTTATCGAGGTCCATCAAACCAACGCACATTACGTTGACCAATGGGTTGTGTTCGTAGGCGTCATCAAAGGCGATATCACCACCAACGGTTGGCACCCCGATACAGTTTCCGTATGCTGAAATTCCAGCAACGATTTCTGAAATAAAGTAACTATCGGCTTGAGTCTTAGGTTCACCGAATCGCAAACTATCAAGACAAGCAATTGGCCGAGCTCCCATTGAGAAGATATCCCGAAGAATGCCACCAACTCCAGTGGTTGCCCCTTGAAATGGCTCAACGGCTGAGGGGTGATTATGGCTTTCGGCCTTGAACACGATTCCCTTGCCATCACCAATATCAATAATTCCAGCACCCTCACCAGGTCCCTGAACAACCCGGTCTGAGTTAGAATAGAACTTCTTCAACACTGGTTTGGAATTCTTATAAGAACAATGTTCACTCCACATCCCTGAATAAAGACCAATTTCAGTATAGTTAGGTTCGCGACCCAACACCTTTTCGCTGATCAGTTGGTATTCATAGTCTGAAAGGCCCATGTTTTTATAGATTTTATCGTCTTTAATTGCGGTTGGCGTTACTTCGTTATTATTCATAAACAATTCCTCTGCTTACCATGCTGTTAATAATCGACTCAAACATTCCCTTACCATCGGCTGAACCAAGTAGTTCTTCGACGGCTCTTTCTGGGTGGGGCATCATACCAAGAACGTTACCGGCCTTGTTGATGATCCCGGCAATGTTTTCAACACTCCCATTTGGGTTATCTCGGTATTTAAATACGATTTGGTTATTTGCTTCCAAGTCCTTCAAGGTTTCCTGGTCGCAGAAGTAGTTACCCTCACCGTGGGCGACTGGTAACGTAATTGTTTGACCACTTTCATATTGGTTAGTAAAAACGGTGTCGTTGTTGTTTACGTATAATTCGACTGGTTTGCAAACAAACTTAGCTGAGGTGTTTTTTTGAAGAACGCCTGGTAGTAATCCTGCTTCGGTTAGAATTTGGAAACCGTTACAGATACCAAGAACCGGTTTGCCAGTATCAGCAAACTCACCTAAAGCCTTGATGATTGGTGAGAAACGGGCGATGGCCCCGCCCCGAAGGTAATCACCGTATGAGAACCCGCCGGGAACTAGCGCAGCATCATAATCATCAAGCGAATCCTTTTTGAATGATACTAATTCAGCTGTTTCACCCATCACATCATTGATGGCGTGGTATAGATCCATCTCACAATTTGATCCGGGAAAACTCAAAATTGCAAATTTCACTTGGCTGCCTCCAGTTCTTCAATCTCGTAACGGTAACTTTCCATGTTGACGTTAGCCAACAGTTTGTCACAGATTTCGTCGATTTCATGTTCAACGTTAGTGCCGTCGATTTTGACTTCAAAGTACTTACCAAGGGTCAAGTCCTTAACATCGTCATAACCCATTCGAACGACTGCATCCTTAATGGCTTCCGCCTCTGGATTCAAAATTGATTGTTTGTAAGTTACATAGACCTTTGCTAAATACATAATTAAGCCTCCTCAGCTTTCTCTAAACGAGTCAAAATTTCTTCATATACGGGAACTAATTCGCCAAGCCCTTTACGGAATACGTCCTTATCAAGGGACTTCTTGGTGTCGCGGTCAATCAACCGACAACTGTCTGGTGAGATTTCATCAGCGAGGATAACCTTTCCATCACCATCTACACCAAACTCAACCTTGAAATCAACCAAGTCAATATTCATATCAGCGAAGATTGCCTTTAACCGGTCGTTGACCTTGAGTGCAGTCTGCTTCATGAAGTCCATCTGGGCCGGAGTAGCAACGCCAAGCGCTTCAGCTTGGGAATCGTTGATGAACGGATCATCAAGCTCATCACTCTTATAGAAGAATTCAGTGACTGGTTTTTCAAACTTCATCAGGTGTTCTGCAGCAAATTTCCGTTCAAAACTTCCTGAAGCCATGTTTCTAACAACTGTTTCAAGGGGAATGATTTTAACCCGCTTTACAAGTTGATTGTTTGAATCAAGTTGTTTGATGAAATGGTTTTCGATTCCGTGAGCGGCAAGGTCGCTGAAAATAATGCTTGAAATTCGACAGTTAGTTTCGCCCTTTCCTTTCATCTGAACCTTTTTCTTACCGTTAAATGCAGTAACTTGATCCATGTAGTGAACCCAAACAGTTTCTGGGTCAGTGGTTGCGAACATTTCCTTTGCTTTACCTTGGTACATTAAGTCAGTCTTTGTGATTTCTGTCATGATGAACTCCTTTAGTTTTCGCCGGTTAACATTGCAGTTGATTTAAGTAGTTGGTCGATATCATCACCGAGAACCGTAACGTGCCCCATTTTTCGTTGGGGTCTGATCTCAGCTTTACCATAATCGTGGAAATGCCAGTCTGGAGCTTTTGTTAGCTGTTCACGGGCTAGCGTTAAATCGGTTCCCAGTAGATTTCTCATTACTGCTGGTTGGTTCAAAGTAACGTCAGGGATTGGCAACCCACAGATACTACGAATGTGAGCTTCAAACTGAGAAACGTTGCAGGCCTCAATTGTGTAATGGCCTGAATTATGAGGCCGTGGAGCCAATTCATTTACAACAACGTGTTCGTCATCGATGACGAATAGTTCGACGCCAAGGACTCCGTACAAGTTTAGTTTGTCAGCAATCACATTTCCGATATGGTTTGCGAGTTGATGAACCTTGGCTGAAAATCTGCCTGGAGCAATAGTGGTATGAAGAATGTGGTTCTTGTGGATATTTTCGACTAGGGGAAAGACGATTGTCTTGCCGTTACGGTCGCGGGTGATCATGATTGAAGCTTCCGCCTTAAATTGCTTGCGGGCTTCTAAAATACAAGTTGTCTTGGTGTAAAGTTCAGCAGCAGCGTCAAAGTCGGCTTCGGAATTAACATCAAATTGACCGTGACCATCGTAGCCACCGGTTGAGGTTTTGAGGATTGCGGGCATTCCTACTGCTTTAACTGCCGCTTCAAAGCTGGCTTTATCAGTTACTAAGGCAAAATCCGTTACCGGAATTCCAACATCCTTTAGAAAACTCTTTTCGTTGAACCGATCGCCAGTGATTCGCAGTAATTCAGTTCCTTGAGGAATTTCAACAAACTCACTCGCTTCTTTCAAGGTGTTTTCGTCGACGTTCTCAAACTCATATGTGAGAACATCAGCCTTCTTTGCGAGGTCTAAAACCGCTTCTTCGTCGTCGTACTCAGCTACGATTTGAAAATCAGAAACTTGACCAGCTGGGGCAGAAGGGGTTGGATCCAATACTCCAACTTTGTATCCCATTGCCTTAGCCGAGAGGGCCATCATTTGCCCAAGTTGCCCACCACCAACGATCCCAATGGTTGCTGGTGGTAATATTTGCTTAATTGAGGCGGCTTTCACTTTGCTTTGCCTCCTCACGTTGTTTTTCCTTAAATGCGGAAAGTTCGGATTCTACGTTCTTATCGTTCGTTGCTAAAATTTGAGCTGCTAGTAAAGCGGCGTTCTTTGCACCAGCGTCACCAATGCTAACGGTTGCTACGGGAGCCCCAAACGGCATTTGGACGATTGAAAGTAGTGAGTCCATTCCGTTTAATGTTCGGGTTTTAATTGGTACCCCAATCACTGGTAATGTAGTGTTCGCAGCAAGCATTCCAGGTAAGTGAGCGGCACCACCAGCGCCAGCAATGATGACATTAAGGCCGTTATCACGGGCATTCTTGGAGAATTCGGTGAGTTCATCCGGCATCCGGTGTGCGGAGATAACGCGCTTTTCGTAACCAATCTTTAGACTATCCAAAACTGCGCAGGTTCGCTGCATGGTATCCCAGTCAGATACTGATCCCATCGCAATTCCAACTTGTATTGTCATTGATTTACACCTCAATTTTTATTGGTGATTTAATAATAATTAACATTACAGTGAAAGTCAATACCAATCGTTCGGATTTTTAATATTTTACTGAATAATTACTATGTAAAGTTTATATAGTTCGTGTTTTACTATTGATTATTAGTGATATCGGACATGGGGACACGAGGTAACCATTTATCAGCAACACTAATGGAACGCAGTGGGCACAGCTTTGAACTTTTCAAAAAGCGAAAATTTCAAAGTCAGGCCTTATCGTAATGAGTGAACTCATAACGATAACCTCACTGCTGATTAGTGTTGCTCTATAATGGTTACCGGTTTCCCGCTATACTCCGGTTGATAAATATCCCTTCATCGTCAATGATCATCCATGACTTATACATAATTATCCAGTCGCCGATGGCCATGTGAATTTACGATTAGTTAGGTTGCTTGTGATGAAGGTACCACTTAGTCTGTTAGGGACATCATTTCACCTAACGCCATATTTTCTTAGTTTCAAATCGCTTGTACTAATATTTCTCTACAACACAAAAAAGCCTCGATGCTTATTAACATCGAAGCTTCATTTAACTTAGATCATTACTACAATCTCTCGATTCTAGTCCTCGTCATCCTCATCCGTCGCAATCTTCCAATCGCCAAGCATTGCACTCAACGTCTGGATATTGTGCTGATTAGCAGCGAGTAGATTAGTTAATTCCTGGGCTAACACCAGTTTATCTTCTTTTTGGGCTAACTTGATCGCTCTCGTGACAAACATATTCTCTGTGTTGAAGTCTGCTAGCAATCCTTCCAAAACTACCTTTTCATCTTCATACTTATCCTGACCATTTTCAGTCAGCATGGTATATTCCGTAAATTCCTTGGTAGTCGATGGGGTGATCTCACCTTCATCCAGCAGTGTGGCACCAAGGGTATCAGTTTGGTATCTCGCTTGATCCAGCAACCGACTATAGAACTTCTTTAGTGTTACGGTTTCCGTTCCCTTAACGTACCACTTTGCCATCTGGAGCTTAGTAGCCAAAACAACCAAGTTGCTTACTACGTGTGAGGTCATGGCCCCAGCAGTTGGGGTGTGGTGATCAATATCAGCTTGCTTTACTTCTTCTTCAAATAGCTCTTTCGCTGTTGCAGTTGTCATGTTCGTTCCTCCCTATTCCTTAACCTTGATTGATTGCACTTCGTAACCCAAATCAGTGACAACCTTTGACAGTTGGTCTGATTGAACTTGGTCATTGTTGAATTCAGTTTTAACCTTGGCGGCGTTGAACATCACCTTTACATTTTCTACCCCTGGTTGTTGTTCGAGGGCGCCCTGAATCTTTTGCAAACATGATGGGCATGAAAGTTCGTCTAATTGCATAATTGCTTTACTCATGATGATTTCCTCCTCATTCGTTTTCTATACCTAAATCTTACTTGATTGGTTCGCTGATTGAATTGATATCCGTCAATTTTTCATCAACTTGTTTTGGTTTAGTATTGAATTTAATCAATCTCATAGCATTGAAGATCACGACTAGAATGCTTGCTTCGTGGACAAACATTCCACTAGCCATGTAGATAAAACCGGCAATTAACCCCATCAATAAGAATGCCACCGTTCCAATCGCAATCACGATATTTTCCTTGGTATTGAGAACCGTTTTCTTTGAAACCGCAAACCCGTGATACAGTTCGTCGTAGCTTGAAGTCATTAAAACAATATCCGAGGTGTCGATAGCGACATCAGTCCCAGTTCCCATGGCAATTCCAATGTCCGCTGTCGTCAGCGATGGGCTATCGTTGATACCATCACCAATAAAGGCGACCGTTTTTCCTTCGGCTTGAAGCTTTTTAACTACTTCAACCTTATCTTCTGGGAGCAACTGAGCTTGAACTTCATCAATGCCAACTTGATTAGCAACTGCCCGAGCAGTCTTTTCGTTATCACCAGTCAACATGACCGTTTGCTTGATTCCCAACTGTTTCAGTTTCTTCAAAGTTTCCTTTACGTCAGGACGAATAATGTCGGCAACACCAAGAATGGCTGCTAATCGACCATTAATTGCCATCAAGACTGATGAATTTCCCTTTTCGTGAAGTGAACTAAGGTAATCAGCTTGGTCAGTCGTTAATTCAATTCCGGCATCAGCTAATAAACTCCGACTACCAATCAGCACTTGACGGCCATCAACTTCCGCCTTGATTCCCTTACCTTTAACCGTATCAATATCGTGAAGTGGAAGGTCATGATAATTCACATCACTATCATCGGCATAACTGACAATCGCCATTCCAAGAGGATGGTCAGATTCCGATTCCACTCTAGCTAATAGTGGCAGATATTCGCTCTTTGGCTCTACATCAAGGCTGGCCGCAACGCGCGTTTCACCCTTTGTAATGGTTCCCGTTTTATCAAATAGCAAAGTGTCGACTTTACTGAAGACATTCATCACTTCGCCACCCTTGATCAAAACGCCATTCTTGGCAGCATTCCCAATTCCGGCAACGTTTGAGACTGGAGCTCCGATGACCAAGGCCCCGGGACAACCAAGTACCAAAACGGTGATGGCTAACCGGAAATCTCGCGTTATCAAACCAACAATCAGAGCAATTACCAAAACTCCAGGTGTGTAGTATTTTGCGAACTGGTCAATGAACTTTTCCGCAGTCGATTTTGTATCCTGAGCTTCTTCCACCAGGTCAATAATCTTGCCAAACGTGGTATCCTCACCAACCTTGGTTGCCCTAACTTTAATTGAACCGTTATCCAAAATAGTGCCGGAGAACACTTCATCGTCGATCCCCTTTGAAACTAGTTTGGATTCACCAGTAATACTAGCCTCGTTCAAATTACCGTGACCAGAAACAATTTCACCATCAACTGGAACCTGGGCTCCCGTCTTAACGAGAACCACATCGTCAACATCCACAAAGTCAACGTCTTCTTCCTCAACCGAACCATCTTCACTAACCACCAAAGCCGTGGTGGGTGCCATTTCAGTCAGTGACTTGATCGAGTTTCTGGTTTTCTTAAGCGTCTTATTTTCCAAGTATGAGCCGAATAAGAATAGGAAGGTAACTACCGCCGATTCCTCGAACTCACCGATTGCAAACGCACCGATAACCGCAATCGATACCAGCAACTCAATACTGATAGTTTTGTACTTCAAAGCTGACCACGCTCTTAAAATTATTGGCACCGCAGCGATAACCGAAGCAACCGCAAAGGCAGCAATCTCAACCGGTTCAACTTTAATCAGGCGACCCATAAATCCCAGGACAATCAAGGCCCCCGTAACGCCCGTGATTTGATTAGAATGTTTCGTTATGAATTTCATCATTTTCCCCGCTCCTTTCAACTTTACAAATTTATTGTATTTGATTAGCAGACGTAAATAATTGATTACCGTCAAGAAAAAGTGAGTTAGTTGGTTGTTATCGATCAAGCCGTTATAATGTAGACATTCAATAAATAGGAGGAATATGCCGTGAAAATCACAGTAATTGGAGCAACTGGTAGAGTTGGTCGCACAATTATTTCAAAACTAGCTGATAACTCAGAGGACGAAGTTTTTGCTGGTGCAAGAAAGCCAGAAAAGGTGCCAACCGGAGAAAACATTTCACCGTTTGAATTAGATCTCCATCTTTCCCCAGAAGCAATTACCAACGCCATTCCCGACAGTGACGTAATCATCTTTGTTGCTGGTTCTGGTGGCAAGGACTTGCTTCAAGTCGACCTCAACGGAGCCGTTAAGGTAATGAGGGCAGCTGAACATAAAGGAATTAAACGATTCATCATGCTTAGCTCCCGAGCATCCCTTGACCTCGAAGCCTTCAGCGAACCAGACGCATCACCATTAACCAACTATCTAATCGCCAAACATTACGCCGACAAGTGGCTAATGAACAACACTGACTTAGACTACACAATTCTCCAGCCAACCTCTCTGACCGAAACTAAAGGAAGTGGCAAGGTTACTCTTGGTGAGTTTGCAACGAAAGAAAATAGTATTGAAAACGTAGCGGAAGTACTGATTGAATTGGCAAAAAACAGTTCATCTATCCGCCAAGTAATCGAAATGAGTGACGGGGATACCCCAATTAACAAAGCAATTGATAATCTGTAAACTAATAAAGACGGCAGGGCTTTTCGCCCTGCCGTCTTTTAAAACGTAATTAGAATCGCTCTCAGACCATTTTAATAAAACTCTAAGATGTCATACAAGTTAACACTACATTGTCCACTTGAAAATATTTTTTTGGCAATTGTGTACCCCTTTCATTTGCTATATTAATAGACTCTTAGCGAGGACTAAATTAAATGGTATATGACATGTAGAGATTTCCACTAGACTAATAAAATCGCCAATGTTAGAATTCATAACATTAAATCAAAGGAGCGGTTTTATGAATCTCGCAAATACTTCATTCGTAATTTTTTCTAGTATTTTTGTTTTGTTCATGACCCCAGGTTTGGCATTTTTCTACGGGGGTCTTGTTTCCCGGAGAAACGTTGTCAATACGATGCTCTCCGTGTTTATCATGACCGGAGCTGCTATCCTACTCTGGATCATCTTTGGTTACTCACTTTCTTTCAGTGGTAATCATTTCGGGTTCATTGGGGACTTGAAAAATTTCTTTATGAATGGCGTCAATTTGGAGAGCCTCACCGCTACCAAAATTCCTGAGGGAGTCTTCTCACTCTTCCAGATGATGTTCGCCATCATTACCCCAGCCCTATTTGTTGGAGCTGTCGTTGGTCGGATCAAGTTTAACTTCCTATTAGTATTCTTGGTTCTCTGGTCAATTCTCGTCTACTACCCAATGGTGCATATGGTTTGGAGTCCAAACGGATTCTTAGCCTCACTAGGCACCCTCGACTTTGCCGGTGGTACCGTTGTTCATATTAACGCCGGAATTACTGCGTTTGTTCTATCCTACTTCCTTGGTAAGCGAATCAACTATGGTGATATTCCACACACTCACTATAACTTGCCTTGGGTCCTTATGGGAACCGCTATTCTATGGATTGGCTGGTATGGTTTCAACGCCGGTTCAGCCCTGGCGGTTAACTCAGTTGCTGTTTCAGCAACCATTACCACTACGGTTTCTACCGCAACAGCGATGATCACTTGGATGTTCCTTGATATGCTGATTGATAAGAAGCCTACTCTAGTAGGTGTATGTACCGGTACTCTTTGTGGACTGGTTGCAATCACTCCAGCCGCAGGTTACGTTACCATTGCCGGAGCATTTGTGATTGGAATTCTCGGCACGCTTGCTAGCTACTTCTTCGTTACTCAATTGAAAGATCGAATCGGTGTCGACGATGCTCTTGATGCCTTCGGTTGTCACGGAATTAGTGGAATCATTGGTAGTATCGCTACCGGATTATTCGCCACTAAGGACGTCAACCCAGTAGTTACTCATAACGGCTTGTTCTATGGCGGCGGGTTCCATTTACTCGGGGTTCAACTTCTTGCTACTGGAATCACTATCGTTATGGTTGCCGTTTTCGTTTCCATCATTATAAAAGTCCTCGCAGCAATCATGCCAATGCGAGTTGACCGCCACGAAGAGGAAATTGGTTTGGATAAAGGTGAACATGGTGAAGAAGCTGACTACACCGTTAAATTAGCGAAGGATATCGCTGATTATCGAACCGACATGCAAATGTATTCCAAGGAATTCCGCGGTCAGTTAGGCCACCTTACTGCTACCAAGGATCACGACCTGTGATTTGCTATTCGGTTTTCTAAGCCATGAGAGTATACTGAAATCACAAAATCTAATATGAGGTGATTCGATTGACATACTCACGGTCTGAACATATTGAAATGGTAAACATGTGCATGGTCTATAATCCAGAAACTCAAGAGGTTATCGTTGAGGATAAGACTGACGTTGATTGGAAGTTTGGCCATACTTTTCCCGGTGGTCACGTAGAAAAAGGCGAATCCTTATCAGACGCCATCATTCGTGAAGTGTATGAAGAAACTGGTATTACCGTTTCAAACCTTGAAATGTGCGGAACCGTTGAGTGGAACAGTGATGATCCTGCCTACCGCAGAATTGGTTTTTTGTACCGAACTAGTTCATTCTCCGGTGAAATCACTGAGCACCCCATTGATAAGGAAGGCAAGGTGTTCTGGATGAAACTTGCCGACTTGAATCGCGAGAATACTGCTGATAGTTTTATGGAAATGTTGGAGATTTTCACTAATCCTACGGTAGTTGATGCAACTTCGCCAGTGATGAATGGGTCATTGACTTTACAAAACGCGAAAAATACAAAATTAGTTTAAAGAAGTAAAATAATCAAAAAAGTGCGGCGATAATTTCGATTTCTTGGGAGCTACTCCGTGTCAAGCGGACAGTTAAATAATTAAAATTAGGCAATCTTATTTGAGGCATGATTTCGATATTCTATCGGAGTCATGCCTTTTAGTGTTAATTGGCGGCGATTGAAGTTATACCAATTGATACACTCCTCAATCTCGCTATTCATTTCGTTCTTGGTTATACGGTTGTGAAATTGGAAATATTCTTCTTTTATGTGACTCCAAAAACTTTCTATTGG
>NZ_CATNVB010000020.1 GCF_951230165.1 Lentilactobacillus sp. Marseille-Q4993
CGAAAAGAAATAAGGTCGCCATCGTTGCTTGTATGAACAAAACAGTTCATTGTCTATTTTCGATGATACAAGCGAATCAAAGGTATGAATACACATACCACGAGCTCAAGGCCCAATAAGATCCGGAGATCTTATATTTAAAGTATAACTGGTCAAGCTGTTTTTTTAAATAGGAACGGGTTGGCTTATTAAGTATGCTTTAATTACATAAACAAGGACCTTGACTAATCGTAGGAACAAGGGAGTGGGACAAAAAGCATACGAAGATGCTTTTGTCGTCTCACCCCCGCGAGACCAACAGTAACTGAGATCCATGAATAATGGGTCTCAGTCCTGATGGTTACTGCGTGTAGCAAGGATTTGGATGAAAGCAAAAAAGCAACGATAAATTTCAAGAAAATGAAATTTATCGTTGCTTTTTTTAGATTTACCTAGTTATGTCCCAACCACTTGTTTGTCTAATGTTTGATACCGGTAGTAGGTATTAGAACAGAGTGCCATTATTCCATATCTACTTACATTTTCTAATGATCCTAATCAAAGATTACTAGCTTCTTATTGGCAGTAATGTACTTGTCATTAGTCAATTGGAATCGGTTGATTGATCTATTAAGGATAACTTTTTTAACTCTAAGGACTGAGTTCCGCTTGTAATGCTTTTGCTTGTCAGTAAGTCCTTTAGTTTGGTAAGAATTGATGCCTGACTTACTAATTACCTTAACTTTCTTGTTTGTAGGGATAGTTGAGTAATAACCAGGTTTAACGTAGTTTTTATTGTAAGTAATGTAACCCTTTTGGGATGTTACTTTCCCTTTTGCGTTAATAACGGATACGAAGTAACGCTTTACTCCGTTTTTGTTAGTTGTAACTTTCGTAGCTAGGAACATTTGGCGATTAGTACGTTTAGCCAATGGATAAGATTTCACCGCGTTGCTGGCCTTGAAAACTGGATTGTTGTACAGCTTGATTCCTTTGACAGCATAAACAGCTTTATGAATTGATTTTGAAGTTGGTTTAGCTGGTTGAGGAGTGACGGTAGAAGAACTAGATGAGTTAGATTCGGATGAAGAATTGTTTGGAGTGGAACTGATTGAGACGGTTGAACTAGTTGAAGATGAGCCATTTGTTGATGGAGTATCTGGCTTTTCAACCTTATTTGATACCCTGACTACAGAATTCTTTGGAACGGTGATGGTGATTGTTCCATCGTGATTGTTGGTATATTCGACCTTGTCATTGTTTGCTACCCACTCGTTTGACTGAGCATCCTTATATTGGCCATTTTCTACCTTTGTTGCCTTGCCGAATCCTTTAATAGTGAAGGTGGCGTCACTGTCCAGTGTACTACCAAGAAGAATATTATTGTCATCCTGTTTTTCAGCAATTCCCATACTCTTCAAAGTGTCAGTCTTATAAGTAACCGAAACGTTGTCACCAAATTTCTTGGTATCCGTAAAGTTATTATTTGAGGAAGGAACAGCGTTGAAGAACAGTAAGTTTTTACCACCAGCACCATCAGCTTGCTTGGTTGCGAGGTCGTAGCCAAGCTTGTTAACGAAGCTGTTAGTTGCTCTGACGTAAGAGATGGCAGATTCACCGTTGACTTCGTGTGGTTTCCAGGTTCCGTCTGCATTTTCACTATCATATAAATCAAAACCATCGCCACTTCTAAAGTCGTAGTAATTATGAGTGGCTCCACCCGCTAACGAAGTGATAATTCTAGCACCGGCATCAATTGGTTTATAGTTATTATGTGCCCAAGAACCCTCAATCCCTAATCCGTCTTCCATAACCATTGGCATGTTATTGCCCTGAGCGTAGTTGCCGGCATGACCGAACTTGTAGATTCCTTCATAATTGTGAGTGTAGGGATCAAGACCAACTGTATCTAGGTAGGTACCACCATTTTTTCTAGCCTCTTCATTTAATGCAACAATTTGAGATCCCTTATCGCCGGAAGCGTTATTTACTCTTGTCCAAACTGAGTATTGAGATTTTTTGATATGGCTATCTAAATTGTTAGTGTAGTTCCATAGAGTCCAAACTGTGAAGTCTGCTTTGCCATGGTAGTTCTCCTTGGCCTTCTTGCTTGCTTCAGATTGTGAGTTATCAGTTGCTGGTTCGTTTGGCTGTTGAGACCCAATAATGGTGTTGGAGTAGTTATGCTCGGCATTGTCAGTAGCGATATGGTTGAATGTTTTGCCAAGAGCAGCTCCTTCATCAGTTTGCAAGTTCTGATCGTTTTTATCTAGAACAAAATTGTATTGTCCCATTCCTGAGGTTGGACTACTGCGTTTAAAATGAATGGGGTTGCCATTTGAATCAACTTCCCACTGATAATTTTGGGCTGCGTATGTGGGAAGCCTTTTTTCTGTTGAAACTTTAGTTGTATCACTACCAAACCATAACAGTTCCATTTTGATGCCTGCTTGTCTTGCGGCTGATATGACTTTATCTAAGTACGAGAAGTCGAAAGCGTCCTTTTTAGATAGTGAAAGAGTGGGGACTTCATCCAATGGCTTTTTGGTGGCAGAGCTATTTTTAGTCCCAAAATCTTGACCACCTCCAATGGTTATGGAATTACCCTTATCTGTCCCTAATGCTAAGGTAACAGTGCCATGGTTTTGTTGATTTACAAAATCCTTAACGTTAAAGTCATAATAATTTTCGCCCTTGATAGGATCGTATTTAGGGGAAACAGTGATTTTTGTTTCATCTCCACGTAAACTGCCAGTTTTATCCCAAGTTGAATTTGAGTCCCAGTTATCCTTATCCGCACCGTAAATCGTTAGATTGGTGTTAGTTTCTGATTTTGCATAGATTCGTAACTTTACACCGTCATAATTGCCAGATTTAAAATCCGAACTAGTTAGGTTTGCTAAGTTATACTTCAACAAGACTTGGGATTGAGTATTGCCATCATTTGAAATTTTTAATGATTGTGCTTTTTCGTCAAAGTTTTTGGTTGCGTCACTCCCACCTTTGATATAAGCAATATCACTTGGCTTTAGCGATTTATCAGGTTGAACATCAGACCATAAAATTTGTGAGTTAATAACTGTGAAACCATCTCTTTTTGCTTGTTTAAAAGCGTTGGTAATGTCATTCATGTTGTAGCCAAAAATGTCACGCAATTTATCAATCCTAATCTGCACTCCATTGTAGAAAAATGGTTGGTAGTCAGAAGAATTGCCTTTTCTTACCTCTAAAATCTGATTTTTGTCCTGGTTTTTTTGATCTGTTTTTTGGACAATTTTAGAAATTGGTAATGAATCAGCGTGAACTGAGACATCACCGTTGGATATTCCACCGAGGATTACGACTGGCAAAGCTAAAAGGCTACTGGTTAGTAGACTGCTGTAATTCATTTTCAAAACAAACAACTCCCATAGATAAATATTTTGATATATTAGTATTTCAAATGTGAGGATACATCTTTTTGAAAGCGCTGTCAACGTAACCAATATGTTACAGCGAGCTGCTTTAGAGCAAAAAAAGAATGTGTTCTCATTTTGAGTACACATTCTTTGAAATGTCTATATTAAACTAACGATTCATTGCTGAACCACCAGCGATAATACTACTGATTTCGGATTCACTAGCTAAGTTCCAGTCGCCACTGATGGTTAATTTATAGACACTAGCAGCAATTGCAAAATTAATTTGGTCTTGAGGTGCAAAATTGTTCATAATACCGTGCATTAATCCAGCACCGAATGCATCACCACCAGCGACACCTTCATACACATGCATATCATAACTGCCGCCTTGGAAGAATTGGCCATTGGTATAAAGGATTGCAGTCCAGGTACTTTTCTCAACAGATAGGATATTACGAAGCACAGATCCAACTGATTCGATATTTGGATATTGATTGACTAGTTCTTCAATTGCGGTTTTAAACGAGTCCATTTGATTGATTCCGTTAGTCATATCACCATCAAAAGCTTTGATCCCAAAAGATTGTTCAAAGTCTTCATCATGTGCTAGGACGACGGAGACGTATGGAAGAAATTTCTTTGAAAATGTTTGAGCTTCAGCCTCAGACCAAAGTTTTCCCCTATAATTAGCGTCAAAAATAACTTTGATACCATTTTCATTGCAGTACTTTGCGGCTTCTAGAGTTGCCTGTTGGAGCTCCTTAGAAAGGGCAGTGGTGATTCCTGACACATAAAAATAGTCTGAACCAGCTAATAGTTTAGGCCAGTTGTATTCTGACGCGCTTGATTCTGCAAATGAACTGAATTTTCGATCGTAAACCACATCGGTACCACGGACACTAGCGCCTTTTTCAAAAAAGTAGATTCCTAATCTATCTCCACCACGAATAATTTTATTAGTATCAACGGATAATCCTCGGAGCTTTCTAAGTGCGGAATCACCAAGGGTGTTGTTAGGTAGTTTTGTAATGTAAGCAGCCTCATCGCCCATTATTGATAACGATACAGCTACGTTTGATTCAGCACCACCAAATGATGCTTCAAAAACATCAGACTGATTTATTCTTTTTGCTGATTCTGGCTTGAATCTTAACATTAATTCTCCAAACGAAGTTAATTTCATGGTTTCATTTCTCCTGTTTATATGTTATTATGATTGCGCTTACAAATATTGTATATTAATATATCAATTTGTCAAACGCTGAGTGTATCGGAAA
Source organism: Lentilactobacillus sp. Marseille-Q4993 (assembly GCF_951230165.1). Classification (GTDB taxonomy): domain Bacteria; phylum Bacillota; class Bacilli; order Lactobacillales; family Lactobacillaceae; genus Lentilactobacillus. The sequence goes on from NZ_CATNVB010000020.1 coordinate 4,658, forward strand.
TAACAAATTAAAAAAAGCATTTGACTTTAACTAATATATTAATATACTTAAAGACAAATAACTATAGTGAAGGTGAATTTTTTGAAACGTGTAGAGATTTTAGATAATATCAAGAAAACTGGTGTGGTTGCCGTTGTTCGTGGTGACTCAAAGGAACAAGCCATTAAGACGGTTGATGCAATCGTTGCTGGTGGGGTTAAGGGAATTGAATTAACTTTTACTGTTCCTAATGCTGATCAAGCAATTAGTGAATTAAATGAAAAGTATGCTGGTACTGATGTAATGGTTGGTGCAGGAACTGTGTTGGATCCCGTTTCAGCAAGAATTGCAATTATTGCTGGAGCTAAGTTTATTGTTAGTCCATCATTCAATGAGGAAGTTGCTAAGATTTCAAATCTTTACCAAATTCCATATATCCCTGGAACATTTACGAATACCGAAATCCAATGGGCACTCGAAGCTGGTTCAGATATTGTTAAGTTGTTCCCAGGAAGTATTGCCCAACCAGGTGCTATCAAAGAGATTCACGGACCATTCCCATATGTTAGTGTCATGCCTTCAGGTGGTGTTAATGCTGATAATATTAGTGAATGGAAAGCAGCTGGTGCACTGATTGTTGGTGTCGGTGGCTCTCTTAGTGCTCCGGCAGCTGAAGGTAATTTTGCAGCTGTAACTGAAAACGCTAAGAAATTATCCGCAGAATGGAATAAATAATGAAAGGCCGTATTTGCGGCCTTTTTAACTAATTGGGTTGTAATCGCTTTCCAGCGCAATGATTATTTAGGAGGATCATTTACCAAATGGTAAAAATTACTGACAACTATTTAACGAATAAAACGGCCTTTGAAAATGCAGGGATCAAGGTCCCCAATTATGACATCTCTAACAAAACAGGGGATATTAAGTGGGTCCACTTTGGGGGTGGAAACCTGTTTAGAGCGTATCACGCGGCAATTGCTAATACGCTGATTGAGAATGGTGATTTAGATGCTGGGGTTGTTGTAGCTGATACCCATAATGAAGCGGTGATCAACAAAGTTTATGCTCCTTTTGAAAATCGAATTCTACGTGTAATTACCAAAGATAATGGTGACTTTGACAATGAGTTACTAACTCCAGTAGCGGATGCCTTTTTCTTAGCTCCTGACCACAAACAAAATTGGGCTAAGATGCAGAAATTGTTTGAATCCCCTGCACTACAACTAGTATCATTTACGATTACCGAGAAGGGTTATGGATTATGGCAATCAAATGGTGAGTTTACTGATGAAGTAGCTGCCGACATTAAAAACGGGCCTTCAGCGCCAAAAAATAATATGACTGGCCTAGTTGCACTGATGTATGCCCGCTTTAAGGCGGGTAAACTACCGCTTGCATTATTAACTACCGATAATTTCTCTCAAAACGGAGATAAGTTGAAGAAAAGCGTCAATACAGTGGCAAAGCAATGGGCTAATAATGGCAATGTTGAGCCAGAATTTGTTGATTATCTTGATGATTCAACTAAGGTCAGCTTTCCGCTATCAATGATTGACCGGATCACGCCAAATCCTTCAAAAGAAGTGGCAGACAAATTGAAGGAATCCGGTTTTCAAGATAGTGAAATTATTAGCGTTGGCAGAACAGATTTTGCTGCTTTTGCTAACACAGAGGAGTCACACTACCTAGTTATTGAAGATGCCTTTCCTAATGGGCGACCTGCTTTTGAAAAGGCGGGAGTCATTATGACTGATAGAGACACTGTTAATGATGCAGATGAGATGAAGGTTACGACTTGCTTGAATCCGTTGCATACAGCTCTTGCAATTCATGGTGATCTACTTGGATTTGAATCGATTGCTGAAGAGGTTTCTGACCCAGATATGCTTAATTTAATTAAACAAATTGGTTACGTTGAAGGGTTGCCAGTTGTTAAAGATCCTAAGGTTATCAGTCCAAAGAAGTTTATTGATCAATTAGTTACTAAGAGGTTGCCAAATCCTTATATTCCGGATAAACCTCAAAGAATCGCCGCGGATACTTCGCAAAAAATTCCGGTACGGTATGGCGTAACAATTTCGCATTACCTAAACGACGCTGACCGAAAAGTGACTGACTTAACGTTCATTCCATTAGTTCTGGCTACTTGGTGCCGCTACTTAATGGCTGTTGACGATAATGGCAAATCATTTACCCCTAGTCCAGATCCGCTATTAGATGAGTTACAGCCAAAAGTTGCTGACATTCATCTTGGAGATAAAGATGTTGATGTTCACGGCCATTTGAAGGATATTTTGAGTAATAAAGCAATTTTTGGCCACGACTTATACGAAATTGGATTAGGTTCTAAGGTGGAAGATTTCTTTGCCAAACAAATTATCGGAGTGGGTGCGGTTCGGAAAACACTCCATGATACGTTAGCTGAATATGCCAAGCCAATAATTTAAAGGAGATATCTTAAATGTCATTGCTTAACGATGATTTTCTATTAACAACTGAAACTGCTCGTAAATTGTTTCATAATCATGCTGAAAAAATGCCAATTATTGACTTTCATTGTCATTTGGAACCCAAAGAAATTTATGAGAACAAGAATTATGACAACATTACCCAAATCTGGATTAATCAGGGCAATTCTGGGGATCATTACAAATGGCGCTTGATGAGAGCAAATGGGGTTCCAGAAGAGCTTATTACTGGTGATGGTAATGACTATGATAAGTTTATTGCTTGGGCAAAAACAATTGAAAAGGCGCTTGGCAACCCACTTTATGAATGGACCCATTTGGAATTAAAACGATTTTTTGGTATTGATGAAGTGTTTAATGAAAAGTCAGCACCAGCTATCTGGGAAAAAGCTAACAAAATGCTTGCCACGACTGACTTCAAGCCAAGAAACCTTATTAAACGTTCAAACGTTGAGGTGGTTTGTACGACAGATGATCCTGCCTCTGATCTTAAGTACCATAAGCTTCTTAAAGAAGATGAAGCCCAAAATGGGTTTAAAGTGTTACCAGCGATGCGCCCCGATGCGATTTTTAACCTAAATGCGGATGACTTTGACGAGTATTTAAAGTCATTGAGTTCAGTTTCGGGCATTAGCGTTAATTCATTTAAAACGATGATGGAGGCCCTTGACCAACGGTTTGATTTCTTTGAAACTTTAGGTGGTAGTCTGTCGGATCATGGCCTAAACTTCTTTAGGTTTAACAAAGCAAGTGAAGATCAAATTGATGAGATCATTGATAAGGCAAGAAGAAACGAACAATTATCGGCCGAAGAAGTTGATAAATACCAAACAATGGTCGTTGAAGAGTTGATGCGTCTTAATAAGAAACATAATTGGACAATGCAATTTCATATGAATGTTATTCGGGATGCGAATAAGCCAATGCTGAAGTCGTTTGGCTCCAACGGTGGTTTCGATTCGATGGGAACCCAGGCTGATATTGCTGATCAATTTATGAAACTCTTGATTGATATGCAAAGCGAGAACCAACTACCAAAGATGATTTTGTATTCACTTAATCCTAATGACTGGATGCAGCTTGCAACTGGAATGGGTGACTTCCAACAGGATGGAGTTCAAAAGATTCAACTAGGTGCCGCTTGGTGGTTTAACGATACCTTCTCAGGGATGACAAAGCAGTTGACCACAATGGCTGAGCAGAGTTTACTATCGAACTTTGTTGGAATGTTAACTGATTCACGGAGCTTCTTATCATATCCACGACATGAATACTTTAGACGAGTTTTATGTAATTTTGTTGGTACCTTAGCAGAAAGAGGCCAAGTACCAGATGATGAAGAAATACTGGGTAAGATGGTGGCGGATATATCTTATAACAATGCTCATGACTACTTTGGTTTTTATAAATAATGGATAAAAAGCGTCTCATTAACTCTAGAAATAGGGTTGAGTGAGACGCTTTAATTAATTTTAATCAATACGGGTACCAGTATTTTTATCAAATAAAAGTATGCAATCTTGATCAAATTTCATGTATGCGGTAGCTGCATTACTATTCCAACTGGGAGTCAAGGCCTTTAGGTTAACTTCTGGGCTGACTTTAATTGTTAATTGCTTAAACTTCCCGTAGTCTGTCACTGCATCAATTTTTACTGGAATGGATTCTGTTTCCTGTTTCTCGGAAATTGAGATATTTTCAGGGCGAATACCTAGTAATAATCTTTTATCTTTTTGAACTATATTTTTATAGTTTGAAATTAGTTTCATACCGTCTAGGGTAATCAAGTTTGAATCATTATACTCAACTTGAATTACATTGATTTGAGGACTACCAACGAACTTAGCAACGAATAAATTTGACGGATTGTGGTACACGTTTTCAGGAGTATCAATCATTTGAACTATTCCATTGTTGATGACGGCAATCCTGTCTCCAAGGGCCATTGCCTCTTGCTGGTCGTGGGTGACATAAAGAATAGTTTGACCATTCTGGTTATGGAGCTGTAACAACTGATCTCGGGCTTTTTCTCGGAGCTGAACGTCAATATTCGAAAGGGGCTCATCTAAGAGAAAAATATTGGTTTTTTTGGCCATTCCTCTTCCAAGGGCAACTCGTTGTTTTTGTCCTCCAGATAACTCGGCAGGAAAACGGTCTTTGTACTTAGATAAGTTTAGAGATTCCATTATTTTTTCAAGCCGCTGTTTGCGTTCTTCTTTTGGTACCCTATGGACCTTTAGAGCGTATTCCAAATTTTGATACACAGTCATGTTTGGATACAATGCGTAATCTTGAAAAACCATTGCAATACTGCGCTGCTTATTATTCAAATTCCTAGAATCTTTATTGTTGATTATGATTTTACCGCCAGTTGGGTCCTCCAATCCTGCAATCATCCTTAGTGTTGTTGATTTTCCACATCCAGATGGTCCGAGAAAGACAAGGAGTTCCCCTGGGTAAATTTTGAGATTCATATTCTTAATCACGTTGGTTGATTTATCGTAGTCTTTTGAAACATCTTCAAGTACGATCGAATATCCATTGCTTTCCATATATTAATACCTCACTTTAATCCACTACTACTAATGCTATTTAGGATATATTTTTGGAAAATAACATAAATCAATAACGGTGGAATAATCATAATAGTTGCCAATGCCATTGCTAATGGAAAGTTTGTTCCACCTTCACTGGAAATATAGTTTTGAAGTGCTAATGGCAGGGTAAAGCTGCCTTTATCTTTTAGTATTAGGGTTGGCCAAACGTATTCATTCCAACTGTTAATAAAGAATATAGCTCCAATACTGATAATGTTTGGTTTTAAAATAGGGATGATAATATTCATTAGAATTTTTCGTTCTGGGATGTCATCAATTCGAGCACTTTCAACCAAACTAGTCGGTACTTTCTCCATAGCCTTTAAAAAAAGCATTATTCCAGCTGCATCACACATTTGTGGTAGTGCGACTCCAAGCATATTATTCAGTAAGTTCATTTTTGAGATTACTAAGTAGTTTGGAATCATTATGGTTGTGAACGGCACAAAGATAGTTGCAATAAAGATAAAATAGACGATTTTTTTACCATGAAATTTAAAGTTATGAAATGCGTATGCGGCTAGCAATCCAGTTGAAATTTTCCCTAAAGTCACTAGTGTAGCCATCCCAAACGTGTTTAAAGTTACTCTAATCAAGTTGATCTGATGATTTAGCGTGATGTAATTAGCTAGAGTGGGGTGACTTGGAATTAAGCTTAGAATTGAATTGTAAGAGTCATGCAAAGTTTTGAAAGAGTTAGAGATCATGAACAAGATTGGTAAGATTATTACTAATACGATTAACAAAAGCGGGATATGCCATACTAGGCTTTTTCGATTAGTCTGCATGCTTTCTCCCTCCTTCAACAAATTTTATTTCAAGTGCAAGTAGTATCAAGAAAATTATGAAAGTGACTGTAGCTAATGCTGATGCATTACCAGTTTTGTATAAAACAAATCCATTTAGGTAAGTGTGGTAGAGAATGTTTGAAGAACCATAATTTGGCCCACCTTGAGTAATAACGTTTAGAGGTGTGAAAACATATTGAAGTCCTTCGACAATTGTTAAAATCAAAACATAGACTGAAACACTCTTATTCATTGGCAGGACAATGTCCCATATTACTCTCCATTTTGGGATACCATCAATTTTTGCTGCTTCAATTATATTTTTGGGGATGGAACCTAAACCAGTTAAGAGGAGAATAAAGTTATATCCGAAAACTTTCCAGTTGGTAATTAGACAAATAACGATAATCGCTAGTGAACCAGAATTAGTCCATTGAGGCAGTTTCATTCCGTAGTCCCTTAAAATCAATGCAACAGGTCCGGAAACTGGATTTAAAATCCAAGAGAATAGCATTGCACCAACTACAAGGGAGAACAAACTAGGAATGAAAAATAATATCTTGTAAGGCCCTTTAGTTTTACCAATAAAGAAGTTAACAATTATTGAGATTAAATAAGGGATGACAAAGTTTAGAATTACTAAAATACCAATATAAATAAGGGTATTAAACATCACCTGTCGGTTGGTTGGATCTGTAAATACGTTAATGTAGTTATTAAACCCCACAAACTCTTTGGTTGGTGATATTAGATTCCAGTTAAAGAAGCTTAAATAAAGAGTATAGAGCACTGGAAATCCTATGAATATTGAAATAAGAATTCCTGATGGTAATAGGTAAAAAAATGGTTTGATATTCATTTTCTTGCCCCTTTTGACGGGACCAGAGCGAGAGCTTATTTTTTCCTTGGCTTGGATGTTATTGCTTAACATTTATCTTCTCCTGAGCTGATTTTAGGGTTTGATTAACGTTCTTTCCTGATAGAATTTGGTCTCTAGCATCAATCATACTTTGTTCTGCATCAAGTCCATTTTTAGGGAACGAAGTCCATGGAACTGCATTTCCAAGCTCATCGACAGCAGGCTTTATCATCGGATTCTTATCTAAGTATGTCTTAAAGATAGTAGAATTGAGAGCAGTTTTTGTTGGTGGAAGGTATCCAGTTCCTTTATCCCAGGTCATGAGGGAACTGTTCTTATACATAAATTTTTCAAACTTCCAAGCAGCTTTTTGCTGTGGAGTTGATTGCGCAGTAATTGTCAGCATCGAGCCTCCAACTGGAACTGTAAGTTTTTTGCCTTTGAAGGTGGGAGCAACGATTGCTGATGCATCAAAATTAGCACTTTGCTTAATGTGAGATGCTTGGGCAACAGTAGTGAATGCCATTGCAACTTTTCCATTGATGAAAGCATCCATACCTTGATCCCAAGGAGCGTGGAGAGCGGTTTTTTCTTTAACAACCATATCTTGGTAGAGCTGGTATGCTTGTTGTCCTGCCTTTGAGTTGAAAGCCGCTTTACCGTCATTCGATTTAATTTGTGCTCCATTGCTTAACATCATAGCTTGTTGAGCCCAGGTATCAGCTGGTTCCTGAATGTAAACACCATAGTTACCACTCTTTGATTTGATTTGCTTTGAAGCTTTTTCAACACCTTGCCAAGTAGACAGTTCTGAAGGATCGATTCCATATTTTTTCAAAATAGTTTTGTTGATGTAAAGGATGGGAGTACTTAAAGAATAAGGCAACCCAACAAGTTTTCCATTAGCGTTTTTTGCGAAGCTTAAAGTTTTAGGAGAAAAATTTTTGGTGATTGAATTTGTATTTTTATCAAACTTTTGGGCGGCATCGTTTGGATTTAAATATTTAAAGTTATCAGAGAAGTAGTTTGTGTAAGCCCAACCCACTTGAACAACATCTGGTACCTTACCCGATGCTTGAGCGGACTGGAGATTTTGCATCAGGCCTTGATACATATTTGGATTAAATTTTGCGGTCACTTTAATGTTTTTATGAGTTTGATTAAACTCCTTTACCAGCTTATTAACAGAAGCCCCTCCCAATGTTTGAGCGTTGACGTGCCAGTATGTTATATGCGTTACTTTGTCGTTTGCCTGGGATTTTGAGCATCCTGCAAACAAGGCTGCCATTCCAATGATTGCGGTTATTCCAGCTAACCGTTTCAAAGTGTGCTTAGTATTCATCTTGATTCCTCCAATATATTTGATACTTGAAGAATAACAATTGTTTGTAAAAAAGCATTATGGATAGCGTAATGAACGTGTAAATATTTAAGCTTTAGTACTATAAATTACATTTAGTTCTATAATTAACGTATCTACATATTTGGAGGGGATTACATTGAAACATTTCAAGATTAAGTTGGGGCTAACTATTGCGACTGCTAGCTTCTTGACGTTTGTTCCGGTATCAAACACTGTTCATGCTTCGGCCTGGCATCATGGATGTCCGAAGTTTTTAAAGGGTTCATGGCGGAGTAGTAAATTCAAAGGTGGCATTGGGAATAAAAAGATTCGGGCCCATCTGTTTTTTAGCAACGGGGGGCTAAGTATGGTTTTAGATGGTGGTAATGGTCTTGGTGTAACTAACGGAATTGGGTATAAGCATCTTTCAGGTCACAATTATCGATTTAGAACGCACTATAAATATGGAAACGATTACGGATACTACACTATAAAAAATACTAGCCATAAACGAATCTACCAACGGTTTAATGGTGGCTGGCTTCGTTATCACAAAATATCCAACAAACTAGCTCAATACTAGTTGAAATAAAAAAGCACCGAACTACCAATGTAATTCCTACAATTGGTAGTTCGGCGTTTTTGATCTAGGGTTAAACTGTCACTGTTTTAACTGTTTTTAACTTTCACTAATAACTAAGCTTTCCCCTATTTTTACTTGCTTGTTAGAGACTCATTTCGTTTCATTTGGAACAAGCGTTCTTTTATTTGATTTTGGTAAAACAACTGGTATTTCTGATATTCATCGATACCAGAAAGTATATACATATCTAAACAAAGTAAAATTTTAATTATAAATTTAGTCAGGATAGCGATGGTGGAAAATTAAGGAAAAAATGCTATTCTTTTTGACTGATTTTTTTAAAACGTACTAGTACTGCAATATGAGTTTTTTATTACCTGTGACATACTTGCCGTTGGTCAACACAAATCTAGTTGTTAAGTGATATTTAACGATTTTCTTAACTTTAAGATGTGCTCCTTTTTTGTAGTGCTTGTACTTACCTGTAAGACTAACTTTCTTGTATGAGTTAGCTCCAGATTTAGATATAACCGTAATTACTTTAGACTTATTTAGCTTTGAGTAATAAACAGGACGAATATACTTAGCATTGGCTGTGATATATCCAGTCTTTTTATAGCTTCTGCTACGATTATTTAAGTCGATTACTTTATATCTAAGAGTTCCTCTGTCAGTTTTTGCAGTTGACAGGATTTTAAACATTGGTCGGTTAATGCGCTTTTGCTTCTTGAATGTAGAAATAATGTTCTTCTTATTGAAATCGACTTTTTTGTACAAGTTTATCTTTTTAATAGCATAAACTACAGATCCCTTAAGCTTACTTGTTTCTGCGTTTGACCCTGGGGTGCCTGTTTCGATGGAATTCGAGGATCCAGTAATATTTGATGAAGAATTAACTTGATTGCTGGAAGAACTACTAGTTGATGATGTTTCCGATCCAGTTGAGGTGCTTGAACTGCTTGAGCTATTTGAACTGTTTGAGTTACTTGAACTACCCGAATTTTCACTTGGGTTAGGGTTTGGTTGGGTTCCCTCTTTGACAATTTGTAACTTTCCGTTGGTAGCAGTTACAGGGATTGAAAGATCAATATCTGTTTGCGATTTTCCGTCGAAAGTTTGGACCTTTTTGTCATTGAATAGAACATCAAACTTGCCGTCAAAGCCTTTGCCATTGTGAATTTTCAGGTCAACGTTATGCTCAGATTTGGAAACGTTTTCAAAATCGAATATTGCTGAGTTGCCATCTTTTGATATATCAGCATGGGTATATTTGTCACCATCAAATGTGTATGATAGTTTGTCTGAAACGAGATTCAATTTGGTTTTTAGACCATCTTCAGGAGTGATTGAAAGGTTGTTACCACTCTCTGATACGTCTGCACCATAGCCTGTTAACCCAAATATTGGGTCATTTACAACGTCAGCTGATAATACCTGCAAGGCACCGAATACTGATAAGTCAGCTTCACCTGATAATGAACGCCAACCATTGTGAAGTTTTCCAGTACCAACTCCATATAGTGCTTGGGTTGGACTTCCAAGTTCTGCTTGATAAGTCCAAGAAACTGCACCAATATTCTCAGCAGAACTGTCGATTTGACCACTATTGATATGGGTCAAATTAGCTAACTTTGCTCCATAATTTGCCCGTTCAGCAAGGCCTAATTGCTCGTCTGATAATCCATTATCCTCGTTTACTAGCCAGTCGTTCATTGCTGTATCAGCCAATGATGCGGTGTATTGGAATTGCCACCAGTTTTCACCGTTGATAGTGACAGGATCATCGTATAAATACCATACGGGCTGAACGCCCCTACAAGCTCTTGTTTTCATATCAACCATTTGCATCATCTGCTTATTGCTATATTGCTTTCCAAGCATGTAAACGGCTTCTTCACCTGTGTTGTCGTATGGATACTCTGATGTGTATGGATATGGATCTTTAGAAAAGTTGGTATATTTCTTTTGGAAGTAACTAGCTAAATTTTCTGCTTCGTTTTTATACCCGTTTTCTTTCAAAGCATTAAGAATTTCAGTACCAGTTGACTCACCTTCAAGACCATCCATTGAGTAGGCTATGTCACCTGAATACAGAGTTTTCATAATGTTGTAAGCTTTCTCAAGATACCAAACAGCAGGGTGTTGATAGCTCATTAGTTTTGGATAATTATGCTCGATTTTATACATTTCAAAGAATGTATTGTAAACGTGAGGATAAGCAAATCCACGCCACGAATAATTATCTGTATCAGTGGTACCAGTTGATTTCTTGTCTAACCAGTCTGGAACGCGATAGTCATTATGGTGGTTTTTCATAAGCCCGTTCCAAATGCCAGTATTGACATACGATTCTACACCTCTTATTTGTTCTTTGTTAGGGTTCTCTGAATTTTGGGCTGCTAGGAATAAACCGTGGGTCAACCCCCAATCATCACCCCAGCCAAGGCTATTCCAGTCGGGACCATTGAAGTTGCCTCGTTTTGCCTTTGTGTTAAAGTCCCAATCATCAAAGATTTTGTCATAAAATTTACTTGAGTCGTTCCATTGAGTTTTGAGCATAAAGTTAGCATGAGATTCCAATGCATTCTCAGGGTTGTCGATAACGTAATATTGAAGGGTAGTCTGCTTCGTGGTTTGTTGGCCGGGTAGTTTGTAATTTACGATAATATTATTTCTACCCAGACTATGGAATTTAATGTTGTAAATATGGTATTGTTCGCCATTCTTTACTACTGTTTTGTCAAAGATTGCAGTCCCGGTTTGTTCGCTACCAATATTTGAACTGGTGTCGTTATTTGAATTTGTTCTTTGAGAGACGTAATCATTTTTTTGGTTTTGGTATTTAAAACTAATGTCGCTAGCGGGAACCTTAGTATGCAGGTACATCTTTCCAGTTGCAACTCCGTCTTTATTCTTAGGAATCACCATTCCTGGTACTGAAACGGCGTCCATAATGTTGTTTTTATATAAAACGGATTTCAGTTGACTTTCATACTTCGTAATAGTCATATCGCCTTTTTTGGTCTGGCTATCGCCTTTTGCAGAATTTTTGACACCAGCACTGTCAAAGTTAAATGAATATGTTTTTGTTTGACCAGGATCTAATTGAAGGGCGGTGTTAGGCAGATATCCTCTGTTACCGGATTGAATTGCTGCCGAGTTGATGTAGTAGACGTTGAGACCGTTATCCCATTTGCCACCATCAACATCCCAAGCTGCCTCATCCCCAGTGTGTGAACCCCAACCCCAGCGATCTTGGTATTCAAATTGAGTGTCTGTATTGGAATCCGGAGTCATCACTAAGAAATTTCCAATTCCGCTGGGACGGTTAGCATATACGTATGAAGAATTTTGGCCAACAAAACTATGAAATAACACACTTTTTTCATATGCTTTTTCAGTTTTATCTGCACCACTGTAGCCCCAATATTCTTTGAACGGAAGGGGAATACCAACATCGCCGACTGTTAATTTTTGGTCAGTGGTGTTTTTGATACTAATATCCCATTTAAGATTATCTTTGTCATCGATATAATAAGTTTCTGTAACCGCCACGTTTTTAAAACCGTTTTGGGTCGTCCCAGGTGTATATGAAACAACGACTTTGTTGTCACTTATAGTTATTTTCCTAGTAGCATCAGAGTAGTTTGTGTATTCCTTTTGCCAAGCTGTACCATCATTAGAACTTTGGTCGCCTGAATGAGTTCTTAACATTAAGTCACCAACCCATTTATGAGCTGAGTTTGCTTGATCTGGATTGTCTTTTGCATTCAGTACGTAGTTTGTGTCATGGGAGTCATTTTGAAGATATAAACCTTGAATAGTACCATCCTTATCAATTTGTACTTTAAATGTGTTATTTGCAATTTCGTAGCCACCGTCAGAAGTTGCTGTTGGCTTGGCCACACCACTGCTTTGTAATTGATCAACGGCAACTTTGTTACCTAAATTCAAATTATGTAAGTCAACAGCTGACTTACTCGTGGTTGTCTTTGTAGCATTTTGAGAAGCAATACTGTCAATTGTAGGGGTTAATTGACTAGTAGAGTCAGCGTTAACATTTGAAGCTAACAAGATAGTGGACAGTATCGCAGTTCCTGTCCCTATTAATAATGATTTTCTCATTTTGATGTTCTCCTTTGTAGGTTGAAGAAAATGAATGATAGATTATTGGCCAATAATCCGTGAGTATAAACGACCTAATTTATGAAATCGCTTACAGATTCCATTTTTATTCAAAATTAACTAAATTGGAATATAATTATTTACTGATTTTTTATGTAATCTCACAATATAAAAAAGCCTAGTCGAAATTTTTGACTAGGCTTTTTTTAGTGGTACTCATTTTTTCATGTTTGAAGTGACTTTTTATAAATCGCTATAGTTCCAAAAAGATAACAGGAAAAGCAACGAAAAAAATATGTTGATTGTGTTTTTGGTAATCATACTAAAAACCAATTATCGATACAATCCTGTGCTCTTTCCTTACTTATTCACTTTCCACACAAATGCGGTCATAATTCCCGTCGGATTTGCAGTATTATCATTCGAATCCGAAATGATGTTTGTTGAGATTCCCATGGTTCCCATCAAGTTGAAGTGATGACTCAAGATTGCATGAGCAAATTCTGTGCTGGTGCCAGTAGTACCATAACCGTCCTCAGCAATGTTGATAAACTCCGAACCAGTGATTTTCACCACCGCCACTTTTAAATTGGTGGAATCAAAGTGGTATTGATTTGCTAATTTATATAATGTGTTTTGATTAGCTTCAGTTACGTCAAAATTAGGATTTGCACGGTACTGTTCTAATTCATAATTAGCAACAATCTGGGCAATGTTTGTCATGGCGCTATCTTTGATGCTACGCGATAAGGAGATGTATTTATCTGAAATTAGTTCAGGTGAAACATGCTTTGAAGCAGTCACCATGTCAACCGCTTTATGAGCAGCTCCTGCCTTCAAGTAATTATGCCAAACCACACCTTGGTTGCCCTTACCATCTTGAACGTAGTAAAACAAATAACGGTTTTGGGTATTGCTTGGCCGCATTGAGATTTTCTTAGTTACATACCAAGTGGTGTGCGGGAAGTTACTAAGTTTGTGTACCTTTTGAGTGTGAGTGGCGTTGTATATATAGCCACCCGGTACTGTGTTGTCCGTATGGAACGGTACGTTTTTAACTTGCTTAGTTTTCATCCAGTAATATCTTTGTGATGCGTTCGCAGTAGTTGGGTTTATGCTGGTGGCTCCGAAACCAAGTGCCAACAGACCCAACGTTATTATCAATAATCTTTTTTTCAAAACGATCCACCTCCAATTACTTATTATAGAAGTATTTAGACCAGAAAGAGTTAAAAAATATGAAAGAAGTGTGATTTGCTGGGGAAATTATCAAATGTTGGCCAATATACGAAAAATAACTAAAAATAATTTAAAAATATCCGCGTTTTACCCCAAAACGGATGAAAAATATATTACAATATAAATTATTCAAGCTGTTTTCCGGATGTGGATTGATTCTTTCGTTCGGCTACCGGAAAAGGTTACAATTGACTTGTTAAGTAAATCCCAAATTCACTGGATAGTAAGAGAGGACGATTACATGGCATCAGATATTGAAATTGCTCAAAGTATTCAACCAGAAAACATTAAAAAGATTGCTGAAAAGGCAGGCATCAGTGAGGACCGACTCCAAATGTACGGGACTAACAAGGCCAAAGTTGATGCCCATAGTTTTAAGGACGCTAAACGTAAGGGAAAGTTGATTCTGGTAACAGCTATCTCACCAACTCCAGCCGGTGAGGGAAAGACTACTGTTGGAATTGGGTTAAACGATGCCCTTAACGTAATTGGTAAGAACTCGATTGTTGCCATTCGGGAGCCATCAATGGGTCCCGTGTTTGGAATGAAGGGTGGGGCCGCTGGTGGTGGCTATTCCCAAGTCATTCCGATGGAAGATATTAACCTGCACTTTACTGGTGACCTCCACGCAATCGGAGCCGCCAATAACCTGTTAGCTGCAATGATTGATAATCACATCCACCAAGGAAATGCTCTTAATATTGATGTTAAGCGGGTAACTTGGAAACGAGTGCTAGATATGAACGACCGGCAGTTGCGCGATATCGTTGGGGGCCTTGGCAATCACGGTAGTGGAATTCCTCGTGAAGACGGGTTTGAAATTACGGCCGCTTCAGAAGTAATGGCAATTCTTTGTTTATCGACTGACTTGATGGACTTGAAGCAGCGTCTTGGCAATATCGTTATTGGTTACGATTGCAGTAATGCTCCAATCAAGGCAAGCCAATTACATGCCCAAGGAGCAATGGCCGCAATTTTGAAGGACGCAATCAAGCCTAACTTAGTTCAAACGTTGGCACATAACCCAGCCTTTGTTCATGGTGGCCCGTTTGCTAATATTGCTCATGGTTGTAGCTCACTTACGGGAACTGATCTTGCCCTCAAACTTGGCGATTACGTGGTTACCGAAGCTGGGTTTGGTGGCGATCTTGGAGCTGAAAAGTTCCTTGATATTGTTGCTCCTAAACTCGGTCAGACCCCGGATGCAACCGTAGTTGTTGCCACGGTTCGGGCATTGAAGATGCATGGTGGCTTGGGTAAAGACGAACTTGATAACGAAGATTTGGATGCCCTGAAAAAGGGGATGCCTAACCTATTGAGACACGTCCACAACATGCACGAAGTTTACGGCCTTTCTACAGTCGTTGCCATCAACAAGTTCCCCACAGATATTGATGCGGAAGTCGAACTGGTAAAGCAACAATGTAAGGAACAGGGAATCGAAGCCGTGCCAATTGACGTTTGGGGGAAGGGTGGCGAAGGAGCCACTGAACTTGCTGAAGAAGTTGTCAAACTGACTGAACAGCCAAGTGATTTCCATAAACTATACGACGTTGAAGAACCAATCGCAGATAAGATTGAAAAGGTGGCAACTAAAATATATGGTGCCGATGGAATTTCTCTAAGTGCTAAGGCTAAAACTGAAATCAAGCGACTTGATAAGAATGGATTTGGTAAGTTGCCAATCTGTATTGCCAAAACCCAGTATTCATTCTCGACTAACAAGAATTTACTGGGAGCGCCAACTGGGTTTAAGGTACCGGTTGTCGACGTTAAAGTTAGTGCTGGAGCTGGTTTTGTCCTAGTTTCGACTGGGTCGATCATGACGATGCCTGGTTTGCCAAAGGTACCAGCTGCTGAAAACATTGATGTGACGGAAGACGGTAAGATTACTGGTTTATTCTAAGAGGTGACAATTTTGGAAAAGATAACGGTTCAGGATTTCGTAGCTCAGTTAAGTTCATCAGAACCAACGCCTGGGGGTGGGGCAGCTTCAGCAATGGCTGCCACCCTTGCTAGCAGTTTGGGTTCGATGGTTGGTAATATCAAACGAGAAAAGGCTGAAACGGCCGAACTAAAAGACCTGTTGAACCGGCTGGAAGTGAGTCGGACCAAGTTGATGAACTTGGTTGATGAGGACCAAGCTGCGTTTGCAAAACTCTCCGCTGCTTTCAAAATGCCTAAGCAAACCGAAGAGGAAAAGCAATCCCGTCAGGACCAGTTGGGTAACCGACTGCTTAAGGCCGCTTCAGTTCCCCTTGAAATCAGTCGGACAATCGTTGATGTTTTACACGAGGTGCAGGAAATGCAACACTTTTCCACTAAGTCATTGATTAGTGATATTGGCTGTGCTGCTGCTTTGGCGGCTGGAGCTATTAAAGCAGCTGTTTTGAATGTTTACGTAAACACGAAGCTGATGAAGGACAAGGAAGCTGCTCAGGTTTTAAATGAGCAAACGGAGGCTCAGCTTGAAGCTGGGCTGACTATTAGTGATCGAATCTACCAAGAAGTTCTGACAAGCGTGAAAGGATAATCTGATGGTAACAGTAATGAAGGGCCGTGAAGTGGCTCGGGCAATTCAGGATACAACTAAGGCTGAAGTTGAACGACTGACTGAACTTGGTCACCAACCCCGATTGGTTATCATCAGAGTTGGCGATGATAAGGGTTCGATTGGGTATCAGCACGCTGCAGAAAAATTAATGGGCAAACTAGGTATTGAGGTTGAGGTTGCCGAGTTTGATGCGGATATTTCAATGCCAGCGTTTGAAAACGAGTTTTTAGCAATCAACGATAGTGAAAACGTTGATGCAATTTTGATGTTGAGACCTCTTCCTGCTCAACTGAATGAGAATCGAATTCAGCAGCTGATTGATCCTAGCAAGGATATTGATGGGATGAGTCCAATCAATCTGGGCAAGAGTCTTGATCCTAATACCACTGATTTTGTGCCAATTACTCCGGCTGCGGTGATGCAGATGATGGCCTATTATGATATTTCGCTGGTTGGTAAACGGGTGACGGTTGTTGGCAATAGTTTGGTAGTTGGCCGGCCGTTGGCGGATATGCTGATGGCTAGAGAAGCTACGGTATCAGTATGTAATATTGATACCCCAGACAACGCTGAGTTTACCCGAAACGCAGATATTGTAATTGCTGCGGTTGGTAAAGTTGGTCTGATTACGGGTTCGATGGTCAAAAACGGTGCCATCGTGATTGATGTTGGAACTAATTATGATGAAACTGGACATCTGACCGGGGATGTGATGTATGATGAGGTTGCGGCTAAGGTGGCCTTTATCAATCCCGTAACGAACGGAGTTGGCTCCATTACAACATCACTGCTAGCGAAGAGAGTGGTGCAGGCGGCGAGGGCTAATGTGGTAGTGACTGGAATGGTCGAAAGATAATCTTGAATGATTAAAATAATAGGTTGATGACAAGCGTAAAAGCATTGTTGTCAACCTATTTTCATTTTAGTTTCATTTTTTTGAAAATAGGTGTATGCTTTTATAGTAATTATATTATTGTTAATATGTTTTAAATTTTCTGGGGATATTGTCCAACTACTGATGACAATAAAAGCTGAATATTTTTTGGGGGATTTTATTATGCACGTAAATTTGGTTAACTCTGCAACGAATCAAGTCAAGCAGACGAAGGTTGGTTATTCTTGGACTACTCTCTTCTTTAGCTTTTGGCCAGCTTTATTCAGAGGGGATTGGTTATGGTTCTTTGTTCAATTAGCGATTGGATTATTTGCTGGATTTTCAACTTTTGGAGTTGGATTTGGGATTTCAACAATAGTCTTTTCATTTATTTACAACAAGATTTACATCAACGAATTGTTGACGAAGGGATTCCAAGCAGCTGATAAGAGTGACCACGATATTTTATTGAGTCATGGTTTCATTGTCGATAATATGAATCATACTGCTCCAACTCATTAAGAAATAGCAATAATTATGGAAACAGTTTTCCGGTAACGGAAGGCTGTTTTTTTATTGGCTTAGTGGGTACTAATGTTGCTACACATTACTATTTTTGGTAAAATTCAAACCAAATTGGTGAACTTATCACCAGACGGAAAGGAAATATGTATATGTTGGGCATTGTAATAAACGTTGCTACGTCACTGGAGGACTACGCGCGTTAGTTCTCCCGAATTTTGGAGGACAGAAAAATCGAATTAGAATTAAAAAAATATGGCTCAAACCAAACTACGCCTGCTAGTAACGGGCTAACTTTAGCCAGAGTGATCACGACTAGTCATTTAAATTACTCAATAATAACTGATGAGGGACAGTATAAAGCCCAGGTCGCCGGTAGAATTGCTAATATGGCTGTGGGACCGGAAGATTTTCCAACGGTTGGCGACTGGGTACAGGTGCGATTACCCGAAAATGTTGAGGATTTCGCGATTATTGAACGGTTAAATGATCGGAAGTCAGTATTTTTAAGAAAAGCTTCGGGTCAGAAATCGGTCGCTCAGTTAGTTGCTGCAAATATAGATTGGCTCCTTCTGTGTATGGCATTAGATGATAATTTCAACGTTCGAAGAATGGAACGTTATCTAGCGGTGGCTGCCGCATCTGGCTCTGATCTTGCGATTGTTTTGACTAAAGCTGATAAATCGGATAATATCGAAAAACAATTATCTGAGCTCACTGAAATTAGTGGTGAAAGTCGCATAATCATTTGTGATGCCACAAGTGAAAATGGTTTGTCAGAATTGAAATCGTTTATGAAATCAGGCCAGACATACGCCTTTCTTGGTTCATCAGGAGTCGGCAAGACAACGCTGATTAATCACTTACTTGGTAGTCATGATTTAGCGACCAAGGAAGTTCGGCAAACTGATTCTCATGGGAGGCACACAACCACTGCCCGCCAATTAATGCTACTGCCGAACGGGAGTGTTGTTATTGATACCCCGGGGATGCGGGAGTTAGGACTGTTAGATGCTGATATTGATTCAACGTTTAAGGATGTTCAATTCTATGCAAAACAGTGTAAATTCAAAGATTGTTCGCATCAAAATGAACCTGGATGTGCAGTTCAAGCTGCTGTTGCAAATGGTGAGTTATCAGCAGATAGAGTAAACAGTTATTTGCAACTTTTACAGGAAAAGAGCCACAACAACGAGTTGCGCGGTAAGGCTAGGGAGAACGCTAAAGTTAATCGAATGTTTGGTAGTAAGAATCAGATGAAGAACTTTAGAAGAAATTTGAAGAAGAAACGATAAGTAGATTGAAGTAAATTATTTTATAAATATGTGTGTGAATTTTGCACAGCACCTTACCGATGAATTTATTGGTGAGGTGTTTTTAGTAACGGTAGCTTTTAACAATTAACAAAAGCTGAAAAAAAAGCTTATACTCAAACTAACTACACTACCGAAAGGAAACCGTCATGAAACAACCCAACTGCATTTTTTGCCAACGTACCGATATTCCCATTGTCCTTGAAAACGACCTTGCTGTAGCCTTCTGGGACATTCACCCAGTTAGGAAAGGGCATTTGCTAATTGTTTTGAAAGATCATAAGCAGGATTACTTTGACCTTGATCAACAGGATCTGTTGGCAATGGATAGCCTGTTACGTGAGGGCAAACAGTTGATTGACGACAAGTACCACCCAGAGGGATATAACATTGGTATCAATGTTGGTGAGTATGCCGGTCAAACGGTGATGCATTGTCACTGGCACCTGATTCCAAGGTATAAAGGTGATGTGAAAAATCCGGCTGGTGGGATAAGAAATATGTTGCCAAAGGCGGCAAGGTGGTTGCGAGATAAAAGATAATTTTAATAGATGAAATAAAAAAGAAGGCTATTCAGCCTCTTTTTTTGAACCTAGTCATTTTCCGACAACCAGTTCTCCAACACACTCAAAAATTCTTCACGTTGATCTAGTAAAGCGAGATGCCGGCTATTGGCGAATAAGTGCCACTTGGCCCCTGGAATGTTGTCATACACCGTCTTAGCAATCAATGGTGTACAAAGGTCATCAGTTCCGTTTGTGACCAGAACTGGAACGTGAACCTTATGAAGGTCATCGGTAACGTCAAAGTCACTGATGGTTCCGTTTTCGGTAAATTCATTCGGACCTTCCGCAATCAAACTAGCCCGTTTTCCATTAGTCTCACGTCTCATTGGTTCTGGTGAATTTTCATTTGGCTCGTCCCAACAATAAGCTTCCATGTAGCGGGAGTTGGCTGCCAGGTAACGAGGGCCGGTAAAGTCACCAGTTCGCTCAGCCTCGGCAATGGCCTCGCGGTCTTCGTAACTGAGGTATTTAATTAGGCGGTGCTGTTCTTGCACCCAGAGCTTGATGGACGAAGGTGAGCCGTCAATCATGACACTCTTGATTCCTTCTGGGTCAAATTGAGTTAGGTAGTACATTTCCAACATTCCGCCCCAGGACTGGCCGAGCATGTGAACGTGGTCAAGATGCAGATATTTCCGTAATTCAATCAATTCTTCTGCCCAAGTTTCTTTAACGTAAACTGATTCGTCTTCGGGGAGGGATGACTTTCCACAACCAACTTGGTCATACATAATCAATTGGCGACCACTAGTTTCAGCGAAATCGTCCATCATCTCAAAGTAATTATGAGATGACCCTGGACCACCATGAATTAACAATAACGGTGCCTTATCACTTGGTTCACCAACAATTCGGTAGTACGTTTTATACTCTCTGAATGGCATGTAACCTTCTTCAATCTTCATATGTATCAACCTTCTTTAATAGTGTTATTGTCTTCGATTGTACTCCTTGATTAACCGTTTGTGAGAGAAAATTTAATAATTGGTTAAAACTAGTAGTTGAATTATCAACTTAGATGGCTTATTGTTAAAACTATATTGACCACAATCTATTAACTAAGAATAGGGATAACCGTGACAAAATTTAACTTTGATTATTCAGACGACGCAACGCTTAATTATG
The DNA here is from genome assembly GCF_951230165.1 of Lentilactobacillus sp. Marseille-Q4993. Taxonomy (GTDB): domain Bacteria; phylum Bacillota; class Bacilli; order Lactobacillales; family Lactobacillaceae; genus Lentilactobacillus. Next base: position 25,592 of record NZ_CATNVB010000020.1, read on the forward strand.
GCAATCAAGATGCAAAAACAGAGCTGACCTTGATTTTGAACTTAGGCTGCCCAGACACCCGTGACTGGTTTAACGCCAACAAGGATGACTTGGAAGCTGCAATCGATGATGGCAAACTAAAAATTCACGTGAAGTTCTGGAACAAGGATAAGGAAGACCTTGCGAACGGCAACGTGGCTAACGGTTACGTTGATTATGACGATCCAAAGGCTGCTTGGAAGTTTATCGTGGCTGACTTTGAAAACCAAGATGAGTTAGACGCTCAGAATCTTGCAGATGTTCCTGCATACCTTGCTGATAAGTTTGGCGTTAAGCAATTTGCTGATCGTGAAACGGTTGCGGCTAAAACACTTGCAGAAGTAGAGGCGAATGACATTGTCAGTGTGCCAACTGTTATTAAAGGTGATGAGGCCTACTTTGATGACTCATTAAAGACGGTAACTGAATTGTTGGGATAAAAGAAAAAGTCCAGCACTGAATTTTGTGCTGGACTTTTTGATATGCCTATTCATGCTCTGAACGCGTTTTATTATTGGATTTACTTCTTTCCCAGTTCAGCCGTAGTATACACCATCTCATTCTTCAATGTTCCGCCCACTCCAATCACGTTGTACTTGGAATTTAGGAGGGCATCACGATGGCCCCAATTACTGCTAGCATCGTTGTAAATGTATTCGTGCAGATTGGATAGGGCGATACTCTTTTCTGAGCGGCCACCCTTGATCTGGTTTGAGTTTGGTAGGTTCCAGCTTTCTTTTGCTATACACTCGGAGCGGTAACCGTCATAGCCATACTTCTTGAAAAGTTGGTATGCTAATCCCTTACCGTTGCTGGCACCACTATTTGCCTTGTTGTAATGGGAAAAGTTGGTAATGATTTGTTGCGAACGTTTTTGGGCCATTTTGTTAAACTCAGCGTCTTGGGTTAGGGGGGGGTAACTTTCGCTTGGCTCGTTCAGCGTTTAATGCTTTTATAAATTCATTTCTATATTCGGTTAGTGAAAAGTGGCTTAGGCTCGACTTGGAGGACTTAGTCGACTTCACCCGTTTGATGGTATCAGCCTTCTTAACGTACTTCGAAGCGACATAACCCTTTACCTTGCCGTTTTGTGACCTAAGGTACTTGTAAATGGCGTGCTTACCACTTGCCAGTTTGACTGTGACGGTCTTACCAGTCGTAAATACAGTCTTTTTGTACTTAGCCAGATTGTGATTTTTCTTGGTTAATTTATAGTTAGTGTACATTGGGCCTTTGGTTGCCTTAACCTTGGTGGCGGGGGAAAACGTTTTTACCTTCACTAGTTGGGCAGGCTTGGTTTTGGCACTTGCGCTATCGGTGGTAGTATAAAAGCCGATACCAAGAGCTAGTCCGCATATGATTCGGGTAATTATTCTGGTTGTCAGCATTAGATTGCCTCCTTCATGCTGGATAAATATGATTGTTAGGTTTAAAATTCTGCCGTTAGTATACCATTATTGTTAATCCGATTCACGAACGGAGTATCCAGTTGCGATTCTTGGTGGCTGGTGTATATTTATGAATAGAAAATGGAAAGTGGAGGTTTCATCATGAGAATCAATGTTTTGCAACACACGCCAAATGAAGGCCCTGGGGCGATTCAAAGCTGGTCAAACGACAATGGTCATGAGATGTATGTGTATCATCCTGCCCAGTTCAATGGTGTCTTGCCAACGGCTGATGAGACCGACATGCTAATAATTCTAGGCGGACCAATGAGTCCAAACGATAATGACGACTGGATTCTAAACGAACGAGAATTGATCAAGGAACTACTGTCTCGCGATACGCCGATGTTTGGTGCTTGTTTCGGCGCTCAGCAGATTACCAAAACCCTTGGCTACCCAGTTACCAAGGGGCCCAAGGAAGTTGGCTGGGCCCCAGTTTACCTTCAAAATGATGTGATACCGAACTTACCTGATGAAGTTACAGCATTGCACTGGCATGAGGAAACGTTTGAGATTCCGGAGAACGCACAGTTACTATTCTCAAGTGATTGTCTAAAAAACCAAGGATTTGTGATGGGGCATCACGTAATCGGGTTGCAATTCCATTTTGAACCACTAGCAGACAATGTTCGCGAGATGGTGGTGAATGATGGGAGTTATACGAAGGGAAGTTTGCTGAATCAAACGCCGGCTGATATTCTGCAAGTGAAAGTGCCGAGTGAGAATAAGCAAGTGATGTATAAGTTGTTGGATTATATAAGTGAAAGGTGAGTGCTGATAACGAAGATGCCAGGACGTACCTAGGCATGTCAAAAAAGCAATGAAAATTATCATTGCTTTTTTTGCTCATATCCAAATTTTTGCTACACTTCATATACATCTAGTAATGTTCCATAATTTTATTGATTACCTATATTTAGTTATCTTACTTAATTAGTTTTATTTTCAGTAATATGGCTCGCAAATTTATCAAATACCAAGTCGTGGTTAAGGGAAGAATCCTCGGTTTTTGCTACAAATAATGCCAATTCCTCGATTTCTTTATTGGTAAAAGTTAAAACCATGTTGTTCATTGTAGTCATAAGGTCGGCGGCAAGTACTGCAGTCCTCTTGTTGCCATCTTCAAATATATGGAGTTTTATAATTTTGATAAAAACTATTCCAACTTTTTGATGAAAGGTTGGATAAAGTTCTTTTTTTGAAACAACTTGTTTTGGCAGTGTTACTAGTGAGTTCAATCCTTTAGGGTTTCGAATGAACGGAGTTTCGCCACTTTCGAGGATAATAGCAGTATTAATGGGCATTATTTCTTGCTCAGTGAGGTACTCCATTTTGGTCTCCTTCCTTCAAGGCATTTAGAGCATCTTTATATTTATTCATACTTTCAGCTAACATTGCTTCAAAGTTTTCAGGTAATTGCTGAGTTGGTTTGATTTGAATTCCATCCTTGTTTTTGGAAATTGAAACTCGATCTCCTTCTGAAAGATTCAATTCCTTTAAGACTTTTGATGGTATTACGACTCCATTAGAGTTACCGATTTTTATAACCTTTTTTATTGAATCCATGGTTAAACACCTCTTTTATAAGTAACTATATTATAACGTAATAACGTAATTACATTTTTACACAACATAATTTGAGATAAGGGGAAACCAGTTTACTTTAAAATTTTTATAAATGAAACGAAACAAAGAGGCGAAAAATGAATAAGTATATGAAACCACCCGGTAAAAGTTAGATTTATGTCTAACTCGTACCGGGTGGTTTAAGTTTAAGAAAATGAAATTATCACTATTTTTTGGTTGTTATTGTGATATTTCACTAATCTCCATTATTCTGATATGGAATTGGCAATGTGTAATACCTATACCCACCAAACTTATACATGCTGGCAGTTTGGGTGCTTCTACCAACGTATTCGTAAGGCGTGTGTAAGTTTTGAATTGTTAGCCGATACCTGTAATTACCAGTTGATCTAACCTTCTTGTCATTCACACCCTTCAGATTATTTCTGAAGTAGAAGTAAATCTTACCGTTCTTACGAATGGTTTTTCTGATTTTTGCAAACGAAGTTGGTTTTTGACGGTAAAGCCATCTACCATCGTAGCCTACCAATTGTTTGCCCTTATACTTATAGAATTCTGCAAATCCATCAGAGGTAAACTTGATGGCGTTTTGCTTGAGCTTAGCTTTTGAACCGTTGATTGCCTTGTCCTTGAATTGAGCAGGACCACCAGTAACAAAGACGTTATTGTTATATGGGGTAACCATATAACTTGGCGTTTTAACCCTGGTGTAGCGAGACTTCATATAAGTTTGCCAGGTATTAAACTGGTGCCATGGTTTGGCAAAACCTTGTTTTTTTAATAGGTAGTAACTTAAATCTGGACCCATATTTTGTAGAGCGTCAAGGGTTTTGCTAGCACTGTCACCGGAATGAAAACCACTGATAATGGTTCCCTTTGGTAGAATGATTTTTTTACCTTTGAAGGGACCAGCCTGGGTATTCTGATTGTACCGATAGTATTGGTTTGGTTTCGCAGTGTTGGTGATAAAGCTACTCTTAATCCGGTGAAAGTCACCCGCGTGAGCAGGCTTAGCTGGAATGGCAAATAATGCCATTGCTAAAGCACCGATAAAAATACCAGTTGTTTTTTTCATTGTAATATCTCCCCCAATGATTAATTATTGCTTAGATGCGTTGACTAACGTTGCGTTTTTGCTAAATGGCAACACCTTCATTACACCGACAATTTTGTTCTTAGGAACAAAGCCCCAATAACGTCCGTCCATTGAAATTGAACGGTGGTCACCTAGGACAAAGTACTTACCCTTTGGCACGACCGTCACTCCGTTATCACGGGGCCACGATTTAGAAAGGGAGTGGAGGGTCCAATTGCCGGTTCCGGTAGTTCGTTGGTATTTGCCGATGTAGCCTTGATAAATCTTTTTATGGTTCACATAAATGTTACCATTTTTACTCTCAACTGTATCTCCAGGCAACCCAATCACCCGTTTCACGTAATCGGTATGTTTGTGAACGCTGGGATCTTCACCGTTAGCGTCAAAAATAATGACAGAATTATGATTGATGGCTGTGGGTTTGACGGCAACCCCCAGTTGTTGATTTTCCAAATTTGGTTGCATGGAATTACCATCGACCCGAATGGGTGTCATGACGAAATTGTTGATGACAAGGACAAGAGCTACCGCTACCACGATTGGGATAACGTAACTCATAATGCTTTTTATTGTTTTCATTAAAGTAGCCTTTCATAGTTATGTATTTAGCATAGGTTGATTATACCAACCTCAACGTTGAACTTTAAGGGGGAAAGTGTAGAATGAAACTAAAATTTAAGGTGTGGGGTGATTAAATGCAATTAAGGTCCGTCTTGATGTTTCCAAAGCTTGATGATTCAAAAACGATAAGTGATTACCGAACTCGCTATGATGACTTGGTAGAGCATATTCGTCCCCACGTTCAATTAGTGTTTCCGTTTGAAAGTGAAATGAGTGACCAACGAATTGGTAACGCCGTGGCTAAAGTAATCGAGCGGGTTCGACAAATGAAGGCGGTGTTGGGGGATGCGTATACAATTCCCAGCGCTAGGACGGTTGAGGTCGAGGTATTGTTGGTGAAGCAGGAGATTATTGATCTTCACGACGCTTTGTATAAAGAACCTGAGTTTGCCAAATTTCTCAATAAACAAATTCCGTACCGGCCTCACGTGACGATTGCCAGAAATGTAACTGATTCAGAGGCAAAACAAATCGTTAAAAAGTATAATGCTGAGGGAAATCGCCAGGAGATGATCATTGATTCGGTTTCAATTGAGAGAATCTTGGAGAATGGTGATTCAGATGAATTCTTCAATCATGAATTAGGTAGTTAAGAACTAAATTTTCATTGTATATCCCACTTCACCAGTCTCGCCATCAATTTGTTTGCTAACTATTTTAAATCCCAGGCGTTTGTACAATTCAAATGCCCTGGGATTTTTTTCGTATACGTGGAGGGTTAGCGTTTTATAGTCCGCAATTGCCCGCTTGAATAGTGCAGTCCCAATCCCATTATCACGATACTTACGGTCAACAAATAGACCAGCGGCGTAAGTATCAACAATTCCCAGAAAGCCAACGATTTGGCTGTCAATAGTGGCCGTGTAAACGACTGATTCCTGAATTGCGTGACGAACCTCGGTGATGGAGCTAATCCAATAATTGCGGTCAATAAACGAATGACCGTCGAGGTTCCCCGCTAGCCAAATGGTCATGATTTGATCCATTTGAACTTGGTTGAGCGAGTTGGGCCGACTGATTTGAAACTGAGTATTTGTCATTGTAATTTTCCTCCTTGCATAGCTAAGTATATCGCAGAGTAAAGTTTTTATATAAAACACGGACAATAAAATTATATTTGTTAATAAAGTTTGGCTTTAATTGCTCATTTGCTTGCTTTAGTGTAAAATCATACCAACACTTAATAAAATACGAATCGTGAAAGGATTATTATGAAAGCAATTGTTACCGTAATCGGTCATGACCAAGTTGGCATTATTGCCAAGGTTTCTCAAAAACTAGCAGATCTACAAGTAAATATTATCGATATGTCACAAACTCTGATGCATGGTGATTTCACCATGATGCTTAACGGTGAGTGGGACGAAACCACAACCTCGTTTGAACAAGTGAAAGCTGGATTGAAGGAAGTTGCTGATGAAACTGGATTAACAATCAATATCCAACGCGAAGAATTGTTTGACGCAATTCAGAAATTATAGGGGGTGCCGGTTTGGAATCAAAACAAATTATCGATACCATTCATATGATTTCTGAAGAACGACTTGATATTCGGACGATTACGATGGGAATCTCTTTATTTGATTGTATTGACAGTGATGGGGCCAAGGCTCGTCAGAAGATTTATGACAAACTAACTACGTCTGCTCAGGACTTGGTTAAGGTGGCTGACCAGATTGAGTCAGAATACGGAATTCCAATTGTGAATAAACGACTTTCCGTAACCCCAATCTCAATGATTGCGGCCGCATGTCATGATGATAACTACGTCGAATACGCAAAGACGATGGAAAAAGCTGCAGAAACTGTTGGCGTTGACCTAATTGGCGGTTTTTCGGCCTTAGTGCAGAAGGGGTACCAAATTGGGGATGAAAAGCTGATTGCTTCAATCCCGGAAGCTTTGAGTGAGACCAGTCGGGTATGTAGTTCAGTTAATGTTGGTTCAACTCGTTCTTGAATCAATATGGATGCCGTTCAGCAGATAGGTAAAGTAGTTAAGGACTTAGCTGAGATTGACGTTGCTAGCTGTATGAGTTTGGTAGTCTTTGCAAACGCCGTTGAGGACAACCCATTTATGGCAGGTGCTTTCCACGGCGTTGGTGAAGCTGATAAGGTAATCAATGTTGGTATTAGTGGCCCAGGAGTTGTGAAACGGGCATTGGAAAAGATTCCTGGCGCATCAATGGACGTTGTTTCTGAAACAATCAAAAAGACTGCGTTCAAGGTAACTCGAATGGGTCAATTGGTTGGAAACGTGGCTGCGAAGGCTTTGAACGTTCCGTTTGGAATTGTTGATCTATCACTAGCTCCAACTCCATATGAAGGCGATTCAGTTGCCGAAATCTTGGAAGAGATTGGTTTGGAAAGTGTTGGTGCACCAGGAAATACTGCTGCATTGGCAATGCTTAATGACGCCGTTAAAAAGGGTGGCGTTATGGCCTGCGAACGGGTTGGTGGTTTGTCAGGGGCATTCATTCCGGTGTCTGAAGATGCAGAGATGATTCGGGCAGTTGAAAGCAGTAATTTGAATATCGAAAAACTAGAAGCAATGACCGCAGTTTGTTCTGTCGGCTTGGACATGATTGCCGTTCCTGGCGATACGTCAGCTGAAACGCTGAGTGGGATGATTGCTGATGAAGCAGCAATTGGCGTAATCAATAATAAGACGACTGCGGTCCGGGTGATTCCAGCAATCGGCCAAACGGTAGGTGACTACGTGGATTTTGGTGGGATATTTGGAAAGGCTCCAGTAATGCCGGTGAATACAAATAGTCCGGCGAAGATGATCCATCGTGGTGGTCATGTGCCGGCACCGATTCATTCGTTTAAGAATTAGATTGTTTATATCAAAAAAGCGGTGACAATTTCAAAAAATGAAATTATCATCGCTTTTTATTTTACGTTCAATGAAGCATTTTTAAGGGAATCCTTATTTACTCTCCCCCAACTGCTGATACAGTTTTTGGTAGTTAACAGTTCCTAATCCAGTCGCCTGGTTGTACAACTTACCTGGCTGACCGGTGTAGTACAGGTTGTCATTATTGTCCGCATCATCCAGCACATTCATTGGTGAATCGGTCGATTGGGCCATTCGATAAATTTGGGGATTCAAGAAACCGACGTTTTGTTTTAACCCACTATTCAAGACGGCGTTTGCTCCGGCCATTTGGGGAGCTGTAAAACTAGTTCCACCTGAGACCATCCATTCTTTAACGGGGGTCTTTTTTAATTTACCCTTACTTACTGAAAGGTTAGTTCCTGATACGTAAACGGCGTAACCGGTCTGCTTATCAGCGTTCCCGGAAATATCAGGTAGGTTCCGACCTGACCCAGTTCCAAATATGATGTGAGGATTTTTGTTAAGAACCATTCGTCCCTTTGAATACTTAATGTAGTCGAGGGCTCTGAAGGTGTTTACGCCTGGCACGCCAACTTGAAACCGCGGAGTAGGGTCGAGGTTTGAAAAACCACCGCCACCGCCAGGAAATGCACCCGCTTTTTCGCCTTGTTTGCTGATGGCAGCTAGGCCACTCCATGCCCGTTCCTTAGATACAGTTACCAGCTTTCCGTTTATCAGTTTTTGGTATGGCAGGGTCGTTCCCCCAACTGAGGTTAGGTATGGCGAAACGGCAAGTAAGTGGTTCTGCTGTTTCATTGGTTTTTGCCAAGGGCCAAAGTCACCACTAGCTGCATAGATGGTTTGGCCTTGGGCTGCTGCTTGTTGGAAAATCAAATTAAGAGCGTCGTTATACTGGTTCAAAGTTTCACTAGTTCCTGAGAACCACTTTGAAGTAATGTCGATGTTTGGGGCAAAACTGGTACTGAGTTGTTTGGCATCATTATCGGCAATAGCTCGGGCAAACGCACCGAAGAATAATTCTGAGCCAAACGTATTGTCATCAACCGAGTTAGCAATGTAGGCTGTCACCTTCGCGTCTGGCGCAACCGCTCCAGCTTGGTCGACGTCAAGGGTCGCTTCGGTTTGAGGCCCAGTCCCCTGATCAAGAATTGTGTCGGCCTTCTTCTGGGAGTCGTCCGCATATACGCGTTTGATTCGAGAAGTATCAGCATTAACGCCACTTTGAAGCCAGAACTTTTGCACATCACTATTCTTGAACGAAGCGTTGGTCATGATGATTCCAATATTCTGATTAGCTCCTGTTGCCCCTTGATTGTAGACCTTATCTAATTGGTAAGCCTTGGCAAACTTGTTAGCTCCGTATTTATCGGAGAACCTAGTTGGTGAAAAACTCAGATTGGGCTTTTCAGAACTAGTATCAACATCAGAACTAAATAAATTTTTATGACTGCTCTTGGTGGAAGTGAGCCCAATCACGCTTTGAACTTTGCTAGCCATTGACTTTGGTAGGTTAGTGTCAACACGGTTAGTTTTCTTGACCAGTTTTGCCTTGAAAGCCTTATTAAGATTGGTCTTTGATCCACGAATCTTCATGACTAGGTTACCACTCAGCGGGGTGGCACTCACTTTGTACTTCTTAAAGTAATTTTTGAATGAACTGATTGTTGTTGACGTTGCTCCAAATTTGTTGGCAAACTCGTCCCCTGACAAATACTGATGATAGTTCGCTGACGCTGGATCAACGGTATCGTAAACGTAGTCTGTCAACTCGCCACTGTTTGTTGGGTTGAAAACAAGGCTAACGGTGGTTTTTGACTGAGCCGCCACTGACAGTGATCCTGCAGCGAACATTACCGCTCCAGCTAAAAATGACAACATTGCTTTTTTCATTGAAACTCCCCCAATATCTAAAAGTAAGTTCGTATTCTTAACTACCATTTTACCATTACTATTGCTGAAACGACGGGCGGAACGCTGACAATATCTAGTTTGATTGTGAACTTCTGAGGAGGATGCCGTCAATAATGCTCTGCAAACTAATCTTGTGCATTTCATTATTAGCGGCATTCTGGACTTGTTCATATGCCTTGGTAAGGGTATCTTGAATGTTTGCGCCAATGACGCAGTCAGGATTCGTAGCATCATCTACGTGTAGGATAGGCGTACTCCCCTCGATAATTTGATAAATGTCTAAAAGAGAGATGTCTTTAGCACTTCTGCTTAATTTGGGTGAACTTTTTCCAGCTTGAGTGGTAATTAGACCTGCTTGAGATAATTCAGACATCATTCTTCTAATCAAGCTAGGATTAGATTCGATACTACTTGCAATTGTTTGACTGGAAAGGTTTCCGCCTTGGTTGATCTCAATAAATGCCAGTATGTGGACGGCATCACTTAGTTTGTGCGAGTATTTCAAAATAGACCACTCCTTACTCTGAAAGAACTTCCCTAATAGCGTTGGGAAGTGGAGTGAGATCATGGCCAAGGATATCGGTTAAGTCGTTTGTATTTTCATCCAAATTCCCTTCACGAATCAATGTTTGAGTCATTGTGATAAATCCAGCAGTTCCTTCATCAATCCCAGCATTGATGAGGCCCTGTTTATATTCATCATCGGTTACTTGATTTACCTTAAAGTCGGTTCCAAAGGCTGCCTTAATTCCAGTAAATAATTCAGGGTAGTTTCTAGAATTACCAGCAAATTCATAGATGGGCTTGGGAGCATCCTTCAGCAAAACGTTAATTGCAGCTTCAGCGTACTCTCGTTCCAGTGCCCAGCCAGCCTTGCCGTCCTTTGCAGAGTAGTTGATTGTTTGAGCCTTGCTTCCAGCAACCAGAAAGCTAGTTTCGTTTTCTAAGTACCAATTATTTCTCAGGTTAGAATGAGCGATACCACTGTCGGCTAACATTTTTTCCGTTGCGACATGATCGGCTGCGAGTGGGGTATTAGCATTTTCTGCTTGAGGAAAACTAGTATAGGCGATGAATTTAACTCCGGCTTGTTTAGCGGCTTCGATTACATTATGATGTTGATTTTGGCGGGCAATTTTGCCACCGGGTACGGATGAAATAAATAGAAGCTTGTCGATTCCTTCGAATGCGTTAGTTAAATCGGCAATGTTTTCATATGTAGATTGATGAATTCCAATACCAGCTGGTAATTTGTTCTCTGCTTTTTTAGGGTCGCGAACGATAGCGATAATGTCGCTGGGGTCTACCTTTGTGGCTAAATAATTAGTTGCAAAAGTACCAAAGTGACCGGTAGCTCTGGTGATTCCATATTTCATAATAGATGACCTCTTTATTTAAAGTAATTACGTGTTACTTTTTAGATAACATGTTACTTACATAGTAACAGCATTTCCCACTAAACGGTAGAATACTTTCAAATTAATAGCCAGGAGATAACTGAATTTCATAATTCTTTTATTGACCTCTAGTCCACTCTAAGCGTTACCATGATAAGTGTAATCAAATTATTTGAGGAGGAATTAACTATGAAAGAAGCCGTATTTGCCAAACCAGGTGAAATGGAAATTAAAGATACCGAAATTCCAACCATCCAACAACCAGGGGACGTAATTCTTAAAATCGTGCGGACCTGTGTCTGTGGTTCAGATCTCTGGAATTACCGGGGAATTAATGAAGTCAAACCAGGGGAAGAAAATTCCGGTCACGAGGCTCTTGCCATTGTTGAAAGTGTTGGTAGTGATGTGACTACTGTCCAACCAGGAGATTTTGTAATTGCGCCGTTTACTCATGGATGTGGTCACTGTGCCGCTTGTTTGGCAGGATTTGACGGTTCATGTCTTAACCATCAAGATAACTTCAGTGCGGGAGTTCAAGCAGAGTACGTTCGATTCCAGCACGGTCAATGGGCATTAGTTAAAGTTCCAGGCAAACCCGAGGATTACAGCGAACCAATGTTGAAGTCATTATTAACTTTGGCTGATGTTATGGCCACTGGCTACCACGCTGCTCAAGTTGCTAATGTTTCCAAGGGTGACACAGTTGTCGTTATGGGTGATGGTGCCGTTGGTTTGTGTGCAATCATTGCAGCTAAAATGAAGGGTGCCAAGAAGATTATTTCAACGAGTCGGCATGAGGACAGACGAGCTCTCGCTGAGGAGTTTGGAGCGACTGATAACGTTGCAAGCCGTGGTGATGATGCCATCAAGGAAATCATGGACCTTACTAATGGTCAAGGAGCTGACGCCGTGCTTGAATGTGTTGGAACTGAACAATCGACTGACACGGCTTTACAAGTTGGCCGTCCTGGTTCGGTCGTTGGTCGAGTGGGGTTACCTCATACTGCTAGCCAAGATATGACCGGATTGTTTTACCGGAACCTTCAGGTAGCCGGTGGACCAGCTTCAGTAACTACGTATGACAAACGGGAGTTGTTGAAAGCAGTCCTTGATGGTGAAATCAACCCAGGTAAGGTATTTACTAAGACCTATTCACTTTCAGAAATAGACCAAGCATATAAAGATATGGATGACAGAAAGACAATTAAATCGTACGTTGTAATGTAAAAAGGCGGTGGGACAGAAAGCATACGAAGATGCTTTCGTCGTCCCACCCCCGCAAGACCAACAGTAACTGAGAACCATGAATAATGGGTCTCAGTCCTGATGGATACTGCGTATAGCAAGGATTTGGATAAAAGCAAAAATGCAATGATAATTTTCATGAAAATGAAATTATCACTGCATTTTTTCGATATGATTATTTATGTTCCAGCTTCTTTGTCTATTTAAACCACTAAATGATTATGCTTTCTAAGTCTTCTTGCCAAAATTACCGCAATCCCTGATTTGATCGTATCACCGGGAATGAATGCTAGCCCTGAAATTAAAGCGGTAGTCAGTGGAATGTGGTTAGTGACACTAAGCCAGACAATTCCAAACAGATTCATGACTAGAACCCCGGCAATCCAAACGATTAGCCATTCTGACCACCATTTGGTTGTTGCTTGTCCTAGTTTTAGAGATAATCCAACTAGAGCGGGAGTGAATAACCACGCTATTAAGTAACCGGCAGTTGGCCCAACGAAGACCGCAATCCCGCCAGTCCCACCTGATAGGAATGGAAAACCGATGGTAACAAGTAACATGAACAGCCAGACGGAAAGGGTCCCAATCTTAGGTCCAAACAATTCACCAGCGAGGACGATTCCTAGGTTTTGAAGCACGATGGGAACGGGAATGAATCCGAGGGGAATTCCAGGTACTAACCCAAGGACGATAATAACGGCCGTCATTAGGGCGGTAAGGGTAATTTCTTTAACTTTCATTAGTCACAATCCTTTACGACGTTGATTGTTTAATTGTACAAGCAATTGAGAAATTAGTAAATGGCGTAAACAAATTTGACTATTTGGAATTAGTTGGAAATAAAAGGCGGTGAGACAGAAAGCATACGAAGATGCTTTCGTCGTCTCACCCCCGGAAGGCCAACAGTAACTGAGGGTCATGAATAATGGGCCTCAGTCCTGATGGCTACTGCGTGTATCAATAATTTGGATGAAAGCAAAAAAATAACGATAAATTTCAAGAAAATGAAATTATCGCTACTTTTTTCGATTTACCTAGTTATGTCCCATGCTTTTTTTATTTAGATACTACTTAAGCTTTTAGCTGACGGTTTTTCTTTGGTGAGAATGTTTCAAGGAAGAAGAGTACAGCTCCGGTGACCATCACAATCAGTAAATGAGTAGTGGCTGAGTTCCAGAGACCTGAATGGTAGTAGAGCATACTTCTAGTTCCGTCGTACAGGAACTTCATTGGCAACCAAGGAAGAACGTAGTCTTGGTAGAAGTGAGGAAGTAGTTGTGGTGCTAGTGTCATTAGTGGAATTGAGAAGAACAGTAATAGGACAAATATGATTATGGCAGGAAAACCGAACCATGATATGAATCCTGAGAAGAGCATGATGAATGCGAATGAAGCGATTGATAGGAAACTGGCGATTTGAATAGGATCGCTGAAGTTATATCCCAAGATCCAGGTTACGTACCCGGTAGTCAGTGAGCCAATCAAGAGGGCAATGATGGCTGCCCCAACAACTTGTGCCGATTTAAGACCAATGATGTGTTTTCTTGACCGCCACGACTTTCTGTCATTTACCGCAAAGTACAACATTAAGCTTGATACTAGGCTGGTAAGCCAGATTGGTTGAAAGAATACTGAACTGGCAGAAGCTAATTTTGAATAAGAATGGGTGACAGTAACCTTTGGGATAATTGGATTTGCTAGTTTGTTAATGGTAGCTGCTGGTAATTGAGCATGAGCAGCGGTCAACTTACCGACGATTTGGCTTCGCATTCCACCACCTATTTTAGTAACGATGGTAGTCAGAATGGTTTGAACTGAGGTGGCAAGGGTACTGTTCTTTTGTTTATTGATTAGGACTTGAACTGTGGCTGATGTAGCTTTGGGGTTCGAAACTAATGTTGAAATCTTCTTTGAAAAATTCTTTGGAATAACGATAGTTCCGTAGTAGTGTTGCTTGTTCATAGCAGCCTTTACGTCTCTTTTACTATCGAGTTGCTTCCAGTTAAGAACTTGATCAGACTTACTTGATTTGTTTGAGGCAACCTGGATTTGTTGGACAACCTTTGATCCTAACTTGCCTGTATCTTCGTTGACTATGGCAACGGGAATATCCCGTGGCTTTGACTTAGCGATTGGAATCTGAACCGATACCATTACTAGAGTCAAAATTAATGAAGCAATAATTGCTAACCAGAAAAATTTATTTTTAAACATTTTGAATACCTCCTGAATATTGAACACTGTGTTGCACTTATCTCCACAAAAGAATATACTCTGCTCACGGAGTTAAAGCGATAGTCAAAATGAATCAAAGTGTTACATTTTCAAAAAGGAGAAATCATGGGGTACGATAAGAAAAACGAAGAGACTAACAATAAAATAATTAAGGCATTTCTAGATACGTTGGCTGAGAAGTCATTCGAAGAGATTTCGGTTAGAGATATTTCGACAAAAGCGGGTGTCAATCGAGGGACGTTTTACCGCCACTTTTTAGATAAGTATGATTTGCTTGATAAAATTGAAGATAGATTTTTACAGGTGTTGGAGCAGATTCCCCGAGGATTTATTAATCGAAATATCCCAGATTCACAAATGAAAGCGAATTTAAGAGACTACTTACGGTCACTTTTTGTTATCGTTAAGGATAATTCGGAGATGTTGGCTCGGTTATTTAGCGATAATGGTGATCAGCGATTTAAGACGAAGTTTAAAGATCACTTGGCTGAACGAATTAGAACTGGTCTCAATCATACGGTTAATGCTGAAAATACCCTTAATCTTGATTTAGCAATTGAGTTTATAAGTGCGGCTGATACCGCAACAGTGGAATATATCATTGACCATCCTGAACTAGATAGTGATGAAATCTTTAATACGTTCTTTACACTATTGGTAAATGGACCGTTGAGTACGCTGTCGGAGTATTGGTAACTATTTATAATATTTTAATGGTAGTTATAAAAAGTAACATAAAGGGCCTGAATTTTGCCATTCTGACGGGAAAATTTGGCCCTCTTTTTGTCCAAAAAAATACCTGTTCGTCATAGAAAACGGTTTCATTTTATAAAAAATACCTCACTTATTTGATTCTATTTAGACGAGTAGATTGATATCATCTTTATTGAAAACGATTTCATAAGTTGGCTTAGGAGGAGTGCTTTTAAAAAGCAGTAGCAACTTGGCGATTGTTTACTTTTTTTAGGGGAAAAGGCAAGGAGTAGGTAGAAATGAAAAGAAGATACAAGGTAATTGGTGGTTGTGCGACAGTACTTGCAACGACGATTCTATGCTTGACTGCGATGCCAGCCGCTATGGTTAGTGCAAGCTCAGAATCGCAACAAGCGACAGCAAGCGCTAGTGTAAATAATAGTGGTAAACAGTCTCTCAACGGGATAGAAGTTGATAAGAATGCTACTGTTACCAAGAACAATGATGGTTATATCCTCAACAATGACAAGTTTAAGGTTGAAATTGGTGGCTCTGGTGAAATCGATGGTTTGTACTTAGCCAACGATGCATTTGATACTAACTATGTTATGAACTACAAGGATAACCCTAAACAAAATAATGCTGCTCATCAATGGATGGGTGAATTGATGTTCAGGACTAAAAAGGGCGACGCTAACTCAACGATGCCTTGGACGAAAGAATATACATCTCAATCGCCAGTATCAGTTAGAAAACTGAGTGTAAATAATAATTCTGTTGTGGTTACGTACACACCCAATTCTAGTAGTACTACTGGTGATGGAATTAAAAACATGGTAGTGACAGAAACCTATACTTTAGACGCCAGTGGTCATCTTCACTGGGGCATTACACTAAAAAATAATACTAAGGATAAGTTGACGGTCGGGGACTTTGGATTACCAATGCCATTTAGAGAGTACTGGCATTACAAACCAACAAATGGTAAGTCACAGCTTGATATGGCTTATGAAAACTCAGTTATTTTCCACAGCTTTGTTGGCCAAAACTCATCGTACATTTATACAACCAGACCAAGTGGAATTGGGAATTTTTTGACTTTCACTCCTGATCAATCAACGGATGCAAAGTTAGAATACCAGGATCACTGGGAAGATGATGGTACTAAGACTACGGATGAAAAGCAATGGAGCATGCCAAGGTTTGGTGCTAATGTGGCTGGTACTACTGGCTGGGATAATGGCTTAAATGTGTTCTATGTTAACTCAGAGGCAATCAGCCCAACTGGTAATCGAGGCTATTTACCAAGTACCGCAACGGTGTTGAATCCTGGCGAGAGTAAGACATACGCTTTCAACTTTAGCGCGTCTGACTTGCAATCTAATAAGCAAACAACTCATCAAACGAATAGCAACTCAACAGCTGTTTCAGGTGATATGACAAGTACTAAATATGAAACTAACTTGAAGAAAGCGTTGTACGATGAGGGATTAGTTGATGCGGTTTCAGTTCCAAGTATGGTTTTGACCAAGGACTCAACTGGAATTGCAAAGGGTCAAATGTATCTTCATACTAAGGTGCCAAAGGATAAAATCAGCTTTAGTTTCCAAAATCAGCACAATGATGAAGTTTCTAAGCAAAAGAGTTCTGATCAAAACAAAATTAGTGCTGATGGATTATCAGATGAATTAGGAACTGCCACTTATAAAAAGACAGTTACTAAAGATGGTGAAAATTACTACATTTACGATATTGCGTTTAAGGCCGAAGGTCGTAACAATATTATTGTGAATTATGAATTGAACGGTCAAGCAAAAAAGACAACGTTACAGTACGATGTTTTACAAAATCCTGAAAAATCGTTAGAAAAACACGCCCAATTTCTATTGAAAACTCAAATTCAAAATTCAGGTAAATTCAACGACCAAATTTTTGATGACTGGTCGATGGATAAAAAAGCAACTGTAAATGACTTCACCACCGCTTACGGTGGCTGGGGTGATGATTGGGGCTTGACTCACGGTCTCTTCCTTGCGGATATGAACACAAAAATTCCTAATAAGGACCAAGTTCAAGCCCTTGATAAGTACTTACACACTGGAATTTGGGATAACTTGATGAAAAATCATCATAGTGACTATGGTGTTCCAGATTGGTTACGTGAAAAGAACGATAATCTTTCGTACACTTGGCGTTCATACTCATATATTCACATTTATAATACGTTCTATGAGATGTATAAAATTGCTAAACAGAATCCAGATTTGATTAAGTATGATGTTAGCTCATACCCAGTTGCCAAAGATAAAGATGTTAAAAATGCAGCCGATGCTTATTTGAAGATGGCCTACAATATCTTCAAAGCTTGCTACACTAATAGCGGAATTAGATATAAAGATGATGGTTTGATGGGCGAATCAACAGTTCCTCAATTTATTTCTGCTCTGAAATCGGAAGGGATGACTGAGCAGGCAGGTAATGTCGAAAATTGGATGAAGCAAAAGTACACCACTTATACTTCCCAGAAATATCCATTTGGTTCAGAAATGAACTACGATAATACTGGTGAGGAATCTGTATACATGCTTGGTAATATGTATAATGACAAGCGACTTATGGCCATGGTAGATATGAAAACAAGAGCGGATCGTGGTGTTCAACCATTGTGGTATCAATATGGCGTTCCTGTAACGATTGATGGTGAAAATTGGTGGCAATTCCAGTACACGACATCACTTGCAGATACAGCAATGAACAATTGGCTAGTTTCTCAAGATAATGGTTTAACCGCTGATCAAAGAGGAATTGCTCAACGTTCAAATTACGCAGCTAAGTTGGGTAACTTAACTCAAATTAACACTGGTCAAATTGATTCTGATCAAGAAAACAATGGTGCTGTTTCATGGACTTATCAGGCTGAGTTAGGCAACTGGGCACAACCAAACCAAAACTCAGTTGCTAAGACCGGAGCTGGCTCTCTTCATAATGGTTGGAGACAAACATCTGGTGAAGGGGACTTGGCACTATTTGGAGCCCTTCAAGTTCTTTCCGCTGATGTCGCAACTGACCCAATTTTTGGAACTGTTGGTTACGGTGCTAACGTTAATAGTACTGATAAGACTTACGAAATCACACCAGAAGATGGAATGAGACAAAAACTTAATTTGATTGACTCTCAAACCGCCTACGAATTTGCAGGAGACCGTTATACAAAGGCTGTTACTAACAAAGATAATTCTGCAATCCGGTTCGATGTTGAAAATGTTACGAGAAAAGATCATACGTTACAATTGAAAATCACTTTACCAACCGCTACTGGTACTCAATATAACGTCCTCTGGAACGGTAAAAAGGTTAGTGAATTTAAGCAGGATGATACAGATAAAACCATCGATGTTAAGGTTGGTACTGGTAATGGACAATTAGAAATTGCTAAGCCAGGCAGTTCAATTGAACAATCAACTAGTGGTACAGGTAACGGGTCGACGGTACCTAGTGGATCAACTAGCAGTAGTAGTTCACAGATTGACTCATCACAGGTAACTTCTTCATCTTCATCTGCAATTAATAGTTCAAGTTCAGATGCTAATGGGAATCAGTCTAGCAGTAGTGTGGATAACAATACTGTATCAAAAGACAAAGGTTACAAAAAGGGAACGATGTTGTACGCAACTAAAAAAGTTCGTCTTTATAAGGGAACCAAGTTCGATAGCTCAACTCGAATTGTAACTTATAAGAAGCAAAGTCGGACTAAACGACCTGAATTCAAAGTAATCTCTAAAACTAAGAATGCTAATGGGGTTGCTCGCTATAAGGTCGTTGATATGAACAAGCATACTAAGAACTATAAAAGGACGGGTTACATTACCGCAAGTTCTAAGTATGTTCAACCACTTTACTATCAATCATTAGCTAAGCATCATGTAAAGGTAATCTCAAAGACTGGAATTAATTCATACAAGAGTAAGAGTTTTTCCGGTAAGGTTCATCATTACAAATATGCAACTAAGCTCAAGGTTAAGAAGATTGTTAAAACCAAACTAAGAACAACATTTGTTCTAAATAATGGTAAGTTCATTACCGGTAACAAGAAATTTATCATGGAAATCAACTAAGTATAAGAAAAAAAGAGGAACTTAGTCAAATCGTATTGATGAAGTTTCTGAAGCATCGCCGAAAGGTGATGCTTTTTTTGTCTAATCATGAATCAATCTGATTCTGATGAATAAATGGGCCATATTTTTAAAGCCATAACAAC
>NZ_CATNVB010000021.1 GCF_951230165.1 Lentilactobacillus sp. Marseille-Q4993
CGGTCAGCTTTTCTAAACAAAGTTTTCGAGTAGCGTATGAAATAGTGCAGTTTTTTGGGACGATACTGGTTTGTGCTAAGAAGTAATGTGGTTTGTTAGCATCTTCTTTACAACAGAAATAACGGCGTTTCAAAATTAAAATCACTGTGTTACCAATAGCTCTTGGATACCTGATGGTCGTCGTCCGCCAACCATATTTTGTTATTTGGCCTTCATTAATAATTCCACAGTGTTCACATGCCTTAGGAACATAATCAAGCGTAGCTTGGATTCTAGTAATACCATCATCGCCAACCGAACTATCAATCAAAGTTATATTTTCATCTTTAATACTTAGTAAATCTTTGCTAATATTATCCATGCGGAGTCCTTTCTTTGAACGCTTTTAGTCGGGTGATTTTAAACGGAAGGTCTCCGTTTTTGTGTACCTTTAGAATATACAAAAAAATCTGCTATCAGTGATAGAAAAATCTATCACCAACAACAGATATTGTAGAACCTTTTATTTTAAAATAATTAGTTATTTTCATTGCTTTATAATCTAATATTTGTTAAATTTTATGTATAGACGAAATAAGTGGAGGTCACTATGACGATTCAAATCAATCAACTAAATAGCTCATCCTCCTGGTCTGCATTGATTTCTATGTAGGCCTACTTTCGCGTGAATTTACGAAAGGTCTTACATGGAACTATCTCTGTAAGACCGCTAATTGTGCAACTTGGGCTCTTACAGAACTAATTCTGTAGGAGCCTTTTTATATTTTAAGGAGTGGAAAAAATGACGGTTTATAATTTTTCAGCAGGTCCAGCAGTGTTACCCAAACCCGTAATTCAGCAAATTCAGGCAGAACTACCATCTTTAAATGATTCTGGAATGAGTATTCTAGAGATTTCTCACCGCTCCCAAATGTTTGATGAAATCATCGATGAAGCTAAGGATAACTTAACGAAGCTGTTAAACATCCCTGCCGGTTATCAAGTCCTATTTTTTCAAGGCGGCGGAACTGGTCAGTTTGCCGCTGCTCCAATGAATATGGCTGGTGATCAAAGGAAAATCGCCGTATTAGACAGTGGCCATTGGGCTGACAGAGCATATCAAGAAGCTCTAAAAATCGGCTTCAAAGCCGACGTTCTAAAGTCCACTAAGAGCAAAAAGTACACTGAACTCCCTCGGCTAAATCAAGAAAACAACCTCTCAGGCTACGATTACCTTCACGTCACAATGAACAATACCATTGAAGGAACGGCTTACCATAAGAATGCTGGTAATCCAGGAATCCCTGTCGTGGCGGATATGTCATCTAACTTTTTAGCCGAACAGTACCAGGTTTCCGATTATGGCATGATTTTCGCGGGAGCTCAAAAAAACGTTGGCCCGGCGGGAGTTACCATTGTCATCGTTAAGGAATCACTCATCAGTCAAGCTGAGTTTGTCCCAAGCATTCTTGACTACAATCTGATGATCAAAAAGAATTCGATGTTCAATACACCACCAGTATTTTCAATCTACTCCGTTAATTTGGTCCTCAAATGGTTACTGAACGAAATCGGTGGGGTTGCCAACATGGAAAAAATCAATCAGGAAAAAGCCGGAATTTTGTACGAATTCCTTGATAACTCCAAACTATTCAGCAATAACATCAAGGTTTCCGATCGGTCACTCACCAATATTCCGTTCACAACCGGTAATGAGGACTTAGATGCCAAACTAGTTAGTGAAGCCACGGCAGCTGGACTGATGAACCTAAAAGGTCATCGAAGCGTTGGTGGTTTGCGAGCTAGTTTGTACAATGCCATGCCACTCGAAGGGGCTAAGGCGCTCGTTGAATTTCTACATCAATTTGAAACTAACAATTAGGGGGAAATAAATATGTATCAGATTAAAACTTTTAACGCTATTGCCCAAGCAGGACTTGATAAATTTACCGATAAGTACCAAATCAACCAAGACGATAATGCGGATGGTTACCTAATTAGATCAGTTGACCTTCATAAACACGAATTTCCAGCTAATTTAAAGGTAATTGCCAGAGCAGGTGCCGGCTTCAACAACATCCCACTAGACCGTGCTACAGAGTCAGGAATTGCCGTTTTCAACACCGCAGGAAGTAACGCTAACGCCGTTAAAGAGTTGGTAATCGCAATGTTAGTTGCCGCATCTAGAAACCTGTTTGCAGCTGCAGCATACT
Source organism: Lentilactobacillus sp. Marseille-Q4993 (assembly GCF_951230165.1). Taxonomy (GTDB): domain Bacteria; phylum Bacillota; class Bacilli; order Lactobacillales; family Lactobacillaceae; genus Lentilactobacillus. The sequence continues at coordinate 2,193 of NZ_CATNVB010000021.1, forward strand.
CCGCCCAAAATAGTGGTGCTGACATTTCGCTCCGGGCAGAAAAGGATAAGACCAAATTCAACGGGGAGGAATTGACTGGCAAAACTCTGGCAGTTATTGGAGTTGGTCACGTTGGTTCTCTTGTTGCGAATGCTGCTAACGCCCTTGGAATGAAGGTTATTGGTTACGATCCATACCTTTCGTCAGATGCCGCATGGAGAATTTCAACTTCTATCAAACGGGCTCAAAGTTTAGATGAAGCCCTTGAAAACGCTGATTTCGTGACAGTCCACGTTCCAAAAAACGAAGAAACCACTGGTATGATCGGTGATGACCAACTAGCTGTAATGAAAGATGATGCTGTTCTCCTCAACTTTGCTCGTGGTGGCATCGTTAATAATAAAGCAGCAGTTACTGCCTTAGATAATCACCACTTAAAGAATTATATGACCGACTTCGGCGACGACATTTTGCTAAATCGAGATGATGTAGTAATCACTCCCCATATCGGTGGCTCAACGGAAGAAGCTGAAATCAACGGGGCAACTCAGGCAGCATCAAAGATCGTCCAGTACCTAGAAACTGGAAACATTGAAGGTTCAGTTAACTTACCAAACCTAACTGTCCCAATGAACAGTCCATTTAGAATCACGATTATTCATAAAAACATTCCTAACATGGTTGGTCAAATCGCTACTTCACTTGCCAACATGGGAATCAACATCGAAAGTATGTCGAACGCAGCTAAAGAGAAAGTTGCTTACACAGTAATCGATGTTAACCACCTAAATGAGAATCAGGAAGATAAGTTAACAGATAATCTAGCCGGCATTGACTCAGTGTTCAAGGTCCGAGTAATCGGTAGCCCAGAACCAAAATAATACAAAAAGTCCAATTGGAAACTAAATTGGTTTCCGATTGGACTTTTTTATATTTTTATCTATGAAATGGATTATCTTTTAAAACTTTAGTATAGAACTTAATATCGTTAAATGCGTCACCAAACCGCTTCTCAAAGTGAGAACTGTTTTCCGCACTCATCACCAACTCACCGTTATCACTAAAGTTGCGGTCAGCGTTCCAAACTAACACTGGTTCTGGTAGGACCATCATCTTTAACATTTGAAGAATCTCAACAATTGACTCCGCTGCTAACATCCCACCATCACTAAAGTGCGAGTATGAAATCACTTGAACTGGCTTATGGTCAACTTCACCGCCAATATAATCAAGGGCATTTTTAAGGGCTCCGGTAATTGCATGGTCATATTCTGGCGTTAGGATAATGTAGCCATCCTGAGCGGCAATATCATTAAGCCACTTTTTCTCAATCCCTTCCAGATTCTGGATTGGGTTTGAAAGTGGCGTTTCCTCATGGTCGTACAAGGGAAGTGGGTAATCTTTCAACCGTAACCAAGTAAATTCAAACTCATCATTACTTTGAAACCGATTCTTTAAGTAACTAAGAATCTTGTCCCCAAGAGCAGCCGTTCGGGTTGTTCCGAGAATCACACCAATTTTATATGTCATTGTGGACCTCCAAAAGTTTTATTCAGCCTCATTATTACATATTTTTGGAATATTGTTAAATTAAATTTTATGATATTAATTTGAATTTCTATAAACAAAAAACGAAAACCTGGCAGCAAACCAAGTTTTCGTTTCTTCTTTTTATTAACCTATTTTTGATAAACTACGTTGCCGTCAACCATTGTCAGCAATGTATTTCCATACACGTTCTCGCCAACAAATGGACTGTTCTTTCCCTTTGAAGCAAAATCAGCTTTCTTGATCTCTTCACTGTTATCCAAGTCGAATACAGCAATATCAGCGGGACCACCAACTTTTAAAGTTCCAAGATCGCCCATATTAAATACAGAGCTTGGGTTACCAGCTAACCAATTAATTAATTGATCAAGAGAAAAAATCCCGGCTTTTACGTACTTAGTATATAGCATAGCAAACGCCGTTTCACTACCAGTAATTCCAAATGGGGCTTTAGTTACTGATTGGTCCTTCTCAGCAGCCGTGTGAGGAGCATGATCAGTCGCAATCATATCAATCGTTCCATCAAGCAAACCTGCAACTAATGCTTCTTGGTCTGATTTACTTCTCAATGGTGGGTTCATTTTATAGAAGGAATTATCAGTTTGAATGTCATCCTCGGTAAGCAATAAGTGATGAGGAGTAACTTCACACGTCACATTAATTCCCGCTTTTTTAGCCTGTCTAACGGCCTCAACGGTGTGCTTTGAAGAAACGTGACAGATGTGATAGTGCGCCCCAGATTCTTGGGCAAGCACTAAATCACGGGCAACTTGCGCAGTTTCGCTAACCCATGAGATTGGCTTTACATTCAATCTTGCAGCGGCCTCTTCGGCAAGGACACCACCGGCTACTAAACTAATATCTTCAACGTGGGCAACAATCGCCATGTTAACGCGCTTGGCTTCCTTCATAGCGTTAAACATTGTTTCGCTAGTTTGAATTCCACTACCATCATTTGAAAAGGCAAATGCGCCAGCTTGTTTCAAACCATCGAAGTCAACCAACTGATTGCCCTCTCGATTTTCAGTAATTGTGGCATACTGCTTGATACGAACAACACCCTTATTTTCATTTAACTTACTTTGGGCCCTAAACCGGTCAACCGTATCTGGAGTTGGGTCAAGATTAGGCATCGCACACACCGTTGTAAATCCACCACGAGCTGCAGCCTTGCTTCCAGTTTCAATCGTTTCCTTATCTGTAAAGCCCGGTTCACGGTAATGAACATGAACATCAATCAGTCCCGGAGCAACGAACGCCCCTTTTGCATCAATTACCTTTTCAGCTTTATCCTCATCAATTCTACTATCTATAGAAGTAATTTTTTCATTTTCTACTAAAATATCTTTTGAAACTAGTTGGTTACCCTGGAGAATCTTGCCGTTTTTGATAATTGTTTTCACGTTAACTACTCCTCGATTAGGTTTTTGAATCTTAGCATACTTGCGATAATTGCCATCCGAACGAAGACACCGTTCTTCATTTGTTCAAAAATTCTTGAACGGTCACATTCAACTAACTCATCCGCAATTTCAACATCCCGATTAACTGGAGCTGGATGCATGATAATTGCATCGTCCTTCATTTGTCGTTCGCGGTCTTTAGTCAAACCGTATTGTTGGTGATACTTAACGTCTGAGAATGAGCCGTTCTCATCTGCGGCTAACCGTTCATGTTGGACTCGGAGAAACATCATTACATCCATCTCTGGGACTAATTCATCAATTTCCCGCCATTCGCCATATTCAGCAAAGTCATCGGTAAACCATTTCTTTGGGCCGCCAAAGTATACCTTGGCACCTAATTTAGTAAGAACTTCCATGTTTGAACGAGCAACACGTGAGTGGGATAAGTCACCGACAATGGCAACTTTGAGTCCCTTAAAGTTACCAAATTCTTGGTAGATGGTCATCATATCAAGTAGTGATTGGGAAGGATGTTGACCCGAACCATCACCAGCATTAGCAATTGCCATGTGGATATTTGGATCTTCAACTAAATCCTTATAGTACTCGTTCTTGCGGTCACGGATAGCAACCATATCAACCCCAATTGCTTGGAGAGTCTTTAATGTGTCTCCTAAAGTTTCGCCCTTTTTCACTGAGCTAGCGGCAGGGTCAAAGTTAACAACGGTCATTCCCAACTTTCTTTCTGCCATTTCAAAACTAGTGTGAGTTCTCGTACTATTTTCAAAGAACAGGTTGGCAGCGTATGTAGGTCTAACCAGATCCACCTGTTTACCGTTCTTAAAATCATTAGCCTCTCTGATCAAACTCATTACATCGGCAACGCTTAAATCCTCCATGCTTACAACATTTTCCAAACTTAGTAATTGGGTTGTCATATCAATCATGGTCAAAATTCCTCCTAAAAAAGACGCCTTGCCGTGTGTGCAAAGCGCCTTAATACAGAAATCCCGTTGTATTAATATTCGCGTTTTGCCCTCACGGGAGCAAATTAACAATCTAAATAAAAATCAGCCCCGATACCCAGTTTGGGTAAGGAGGCTGACCAGTTTCATCAATGGCTTACTGTTTAGAATCCTTACTAACCTCTCTGGGTTATCGTTAAAGGCTATTTATTTGTCTGTAATTATAAACCCCAATCTCAGCTAATGGCAAGTTATTTTTTTGGGTATTTATCCAATTTCATCACCATCAGTATTTTTTTAGGGGCGGTTATAGGATGAGAATAATAAAAAACAGTTTAATCTGTCACTACATGCGATGAATTTTATTCAATAATTTTGGTATATAACTATTTTTATTCAGTTTTAGTCCAAAATATTGCATATTTACTCTTGACACTTTCCCAAAAAACTTTTATTCTTTAGAAAATTACTTTGCCATGTTATTAACCGGGAGGTTTGGAAATGAAAAAATATTTAACTTTGGAAAATGGAGAAACGTTTGTCGGAACCGCATTCGGTGACTTAGCAGCCGAAATTGACGGCGAAATCGTCTTCACCACCAGCATGACAGGTTACCAGGAGTCAATTACCGATCCTTCCTACCAGGGCCAAATCATTACGTTTACCTATCCACTGATTGGAAACTACGGTATCTCAATGGAAACCAGCCAATCTAAGAACGCTCAAGCCAGTGCCGTAGTCGTTCACGAAGTAAGCGATAAGGTATTTCATTATCAAAGCGTGATTACCCTTGACTCATTCTTAAAGCAAGAGCGAGTACCTGGAATCGCAAACATTGATACTCGGAAACTTACTAAAATTATCAGAAACTTTGGAACCATGAAGGCAAGTCTTACTAATAAGCCTTTGCCAGCTAAGCAAACCGGAAACCCATCGCTGTCAGTTATCGAATCACAACAGATTTCTAATTCAGCCGATAAAAACAGTCACCACGTGGTATTAGTCGACTTTGGGGTTAAGGATAATATCGTATCCCAACTTAAGTATCAGGGAACTAATGTAACGGTTGTTACACCTGATGCAACGTTTGAAGATATCGAAAACCTGAATCCGGATGGCATCCTATTATCTAACGGGCCTGGCGATCCAACAGATTACATGCATTTCCTACCAATTATCAGACAGCTCCAAGAAAAGTACCCAACGTTTGGAATCTGTCTTGGCCATCAATTACTAGCACTTGCTAATGGTGCTAAAACCTACAAGTTACCATTTGGTCACCGGGGAATTAATCACCCCGTCAAGAATCTCCTTACTGGTGAAATCTACATTACTTCTCAAAATCATGGTTACGCTGTGGACATTGATTCACTCGCTGATACTCCACTCGAACTAACAGCAGTAGAAGTTAACGACAAGACCTGTGAAGGATTACGCTACCCAGGTAAGCCAATCTTCTCAGTCCAATACCATCCCGAAGCAGCCCCTGGACCACATGAGGCTCGCAAACTATTTAGCCAATTCATTGAAATGATTGAAGGAGGAGTAAAGAATGCCTAAACGTAAAGACATTAACAAAATCGTCATCATTGGTTCTGGCCCAATCGTTATTGGCCAAGCTGCCGAGTTTGATTACTCAGGAAGCCAAGCGTGCCTGAGCCTTCGTGAAGAAGGTTATGAAGTGGTTCTTGTTAACTCAAACCCCGCTACTATCATGACTGACGATGAAATTGCGGATAAGGTATACCTTGATCCCCTCACCGTTCCTAGCCTAAAGAAAATTCTCAAAGATGAAAAACCAGATGCAATCCTACCAACCCTTGGTGGTCAGACTGGTTTGAACCTTGCCGTTGAATTGAGCAAGGATGGAATTCTTGATGAACTAGATATCGAACTTCTCGGAACTAGTTTACACACTATCAACCAAGCCGAAGACCGGGAAGAGTTCAAATCATTGATGAAAGAACTCGGCGAACCAATCCCCGCATCTAAAACTGTCTTTGACCTGCAAACTGGTTTAGACTTTGCGGCTTCAATCGGCTACCCAGTAATCATCAGACCAGCCTACACCCTTGGCGGAACCGGTGGTGGTATCGCCAAAGATGAAGCCGAAATGAAAAAGATTCTTAGTCGCGGTTTGACAATGTCACCAAGCACAGAGTGTTTGATCGAACAAAGTATCGCTGGCTATAAAGAAATTGAATTTGAAGTTATGCGAGACCACAACGGTAACTCAATTATCGTTACGGGAATGGAGAACTTTGATCCAGTCGGAATTCACACCGGTGACTCAATCGTGTTTGCCCCAACGCAAACCTTGACCGATAAAGAATACCAACGCCTGCGTGACGCATCTCTTGAAATCGTCAACGCCCTTAAAATCGAAGGTGGCTGTAACGTCCAACTCGCCCAAGATCCAGACAGCGAAGCATACTACGTCATCGAAGTTAACCCGCGGGTTAGTCGGTCATCTGCCCTTGCATCAAAGGCAACTGGTTACCCAATCGCAAAGATTGCGGCTAAAATCGCCGTTGGTTTGAATCTTGATGAAATTATCAACCCAATCACCAAGACAACCTACGCAATGTTTGAACCAGCTTTAGACTACGTGGTTGCCAAGATTCCTCGTTTCCCATTCGATAAGTTTACCCACGCCGACAATACTCTCGGAACCCAAATGAAGGCTACTGGTGAGGTAATGGCTATTGGAACAACGATTGAGGAATCACTCCTTAAGGCTGTTTCTTCACTCGAGTTAAATGACAAACTGCAAACTGAACTAATTTCAGAACAGGATGCAAGCCACTCAGTTGACACCCTGTTAGAAGACATCAAGACCCCAACCGACGTTCGAATCTTCCAATTATTCACTGCAATTGGTAAGGGAATCTCATTGGACACTATCTACGATGCCACCAAAATTGACAAGTTTTTCTTGTCCAAGCTTGAAAACATTATCAATCTACAACGCAAACTTGCATCTACCCAGTTAACAGCTGATTTATTGCAACAAGCCCGTAAATTCGGATTTACCAACAACATAATCATGGCTGTCAACTCAATTTCAGAATCAGAAATTGCTAAGTTAGAAACGCAAACTGACCAAAAACTGGTTTACAAAATGGTTGATACTTGTGCTGCCGAATTTGAAAGTTCAACCCCATACTTCTACAGTACAGTGGGAACTGAAAACGAAAGTGAACCACTTGGTAACAGTGTTCTAGTTATCGGTGCCGGTCCAATCAGAATCGGTCAAGGTGTCGAATTTGACTACGCAACCGTTCACTGTGTACAAGCTATTCAGGCTGCTGGCTACAACGCCATTATCATCAACAATAACCCCGAGACAGTTTCAACTGACTTCTCAATCTCTGACAAGCTATACTTTGAACCACTTACGATTGACAGCGTTATGAACGTTATTAATCTTGAAAAACCAATCGGAGTTATCGTTGAGTTTGGTGGTCAAACCGCAATCAACTTGACTGAAGATCTCACCAAGCATGGCGTTAAGATTCTCGGTACTTCGATGGACGGAATTGAACAAACTGAAAACCGTCACGACTTTGAATCATTGCTGATCAAGCACGATATTGCCCATCCACAAGGCGCTACAGCTATGAACGCCGAAGAAGCTAAGGAAATTGCAAATAACCTCGGTTACCCAGTTCTTGTTCGCCCTAGTTTCGTTTTAGGTGGTCGGGGAATGGCCGTTGTTGAAAAGAAAATTGACCTCCAACTTTACATCGAGCCAGCCTTGAAGGCTAGCCCTGGTCAACCAATCTTAATTGACAAGTACGTTCGCGGAATTGAATGTGAAGTCGACATTTTAAGTGATGGTAAGGATGTCTTCATCCCTGGTATCATGGAGCATTTGGAAGGCTCTGGTGTCCATTCAGGAGATTCTATCGCTATGTACCCACCACAGCACCTAACTGCCGACCAGAAAGAAAAGATCGTCAACATTGCTACTATGATTGGTAAGGAAGTTCATGCCATCGGAATGATGAACATTCAGTTTATCGTTGCTGACGACGTTTACGTTATCGAAGTTAACCCACGAGCATCACGGACCGTACCTTTCATGAGTAAGATCACTAAACTTCACTTAGCTCAATTGGCTACTCAACTGATTCTTGGTAAATCATTAGCTGAAGTTGGCTTGGAAGTTGGTTTGCACTCAGAACCAGATAATGTGTACGTCAAAGCCCCTGTGTTCTCGTTTGCTAAACTCCCTGATGCTCCAACTGCATTGAGTCCAGAAATGAAATCAACCGGTGAAGATATCGGTGAAGGGGCAACCCTCCAAGAGGCCCTTCATAACGCTCTCTTTGACTCATATCACTACGTCACTAATTCCACCGCTAAGAACGTTATCCTGTCTGATACGGACAGCCACGACCAAGCGCTTGGTAAGGAACTACAAGATGATGGTTTCACCATTATCAACTATGCAAAGGGAATGGATTGGCCTGAAGATGTTGCATTCGTTGTGGCAACTGACGACCAAAAAACAATTGACCGAAGCTTAGTTCTCGAAACCCTTAATCACCAAATCCCACTGTTTACAGCCAAGGATACGGTATTGAGCGTTGGAAAAGAACGCGTAACGGTTGGGTAATAATTGGCCAACCAAATCATTTAATAGACTCAGACATACCTTAATACCTCTAAAAAACGGTATTAAGTTGAAGCACCCCATAAAAGTTAGATATAAATCTAACATTTATGGGGTGCATTATTTAAACGCCATATTTTTTATCTAAAATGGGACAATATCCATCAACTACACATCATTTACTTTATCTCTCAGCTTTTTTTCTATATTTGACCGCTACTTTCAACATGATCAAAGCAGCAGCGGTTCCCGTAAAATATCCAGACAATCGATCAACACCAAAAACAAAGTAAGAACCGATCGAAATTAACACAGTTGCCAAAATCAAATACCACAGCCATTTACCAGATAAAAAGGCTATTAGTTTCGGAAACCGATCTCTTCCAGTTAATTCTAATTCAAAATCATTAAACCTATTTAAAGGATATAACGTGAATAGTAGCACAGTTAACATAACTAACATTGCTACGCCACGCACCTTAATAATATCAAAAACATTCAGCGTCATTATTAATACTAATAATAAGTCCAACGCAATTAATGCCCGACCAATCGGCTTGATCCTTTTCAAGACCATCTGCTTTTCCAAGTATTCTTTCATACCAGTATCCTCCTTAAGAAGGACATCTAGTGAAATTTGATATTTATTACTTAGTTCAATCAGACTATTAATATCGGGGTAACTCTTCTCATTCTCCCAACTTGAAATCGTCTGTCGAGACACGTTAAGCTCATCGGCAACTTCCTGTTGCGTCAACCCCTTATTAATTCGGCCTTGCTTAATTCTGTTACCAAATTCCACGTTTATCCCTTCTTTCATTTTAAGAATACTGGCATTTTACAGCCATTACTAGCAAAGAATCTTTGCATTCAGTGATATCAGCGGATTCGTAAAAAATATTGATTTCAAAGTGTTCGCCTTCACCTAACAAACCCAAATTTCCGGAAACCTTAATGCCGAAACGGGTGAATTGCAGCTGTTAAATCATGATGGGTTTTGAATAAAATGTAATGTGGAGTTGATTGACCGACATAAAAATACTTGATACGATTTATGATAATAAGCACAGTATCTTCAGGAGGACACCTTGTTCGATTTTATCTCTGATATTATCATGTCTCTTTTCGCAGATTCACTCACATCATTTTGGAAGGATAGTAGCAAACCAAAGTGGATCAGATTCATCACCTTATTACCATCCTATATTATGCTTTTGGTATTTTTCTGGTTATTAACCACGGCATTCCCAGCGAGAAACTGGTTACTAATCATAATCTCAATTGGGTTTGCGATTCTGTTTTTGTGGATTGCGATTAAGTTTACAAAAATAATCTTTAATGACAAAAAAGGCAATCAGAAACCCTGATTGCCTCTTTTACTATGTGTTTTTAAAATTTCTTACTATGTCAAATTAAATCTAAACGATTTCCAAATGCAACTGTTGGTTTGTAACCCAGTGAAGTGCCAACAACAACCTATATACAACGATTGAGATGATAGCTGGAACTACGATACCCATTACGATATACGCAACCAGCATATTCAAATCAGTTGAAGCCAATGTAATTGGGGCAATTAATGAGTTCAATCCAAGCCCACCAAGCGTGTAACTAACCTTGAAGTTAAAGAATAGGGTGGCGATTGGGGCTGCAATTGCAGCAGCAGTGAAGGTTGGAATAGCTAACCGTGGATTGGCCAACAAGTTAGGGAATTGAACCTTAGGAGTAATGATTCCTTGAGCAATGTTTGCACCAAGATCATTTTGTCTCCATGAAATGATTGTAAATCCAACAAACTGAGCAGTAGTTCCAATCAATGCAGCACCTGATGATAATGGATCAAGCATAATCGCAACCGCAAGAGCCGCCGATGATGCGGGCGTCATTAGGAATAATGACCATGCAAGTGAGATTACAACTGAACCAATCAATGGATTAACTTGCATTGATTGGGCAATGAAAGCACTCAACCAGTTCAAAGCTGGAGTGGTAACACTAGCTAACCCTAATCCAACGATTGAACCCACAAGAGTAGCTGCCAAAGGTACTAACATCATATCAAGTGGTGTTTTACCCGTAAGGTACTTACCAACCAAAGCAGCAACTAATCCAGCAGCAACCGCACTGATTGGTTGTCCTGTGGTGAAAATTCCAGACGAAGCGGCCTCAGCCATTTGGTTTCCGGTTGCAGTATTTGCGTGGACAGCTGATTGAGTGAAGTAAACCGCGTTTGCACCCACTGTTGCGGAAATCATTGATGAGAATAATACCAAAGTATTTGTTTTCAACTGTGATGCGACGGCTGCTCCGAAAGCTGGCGCCAATAACCATTGAGCGATTGCACCCACTTGATGTAATTGAGGCCAATGCACGAAATTAGCAATAGCTTGAGTTAACAAACCAATTCCTAACATGACTAACACGGCGTTTGACACCCCTGCAGATACTAAATAGACATATTCCTTAACTGTGTGTTTTTCTTCTGGTTCACTAACAGCATTACTCATACGCATTACCTCGATTCGAATAAAATTAAAATAGCATTAAAATTATGAGATTGTTGCAATTAAACCATCATAATAATCGAATGTCAATATAAAAATGAAAATTTTTCCAAAAAAATGTCGCGCTTTTCATAATCTTTTCATAAGAAATCGTCAACGACCTGTTCCTTAATGTGTTATACTTTCCTTGATATTATGCGAAGAAGGACGGTTTTATGGAAAAAATTGCAATTGTCACCGATAGCACAGCCGGCCTAACTGATCAACAGGTGACCGAAATGGATAACGTTTACGTAGTCCCAATTTCCGTTACCATTAACGGCCACAGCTATCAGGAAGGCATTGACATCACCAACGAGGATTTTTACAGTCAACTATCCCACCTAAGCAAATTGCCAACAACGGCCCCACCAACTCCACAGCAAATGATTCTAAAGTACGACGAATTGGTTGCCAAGGGCTACACCAAAATCATCAGTATCCATTTAACCGCAGGAATTACCGGTTTTGTGAACAATCTGAAGATGGCCACTGATAATTATGATAAAGCTGAAGTGACTGTCTATGATTCTTACATTACAGTCGAACCAATGGGCTATTTAGTTAGATATGCATCCCTTCTTGCTAACCAAGGCAAATCAGTCGCAACTATCACTGATAAGGTTTCCGAAATCAGATCATCCTTTGACGAATACTTTGTTGTCGATGATTTGAAAAATTTGGTCCATGGTGGCCGACTTACAAATGCTGCTGCGTTTGCAGGCGGGATTCTTAAGATCAAACCGGTTTTGTCACTAAACGAAAACCATCAGATTGTGGCTGTAGATAAGATTCGGACCATGAAAAAGGCAAAGAAAGATATCGAGTCTAAATTTGCAGCTGCTTATCAAGCATCCGAGTTTCCGTTACATGTTATGGTTACTGGTACCAACAATCTAGCTGCCGTTGAGGAATGGCAATCAGATTTAGCTAATAAATATCCAAATGCGAGTTACCAGATTGGTCAAATTGGCCCGGTTGTCGGAACTCATTTGGGCTCTAATGCATTCGTCCTGTTTTGGGGAAAGCAGGTTTCACAGCTTAACTAACTATTGTATTCAATTTATTCAATCAAAGGAGTTTATAAATGCTACTATATTTTGCTCTAATTGCGCTCGTTAAATTATCTGGGTTACTAATTCCATACTTATGGTTCTTATTTATTTCTGACCGCAAGGGTCGAGCCATCAGCACCGCAATCGTTGTCCTTCTGTTCATCGTTAGCTATATCAATACCTACTTCAACCTACCTGACCTTGCTTACCCATCACTGATCGACGGGTGGCTGTTCTGGTTCATTGGTGGAATGATTGCGGTTTGGGCTCTCAAACGACTACTCTATACAACCACCGTTAAAGAGAGTAGCTCCAAACGAACTGGGGTTTTAGGGCAGTTATTTAACCAACTTACTGATACCATTGGGATCACCGGTAAAGTGGCTGCAGTCGCTGTTATTGCGGTGGTTATCATGTTCCTTCTTTCAGGAGTCACCGGCCTAATTACCCAATTGAACCCACTACCATCAGTGAATTCAATCAAAACTGACCTTAACAATGATACTAAGTCAGCCCCAATGCCAGTTATCAAGGGAGGCGATGAGAGTCCAGTTGTTAACGCCCCTCAAACCGTTTCAACTGATATGAACAACTCATTAAACAGTTTCAAAAACTCAAACGTGTATGATCTCAACCACATGCGGGTTCAAATGTACAAGAACAAGATGGTTTATGTGGCTCCCGTTGAATTTTCGGGTGGTTTTTGGCGGTACATCCACTACCAAAAGGTTCCCGGTTACTTTATGACTAACGCAACCGACAAGAATGCAGATCCTAAGTTCATTAGCAAACCAATGAAGTACACGCCTAGTGCGTATTTCAATAATGATGCTGATAGGCGGATCAGCGCTCACACCCTTGGTTACTCAATGGTCGGCAATACTTCTCAGCTTGAAGTCGACGATAAGGGAACTCCATACTACGTTAGAACGCTTGTCAAACCAATCTCTTACTTTAACCGGAACTATGACTACCGCAACTATAAGGTTGCCGTTTTGAACACAATTACGGGTAAGGTTTCCGTTTATTCACCAACCAAGGTACCAAAGTTCGTGGATATCTCAGTTTCACCAGACTTCGTAGCTAAGGAAGTTTCTGCGTTCGGTAAGTACCGTCACGGATTCTGGAACGCCACAAGTTTTGGTGGTCATAGCGATGTTATGAAACCGACTGAAGCTGGAACTGAAGGTGGCGACACCCTCACCCCATATGCCTATAAAGGACGGGTTTACTACTTCACTGGAATGACCAGTATTAATTCCCACCAGAGTTCAATTCTTGGTTACACCTTCGTTGATGCCAGAACGAACACCCTTCACTATTACAAGGAGCACGGGAACGTTATGACTCCTGAACGGGCAATTTCATACGCCCAACAGGATATCAATCCTCAAAACTACAAGGGAACGTTACCTCTTCTCTACCGGATCAATAATGATCCAACCTGGGTCGTTTCAATGCTTGATCGGGATAATAACTCATTCATGAAGTTTGTTTACTTGAAAGCTGACGGCAACAACCAATCAGGAACCTATGCGGTTGGTGATGATGCCAAGGCAACCCTTGCACTCTTCAACCAGAGAGTAAATGGCAAGGCACCGGAAACCATCAATACCAAGTCTGAAAAATCGGTTAAGGGTGAAGTATACAGAGTGGTTCGGACTAGCGAAAACCAAATTCTGTTCATTCTAAAAAATGATCCTCAAGTTTACAAGATTGATACTAAGAGTGATGACTTCAAACCAATGTTCTCATTTATAAACGAGGGTGATAAAGTCAGCTTTAAGGCTAACCCAATCACGGAAAACACATTGGCAACATCATCAGTAGAATTAAAGACCTTTAAGGATTCATCGTTAAGCGAAGCAAAATAAGGATAGATAATATAACTATTCATCAAAAAAAGCCGTAACAACTTCATTTTCTTGAAATTGTCGCGGCTTTTTTACTTTATTCAAATGGATAGCATAATGTTAAGTTCGCTATTGTTTTAAAACTATCATCGCTAGCTTAAGCTATGAATTCACTAAGGACGAAGAAAGCAACTAACAATAAAACTAGCTGGACTAAGGCTAAAATTGCTTTAACCTTGGGGTACTCTGGTTTGTCTATAAACCTGGCATTCACTAAGTACTCATTACCAAAAGAGGTTACTAAATTCCAAAGAATAAAAATTAAAACTTCTCGGTAGTGTTGATAACCTGTAATCATACTCATAACCGCTAAACCGGTGAAGATTATCGTTATACTATACCTGTTAATGAACTTATACCTATTGATAACTTTGTCCATTTTCACCACTCCTAACAAGGTTTAATACCAATTTTGAATTAGAGGTGTCATTAGAAAACACCTAAATTACCATAGTTATAACACAATAACATTTATCTGTATAGATTTGCTTAAACTAAGACTAAAAAAACCACAAACCTTTTGATTTGCAGTTTCCATCTTACAGTTAGCTTGTAGCTGAAATTAAGGATACATTTTTTTGCTGTGCCAATCTATTGTTCTAATTTTCAAACTGTGAAACTTTATTCCTAATCGATTCCCCTGCTTGCTTTTTCATCTTAATTTTTTCAAGTTGTTGAGCGTAGATATTGATTCCCAGCGCGATTACCATTAGTGCTAGTGCAACTAGCATAATGTTATGCAAACCGTTGTGTAAGATTGTTCTCATTTGGGGTAACAAGTTAGCCGGTAGATTACCAGAAGAGGAGGCATCCGACAACTTGTTCATCATCTTCATTGTAATTTTGCCAGCTGAATCAGCAACCCCATTTGCCAAACTATTATTCAAAATAATTCCAAAAATCGATGCCATGAACGTCTGGCTAAGCATCCGAATTAAGAAACTAAACGAAGTTGCCACGGGAACGTCTTCACTCGCAGCGTCCTGCTGAACCTTAACTTGAAGTTCATTAAAACAAACCCCATTACCAAAGCCTTCAAATGCTGCTGCAACTAGAATCACCCAGTAAGGGGCTTGTTTCCCGGCAACGACCATTACCACAAACGAGATAACCAACGTCCAGATACCAATATTGATGACTTTCTGAGGCGTAATAAACCGTCTCATCGAGGCAACCGAACCCGCCCCAATAAAATCCGTGACTGATCCAGGAATTTGCGTAGCTCCACCAATCAATGCTGTCGTCCCCAGTAATCCCTGAGCCCACATTGGACTGTAGATAAGGAAACCAAGAAATGCTCCCCAGATTAAACTAAATAAGAGAAAATCAATAACTAATGGCCGATTCTTAAATAGCCGGTTGGGGATAATCGGATCATCGACTTGAGATTCTACCTTTATCATTGCGACAATCAGTGCCACGGCAATTATTAATACTAGTCCTACCAAAATGATATTAACGGTTCCAATCATCTCAATTCCGGATAGTAGGAAAATCAACCCCAGAGTCATCAGAATCGCGCCCTTATAATCAACCGGGGTGGTCTTTTTAACCAGTTTGCTAGCCTTATAATAAATCTGAACAAATATAACAGAAACTAGCCCAACCGGAACGCTAATATAAAATACCCAGTGCCAGCTAAAAGTGTCGACCAGATAGCCTCCAACTAGCGGGCCAATAATCGTTGCCATACTATAACTAGCAGAGACAAAACCGAGAACCTTCATCCGTTTTCGAGGATTAGGGTAAATTTTTGAATAGATAATGTAAGGAATTGAGACCATTCCCCCATTACCAATCCCCATCAGTGCTCTGGCCGCAATCAAAAAAATCATATTGGGAGCGAATCCAGATAAAAACGAACCAATAACGAACAAAAGGGCCGATAATTGATAACTTCGTTTATTACCGGCGTACTCACCAAACTTACTCCATAATGGTGTACTAATTGCCGTTCCCAATAGAAAGACGGCGACAATCCAACCAATATATTCAATCCCATGGAGATCTGAAATAATGGCGGGAAGAGCTGTGTTAATAATCGTATTATCCAGCCCTCCCATTGCGTTAGACAGCAACAATGCTGCCGTAACGATGACAATCTGTTTCTTTGTCATGGCGTTAACCAAACCTCCTTAAAAAAGCTTACCTAACTATATTACAACAATTATTAATGAATAAAAGACAGTTTATGAAAAAACGGCTAATCCCTTTCACGCCAACATTTCTTATCATTGTATTTTAATCTAAGAACCCTTAAAAATCGCTATGTAAACCGTTGGTTGCTTTTCAGAAAGTCACTTTCGTGATAATTTATAATTAAAATGACATAAGGAGTAAAGGATAGATATGACAGCAAATAACCCCCAAAATTCAATTTTAACTATATTTAGAGTAATGAAAATAGTCGCAGTCCTACTCGTATTATCAACTTTTGTTATCGGAATTCATTTCTCAACTAGGACCCTATTAATCGACTGTATGGTTAATTTTGCGTTCGCTGGCTTCTATTATTCGTTAATTTATGTCCTTTTCCACAAAAAACAGGCTCAACGTTCACAAAACATTCACTAAAAATTTCATAATTGGGCAAGATTTCTTCACTCCTTGGCGGTTTAATAGTATGTAAGCTAAAACAAAGTTACACGGATTAGGTCAAAGGAGTGACTACCTACGAAAAACTTAGCAGAAAAATTAAGATCCGCCAGAATTCACTCAGGCTTTTCACAAGAGCAAGTTGCTCATAAATTATCAATTTCCCGGCAGTCTGTATCACGGTGGGAAAATAACCGGGCAAAGCCAGAGATTGGCAACCTGATTGAGTTGAGCCGCATTTACGGCACTTCAATTGATGACTTGCTGGATAAAAACGGCTGGACATACTTGGAATCAGTTAAATAATAATCGCAAACTGAAAGAGGCTCCTTCTATCGAAGGAACCTCTTTTTACTTTTAAGTCAGTTTAGTCAGTCTGAAAATCCCGTTTTCGATAACCAATCCAACCGATGATCATTAGCCCAACAAATAATACTAGCATCCATGTAAAGACTGACCAATCAATATTTTTTACGGGGACCTTGTTGACCCAGCCAAACGGAATAACGTTCTTCGTCCAGTCAGGTAGTTTTAACAAACCACCCATATACATAATTACAAATCCAGCAGCCGTGTATAGCCAGACAAAAGAGGCGAACCTAGGAAGCCAGCCAATAATAAGCATTGCAATTGCCATCATTACTAAGATTGCGGGAATATAAGTCCAAATTGTGGCCAATATTTTGGCGCCATCAATTTGTTGACTTGATTTCAAAGTGGAATTACCCACTAAAAATAACGTGCCAATGCCAACTAACCAAGTTATGATTCCAGTGACCATTGCAACTGCAGAGTAACTGCAAACCATTTTAATTCGCGATACTGGTTTAGAATTAATTAATTCAAGCCATCCCTTTGACTCATCTGATTTTAATTTGAGCATGATTTGAATCGCTGGTATAGTTGCTACTACAGCGATAACAATTGCAATTGTCGCCGAAAAGTTAAGCACTAATCCCTGGTTCGCAGAATCCACTGCCGCCTTGCCAAATACTTGTTGCATTGTAGGATTAGTTTTCAAAATATCACCAATTGAATTGTAGATTGACCCATATGATGCTCCAAGCATCAAACTACCAAGAATCCAAGCGATAATAGTTGTCCGCTCAAGTCGCATCAAGAGAGTTACAGGACCCATCAAGGTAGCAGATGCTCGTTGGCGACCTGGTCGCGAACTAATAATCCCACTACCCAAATCTCGATGCAAATTAAGATAAAAGGTCAACCCCAATAAGATTATTGTTAGGACAATCATCCATACTACTGGCAACCAGTTATTACCATGATACGGTGATGTCTTTTCAAGCCAGCCAATTGGTGACCACCATGTATAATCAGGGTTAGTAACATCCGTGGCCATTCGAACTACGTAGGCAATCGCAAACCCAAAGTAACTAAGAATCATAGCATTATTTGAATGATCTGCAATCTGGGCCATAAGAAGACCGAAAACTCCAAACATAATTCCAACGGCTGCCATTGATAATCCCAACAACCAGTCGCCATTCGTGTCTGATTCCGCCATATTTGCAGCTTGGATTCCGGCACCATACAGAACTCCCAAAATAAGATTAATTATAATGATCTCAATTGCTGATGCAGCTAGTGGCGCTATCTTGCCGACCATTTTTGCCCTAATCATCTCAATGACACCATTATCTTCTTGCCCACGACTACCAGAAACCGCTAACCCAAAGTTCATAATGACAGTAATAATTGCCATGAAAATAACCATTTCCTGGGCAAACACATTAGCAGTTTGAATATGCAGGCTAGCAGGATATCCAAGCGTTCCAAATAGGGACACCATCGACTTTGAGCGCAGAGTTGGCATGATTGCTTGAATCTGCTTTTGGGAACCATAAAGATCACCAAATTTGTAGGCAATTGATACCATCAACATCAACAACACTACCGCCCAAATTATCAGTTTATTCCTATCCTTCTTAAAGTAAAATCGGGCCAGAAAACCCGTTTTTGCAAATAAGTTAGTCATGGCTACCCACTTCCTTTACTTGCTTACCATTTGCGTTGTAATAGCGCATAAACAAATCCTCAAGGGTTGGTGGTGTGCTTTGCAAAGCGGTTATTCCCTTACCAGCTAGATACTTCATTACGTTATCCAGATACTCCGAATCAACTGAAAACGTAACTTCATTGGTTTTCGTTCCTGATTCCACTCCATGAACACCAGGTTGATTATGCAATTCAGATAATTGTTCTGAGGTAGTTACTCTAATCACTGTTCTAGTTAAATGTCTCATTTCGTCAAGCGAGCCAGTTTCAATAATTTGGCCCTCACGAATTATGCCAATCCGATCACACATTTTTTCAACTTCTGAAAGGATATGACTTGAAAGTAAGACCGATTTACCTTCTTGCTTTAGTTTCAAAACGTTTTGCTGGAATATTTCCTCGTTAAGTGGATCAAGACCAGATGTGGGCTCATCAAAAATGTAGAAGTCTGAATCGGTAGAAAAAGCAGCAATCAAGGCAACCTTTTGCCGGTTTCCCTTTGAATAAGCCCTAGCCTTCTTAGTTGGGTCTAGTTTGAACTGTTTAATCAGCTCATCAGTTCTAGCAGAATGCTTAGCACCACCTAACTTGAGGAGTAGATCAATAATTTCTCCTCCACTCAAATTAGGCCATAAATAAACATCACCAGGTACATAGGCCAGGCGTTTATGAATCGATACACTATCTTTCCAAACATCTTGCCCAAAAACAGTTGCTGTGCCACCGCTTGCTTTTAAAATTCCTAGCAAAATTCGAATCGTCGTGGATTTACCAGCTCCATTTGGACCTATGAACCCGAAAACTTCACCCTTATTAACGTCAAATGAGACGTCCTTTAAAGCCTCAAATTTCCCGAATTTTTTGCTTAAATGATCAATTGATAATACGACATCTTTTTTCATAATAATTACCTCCCCACCCCGATATTTCGCCTTAATATTAATTCGGAATTTGTAGAAAGTCAAACAAAAAGTGAAATATTTTTAAATTATATTTCAGTTGCTTAAGTCGCTATTTTAAGAGCATTTGTTAAAAAAATGAAATTATTTAGTGTTATAATTTCAGTGAATAAAGTTGGGGGTGATTCCAATCAAAGATAGCAAGGCAACCAAAATTAAACGGGCTGCAACCAAACTTTTCTTGAAGCAAGGTTATAAGCAAACCAGCGTCGCCGATTTGGCCAAGGCAGCTGATTCCTCTCAAGTGACTATATATAAGTATTTTGGCAGCAAGCAAAACTTAGCTCACCAAGTAGTTCTCGATTTAGTTACCGATGGATACGATAAATTCCAGAAGTTTGTTGATGATGATAGCTTATCATTCCCAGAATTAGCCAAAAAAATGATTTTTGAAAGCCATTCGGAAACCGAAAACATGAATCTGGACTTTGCTGATTTTTTAATGAAAGACTTGCAAGGACAGTTCGGTAGTGATGAAGCCATGCAAGTTTACCAGCATGGGAAGGTGAAATTCTGGGAAGGCGTAATTACTCGCGGGCGCAGAGATGGCTTCATTAAACCCGAAATTTCCAATCAGGCGGTAATGACATATCTTGATATGTTTATTCAGTATTATTCAAATGCCAAGGCAAATGGTAACCCAGGGCCGACCGCAAATGGTTACTTACCAATTTCTGAAGAAATGACCCAGTTGTTCTTTTATGGCTTAATGGGAAAACAGCCTAAAAACAGTTAAATAAAACGGTCCTCTAGCAACTTAAATTTTATGTTAAGTAGTAAAATTAAAGAAAATAAGGGGGGATTCCCATGAAGATTACAAAACTCGCTTTAATCATTGGAACTACGTTGAGCTTAGGGGCAGTGATTATTAGCTCACCTCAACCAGCAAGTGCAAAGGATGCCAAAACTACTAGGTTAACATTTGGTAAAATAACCAATAATAACCTTCACCGGTTGGGGACAATCCGCCAACTAACAAGATCTCAAATTGCAACAACTCACAAACTAACAGGTAAACAAGTCCAAGCGCTGGCCAGTTTACCACTGCCTAGGCATCTAACTGCCACTAATTTTTCGATTAGTGATAAGGCGCTAACAATGCATTTAACCAAGAATAAGTTTAAAATCAAACGGGTCTCAATTCCCCTAAGTAAGCTAAAAGGGGTCATCCTCAATCGTTATATGCCAAAACAGTATAAGTTCAAAACAATCAAAACCCCTAAAAAGGTTGTTGCTTTAACATTTGATGATGGGCCAAGTCCAACCCTGACACCAAAATTACTAAAAACGCTTAAAAAATACAACGTACCTGCAACGTTCTTTGAAGTTGGCAGTAGTGTAATACGCTACCCAAAGGTTTCCCGGATGGTTGTGAAATCCGGAAACCAAATCGGAAACCATTCTTGGAACCATCCGCAACTAACTTCGTTGACTAGCACTAAGGCATTGCACCAAATTGCATTAACGGACGCTGCAATCTATAAGGCAACAGGTATCATTCCTCAGTATGTAAGAGCTCCTTATGGGGCAGTAAACAGTCGTATCGGTAGTTTGTTCGATCGACCATTAATTCAATGGAACGTTGATTCAAGGGACTGGGCATATCTAAACACAGCAAAAACCGCCCGCCACGTTCTGGCGACAACCCACAATGGGTCAATTATTTTAATGCATGATATTCACGCAACCTCCGTTGCAGCTGTTCCAACTATTATCAAAACCCTTAAAAAAAGGGGCTATCATTTTGTCACTCTTGAACAATTAAATCAAAAGCCATTATTAGCTGATCTTCAGTACTTTGGCCGTAATGATTATCGCAACCCATAATAAAAAGGAATTCGGAAACCAAGGTTTCCGAATTCCTTTTTTGGTTTTTATTTAATTGGTAAAATAATATCCGATGGTTTAACATCCTTACCGAAGTATGGTTTCAAAGTAGAATTATAATCTTTTTCGAAGAAGCCATCCTTAGTCAACTTACTAATTTCCTTATTTGTCCACTTAAGAAGTGACTTATTACCCTTCTTAACTGCTGGAGAAATGTATGACTTAGGCCCGATGCTCTTAATCCCAACTGTGTACTTAGGATTATTCTTTGACCATGCGTACAGGTATGAGTTATCGTCAGCAAGCGCAACCCCACGACCATTCTTCAAGGCGTTAAACTGTTGAGTCTTGGAATCAAACTTCAATAGGTCCACACCTTTTTGCTTTTGAGTGAAGTAGGTTTCAGCTGTTGTACCCTTGGTAACAATTAAGTTCTTACCCTTTAATTGACTTGTCTTAGTGATTGGTTTGTTCCGTGGTGAAACAACCCCAACGGAAACCTTCATGTATGGTTTAGCGAAATCAATAACCTGCTTTCTTTCAGGAGTAACCGTGAAGTTGGCGAGAACTAAGTCCACCTTGTTTGAATTTAACGCATCAACTCGGTTGTTGGCATTAACTTGAACGAATTTTACCTTGACCCCTAAGTCCTTAGCGACTTTTCTAGCTAAAGTAACATCGTATCCGACTCGCTTACCTTCCTTGTTTACCCAACCATATGGTGGTAAATCACCAAATACGGCAATTCTGATGGTTCCGTTTTTCTTAATTTGTTGAACTGAACTTGGATTATTACTATCGCTAGACTTTTTACTTGAACCGCATCCTGCAAGTACCAGTAATAAGGTTGCTAAGACACCAACAACGGCAATAATTTTTTTCAAACTAGTTTTATTCATTGTTTTCCTCCTAATGTTAGAAATCCATACTGTCTAAAAATTCTTTAGCTCGGTCTGTTTGCGGATCTGTAAAAAATTGATCAGCAGGGGTCTGTTCAAGAATGTTCCCATCCTCAAGGAACAGAACCCGGTCTGCAATCTGCTGGGCAAAGTTCATTTCATGAGTAACTACAATCATTGTCATATTATCGTTCTTGGCTAGGTTTTCGATTATTTCGAGAACCCCGCGAACCATCTCCGGATCAAGTGAAGCCGTCACTTCATCAAACAACATAAACTCTGGATGAAGTGCTAACGCTCTAACTATGGCAACTCGCTGCTTTTGCCCACCAGACAGTTGCCTTGGGTAAGCATTCGCAAACTCTTCAAGCCCCACTTGGGCGAGTAGTTGGTGAGCTTCTGATTCTACTTCCTCTTTATTTCTTCCCTGAACCTTGGTTGGACCAAGCAGAATATTATCGATAACCTTTAAATTTGGAAACAAATCATAGCTCTGGAATACCATGCCAATCTTTTGGCGTAATTGCTGCCAGTGCTTTTCGTCGGGATTTATTTTTGTCCCTTGAAAAAAGATTGCCCCTTCTTGATAATCTTCGAGCCCATTCAAAGTCCTGATTAGAGTACTCTTTCCAGAACCAGAAGGTCCTAGTAACGTAACAACTTCGCCTTCGGAAACCGAAAAGTTGATGTCGTGAAGAACGTGTTTCTTTCCGTAGTACTTATGCATGTTTTCAACTTTAAGAATCTCTTCAGCCATTTTCTCTCTCCAATCCTTTTTTCTCTAATCTTCTCGCCCACCATGAAAGCGGGTAGTCGATCAGAAAGTAAAACAAAAAAATAATTCCGTAAACCCAGAACACTCCGTTTGGATACGTATGGTTATTTGCTTCAATTACTTGTTGCCCAATATTGATAACATCCATCACTGAAATCAGCATCAAAATCGAGGTCGTTTTAATAACCCGAGTTGCTAGGTTGATCGTAGCTGGTAATTCCAAACTGAAGGCTTGGGGAATCAAAACATAACGGTAAAGTTGCCAGCGACTAAGGCCAATTGCCTTTCCTGACTCCTGTTGGTGTTTAGGAACCGAAATCAACGCTCCCCGAACAATGTCACTCATCTCAGCGGCAACCCAAAGGGCAAATACAAAGGTTGCCAACTCGTTTGCTGGTAAATTGAAGTTAAGTTGGCGTGGCAGGATGTAGTAAAAAAGGAATAGTAACACCACAGTGGGAACAACCCGAAAGAACTCGAGATAGATACGTAAAACAAATCTCAACAGCCTGTTTTTGAATGTTCTTAGGACTCCGAGGAGGACCCCAAGCACTAAACCAAACGCTAGTGACGTAAACGCAATCTTGATTGTCACCCAGAGGCCACCAAGCAATCGGATAAAGTTGTCACCCTCTAATAAAACATTAATTCCCGAATGTGCCATAGCGAACCCTCTTTTCTAAATAAGTCAGAATAACGGACAACGGAATCAAGATGATTGCATAGGCGACCACTAAGACAAACAGATACTCATTCGAACGGTAATACATCCCAATTAAATCCAAAGCTGTATTAGTAAGTTCAGGAATCGCAATGACCGTGAAGATCGATGTTTCCTTAATCAAGAAGATAATATTGGCAGCTAATGCCGGGACACTTTTCGAGAACCCCTGAGGAAAAATCACAAACCTTGCCAATTGGAATCGACTAAGGCCAATTGCCTTGCCCGACTCAACCTGACTTTTAGGGACACCGTTAAAGCCACCCGAAAATCCCTCAGCCATGTAACTACCTCCGAGAAAAATCAAGCCAATAATTCCGCTTAGCTCTGCGCCAAGCTTAATACCGATAACTGGAAACGCGTAGTACAAGAAAAATAGCTGAATCAGCAGGGGCGTGTTTCTAGAGACCTCAACGTAAATACTTGCAAGCTGATGGAGAACTGGAATCTTGAATAATCTCACCATACTGACAACGATCCCAACGATTATTGAACCAAGGATTCCAATAAACGATAACCACAAGGTCAACTCGAAACCCTTGGCAAACATTGGTAGACTTTGCTGGATAATTGGCCAGCTCATCAATTACCATCTCCCTTTCATTAAATTTCAAAAAGTAACTAAAAAAGTCCCCATTGCATAAGCAACAGGGACGAATAAATCGTGGTTCCACCCAATTTCGCGACAAATACCAGTCGCCTCAAATTGATAAATATTAACTTAGTTGGACTCGGAGCGCACTTTCAATCAGCTGAAATCTGTCTTCCCACCAGCGACAGTCTCTGAATACTTCAAACTGATTTACTCTTCTCCTCAACATCTCTTCATAACTTCTTGATTACGTATTAATTTAATATGAGAAAGCCAAAATGTCAACTGATTTATATTAAAGAATTCTAATAATAGCTCTAGTCAACAATAAACCCCTGCTTAGAAATCATTTGAATCAACTCAGATCTCAACGTACGGTCCCGAGCTAATTCGGAAACTATGTGAGAAGTGAATGTTTCCGTTCTTTGATTACTATTCCGACTTTGGTAATAGCTGCCAAGCTGTGAATTATATTCGTTTAAATTATGCTCAAACTCTTTACCTAATTGATACTGATTATCAAAGTGTTGCATTGGATGTGGCATTCTTGGTTTTAAATCAGGTCGACTAGCTGGTACTCCAACCGCAATCCCCAAAAGCGGAAACGTCAATTCAGGCAACCCTAGCAAATCAATCATCTGCTGGCTATCATTAAGAATACTTCCTAGTACGGTACCACCAAGACCCATACTTTCAGCCGCCAGCATAATATTCTCGGTCGCAATTCCAACATCAAATGTACCAGCCAAGAACTTATCAAAGGTTCTTAAGATATATGGATCCTGGTTTTCAGTTTTAGCGAGCTGAAGGTTCCGATACTGATCAACCACCATCACGAAAAAGTGACCACTTTTTAATATCCACTGTTTATTACCAGTTAATTTAGCAATCGCTTCCAATTTATCCCTATCAGTAACACTAATGATTGAATACTGTTGGGAAAAAGTGGACGTTGATGCATGAGTCGCAGCATCAATTAAGGTATCAACTTGGTCTTTAGTTAATAATTCACCCGTAAATTTGCGGACGCTTCGATGGTCATTGATCACATTTAAAGTACTATTCTCCATTTTTTTCACCCATTCTTTTAAACTATCCGTTAATGATACGCCAAATAAACTGATTTGCAATAATCAGGTAATCGGGTATAATAAGAGTCGCTAGATAATAATTATTCTAAACTAGAAAGGAAATTAGTTATGCCAAAAAAGAAAACCTTAGCCCAAAGAATTAACGTCATGCGGGCCGCGGTAATGGGGGCAAACGATGGCATTTTATCAGTGGCCGGAATCGTTGTGGGCGTTGCCGGGGCAACTTCAGATACTTACGCTATCTTTATTTCCGGAATGTCGGGCATGTTAGCCGGGACGGTTTCAATGGCAATGGGAGAATGGGTATCAGTTAACACCCAGAAAGATTCCCAACAAAATGCCATTAGAACCCAGAAAAGGGCACTTAAAAACTCATACGACGATGAATTTAATTATGTAAAGGAACAGCTGATCAGTGATGATATTAACCCAGAGCTAGCTAATCAAGCCACAAAGGAAATGATGGCTAAAGACGCCTTGGGCACCACAGTTCGTCAACGATATGGCTTTAACATGGGTGAATTTACCAACCCATTTTCTGCCGCAATTGCATCAATGATATCATTCCCACTAGGTTCAATTTTACCAATGGTTGCTATTACCTGCTTTGCCACCGCTATCCGAGTGCAGGCCACAATTTTATCAGTAATCGTTGCTCTTTCAGTTACCGGTTTTACCGCTGCTCATTTAGGCAATTCAAATAAAACTCGCGGTGTAATCAGAAACGTGGTTTCCGGTTTGCTAACCATGATAGTTACATATACGATTGGCCGTTTGATTGGAGGAAGATAACCAATGGACGCAAGTAAGCAAGAGAAACGGGATAAATCCCAAACGC
Organism: Lentilactobacillus sp. Marseille-Q4993; assembly: GCF_951230165.1. Classification (GTDB taxonomy): domain Bacteria; phylum Bacillota; class Bacilli; order Lactobacillales; family Lactobacillaceae; genus Lentilactobacillus. The sequence goes on from NZ_CATNVB010000021.1 coordinate 28,533, forward strand.
TCGAGGAAAAATTAAACACTCTGAGAGCAGGAGTCTTAGGGTCAAATGATGGTATTCTTACCGTTGTCGGCGTATTGTTCAGTGTTGCTGTAGCCACAACAAATAACTTTACCATTTTTATTGCTGGTTTATCTGACCTGTTAGCCTGTGCCTTTTCAATGGCTTCCGGCGAATACGCATCAGTAAGTACCCAGAAAGACACTGAAAAATCCGTAGTTAGTACTGAAAAGCAATTATTAGAAACTCATTTTGATCAACAAGTTCAAACCGTTGCCGATTATTACATGGACCAAGGAGTCACTAAAGAAACCTCTTTGAAGATTGCAAAAGATTTAATGGCAAAAGCACCACTAAAAACAATTATTGATGTGAAGTACAACCTTAAAATTGGGCATTACATGAATCCTTGGAACGCAGCTTTCTCATCATTATTTTCAGCAGCTGCCGGTGGTTTATTCCCACTAGTAGCAATGACCTTATCTCCAGAATTAATTAAGTGGCCAGCCACCATTCTGGCAGTTTGTCTGTCAGTTGCAATTACTGGGTTCCTAAGTGCCAAGCTTGGAAATGGTCTTGTGAAGACTGCAATGATCAGAAACGTTATCGTTGGAATTATCACGATGATCATTCACTATAGCATTGGAATTTTACTTTAATTAAGTGGAAAAATTCAAACAGTTTTAAGTTGCCATCTTACCGCCTATCTTTGGTGTTAAGATGGCTTTTTATTTTCACATTGTTTTATTCGCAAACTAAGCTGCTTGGTTTGCAGTGCTAGTTGTTGATGAAGTTGTGGCAGTAGTAGAAGTAGTTGAAGATGCTTGGTTAGATTCTGAAGAAGTTGACTGACTTTGACTATCAGTCTTGGTTGTTGAAGATTGATCTGAATTACTACTATTGGCAATATTCTGGTTGATACGATCTTCAGGATTCAAAACAACCGTACTTGGAGTATCTTGTGCGTCGTTAGTAGTTGAAGGTTGGTTCTCATGTTCAACTGGTTGCTCTGTGTTCGATGAACCACCATTGTTAGTACTTGATGGTTTGCTGGTAGCTGGTTTCTTAGGAGTATTTGTAGTGCTAGTTGGTTTGTTAGTAGTTGCCTTTTTTGGAGCTTGAGTTTGCTTATTAGATGTAGCTCGTTTTGAAGAACTGGCTTTAACATACCCATTAGAGCTGGTCTTTCGAGTTGAGCTGTTTTGGTAATTAGGTTGGTTATAAGAACCATTACTTGAAGTTGACTGACTAGCTGGTTGTTGGTAGTAACCATTATTAGTTGCTGGGGCACTGTAATTACCAGTTGTCTGGGCTACTTGGTTGTTTGTTGTTGTGCTTGCTGAATTACTTGATGCAGTTCCTGCTGTCACCGTTGAACTACTTGAAACTGCTGATTCGTTGTCGTTAAAGAATTGCTTGGTAGGTGTCGTGGTGTAAACGCCACTCTCAGAATCATAAGTTGTTACAACGCCTTTAGAGTCTTTTGAATCTGCGGATTCTTTTTGATCATCCTTATTAGAATCCCTTTTATTATCGGACTTTTTATCCTTGTTATCCTTCTTCTTATCGCTATTCTTTGAATCATCATCGCTTAACTTTTCATTCTTAAAATTAGCTGATTTGATGATATTATTCTCAATTTTAATAGTTTGTTTTTCGAAGTTAGCTTCTATCTTGCTCTTCTTGCCAACGCGCTTGGTAGGAATGGCGAAGGCTTGGCTATACTTACCTGAATCAACATCCTTGGTAAAGACAAGATCCAATTCGTGGTTATTTTTCTTATGGTACTTGAAAGGTAGGTTCTTTTCGATGCTGGCTTTCATATTCTTAAGGTCAACGTTCTTAGTGCTAAATTTGTAAACTAATTTATCGTTTTTCTTGAAACTGTCCTGCTTAGTTGGCTTTACACTAACCTTAAGCACCGGAACTTTTTCAGAATAAACGATTTCAGATTTTACAACTTTATTCACGTTGGTCTTACTTTCAGCCTTTTTAGTTTGTACTGAATCTGGGGCATCAGCGGCTGCTACCACTGGACTGCTGGCGATTGGCGCAAAGAAAACAAACGCCGACATCGTCGCAATAATTTGCCTAAATAACTTATTTTTTGAAGCCATTGAGCATCCTCCTACCAAGTTAAAATACGCATAGTGCGTACAATCCTAGCATTAAGGTTATCACTTTCTGCATGAAAACGCCATAGGATAAGTAAAAAATGTAAATATTAGCACTCTATGAACGAGAGTGCTAATATAATAATTGAAAGGTTGATAAAGGGCCTTTCAATTAAGATAAATCAAGATACAAAGGAGATCGATAGATTATGGCTAACGCATTAATGAATCGGTTTGATATGGATCCATTCTTTGACAAACTATCAAGAAGGTTCTTCAGCCCTAATGACGTCGACAATAGCTTTTTCGACCAAGACAACTTAAAGACTGATATCAAGGAAACTGATAACGACTATCAAGTTAAGGTAGACATCCCCGGTGTTGATAAGAAGGATATTAACGTTGCTTATAAAAATGATGTTTTATCCCTAAGTATCAACCATAGTTCTGAAAAAACAACCAAAGATGATGATGGTCGCATAATTGCAAGTGAAAGATCACATGGTATGCTATCAAGAAGCTATCAACTACCAAACGTTGATTACAAGAAGGTTACTGCGAAGTACAGCAATGGCGTTCTCGCCATTACGTTGCCAAAGCAAGAAGGAACCACAGATAGCAACCACATCGAGATTGAATAACTGTAATAACCGTTAATAATAGAATCCCCCATCAAAAAGAGCCTCAGCAGATTTTCCCGCTGAGGCCTTTTTATATATGATTATTTCATATTACAACTAACTGTTTTCATGTGCTGTGTTTTGGAGTTTGATCATGTCGTAATAGTACCCCTGCTTTTCAAGCAGAGTATCATTATCACCCTGTTCAACGATTCGGCCCTTCTCCAAAACGATAATCTTGTCCGCATTTTGAATCGTGGACAGTCTGTGAGCAATCGCCACAGTGGTCCGGTTCTTAGAAATATTTTCCAGGCCCTTCTGAATCAACTGTTCAGTTTCCGTATCAATGTTCGCAGTCGCTTCATCAAGAATCAACACTTTTGGATCAGTCACAACTGTTCTGGCAAACGATATCAGCTGCTTTTGTCCACTTGAGTAACTAGCTCCCCGTTCGATCACCTTAGAGTCATAACCATCCTCAAGTGAAGAAATGAACTGGTCTGCGTGAACAAATTCACCAGCAGCTTTAACTTGTTCATCAGTAATCTTTTCATTAAACATTCTGATATTTGAAGCCACCGTTCCATAAAACATGAACGGTTCTTGAAGCACCAATCCGAATTTACGTCTCAGCTCCGCGAGTGGGTATGTTCGAATATCCCGATCATCAATCAGAATTTCTCCACTTTGAAATTCATAGAATCGCATCAAAATGTTGATAATTGATGATTTTCCGGATCCAGTTTCACCAACCAATGCTAGTGTCTGGCCCGGATTGACTACGAATGAAATATCATTAAGGATTGGGTTCTTACCATCATAAGCAAACGTTACGTGCTTGAATTCAATCTTACCAAACTCAACCTTAGCGTTCTCATCAGCATTTTGAGTTGGCGCATATGTTTTATCGTCCATGATTCTTAACACCCGTGAGCCGGCCACGATTCCATCTTGGAAGAAACTCAGGTTTTCCATCATCCTACTCATTGGGTTGTAGAAGTTATCAATATAAGTAACGAAAGCATAAATCAATCCAGCGGGAACTACGCTATCAAGTCCTCTAACTCCAAACATCGTCAAAGCTAATATCACACCCAGCGAGTATAGCAAGTCAATGATGGGGCTCAGTAACAACGAATTAATCCGAATCATTGCCTTTCGGGTTTTAAAGTACTGATCATTAGTTTCGTCAAACTCACTATCGATCCGCTTTTCCTGACGTAGCTGTTGAATAACTGAAATGCCCGTAATCGCCTCAGCCAGTTTGGCATTAAGTTCACTCAACTTCTCTCTCATTCCCCGATAAACTCGCGAACTGTAACGCTGGTAATACCAGATCACTAACATTAAGAACGGCATGAACACTAACAGTGCCAACGCAATTTGCCTATCAGCCATATACATAGCAACAAATGAGGTTCCCACTGAAAATACGGTAATCATCAAGTTACCAAACAACTCCCAGAAACTTTGAAACGCCATGGTATCGTTAGTCAACCGTGACAAAATCGAACCACTTGGGACTTGATCAAAATAGCGCATCCCTAAAGTGTGAAGCTTTTTAAATAACCGTTTTCTCGTATCCTCAAGCATGTACTCAGAACCCATTTCATACAGGTATGTTTGGGAGAACTGAACGATTGTCTTAACCAGCATGCCGAAGAAATACAGCCCGGCAAAGAACCACATTATCCGCATATCTTTGTCGCCAACTCGCAAGTGATCATCCATAAACACCTGAATAATTTTAGGCAAAACGATATTAACAACACTTAATCCAGCCGCAAAGATAATCGAGCTGAAGAAGTACCACTTAAAGGGTTTGGCATATGCAAACAATCTCCAAATAATCCGCATTTGTTCATGGACAGGGATACTTTTCGACCATGCTGATTGATGCTTTGAATTGTCCATTACTCTGCCCCCTTCACTGAAGTATCTAATTGTTGATCATCAAACATTTCTTTATACCAACCGTTTTGATTCATTAACTCTTCATGGGTTCCCCGCTCAACAATCCGACCCTCATTCATAACCAATATTTCATCTGCATCCATAACTGAACTTAACCGATGAGCAGAAATAAGCGTCGTCTTGCCACGGCGTTCCTCACGGAGATTACCAAGAATCTCACTTTCCGTTTCAGCATCAACCGCTGATAGTGCATCATCCAATATCAACAACTCCGGATCAATAATCAATGCTCTGGCAATGGCAATTCGCTGTCGCTGACCACCAGATAGCGAGATACCTTCCTCACCAACTTGAGTATCATATCCATCCGGTAAGTTCTGAATCTGGTTAAATAAATCACTTTTTTTAGCAGCGATATCAACTTCATTCTTAGTAGCATCCGGTTTAGCAAACCGAATATTTTCCCGAATCGTATCAGAAAATAGGAACGTATCTTGCGGAACGTACCCAATCGCCGGAATTAACGCATCCATCTTGTAGTGGCGAATATCTGTGCCACCAAATTTAATCTGGCCATCATAGTTATCAAACTCTCGAAGAATTAGTCGAGCAATCGACGACTTTCCAGAGCCGACCTTTCCAACTAACCCCACCGTCGAACCAGCTTTGATTGTAAAATCAACATCCTGAAGCACCGGCTTATCATCGTCTGGGTAGGTAAAACTCTTAATTTGATAATCAATTTCCCCGTTTGGTCGCTGACTGACTCCTTGAGGATCATCGATTACAGCACTCTTCTCAGCCAACAAGTCCATAACCCGGTCATAAGACGCGTTACCTCTTTCAAGGGTATTAAACAACATCCCAAGGGCAAACATTGGCCAAATCATCATTGCCAAGTAAGAAACAAAGGAAACCAATTCACCAATCGTAATTTGACTTGTAGATACCAAATAACCGCCATAAACGATTGTAGCGACATACGAGATGGAAATAATCATTGTTGTAACGGGATCAAATAAAGAATCAAGAAAGTTAACCCGTCGGTTGATTTTAATCGTGTCATCAACTTGAGAATCAAAGTCGGTGGTATCTTCACTTTCCTGACCAAGCGATTTGATTACCTTAACGCCAGAAATACTCTCTTGAGCTTTGTTGTTCAGTCGAGAAAATGCTGCCTGCGACTTCCTAAACGCAACATGGATTCTTGAACCAAGAAACCGAGCCATAACAGCAAGTAACGGAAAGGGGATAATCGCAATCAACGTTAACCGCCAATCAATCATGGTCGACATTGCAATTAACACTGAGCCCCCGGTAATCACGGAATCTGCTGCTTGAAGAATTCCACCACCGGCAACCCGCTGAATTGCTGACAGGTCATTGGTAGCGTGCGCCATTAAATCACCGGTCCGATACTTTTGGAAGAAAACCGTATCCATTTGAAGATAGTGCCAAAAAAGGCGTCCACGAAGAATCATTTCTAGTTTGGCAGCTCCACCCCAAATAGCTGTCCGCCAAAGGTAACGACTAAAGTACTGGCCGAAAGAAACGACCAATAAAATAATCAGTAACGTCATTAGCTGGCTAGTTGATAGTGTCCGACCATGAATTCCATCAACTAATAACCCAATAATTCGCGGTGGGATAATTGTCAGTGCCGCTACAAATAGCAGTCCTAGTAACCCAACTAAATAAGTTTTCCTTTCTTGTTTAAAATACCATCCCAATTTCTTGAAGATATTCATTTTCTCACCTCGCAGTTAGTCTTTTAAACCCAAATACAATAGCATAAAATTAGTAAATAATGGCAAATCGGGCCTTGCTAAATATTTCATTTGCCATTAATTAATGTATAATAATTAATGTAATCCTTTAGATTGGTGGTGAATAATTTGCCTGAAAATTCTCAGTTCGGTTGGACCATGAAAGAAATCGCCGATGAACTTGGCGTAAATAAGATGCGTGTCTACAGAACCATTACCCGTAACGCAATCTCTGAAACGGGCAAAAAGGGCCAGACCCTTTACTATAACGATGCTGCGAAAGAAAAGATCGTCAGCATTATTCAAAGTGATGAACCTGATCAAGAAGAACCAAAGGCTAAAAAAGCGTCACGGCCAAAGGCTACTGCCCCAAGTACTCAGACGGCAAATATCAATTCATCAATCTTCAGCTCATTGAACGAACAAATCAGTAGCCAGCAGGAACAAATTGAAACCCTGACCAGATTGCTTGATCAGTCGCAGAAGCTACAAATGATTGCTGAAAAGCAGAGTCATGCTTCTGAGCGAAAGGTGGCTGAGCTGGAATCTAAGATCAAGATGATTGAAGTTGCCAAACCAATTGAAATTGCTCACGAAAGTGAATCAGCTTCAAAACCGGAAACTAAGAAGCAGTCTACTCAACAGGTTTCCGATTCTCAATCATCACCAACAGCAGTGGCTCTTAAGAGTAACAATGATGGTACTAATGAAGAAAAATCGGAATCAGAAGTAGAACCAACACTTACATCTCACTATGCCATTAAACAACTGCCAAACGTGGTAACCGTTGTTGCTAATTCAGTCGCCAACTTTGATCAGTCAGCAACCACGATTTACTTACCAAACCCTAACTTTAGAGTTGAACAAAGCTTGAATTCGAAAAGCAAATCAAAAGATAAAGATGGTTTCTTCAAGCATTTCTGGCAAAAACCACTTATGTAAATCAATATCACGACCACCTTCAATTGGTGCGGTGCCAACCAGATTTGGCCCCCACCGATTTTTTTATCACTTTCTTCGATAAAGTAATAACAGACAAAAAGGGATAATTAATTGAAGGCTTCCTAAATCCGTGATACCATGGGTTAAATTATTATCATCAAATTTTAATTTTACTACTTATTTTATAACATTCATACCTTATTTTAATAATTCGGAGGAAAAAACAGTGCGTCCAAGAATAGCCATGCCAGCAGATACATTAACGGAAGCAACAAATATTATCAACGAACGAAACGCTGCGTTTGCACCACGCCAAGCAATCGAAGCAATCGTGAAATCCGGTGGAGTTCCTGTAATCTTACCAAGCGTTGATCCCGAAGACGTTCGCGATTATATCACGATGTTTGATGGGGTCTGCTTTCTTGGCGGAGCAGATGTCGACCCAACCTTTTACGGTGAAGAACCATTCCAAAAATTAGGAATGACTTACCGCAAACGAGACTTATTTGAAATTGAGCTCCTTAAACAATCAGTCACCGCTGGAAAAGCAATCTTTGGAATTTGCCGCGGAATGCAGCTGATTAACGTTGGTCTTGGTGGGACCTTGTACCAAGACCTCTCACAAGATCTGCATGCCACATTAAAGCACAGTCAAGATGCGCCTGGAAACCTGCCATCCCACCACATCACCGTTGACCCTAATAGTCGGCTACACGATATTATTGGTGAGCGGCCATACGTCAACTCTCGTCACCATCAAGCAATCAAGGACATTGCCCCTTACTTAAAGGTTACCGCCAGAGCAGATGACCAAGTAATTGAAGGGGTTGAATCTATTGATAGTGACCAAATTCTTGGCGTTCAATGGCATCCTGAGAATATTTATAAACACTATGAGGACTCCAAAAAACTATTTAGAGATTTTGTTAACCGAGCAGAAAAGGTTGCCGAAAAAAGGACTAGTTCTAACTAATCCTTTGGCTTAACAAACGTCATCAAGACTTTACGTCTCGATGGCGTTTTTTACTATTATGACAAATTAAGTTTACGTTCAAATGACATTTTTAAGTTTTTATTATCTAAAGCTTATCCAGCGTAAACCCTATTCAGATAATGGAAATAATGTGTTACCATTCGGTTGAAACATGCGGAAAAACTTTAGGAGATGTTTTTATGAAACAAACAATGTTTACAAAGTTAGGGGTTACTCTGATTGCTTCCGCTGGGGTGTTTTTAGCTTCAACTGGTGTTCATGCTTCACTAACACCATCAAGTAGCAATCCACTGACCGACATGGTAGATCTTTCAAGTTGGCAGTCAAACTTATCAGCAAGTGATTATCAAACTTTAGCTGATAACGGGGTAAAAGCCGTTACAATTAAGGCTTCTGAGGGAACTGGATACATAAATCCATACCTATCACAACAAGTTAAGTATGCTCAGCAAGCTGGTTTAAGTATCAACTTTTACCATTTCGCTCGGTTCACTAGTACCGGTGCAGCTCAACAAGAGGCCCAGAACATGATCAACGCAGTTCAACAAGTCACCGATAGTAAGAATGTTGTCATGGTCGTTGACTTCGAAGCTTCAGAACTTGGGTCATTATCAAAAGCTGCGAATAACGCAAACCTTGCCGCGTTTGACCAGGTTATCAACAACGCTGGTTATAACAAGACCGACCTTTACACAATGTCCAGTTGGGTAGGTACCAAGATTGATTTAAACGATCAAAACAAAGGATGGATCGCAAACTGGCCATCAACCCCAACTGGAAACAAGTATCCAGATGCAAATGCATGGCAATGGGCAAGTGATTATCGGTTCCCTGGTGAAAGTTCAGATTTAGATGTTAGTCAATTAAACAATGACTTCTATCTAAACTCATCAACTGGTTCTTCCAACCACACAGCAACTACGCCTAGTGATAACAGTGATAGTAGTTCAACTGCCAACAATGGTAATTCTGGTGACGGTACGGCCGTTATCATTCCAGGTCCAAAACCGGAAACCAACCAATATTCAGCTTCGCGGTCACAATCCGTTAAGTTAATTTGGCGAAAATCAATGGGCCGATACGCATTCCACACAACAAAGGGAGCTAGGTACTCAAAGCACTTAGGAATTCGGTACGACTACAACAAATACTTACCAAACGCAACTTGGTATACTGATGGTCACGAAAAACTTTATAAGAAAACTACCGGTAGATACAACATTTACTACCACGTTCGCAGTCACGATAATAAACATGGCGGCTGGATCTGGAGAGGTTACCTGACAAGAGGGGTCAACCCAAATCAGAATTAGCTTAAAGTGAAGTTACTTCCTCTCTAAACTAATTTTATCAACCCAAGTGGTTGGGACATAACTAGGTAAACCGAAAAAAAGTAGCGATAAATTTCATTTTCTTGAAATTTATCGTTACTTTTTTGCTTTTATCCAAATTGTTGCTACACGCAGTAACCATCAGGACTGAGGACCATTATTCATGGCCCTCAGTTACTGTTGGTTGTGCGGGGGTGGGACGACGAAAGCATCTTCGTATGCTTTCTGTCCCACTCCCTATATTTCTATACTTATAGAAGAAACTAATTCTTTTCTGATTCAGATACAGCCTTCTGACCCGCAAATACCGGCTTTAAGAAATGATATCCTAAACCAAGAACAGCCCCAACAACTGCGGGAACTACCCAATCCATTCCTAGGTTTGCGAATGGCAAGACAGCATGCTGGAAGTTAGTCAGTGCTTGGCCAAATGCGCTTTGGCTAACAACTGGAGGGAATGCAGCAACCATATCTAACAATGCAGGTACTGTTGTAAATCCAACAACGAGTCCATAAACAACTGGATCGCGGCCAAATAATGGTGAAAATACTGATAACAAAATCAATACCATTGCGAATGGATAAAGGAACATCAGCATTGGAGTAGACCAAGCGATGATAGTGTCCAATCCAAAGTTTGCAGTTAAGAATGAAGCTGCACACATCATTCCAAGCCAAGCCCGATAGCTAACCTTTGGAAAATGATTATGAAAGTCCTGTGCAAAGGCGGCAACTAAACCAACCGCAGTTGTCAAACAAGTAACTGTTAATAATGTTGCCAATAGTGCGTGACCAAAGCCACCAAGATAAAAACCAACTAACTGGTTGAAAGCTACCCCACCATCAGCTGAAACTTTAAACTTAGTAAGCGTAGTTGCCCCAAGCCAAACGAGAACCACGTAGATCAAACCAATTGCGGCGGTTGCGAAAACCCCAGCTTTAGCAGTCACCGCTGCGTTTTCCTTTGGCTCAGTTTTTCCTAACTGTTTAACAGCTGTGACAACGGTGACTCCAAAGGCTAAACCAGCTAGGGCATCCATTGTGTTGTATCCTTGAAGAAAACCATTAAAGAATGAAGCGTGTTGGTAAGCAGCGGTTGCTTTTTGGGCAGCTGCACTTCCCATTGGATTCCAGAATCCTAATAGAAAAACAGAAAACAGCATTACCAAGAATACTGGGTTCAATACTTTACCAACTGATGTAAGAACGTTTGACTCCTTATAGGAAACCAAAAACGCTAACCCAAAGAATACTGCAGAAAATAATAGCAAACCAACGTGACTCATTGATTGGGGAAGCAAGGGTTGAACACCAACAGAAAATGGAACAGTTGCTGTTCTTGGCGTTCCAAACAAAGGACCAATCGTTGCGTGAATTAAAACCATGAATGTTAATGCAAACCAGGGTCCTAATGGTTTACCAACATCGTAAACCCCTTCTGACTTAGTGACACTGATAGCTAGAACTGATAACAAGGGTAGTAGCACTGCGGTAACCAAAAATCCGACCGTTGCCATCACCCAATGTGATCCTGCTAATTGACCAAGATGAATTGGGAAGATTAGGTTGCCGGCTCCAAAAAATAATCCAAAGAGCATTGAACTCACGACAAAATATTGTTTCTTCGTTAACGGCTTATTATTTAAGTCTGGTAATTTTTCCATAATGACACTCTCCTATTTTTTAAACTCTGATGTAAAACCATAATCTGACTAATATCAATCTGGGATTCCATTAAACCATCTCCTTTGCTGAAACAAAAAAAGCACCCCTAATCCACTTGGACTAAGGGTGCTAGTAGCACGGTACCACCTTACATTATGATCCTATTGCTAGAATCAACTCTCGCGTACGGTCTTACGACGATACGCCAACACAATAATGGGTGTCACCAATGCACGTTACTTTTTGTTTCGATGCATCGCTCAAAAGGGATTTTCCAATTTCCAGTTGTGCTTCCTTTCACCTAACGAAGCTCGCTAATCAACAAAGAAAAAGTACTCAGCTTTCTCACAGCGTTTATTAATAATTGCCATTATATTATAACTAAGAATTTTGAATGTCAACTTTAAATTACTTAATTAAAAAAGGTAACCGCTTTCTAAAGCCTCCAAAACTATTATAATTAAAGGTGGAACAACAACTTTTAAGGAGTGATTTTTTTATGGCTAAGGTTTTAATCGCTGGAAGAATTCCAGAAAGTGCAATATCCATTCTCAAAGATGGGGGCCTAGAGATTGAAGTGTTTGATGATAGTAAGGCACTAATTACCAAGGACGAACTCAAAGGTAAAGTTACCGATAAGGACTTCTTGATTACTCCCCTTTCAACCAAAGTAGATAAGGATATTATCGATGCCGCTCCAAATCTCAAACTGATTGCAAACTACGGAGCTGGTTTTAACAATATCGATACCGAATACGCAAAGAGCAAGGGAATCCCCGTAACAAATACACCTAAAGTTTCGACAACATCAACTGCTGAAGTTACCTGTGGGCTCATTGTTTCAATTGCTCACAGAATAGTTGAAGGTGATCAATTAATGCGGACCACTGGTTTTTCTGGTTGGGCACCACTCTTCTTCCTTGGAACTGAATTAGCTAACAAGACCCTAGGGATCATCGGCATGGGGCAAATTGGTCAGGCAGTTGCTCGGCGAATGAAAGCCTTTGATATGAATATCATCTATAGTGGCCGGCATCCATTAGATTCGGAAACCGAACGCGAACTGGGAGCAAAGTTTGTTTCCTTTGATGAATTAATCAAAACTGCAGACGTGGTTAGTCCCCATATTCCAGCCACACCAGATACTCACCATATGATTGGGGCTGAACAATTTAAACAAATGAAACCAACGGCCTTCTTAATAAACGCAGCCAGAGGTCCAGTAATCGACGAAACAGCACTCTTAGATGCACTTAAAAATCACGAAATTGCTGGAGCAGGTCTTGATGTTTACGAAAAAGAACCTGAAGTTGCCGATGGTTTCAAGTCTCTAAAGAATGTAATTCTGACTCCCCACATTGGTAATGCCACCGTCGAAGCCAGAGATGCAATGGCAGAAATCGTTGCTAAGAATACTGTGATTGCAAGTAAGGGTGGCGAACCAAATTATATTGTAAATAAATAGCAACTCAGAACTATGCAAAAGCGGAAACCAAATTCATTTGGTTTCCGCTTTTTTAGTTTGTGGTTTTCGTTAATTGTTAATCATTGTCGCCCTTTGCACGAAGAATCTCACCCAATGATGGTTGCTTCTCAGTATCAATTCCGTACTTAGCAGCGTATTCCTTAACTGTATCCTCACCATAGAGTTTTGGATCTAATGGCATGAATGCAGTTGTGACTGGATCGTCTTGTTTGATCAACGCATTGATTAGAATTGGTTTCTTATTGCCACCTTTTTGTAAGTCGGCAACCTTAGCAAAGACATCATTTGCTTCTTGCTTGTTGTGAATTGTAAATCCAATTCCGCCAAGGCCTTCAGCAACCTTTGCCCAATCAGCATCAGTCAAATCAACCCCATAAAGGTGTTGTTTAGTTTCCAATTGCTCATTGTAAATGAAACCAAACCGTTGGTTAGAGAACACAACGTTGATAACTGGTAGGCCATAGCGAGCTTCAGTAATGATATCAGGAACTACCATGGCAATTCCACCATCACCAGAAAGTGACCAAGCTTGACCTTCTGGAACACTGAGGGCACCTGCTAATCCACCGGGAAGACCAAAGCCCATAGTTGCAAATAATCCAGAAATCGCAAACCGTTGATTCTTGTTCATTGGAACACCACGAACTCCCCATTCAGATACGTTACCAGTATCAATGGCAAAAGTATCATTAGGACCGGCCATTTCAGCAACGTGTTTCGTGATCGTTTCAGGGTTAAGTCCCTTACTATCATCTTCAGCTAATTCATCTAGCCAGTTATCCCAGTTCTTCTTATTTTCTTGGTTAGCTTCAAGCCAAGCATCCTTTGGTCTTGACTCACCGGTATCGATCAGGGCCTGTAAGTATGCCTTAGCATCGGAAATTACTGGGTAGTCAATATCAACTGTCTTACCAATATCAAACGGATTGTTGTTGACTTGAATAATCTTGATATTCTTTGGCCAGAAGTTTGCGAATGGGAATTCTGAAGCCAAGAACAAGATTAAATCAGTGTGCTGAAGGGCTTCAAAACCAGACTTACTTCCAAGCCGGCCAAAAGTACCGATTGCGTTAGGATGGTCAGTTGCAATTACTCCAGTTGCTGGAACGGTGTTCATGACTGGAATGTTGAATTGCTCTGAGAACTTAGTCAGCACATCTCGAGCTCCAAGCAAACCGCGACCAGCGTAAATCAATGGGTGTTTAGCTTCCTTGATCATTGCTAACGTATCCTTCACTGCTTTGTCATCGACAACTTGAGTGAAGTTGTTTTCAGCTACCTTAGGTGTCTTTGTTGGTTCGTAGTCAATTTCAGTGGAAGTAAGATCTTCTGGCAAAGTAACCACTGCTACTCCCTTTTGTCTGTAAGCTTCCTTAATTGCTTGATTAACAACGTACGGAATTTGGTCAGCAGTAGTAACCGTCCGGTTAAACACCGAAACGTCAGCGAACATTTGTGATTCATCCATTTCCTGGAAGAAGTTAGTGTTCATTACTGGTTGACCAACTTGACCAACTAATGCCAACACTGGAACATGATCCATCTTGGCATCGTACAAACCATTAAACAAGTGAGTTGCACCAGGACCAGCTGAACCAAATGCTACCCCAATTTTGCCAGTAAACTTAGCATCGGCAGAAGCTGCAATTGCCCCAACCTCTTCGTGACGAACCTGAATGTACTTCACGTTTTCCTTTTGAAGGTACAGTCCCTCAACGGTATGGTTGATCGAGCCTCCAGGAATTCCGTAGACGTGGTCTACTCCCCAGTCAGCTAAAACTTTAACTAAAGCTTCTCCAGCAATCATCTTTGTCATAATCAAGATCCCCTTTTCAATGAAGTAATCATTTTTAAATACAAATCCATTCTATCGCTATTGTAATCGATTTCAAGAAAAACGACTTACTTTTTGTAAGTTATTTATTTCACAAATTTTAAGTCCTTAACAAACAAAAACTTACTAAGATAAATGGTGAATCCAAAACTCGACGGAGCTAGGATTCACCATTTTTTTGATAAAGTGGTAGCGAAGCAAAGCCGAGGTTCTTTTTGGCACTTGATGCCGTAACAAAAAATGGCTGCTTCGTCGTTAATCTCTTAGGTTGATCTAAGTAA
>NZ_CATNVB010000022.1 GCF_951230165.1 Lentilactobacillus sp. Marseille-Q4993
GGCCTTGATGATGGCTAATTTTTCTTATTTTTTACTGATAAAAGAAAAACTGGATCATATTTTTCAAAAAGTCATGAAAAATATGATCCAGTTTATTTATTGGCGGGACTTATGTCCCGGCCTCTTTTTGATATCATTGAATTATGAAAGAGGGGCGGAACATGAAGCGATTGGCCAAGTGGATACTGTGGTTGTTGGTAGTATTTCTGATGATTGTAGCTGGATATGTTGGGTACGTTTACCTTAGCTATCACCGACTACCAGATAATATTCAACTTAGTCCTAAGAATGAGACGGACCGAGTTTTAAAACCAGGAACAAAGTATAAGGCAATGACATTTAACGTTGGTTACGGTGCCTATCCTCACAACTACACGTTTTTTATGGACGGTGGCTATTATTCGCGGGCGTTCAGCAAGCAAACGGTTAAGGACGATATAAATGGCTTTGTTGATGCAGTTAAAAGTGAAAATCCTGATATTGCTCTGTTTCAGGAAGTTGATACGGATGGCGATCGGTCGCATCACGTTAATGAGGTTAAGTGGTTACAAACTCATTTGCCAACGTATTCGAGTGTGTTTGCCCAGAATTACGATTCGGCCTACCTGTTTTATCCAATAACGCACCCAATTGGTAAAGCTAAGTCCGGAATCGTCACAATAGCTAAAACCAAAATTAACGACAGCACTCGGTACAAACTACCAATTGATACTAATTTCAGTAAGTTTTTTGATTTGGATCGAGCAATTTCAGTTACGCATATTCCGGTTAATAACGGTAAGCAGTTGGCTGTAATCAACGTTCATTTGTCAGCGTTTACCAAGAACCGAGCAGTACAAAAGGCCCAATTGAATAAGCTGTTTAATCAAATGACGAGTGAATATGATAAGGGTAATTACGTAATGGTTGGTGGTGATTATAACCATGATATGCTCCAGGATAGTCCTAAGCTTTTTCACACTACTAGCAAACGGTTGAGTTGGACGCATCCATTCCCAATTCAGCAGATTCCTAATCACTTTCATCTGGTTACCAAGGGTTTGAAAGCTGCAGGCATCCCATCAGTTAGAAACAATAATATTCCATACAAGCAGGGGAAAACCTATGTTTCGTTCGCTGACGGTTTTATGATTTCGGATAACGTAAGGGCTGATTCAATTAGGGTGAAAAATCTTAAGTTTGCCCACTCAGATCACAATCCCGTTGTTATGCAGTTTGAACTGAAAAAGTGACTTAGGGCGTCGTTCATGAGATGATTATTTAAAATGACTAGGAGGACCTTATGACCGTAAATTTAAAACCGATTGACCGTCATTCGGCTGATTTTTCTGCAACTAAGCAGCTGTATCTAACGGCGTTCCCAAAGGAAGAGCGAATTCCAATGTGGTTTTTATTGTTGCGAAGTAAGCAAGACCAGGCTGAGTTTCTTGGAGTTTATGACGATGATATTTGGATTGGTTTAACA
Organism: Lentilactobacillus sp. Marseille-Q4993; assembly: GCF_951230165.1. Taxonomy (GTDB): domain Bacteria; phylum Bacillota; class Bacilli; order Lactobacillales; family Lactobacillaceae; genus Lentilactobacillus. The sequence goes on from NZ_CATNVB010000022.1 coordinate 1,466, forward strand.
TACTGCGTAACAAAGAACGACATTACTTACGTTTTCTTCCTGGCAATCGACGAAAATCAGCAGTCACGAGGATATGGTAGCCAAACACTGACGGCGATCAAGCAACGATACTCCACCAATCGAATTGGTTTGATGCTAGAAGAGGTCAAAAAAGACGCCCCCAATTATGAGCAGCGTCTTAAAAGAAAGCAGTTTTACCTAAAGAACGGGTTTGAAGAGACTGATTTTGTGATTACCGAGGGGGAAAGTCCCTTATGAATTTATGTGCTTCAATGGCGAAATTTTGGGAGACGAATACTTAGAGCTTATCAATTCGTACGCTGGAATATGGTTGCGATGGTACATCGATACTAAGGTTCATGTTAAAGCAGAAAACCCAGAGTAGCCGCGCCAACTCCTAAACCAATCGTCAGGATTAGGTACCAGCTAACCATCCGAATTTTTTGCTCTTTTAGTAGGCCGAGACATTCATTGATCATGGTAGAAAACGTGGTAAAGCCACCGCAAATCCCGACGCCTAAAAAGACGCTCCAATTTGGACTTCCCGTTAGCAAATTGGTAAAGAGGCCAAGAAAGAATGCCCCAATGATGTTGATTACCAGCGTGGCAATTGGAAAACCGGTCATCTTGTGCTGGTTGATTAATTTGGTTATGTCATAGCGGGCAATAGCACCAACTGCGGCCCCTAAACCAGCCAATAAATAGTTCATTTTATTGCCCTCGCTTTCTGGTGAGGGTAATTTTGTTACCAAGTTTTGAACCTAATAATGCAAACAGCAATCCAACGGCCAAGCTACTAACTAAGTAAATAATGGCAGTAAAAATTTGGTGGTTAGAAACTAACTTTATAATTTCAACTGAAAATGATGAAAACGTGGTGAAAGCACCAATCATCCCGGTCCCAAGGGCGAGGGTGAGTTGGGCAGGAAATCGCTGAGATACTGCTAGCGAAGAGTTGATAAGTGCAAGAATAAAACAACCAATTACATTGATGGTGATTGTAGCAAATGGGAACGATGAATTGGGAATTAAATTATCAAGGCCTAAGCGAGCCGCTCCGCCTAAAAACGCGAAAAGGCCAATAAGAATTTCATCCATGCTGACTCCTCCTGAAAAGTCTTAGTCTCTAAATGATAACGCTGAGAAGGGAAATTTTCATAAAATTATTTTTTGAAAATGCTATTGACTTTCGCGTAGCTATTCGTATAATTGGATTTAACTTAAAAATTAATTAGACGTAGATGAGAAGAGTAACATCGAAATGAGTAAGACAGAGAGCCTTGAAGTGGTGAGAGGGGCAACTCGAGGAGATGTGAAGATGAGCTCTGAGTCAGTTTGGCGGTCGTAAGGCTAGTCAAACCGGTGGCAACCGATACATTGCGGAGTTTTCCCAACAGAGAGCTTGTCGAGGTTGTTGCTGCGAAGTGACAACAAATCAGGGTGGCATCACGAAGCTTTCGTCCCTTAGTCAGAAATGGCTATGTGGCGGAAGCTTTTTTATTTTATAAAAATAGGAGTTGATTAATATGACAGCAAACGCAAAGAACGGATTGTTAGCAGCAGATGGTAAGTGGCAGAACAACAATTTAAAGGATCCATTATCAATATTGGTGTTGAATCTAATGCCGACAAAACGGACGACTGAACGCCAATTTTTATCAACTTTTGATTTTATGGATAGGGATGTTGAACTTACTTTTTTGTACCCAAGAACTCATCACTTCAAGACGGTGTCAAAGGAAGATATTGAACGATGTTATTGTTGCCTAGATGATGTCTGTAACGAGCACTTTGATGGGATGATTACTACTGGAGCACCAGTCGAAACCTTAGCATTTAGCCGAGTTGACTATATTCAGGAGTTAAAGCAAATCTTTGATTGGGCAGAAACTCATGTTACCGAAAGATTGTATGAATGTTGGGCAGCTCAAGCAGAATTATTCTTAGAATTTGGGGTTGAAAAACGACAGCTGCCAAACAAACTGTTTGGAATTTATGGTCCGGATAAAGTCGATGTTACCTCACCACTTCTTAACGGTCTTGGCGGTAACTTTAAAATGCCTCAGTCAAGAAATACCGCCGCAGTCTGTAGCAGCCCAATTGAAGGGGTCAAGGTTGTGGCGAGCTCTGAACAGACTGGCCCAATTATTCTTCGAGATGACGATAGTCAAGAAACGTTCTTTACTGGGCATCCTGAGTACACAGCAGAAACACTTTTACTTGAGTACCACCGGGACTTAAATAAAGGAATCAAAATCAACAAACCGGAAAACTACTTTGTCGGAAATGACGAAGAACAAATCGACTATTCATGGCGAACAACTAGCCTACAACTTTATAACAATTGGATAAATTTAATAAAAAACACGAAAGAGGTAATTACAGATGACAGAAGAAAATTATCAGTTTGAAACCCTTCAGGTCCACGCAGGCCAAACCGTTGACGAAACTGGAGCCAGAGCAGTTCCAATCTATCAGACCACCTCATATGTATTTGATAGTCCAGAACAAGCGGCTGGAAGATTTGCCCTAACTGATCCAGGTAACATTTACACTCGATTAACTAACCCAACTACTGATGTTGTTGATAAACGAGTGGCAGCGCTGGAAAACGGAACTGCAGGGGTAACCCTTGCTACTGGTTCAGCTGCAATCGTTTCTGCAATCCTAAACGTTGCTGGTAAGGGTGACGAAATCGTTTCTGCAAGTACTTTGTATGGGGGAACCTTCGACCTGTTCAACGTAACATTACCAAGACTGGGAATTAAGACTCATTTCGTTGATCCAGATGAACCTGAGAACTTTGAAAAAGAAATCAACGATAAGACGAAGGCACTTTACGTTGAAAGCATTGGTAATCCTGGAATTAATTTGGTGGACTTTGAGGTAATTGCTGATGTAGCTCATCGCCACGGGTTGATTTTGATTGTTGATAACACGTTCGGAACACCTTACTTGGTGAAGCCACTTGACCATGGTGCAGATGTCGTCGTTCACTCAGCCACGAAGTTTATCGGTGGCCACGGAACTACGATGGGTGGCGTTATCGTTGAGAAGGGGGATTTTGACTGGCAGGCAAGTGGTCGTTACCCAGGATTTACTGAGCCTAACGCTCAATATAATGGGTTAGTTTTTGGAGATCTTGGAGAGGCAGCGTTTACCACTAAGGTAAGAGCTGAATCATTACGAGACTTGGGTGCTACGATCAGTCCGTTCAACTCATTCTTATTATTACAAGGACTCGAATCCTTATCGTTAAGGGTTGAACGCCATGTTGAAAATACCAAGAAGATTGTTGAATTCTTAGATAACCATCCTAAGGTTGCTTGGATCAACTACCCTGGTTTGAAGAGTAGTAAGTACCATAAACTAGCCGAAAAGTACTTTCCAAAGGGAGTTGGCTCAATCTTCACTTTGGGGCTAACCGGTGGCGAAGAAGCGGGTAAGAAACTAATTGAGAATTTAAATCTGTTTTCATTATTAGCAAACGTGGCGGATGCCAAGTCATTGATTATTCACCCAGCGTCGACGACTCATGCCCAACTGAACGATGAAGAACTTGAGGCTGCGGGGGTGACCCCAGACTTGATTCGAGTATCGGTTGGAATTGAGAATGCAGATGATTTGATTGCGGACTTAAAGCAGGCGCTTGATAAGATATAAAAAAAGTCATTTGGACCCCGTCCAAATGACTTTTTTGTGAATATTGATCGTAGTGATTGAGTTTTGCATCGCACTACGTTTGCTCGCTGACATTTCTTAATTTGGTGCTTGAGGATTCTAGTGGGAAGTCGCTCACTAGGACAGCTCACCACAGCACTTTCCTCGCTTAAATCAAAAGAATTACCGCGCACTGCGTTTGCTCGCTAATCCTTTTAAATTTAATGCTCGAAAAGTACCGCTGTGGTTCACTCACTATCTAGGACAGTTCACCACAGCACTTTCCTTGCTTAAATAAAAAGGATTACCGCGCACGATGTTTGCTCGCTAATCCTTTTAAATTTAATGCTCGAAAAGTACCGCTGTGGCTCACTCACTCTTACTTAAACTTCACCGCCGTACCATACGCCGCAACTGATTGCATATCAGTTCCAATCGATCCCGAATCAAATCGCATCATTACCACGGCATCGCCACCCATTTCCTTGGCGTTGGCCTTCAGGCGATCAACTGCTTCGTTTCGAGCGTTATCCAGCATATCGGTGTAATCTTTGATTTCACCACCGACAATATTTTTTAATCCGGCCCCAATGTTTCGGACTAAGTTTTTTGATTGAGTAGTTAAACCGAAAACTTCACCGATGATTTCGTATTCCTGTCCAGGAATCTTTTCTGTTGTTGTAATAATAAAGTTGTCTGCCATCTTTATTCCCCCGTTAATTATTCTTATCAAAAAACCCACCAACCATGAGATTGATGGGGATGCATCTCAAAGATTTTTCATGTGGTTGAAAAAGATCTCATCACGATGCACTTTTATTATATCGTGTTACGCAAGTAATCACAAAATATTTTTACGAAAATAATCACAAACTACTTTGAAGCCTTTTCCTGAGCAGCTTGAGCTAAGATGTTGAGATAATTAAATGGTCGGTCAAACTGTGGTTGGAATAGCATATCAACCATTGCTAAATCATCGATAGTGTTCTCATTTTGAATACATACAGATAGGGTGTTTGCTGACTGAGAAACATCATACATACTCATTAAAGCGCCACCCAGAATCTTTCGACTATCTTTATCAAACACTAGTGACATAATAACTGGCTCAGTTGAAGGCATGAACTCTGGTCGGTAATTATCGTGAACGATAACTTGATCGGCGTTGATTCCTTGAGCTTTAGCCGCTTCGAGAGTCAACCCTGTCGCAACTGCTGTTCGGTCGTAAAGCATCAAACCAGATGATGATTGGGTTCCCATGTACTTAACGGTTGGTTTTTCAATATTCTTCCCAACCAGGATTCCTTGACGAACGGCGTTGGTTGCCAATGGAATATAAGCCAAGCTATGAGTTGGGTTGTAGTGAACGGCAACACTGTCACCAGCTCCGAAGATATCTGGATCAGAAGTTTGCATATAATCGTTGGTGATTAAAGCACCATTCTTTTCCATATCTAGTTTGCCCTTAAATAAGTCGGTGTTAGGTCTGAAACCAACACATAGGATAACTAAATCAGCTTCGTAACTATTTTTGTTAGTGGTTACGGTTGTTGTGTCAGTTCCTGAAATTTCTTGAACTGTTTCACCAAGCCCAAGAGTAACTCCATTCTTTTGGAAATCTTCTTCAATGACATCAGTAAACTCTTTGTCGAAATATTTACTCATGATGCGATCAGCGCCATCAATCAAAGTGACTTCATAATCGGTCTTGCTGTAGGCTTCAGCCAATTCAGCGCCGATATAACCGGCACCGATAACGATAATTCGTTTTGCACCAGCAGCCTTGCTAAATAGAGCTTGCGCGTGATTGTAGTTCTTGCAAAGATAAACGTTAGGGTTGTCTACCCCTTTAATTGGAGGGATAACTGGCCACGAACCTGAAGTAGCAATCAGCTTGTCATAAGAATCTTCGAATTCGGTTCCGTCCGCAAGATTTTTAACGGTGATCTTCTTGTTGGTGTTATCAACGTTTTCAACTGAATGTTGCATTTTAACGGTAGCGCCGAGTTGCTTTAGCTCCTCTGGACTGGAGTAAAATAGGCCTTGAGGATCCTTTACCTCTCCCCCGAGATAAAGGGCGATTCCACAAGAAAGAAATGAAATATTATCATTCTTTTCATAGACTGTTACCTCAGCGTCTGGGTGTTCTGCTAAGATAGTTTTAATGGCAAACGTTCCTGCGTGGGTACATCCGATTACGGCAATTTTCATGGTGTTATCTCCTCTAAAATATAGTTTGATGATTCACAATCATCATGTACTACTTATTTTATCCAAGTGGGATACACTGTCAAGATAAAGCATTCACGGTTTTTTTAATGTGAATTTTTATTCACAAGGATATCCGTTTACGGACACATAGTTTGACCATATTCAAATTGGTTGTTCACAATCTAAATTTATTTTTGGTGTTGTTTTTATGATTACTATTCACGTTGAAAAACAGGCAACTGAATTACTAATGAGTTATTTGCTGCTAGCGGATCCAGATAAAAAAGTTGTAAGTGATTATCTAACTGATGGTACCTTATTTTCAATTCGAAAAGATGATAAAATTGTTGGGGTAATTGTAGTCGTTCAAGAAGGCACCAATAAAATTGAAATTAAAAATCTAGCGGTTGATCCCAGATATCAGGGCCAAGGAGTCGCTACTACTGCTATTAGACTTGTGGAAAAATGGGCATTTGAGAGAGGAAACTCAACGATTACTGTTGGCACGGATAATTCCAGCCTGCAAAACATTGAGTTCTATCACAACCGAGGGTTTGAAGATGTTTTCGTAAAGCGGGGATTCTTTCTGAAGTATGACTTGCCAATTTACGAAAACGGGATAAGGGCTACGGACTTACTTATGTTTGAAAAGAAACTAGGAGAATAAGATGCAATTTGAATTTACTAGAAATGAAAACGATCCAGAAAATTTGAAGGCGTTTTTGAATAGTCGCGGTATTAGCCATCGAATGTACCGTGGACTCAAAGATGCTGGTAATCGAATTTTTGTGGATGGCAACCAAGCTGATCCAGCGGCGAAACTTAACGAGGGGGCAGTTGTTGGCGTTAGTTTTCCCGATGAACAATCAGATCCGAACGTGGCGGTAAGTGATCAGCCAATTTCGGTTGTGTATGAGGATAGCAATTGGTTAATATTTGATAAACCCGCTGGGTTGACGGTTGTTCCCGGTCCAGCCAATCGTGAGGATACCTTAGTTAATCGAATTAAGGGACATTGGCAGAGAAACGGTGAAGTTAATTTGGTTCCACATATTATTACTAGGTTAGACCGGTTCACTAGTGGGCTAGTTTTAGTCGCGAAGCACAGATTTGCAAATAGTTTGGCAAATGAACTTAGTGATAAGAAACTGATTCATAAGGAATACTTTGCGATTGTCAGTGGCAACGGTCTAGATAAGCATGCCCATATTGATAAACCAATTGCTAAAGATCCTGATGGCTTTGGACAAATGATATCTGATGGCGGTAAAAGTGCGGATACAGAGTATTGGGTCGAGGAGCAGACAGATATGTGGACAACTGTTAGGGTCATCCTTCATACTGGCAGAACTCATCAAATTCGGGTTCACTTTGCAGCTATTGGTCACCCTGTTCTGGGTGATGAGTTGTACTCTGGCCCACTTGATTTAGGAATCAACCGGCAGGCTTTACATGCCAAGGAGCTAGCTTTCGATGATCCGTTTACTAATGAAAAACGGTCGTTTGTAGCTCCAATTCCTGAGGACATGAAAGCAATTATTGATTAGAGTTTTGCTCATATTTAAAAGTTGTAACCCTATGGGCCAACTATAATTTGTTAGTTATTGTTTTTATAAATTACAATTTGATGAAAATAAGCCATTTGACTTGAGAATTCTTGATTTATCGGGTATGATAGCGGTATCAAATTAGAGGAGGAGACTAAATATGTCTACCAATGGGGAATCGGAACAGACGATTCAAAAAATTATTGCTGAGATCGAAGCTAACTTATCTGTACTTGCATGGGTGAATACAGAAAACACCGAGGAAGTAGAAAAACACGTTCAGGCGTTGAAAGCTGCCTTGTCAGAAGCAAAGGCTGATTTAGTTAAGGCATAATCATTTGGGGACTAGGGTAATCTTTATCGATTCCCTCACAGAGTAACTCTGTGTTTAGTCGTACCACCTAACGTTAATTAATAATTCAAACGAAAGCTTCACTGATATAATGTCAGTGAGGCTTTTTTAATTTTGGAGGACAAAAGTATGCAAGAGACAGAAAACTATGAAATTTGTATCGTCGATAATGCAAAGCACCCCCTAGATGAAGGGCGACTGTTGAGAGAACTCGAACCGGCAACTAGAAATCTTATTAAGGCGGATTATCCTACCGCAAAAGTGACTGATTTTATTTGTGATCATCACCTGTTGAAGTATCAATTGCTCAGGGTGGACTCACTGATCAACACTGATATGAAACAATCCAAGAAGATTAGTCGGAGACTAACGAAGGCAATGCAGTCGGATGACTATGACATTATTGATGTTAATGACACTTTGAATAAGAGCTTAACGGTTGGCCAACGGGTTTCTGACGCGGTTGCCCGATTTGGTGGTAGCTGGGGATTTATTGGGATATTTACGTTTGTGCTAGTTGCTTGGATGGTTATAAATGGGATGCAGTTATTTGGAGTGAAATTTGATCCATTTCCATTTATTTTGCTTAATTTAGCGTTAAGTTGTATTGCTGCTATTCAAGCTCCAATCATTATGATGAGTCAGAACAGAGCTGCTGACCGAGATCGAATGAATTCAGAGAATGACTATCACGTAAATTTAAAGTCAGAACATGAATTGAGAATTTTGCACTCAAAGCTTGATAACCTGACTCAGAATCAGTTACCCCATACCTTAGAGATACAAAAGTTGGAAATCGAGATTTTGGGGCAAATCAGAAATGAACTTGATGATATTCAAAGGGTTCAGAAGAGTGAGGATGAGGTTGATAAGAACCAATAGGAAAACAATTTTCTGAAACGATGGTCACCAGTTTTGACATAAATTCCTTTTTTCGGTATTCTAGTTTGTAACTAAACGAAAGTACAACTAGGAGGATTTTTTTGATAACCGTAAGAGAAGCACAACAGGATGACGCTGGTCAGATAGCGCCGTTAATGGATATTATCTTTGATGAGATGGAACTTAATGAATTGGATGACGTTTCAGAACCTGGATTAGCCAAGGTCATCACGAGAGCTTACCAAACCGATGCGTATTTGGGTGGTAAGGCAATTACCGTGGTGGCCGAGGCCGATGGCCAAGTTATCGGGGTCCTGTTTGGATACCCGAGTGAGAATGAGGATGCAATTAATAAAGTTCTATATGATATTTCAAAGAAAAGTGCTGATTTCAAACAACCATTTGAAGCAGAATCGGAAACTAATTTTGATGAATGGTATCTCGATTCTATTGCTGTTCATCCTGACTATCAGGGCCACGGAGTTGGTTCGAAATTGCTAGACCACGTGAGTGAGTTGGCAATGAACGATGGTAAGGGTGTGGTTGGATTGAACGTCGATTTCGAAAATCCAAATGCACAAAAACTATATGAACGAAAAGGGTTTGAACCTGTTGGTTTGCAGATGATTGGTGATCACATGTATCACCACATGCAAAAAATGGCTTCAACCAGAGTTCGTGAGTATGTGAAAGCTTAATACAAGCCTAAGTGGTTGGGACATAACTAGGTAAATCTAATAAAAGTAGCGATAAATTTCATTTTCTTGAAATTTATCGTTACTTTTTTGTTTTCTGTGCCACGAACTTTTTACGCTTCACTTTTTGCTAATTATAAATAAATAGTTATTCAAATGTCGAGTTGATAAACTAGATGATGATTGTGAAAAAGATAATAATCTTATAAGATACTATCCCCTCCAAACACTGACATTATCAAGATGTTGAGGAAATGCCCACTTAATAATATCGGGTACGCTTTCAAAAAATCGACTTTATAAATGAAACTATCCTGTAATAATTCTGATATTGACTTTGTAGGTGGACAGGATATAATTTTCTTTATGTGTTTTACAACTGTCAAAATTTTTACAACTATCATATTATGAAACGGAGCTAATTGCACAATGTTTGATAACTACATTCAGACCCTCACGATAGTGACTTTAGGGGTATCGGGACTGTCGGTTTTTACGATGATTTTCTATTATGGTTGGACGGCAAAACTAGGCAAAAGTACTAGCAATTTCAATGTAAGCCGGAGGAAGTTGAGCCTTGAACCTGAATATACCCCAACCGATGAATTGATTGGAAAGATTGGAATAATTAGCTCCCCTGGTGGGGTTGATAATACCAGCACGGAATTTACCGAGAATTTGTCATTAAGTGATTATTATCGATTAGTAAATCAGGAGTTAAGTCAAGACGTTAATGATAAGAGTCCGGTTGTCCTAAAAATGAGTGTCCGTCAGGTAACTGATCGAGAGTTTGAATTTTTTATCAATGGGTTGGCGAAGTTTACCAATAATAGAAAGGTAATTCTTGAATTTGATCCCTTGACTCGTGGTGGCAATATCAACGCTAAGTGGTGGCTCCTAAGAAGGCATTCAAACAAGGCGCAGAAACTGGGTTTTTTAATTAGTAATAATTTAGTCACTGCTCCTGACAATAGCCTTAGTTCGATTGGAGCTAAGATTGCCTATACTGATTACATTAAATTTGCTGCTCAAAAGCCTGAGTTTACGAGTGATGAGGTTCCACTTCAGTGGCAGTCATATTTTTTGGATAATCAAATTAGTGTTTTACTTTCTCAGACAGAAATTGGAGACTCTGTTTTTGTGGATAGAAAAGTTCGAGTTCGAAAGTTTAACCTTAAAGCTAAAATGAATGTGGTTGGTTTGGAGAGATAATGGATATTCAGAAAAATAAATTAACTGATAATAACTTTACTGATGACTTTTTTGAACCGGGTCATTTGGTTGTAAAAATGAAGGAAACTGCTATTGCCATTGTTGGCTGGTTATCTGTCTTGATTCCGGTTGGCATTATTATTGTGATTGTCAACCAGGGAGAGCTTGATTTTGGAACCCTTCGAATTCCCTTTCATGAATTAATTACGTTTTTTGAAGCCCTAATTATTTTATTGGTATCAATTTTTATTATGGTCGGCTTTTTCTCAATTTCGATGGCGATGATTCAAAGACGGCGGAAGAAGCGAATCTTGGAGGTGTGGCCGACATTTGACCCCCAGAACCAAGAAGAAATAAAAAATAAGCTTAGTCAATTTGCTGATCAAAAATTTGGGAACGATGAATTTAGAACAAATATTAAACATTATCGAGTTCGGCCTAGTCAGAATATTTTAGATGATGAACTTCAAAGGATTGTTAAAGATGCTAGTTTGGAGGGCAGAAAATGAATTTGAATATGGGAGTATTAGGTTGGTTATTGCTAATTCTTAGTCTATATCCAATTGTTGGTGCCCTTTTTTGGTTTTGGGGCGCGTTAATGTATCAATTCTTTGGTAAAAAAGAGGAACTGGATTTTGTTGAATTAGCTCAAGCAGACCAACCAATGATCACCATAATGATTCCGGCCCATAATGAAGAGATAATGATTCGCCGGACGATTGAGTACCTCGAAACCGAAATTAATTATCAGAATTACGAGTTGCTTATTATGGATGATGGTTCAACGGATGATACCGAAAAGATTCTCAGTGAATTGCAGGGAATTTACCCCAACTTACGGACAATAAAGGTTGAAGACAATAAGGGGAAGGCTCATGCGTTTAATATAGGGATGTTTTTTGCCAAGGGTGAATATATTCTTAGCAATGATGCAGATACCCTACCGGAACCACATGCGTTGATGAAGTATATGAATTACTTTGTTCACGACGAAGATATTAATACAGCTGCGGTGACAGCTAACATGGATGTTTTTAATAGGTCAACGATGCTAGGTAAGTCACAGACAGTTGAGTTTTCAAGTATTGTGGGAATTATTAAACGGAGCCAAAGTGCCATCAATAATTCAATGTACGCATATAGTGGTGCGAATACGATGTATAGAAAGAGTGCATTGTTGAACGTTGGGGGATTTAGGCAAAACCGGGCAACCGAAGATATTAGCATTGCCTGGGATCACCAAATCAACGGGATGGTACCGAAATTTGCGCCGGATATTAAATTTCATATGGTGGTTCCAGAAACGATTGGCGAACTTTTTCGCCAAAGAAGTCGATGGGCTAAAGGTGGGACGGAAGTTTGGATGACTAACATGCTGTCGTTTATTCTCCATCCAATCAAAAACCGTTACCAAGTTACGATGTTTGTGGATTCGACTCTGTCGGTGATTTGGTCATTCTTTTATGTAATTTCCACTGTATTGTACCTGGCTATGATGGGATACTTACTAGCAACCGGGCAGAATGAGCAATTTATCAGTAACCTTGGTTTTTCGTTCGTAATGATTACTTCAGAGATAATTGCTGGTAGTTTGCAATTATTAACGGCTCTGATCATGGACTTTAAAGGCGAAAAGCTGAAGTATTGGTTCTTTGCTCCTCTCTATATGATGTTTTATTGGATCGTAAATCCATTAACGATAGTCGTCACGTTTATTCCAGCTGTAAAGACCATTATGGGATTAGGCTCAGGAACATGGCGGAGTCCGAGTCGGGGTTGATATCTTCCCCCTAAATGTGGTTTCATTTAAAATGAAGTAAAAAAGAACGGAGATATTTCATGGAAGATAATATTCAAATTGGTGATCCTGAGTTTGGCAAAATGATGTTTGTCCTTGATCAAGAAATTACGGACAAAAATCATCGTGATTACCGCTATGAAAATGAAGAGTTAATTCAAATTGCTGATGGAGTGTGGGCAATGCCTGCTTACATGAAAGATGGCGATGATTTCAGCTTGTTTTTTATCATTACTAAAATTGATGATGGCAACACGGTTGTCGCGTTTGCAACTGGCGAAAATAACGATGGTAACTTCAGCCTTAGCCAACCAATCATCACCGGTAATGGAATTAATTTGATGAATGAACATAATGAGACCAGAGCGAAGAGCATTTTGCATTTCCTAAATCAGATTTCTAAGGCTGATGAGGGTAATTGGCGTATGGTTGAATAGGCAAATCTATTGTTAATTCAACAGGTCAATGATATTCTAAAATTGGGTTGAGAAGTTGCCATTTTGATTGTCAGATTAGGTAAGTTATCGTTTGTATAATGTTAGATTGCAGAAGTAAGATGACACTGAAGAGTTTCAACGTGCATTAAAGCACTTTGAGTACCTAATTTTAAAATTAGGTCAGTTTTCGAGTATAAACGAAGTGTAATTTGATAAAACCTATCGGCAACTTCTCTTCTCAAGGACCAGCTTAAACGTAATGTTTGAGCTGGCCTTTTATTTCGTTCAGACTAATGAGATAATAATGGGACAAAGGGGGTGTAATTTTGGCAGAAGGACATACTCACGAAAGTGGTCAAATGACTGGGAAGAAGTTTTTTGCGGTGACGGTGTTGAACGTTGCAATTACGGTTGCTGAATTTGTTGGCGGAATTCTATCTGGAAGTCTGTCACTTATTTCTGATGCGTTTCACAACTTGGGGGATAGCCTTTCAATCGTATTTAGTTACGTAGCTAACGTTCTAAGTACTAAACGGCAAGATGCACGAAATACGTACGGTTACAAACGAGCTCAAATAATTACGGCTTTTCTTAATTCGATTGCGTTAGTAATCATTTGTGCTTTTTTGGTGATCGAAGCGGTGCAGCGACTATCACACCCAGAGCCAATCAACGGGCCACTAATGTTGGCAGTTGCGGTGATTGGTCTGGTAGCGAACGGAGTTTCAGCATATTTATTAAACCGCGGATCTAAGAACAATCTAAATATGAAGGCAACGTATCTTCATATAATGAGTGATGCATTGTCGTCAGTAGCGATTATAATCGGCGGAGTGCTGATAGAACTCTTCAATTGGACGCTAGTTGACCCAATCGTTACAATTCTTGTGGCGGTATATATTGCTTACGAGTCACTTCCAATTATTAGACAGACCAATGGAATCCTAATGGAAGGAGCTCCTGCAATTGACTACCGCGGTATTAAGCGTGATTTGATGCAAATCGATGGGGTGTTGAACGTCCATCATGTGCATGCATGGCAAATTGATGAAAATAATATTGTTTTCTCGGCCCATGTAAACCTTTATGATATGAAGATTAGTGAAGCAGAACCAATTTATAGTGAAATTGATCGAATTTTGAAGAAGAAATACCACGTTTGTCATTCCACCATCCAAGCTGAAGCTCAGCGTGGTAAGGATGAAGATATCATCTATGACCAGGGTGAAGACATTGGTTAGTTTGAGGTAAATTATGGAAAACGTTTCAATTGAGTATGAGCAGTGCGTCATCGATACGTGTGTTCTTGCGGGTAAGATTATGATTGAGAGTGGCTCAGAAATGACTAGAGTTGATGATACAATCAAGCGAATTGCCAAAAATGCAGGTATGGAGGACGCAAAGGCGTACATTACAATTACCGGAATAATAATGTCAGGTTCACGAAATATTGGTGCTCAGGTGACGCCGATTGAAAAACGAGAGTTTGATATGGAAAAGATTGCGAAGGTTAATCAACTTTCACGGCAGTTTGCGGCTAAGAGTATTTCAATTGAGGATTTCCACGATAATTTAGTTCATATTGATGATTTAGTTGCTAAATTTCCGCTTTGGCTCCAAATGCTTGGAGCGGCAATGATATCTGGCCCGTTGGTGTTAGTTTTCAGAAACAACCTAAAAGATGTGATTATCACGGGGATTGTTGGGATGCTTGGCTGGTTGGTATATTATTTACTCAGCAAATACATCCGAGTTCGGGTTCTTAGTGAATTTGTGGCGGCAATTGTCATTGCTGTGTTAGCTGTACTGGTGGTCCGATTTGGATTGGGTACAAAAGTGGATGATGTAATTGTGGGATCGTTGATGCCATTGGTACCTGGGATTCCGGTAACTAATTCGGTTAGGGATGCCCTATCAGGTAACCTAATCAGTGGTCCAGCTCGAGGCATTGAAGCCTTGATCAGTGCTGGGGCCCTTGGATTTGGCGTTGCAATCGTCTTGCACTTCATGTGAGGAAACGATATGTGGATATTTATTATCAAAATTATATGCGTGTATTTATCAGCTGTGGGTTTTGGCCTGATTATCAATCTTCCCCATAAAGCATTAAATGCGGCTGGAATCAACGGAGTTATCGGTTGGCTAGTCTACTTTACGATTCTGCAGAACTTCGGTGGCCTTGCTTCAGCTAACTTCTTTGGTGGGTTATCCGTTGGTCTGGTGTCAATTGTAGTGGCACGATTTAAAAAGATGCCAGCAATCCTCTTTGACGTACCAGGACTGGTTCCATTAGTGCCAGGTGGTCAAGCTTATAACGCCATCAAAAACTTTGCGTTAGGCAACTATAACGTTGCATTTGATTTTTTAGCTCAAGTGATATGGATAGCTGGTTCAATTGCACTCGGTTTTATCGTTGCTGAACTATGTTTAAAGGTTGAAAAACGGGTTCGGAAAATTACGGGTTCCAAACCAATAATTTAATTTCTAATAACTGCTTACTTGTCATAAAAGACGGGTGAGCAGTTTTTTTGTTTTTTTGCTTGACGGGAATTTGAAAACTATGTATTATGTGTTTGTTGAATGATATTATATAACATATAATATTGTGGAGGTGAAAATATGGCGATTCAAATGACGTCGGAATTGTTAGACGGAAGTGTTTTGGGAATACTGACTGGTGGAGATTACTATGGCTACGCGCTTACGCAAAAAGTTCAGGAGTATGTACCAGTATCAGAGTCCACAATGTATCCAGTTCTACGACGATTAAAGAAGAATAATTATTTGACCACTTATGATGAACCCTACCAAGGGCGTAATCGTAGGTATTACAAAATTACTGATGAGGGTAAAGATAAGCTACAGGAAATCAGAAGTGAGTGGACCGAATTTAAAAGTCAGATCGATAAATTAATTGAAGGAAGTGATTTAAGTGAATGAGTATTTAGAAACGTTAAAGGGCCATCTTAGTCAACTATCAGGAGCTGAACTAGATGAAGTACTAGATTTTTATTCGGAGTATTTGCAAGATGGTGGTTTTACCACTTATGAGCAGGCCGTCGATGAGCTAGGAACCCCAAAGCAAGTTGCTCGAAAGATATTGGCAGATTATTCCATTAAGGAAGGGGACCAGAAAGCTCAGACTGCGACGGGATCACGGGTAGACAAGCCCAAGAATGACGTGAAAACAATTTGGTTGATTGTTTTAGCGATTTTATCAACTCCGATTACGATCCCGATGGCAATTGTATTATTTGCCTTTGGCGGTGTCGCCGTGGCAGTTAGTGGAGCAATGGTAGTTGGAATTGTTGGGGTAATTTTTGGTTTCTTGTTCGCTGCAGTTATGATGTTGTTTGCGGGTGTTGCGGTGATTGCGTCGTCAACTTGGACTGGTGTTTACTACCTTGGCCTTGGCTTATTGATTCTGGGAATATTTGTTATTGCCATTCCAGTCGCAAAATGGTTTATCGAACTGATATTTCACTGGATGTCGGTATTCTTTAAGTGGGTATATTCGAAAACGGTTACTAAAAACAAGGCAGAAAAGAGGGCTGATCACAAATGAAAAAGACGTTTATAACTGGAATCGTAATGATTTTCTTGGGCACCCTTTTGTTTGGAATCGGCTACGCAAAGGGTGGTAATAAGAATGTTGGTTGGCATAATGGTGGCTTTGAAGTTGATAATTCTAAAGTTGTTGACAAACATTTTGGGATGGTTAAACAACTCAAGTTGGCAACCACTGAGGATGTTACGGTCAAAAAATATAACGGTAGCGACGTTAAGGTTCATTACCAGGACAGCGCAAAGGTAAAGTATGATAAGACTTCTAAAGTGCTGGCCATTGATGCAACGATGATGGGGGCTCACAGCTTTGGGTTTATGTGGTCCGATGATGATGAAGATACACCAATCACGATTTATATTCCTAAGAAGAATGACTTGAAAGTGATTGATAGTTCTACAAGTGAAACACTGACGGTCCAAAACCTAAACTTAAATCGGATTTCGGTTGATCATAATGATGGGCTGACTCTTGATAACGTTAAGTTACAACGGGGATTGAAAGTAGATTCCGACTCAGATATTGATTTTTCAAGAGTTGAAGCACCATTCATCTCAGTTGATAGCTCTGATGGGGATATGCAGATTCGAGATTCTAAGTTTGATAAATCAGCTAGTTCACTTTCCACATCAGACGGTGACGTTGATATAAGTGATTCGAGATTTGTTAAACTAAGTGCGGAGACCAGTGATGGCGATATCACTTTTGATAATTTGGATATCAAGAAGTCGCTAACCGGCGACACATCAGATGGTGATGTTGACGTGACGGTTAAGGATAAGAAAAATTTATCAATCAGTACGGATGTCACCGATGGAGATAGCTCAATCTTTGGTAGTTCGAGAAGTACCTATAAAAATGGTAAGGCAAACATTAGTTATAAATTTGGAACAACTGATGGTGACGTTACCGTGAGATAGGGAGCACTACAGAAATCTTTGATTTCGTCTTAGTGCCCCAGCAAGAACAATAATTAGTGAATTTTTCGATGTTATTAGTTATGTTCCAACCACTTAGGAAAGGTTGATAAGAAAAAGGCCTCAATCCTAATTCCACTATGGAAATTAGCATTGAGGCTTTTTAGCTGTTGGAAACTATCTTGTCACAATTCCAAACACAAAACTGATTGCCAGGATCACAAGAACAATGGTTGTAATGATGACATATAGTTTGTCACCCTCAACCCAGAAGGAGTAGATCGAAACGACTACTCGTAAAATAGGGGTAAGAATTAACAGGAACACCCCAAACATCATAATTGCGTATGGCTTAAGGGCAATGGTTCCTGTAAAGATACTTCTAAATGTATCGGGAAAGGTGTTAGCTGGATAACCAGTTGTTTGGGTTACAAACAGCAAAATCAGCCCAATTCCCATAACAACAGCGGAAATGATAACTCCAATTCTAAGAATCTTGCCGATAATCATCTCAACGTCGTTCATTTCTTCAGATACGTTTTTTTGCTTATCGTTCATATTATCTCAGCCCCTTCATAAACATTTCGATTCCAATATAGAAAAGGATTGGGATAAAAATAATTCTAATTGTTTTGGCAGTCATTCGCTGCATGATTCGAGAACCGATGGTTGCACCTACAAGAATGCCAAGGGCCAAAGGAACAGCAATGTGGGGTTTGATGGAACCGTTAAAGTAGTAAACCGTAGCGGAAGCAGCGGCGGTAACCCCCATCATTAAGTTACTAGTCGAGGTAGATGCCTTGAGGGGCATTTTCATGACGGTGTCCATGGCGATCACTTTGAATGCCCCAGAACCAATTCCTAACAAACCACTAGCGATTCCGGCTCCAAACATAACTGAGAGGCCGCCAGGGATGTTTTCAACTTGATAGTCGACAGTTTGCTTAGTTGCTTTGTCGTAGTACGAACTATCCAGGTTGAACTTTTCAGCTAATCGGTCAGGATCAGCTCTATGAAGGACTTCTTGCTTACTTCTAAGTTTCCTGATTGAATTGTATGCCGAGAATAATAGGAGAGCTCCAAACAAAAAGTATAGAAACTTTGGGTTAAGAATCCCAGTTAATAAAGCTCCTGCCAGAGCTCCGACAGTGGTGGCAATTTCTAGAAACATTGCTACCCGAAGATTAAGGACTTGATCCTTCAAGTAGGCAATCGTTGACCCTGAACTGGTCGCGATAACGGCAATGATGCTGGCTCCAATCGCATACTTGATGTCCACGCCCATTACGAGGGTCAAAATGGGGGTGATAATCATTCCACCACCAATTCCAAGGATGGCACCAGCGATTCCAGCAAATAAGCCGATTAAGACCATAATGAATGCAAAATGTATCAATTTCTTCACTCCTGAATTAAATATATAAAACCCTTGCGAGTATACTCTAACTAAGAAATATTTAAAAGTTTTAAAATAAAATTGGTAGGCAAGAGTCCGCTGAAAATTATGCTATACTTGATGGCAGACAGTAAGAGAGGATTGTTTAATAATGTATAGTAATGACGTTACGCTGATACAGCCTGATAAAAACCGTCTCGCTAAGTTCATTGTTAGCTTCATATTAGCGACATTCGTTACAGTGTCTGTGTCATTTAATTTTGCGTATTTGCAATTTTTAGATTCATTAGTGACTTCTGGGATTCAAGGTAAACTTTCAGCTGGGGGCGAAAGATTCTACACGATTATTTCGTTTTTGGCTAGTCCGAAGATGGATATTTTTTGGATATTAGTGTTGGCATTTTTCCTTTGGGGTTTCAAGTATAAGATTCCTGCGTTGTTCGCGATTTGCACCCTTTTTGGTGGTGATATCGTTGGGTTTATTATTAAAAATATAATTAAACGTCATCGGCCACCACTTCATTTAGCAGCGGATGATGGGTATAGTTTTCCTAGTGGTCATGTTTTGGGAATCTTCTTGGTCCTCGCAATGGTTTGGGTCATTGTGGTACCAATCGTCCAAAACCTAAGTATCAGGATTTTAATCAGAGTACTGATTGTTATCGTGGTAGCGCTGGTAATGATGTCACGAGTATATCTCAATGCTCACTATCCAACGGATACGATTGGAGCCGGATTGATTTCCTATACTTGGCTTCAACTGAGTGAGATGTTATACCCAACGGTTGCTCGGTGGTTACAACAGTTTAGATTTGTTAGAAATTCAATTGCTTAAAAGTGGGAGTCGGTTATTACCGGCTTTTTTTGTTCAAATAAAGGCCATAAAAGCGATCGTGGAAAGGACAATCTTTGATGGAACCCAAAAATAATGAGGATATTGCTATTCGCCGATTAACTATCGATGATTTGGCAACTTATAATCGAATTATTCAAGATAAACGAGTTGCCGAGCCGTTGGGATATACAAATATGAGTAATTTTACGATATCAGAAACCTCCTTTGCCCATCAGTTGAGTGAAACGATGGCATTTGCAGTTGTTATGCAAGGCGAAGTGATTGGTAGCGTGATTTTGGCGCCAACGATTGGAATTGATATGCAGGAAAATGATGAGGAAGTCGAACTCAGCTACTTTATTGACCCAAAATGGTGGGAAAATGGCTTTGCTAAGGTTGCTTTAAAAAAAGTTTTTTTGATATTACGAGACAAAACGAAAATCAAAAGTGTTATTTCCAGTGTTTTTGAAAATAATTTTCGTTCAATTGGTCTACTTTCTGACCTGGGATTTGAAAAAAATGGTCATTATCTTAATCAATTTACTGGGAAAAATGAAATCCAGTTTAAATTGCGGTTTAATCGGGTTTAAGAGATTTGATTTGTCAAATTAGTCAGAATAGAGTACACTCTATCAGTAAAATTAAATATATTCGAAGTAGAGGCGCGTTTGCCAATAGTAGAGTCTAGGAGCTTGAAGGAAGCTGTGATTAGATTTGAAAGGGGTCGACGCCGAAATGGGACTCTCTCCTTTAGGGAGTTCTGTTGGGGCTTAGCTCAATAAGCTAAGGACTGTCGTGGAATTCCACGGAGTGCTATTAAGAGATTAAAACAATGCCCCCTCTTCAATTACTATTTTTGGAGAGGGATTTGTTTTTTCTTTGAAAAGCTAGTTTGCTTTGAAAAGTAAGGAGAATTTTTTATGGATGAAGATGTAAATAACGATCAGGTTAAGCGGGGGCTAAAGTCCCGGCATGTATCAATGATCGCTCTTGGCGGATGTATTGGAACTGGATTGTTTGTTGCTAGTGGGTCTGCGGTTAGCACGGCGGGTCCCGGCGGGGCGTTGGTTGCATATGCATTGATGGGTACCATGGTATATTTTCTGATGACAAGTTTGGGTGAAATGGCAACTAATATGCCAATTTCAGGTTCGTTTGCTGCTTACTCAGCAAAGTACGTTGACCCCGCCTTAGGTTTCGCAATGGGATGGAATTACTGGTTCAACTGGGCAATTACCGTTGCGGTTGATGTTAGTACCGTTGCCCTCGTTATGAAGTTTTGGCTGCCAGACGTTCCGTCATGGATTTGGAGTGGAGCGGCGTTACTGCTGATTTTCTTGATCAACGCAATGTCAGTTAGGACGTTTGGTGAAACGGAATTCTGGATGTCATTGATCAAGGTGGTTACGATCATCATCTTCTTAGCAGTAGGGATTCTAACGATTTTTGGAATTATGGGTGGTCACTTCATCGGGCTTAAGAATTTTACGATTAAGGACGCGCCGTTTGCTGGTGGGATTCCGCCAATTATCTCAGTGTTCGTTGTTGCTGGATTTTCATTCCAAGGAACCGAATTGGTCGGAATTACTGCCGGTGAATCACAAGATCCATCACATAGTGTGCCAAAGGCTATCAATGAAGTGTTCTGGCGAATTATTCTATTCTATATCTTAGCTATTGCTGTGATTGCTGCTATTTTGCCATATACTAGTCATTCACTACTTGGCTCAGACGCTAGCGATATTGCAATCAGTCCATTTACGTTGGTATTTCAACGAGCTGGTTTAGCAGCTGCAGCTAGTGTTATGAATGCGGTTATCTTAACATCAGTGATTTCCTCAGCGAACTCAGGGATGTACGCATCAACCAGAATGCTTTACTCATTGGCTAATACTGGTTACGCTCCAAAGGTGCTTGGCAAGACAGCCTCAAACGGAATTCCTTACAACTCATTGTTGGTAACCACGGCTGTTGCCTTATTGACGTTTATTTCAAGTATTGCTGGCCCTCAAATCTACCTTTGGCTAGTCGCTGCATCTGGCCTTACAGGCTTTATTGCTTGGTTCGGAATCGCCATTTCTCATTACCGATTTAGGAAGGCGTTCATCAAGCAGGGACATGATTTGAAGGAACTCAAGTATCACGCAAAGTGGTTCCCATTCGGACCAATTCTTTGTTTGATTCTTTGTATTCTTGTTATCATCGGTCAGGATCCAAGCTCGTTTGTTCACTTCGAATGGAAGCAAATCTTAGTTACCTATATGAGTGTGCCACTTGTTGTTATTCTCTATGTAGTTTACAAACTAAAGCACCACACAAAGGTGATTCCATTGGACGAGGTTGACGTAAGTCCTTCTGAAGAGGAACAGGATTTATCTAAATTAAATAAGTAATCTAAATTGGTCTAACTAATATGTTAGGCCTTTTTATTTTTGAAAAAAATCTTTCACAAGGCTAATGTAAAAGACTTTCACTTTGCATTTTTGATATTCATTGGTTACAATTGATTGCAATTGGTATATTAAACTTAGAGGTGGATATAAAATGACAAAATATTTATCAAAGGGAAAGTTTGACCGGATGGAGAAACTTACAAATGACAAGGGGGTCATTGATGCATTAGCGCTAGATCAACGTGGTTCTCTTGTTAAGGCAATGAAGAAGGCATCTGAAGATTATGGGAAACTGTTCTCGATGAAGATGGTTTATGATTTTAAGGAAGCTGTCACTGGTGTATTAAGTCCACACACATCGGCAGTTTTGCTTGATGAAGAAATGGGCTTCAAGGGGATCAAAGCTAAGGATCCAAAGACTGGCCTAATTATGTCATATGAAAAAACCGGTTATGATGCAAATGAAGAGGGACGTTTGCCATCATTGATCCCAGAACAATCAGCTCAAATTATGGTCGAAAATGGAGCGGATGCGCTTAAAGTTTTGATTTACTATAATCCAAATGATAAAGACGAAATCAACGATCAGAAGAAGGCTTTTGCGGAACGGTTTGGGACTGAAGCGTTGGCTGCCCAAGTACCAACGTTCTTTGAGATTGTTACTTATGACGATAAGTATGCGAGTGACTCAGCCGAGTTTGCTAAGGAAAAGCCACAATTGGTGCTTGAGTCAATGAAGGAATTCACCCAAGATAAGTACCACATTGATGTTCTGAAAATGGAAGTGCCATTTAACCCTAGTTACATTAAGGAATGGAATCCAGACCGTGATGATGGTGTTTATACTGAAGCTGAAGCAGAGAAGTATTTGGTTGAACTAGGTGCAGCTGCAACCAGACCATTTATCTTCTTAAGTGCCGGGGTTCCTACTGATGTGTTCCAAAAAGAATTAAAGTTAGCCGGTGACGCTCATGTGCCGTTCTCAGGTGTGCTTAGTGGTCGGGCAACTTGGCTTGAAAGTGTTGATATCTACATTCGTGATGGTAAGGATGCCCTTATTGATTGGTTAAATCATAAGGGAACCAGAAATGTTAATGGCTTTACCGAAATTTTGAACCAGACAGCTACTCCTTGGTTCGAAGCTTACGGTGGTATGGATAACATCCAAGTCATCGATATTGACAACCTTAATTAATTCACACAATATGTTGATAATTGTTCGCTTAATCGGTACAATATGTTGTGTTAATTTTATAAACGATTAAGGGGAACTATATTAATGCTAGTACTAGCTGGAACCATTGGTGCAGGTAAAACGTCACTTACTCAGATGCTCTCAAAGCATCTAGAAACACCTGCATATTACGAGTCTGTCGATAATAATAAAATTTTGCCACTCTTCTATGAGAATCCGAAGAAGTATGCTTTTCTACTTCAAATTGATTTTTTGAATCGAAGAATGGATGATATTAAACGAGCATGGAAAGACGGCCAAAGCGTGATGGATCGGTCAATCTTTGAAGACTCCCTGCTTTTTCATTTGAATGCTGATTTAGGTCGATCAACGGATACGGAAGTTCAAATTTACGATTCATTGTTGCAAAATATGATGCAGGAAATGCCATCAAACGAGCACAGCAAGAATCCTGATTTGCTTATTCATATCAATATTTCATTTGATACGATGCTTGAAAGAATTAAGAAACGGGGACGTCCGTATGAACAAATTGATGCGGATCCTAGCCTATATGAATACTATCGTGATTTGAATCACCGTTATGAGAAGTGGTACCAAAATTACGACAAATCACCAAAGATTCAAATAAATGGTGATAAGTACGATTTCGTTGAAAATGAAGCTGATCGGAAAACGGTTATTTCGATGATTGATCAAAAAATTTCTGATTTAGCTATTTAACCAATTGCAGTTAGCTTGGTTTTTAGCTATAATCTGATTTAGTAGAAAACGTTAGTGCCTACAAAGTAGATTTCAGAGAGACAGCGGTGGTGGGAGCTGTTATCGAAAATTCCAGCACATGAATACGGGCAGGTAATGCTGCACGGTTGTATGCCGTTACCATACTAAAGTGCTTGTTGACTAGTTTTAGTCGGCAAGAATTTGGGTGGTACCGCGAAAAAAGGATCCTTCGTCCCATAGACGAGGGGTCCTTTTTATATACTCAGGAGGTTACAAAATGTTAGATATCAAGAAGATTAGACAAAATCCAGATTTTATTAAGGATAAGTTAGCAACTAGAGGGGTCAAACCAGAAACGATTGATGAATTGCTTCAGTTTGATGAAAAGCGTCGCGATTTGATTGTTGAGTCCGAAACATTGAAAGCAGAGAAGAACGAAGCATCTGAACAAATCGGAACCCTTAAGCGGAACAAAGAAGATGCGACCCCAGCTATCAAAAAGATGCAAGAAGTAGCTGGTAAGATCAAGGAACTTGATGAAAAGTTACGTCAAGTTGAAGTTGATCAAAACAATCTGGCAGCCCACTTGCCAAACATTCCGGCTGATGATGTTCCAGTTGGTTTGACAGAAGAAGGGGCCGTTGAACTACGTAAGGTTGGCGACATTCCAAGCTTTGATTTTCAACCAAAGCAACACTTTGAAATTGGCGAAGACCTTGGAATTCTTGATTTTGAACGGGCATCAAAGGTTTCTGGTAGTCGGTTTGTTTACTACGTTGGGGATGGTGCATTGCTCGAGCGGGCTGTTTACAATTTCTACCTCGACCAGAATTCAGAAGCCGGTTATCGGGAAATGATTACTCCGTACATGGTTAATGAGGCTTCAATGTACGGGACTGGTCAATTTCCTAAGTTCAAGGAAACTAAAGCCGGTTACGAAACATTTGATGGCGATAAGGAACTAACCTTGATTCCAACCGCAGAGGTACCCCTAGTTAACTACTATCGTGATGAAGTATTGCCTGAGGACCAATTACCAATCTCAGTAACTGCCTTATCACCTGCATTTAGATCAGAAGCAGGTAGTGCGGGTAAGGATACTCGTGGTTTGATTAGACTTCACCAATTTAATAAGGTGGAAATGGTTAAGTTCACTAAGCCAGAACAATCATGGGATGCCCTTGAGGAACTGACTCATCAAGCTGAATCATTGCTTCAAAAATTAGGGCTTGCATACCATGTCATCACGTTGACTACTGGTGATATGAGTTTCACTGCTGCCATGACTCACGATCTAGAGGTTTGGTTACCAGGCCAGGATAAGTATCGGGAAATTTCAAGTTGTTCAAATACGACTGATTTCCAGGCCCGTAGAGCGCATATTCAGTATCGGGATGAGAATGGCAAACTTCAATACATTCATACGTTGAATGGATCTGGTTTGGCAGTTGGGAGAACTGTGGCCGCTATTTTGGAAAACTACCAGAATGAAGATGGAACTGTTACGGTTCCAGATGTGCTAGTTCCATATATGCACGGTAAAACTAAGATTGAAAAGCAAAAATAAGTAGATTTATGCAAGAGATGGGAGTGGGACAGAAAGCATACGAAGATGCTTTCGTCGTCCAACCCCCGCACAACCAACAGTAACTGAGAACCATGAATAATGGTCCTCAGTCCTGATGGTTACTGCGTGTAGCAATAATTTGGATGAAAGCAAAAAAGTAACGATAAATTTCAAGAAAATGAAATTTATCGCTACTTTTTTTCAGTTTACCTAGTTGTGTCCCACTCTCTATCTAGATCTAATCTTAGATTGTTTTTATTACCCTAACGTCGCACAAAAAGCTGTCACAACGGGGATGGCCGCTACGTTTACAGCCTAAAAACGAGTCGGAATTAAAAAAATATGCGATTTTCGCAAAAAAGGGCTTTTCACGGGGGCTGAGATACGATATAATATTTCTTGTCGTTAAAAGAGAACGCAACATATTGAGGTTTCCCAAGGCCATCAAAAGTTCTTGAAATTGTGTCTTGACGGACATGAGCTGGTAATGGTAAAATCAAATAGTTGCATTGATGATGTTCATACCATTTATGGATTTGCATTTCATGGAGGATTAGCTCAGCTGGGAGAGCATCTGCCTTACAAGCAGGAGGTCACAGGTTCGATCCCTGTATCCTCCATATGAGCCGTTAGCTCAGTTGGTAGAGCATCTGACTTTTAATCAGAGGGTCGGCAGTTCGAGACTGCCACGGCTCATTGCCAGTTTTTATTAATAACCTGCGGGCGTGGCGGAACTGGCAGACGCGCTAGATTTAGGTTCTAGTGTCTATTGACGTGGGGGTTCGAATCCCTTCGCCCGCAATTTTCAACTTAATATGCCGACTTAGCTCAGTTGGTTAGAGCGCTTCACTAGTAATGAAGAGGTCGGGCGTTCGAATCGTCTAGTCGGCACTTTTGCGGAAGTAGTTCAGTGGTAGAACATCACCTTGCCATGGTGGGGGTCGCGGGTTCGAATCCCGTCTTCCGCTTCAGTTACCACTTTTAGTTGGTGGCAGAAGCATTGTGAATAATTAAATAGTTTGTATGCACCCATAGCGCAACTGGATAGAGTGTCTGACTACGAATCAGAAGGTTGTAGGTTCGACTCCTACTGGGTGCATTTTTTATTGCTCATTTCGGGAAGTAGCTCAGCTTGGTAGAGCACCTGGTTTGGGACCAGGGGGTCGCAGGTTCGAATCCTGTCTTCCCGATCATTGAAAGTATGACTTAGGTCATGCTTTTTTATTTTCCATATCATGGACTATTGTTTAGCGATTAACTCTTGTGCTATATTGAAAGTGTTAGTTAAATAAAGGTTATCGGGAAGTAGCTCAGCTTGGTAGAGCACTACGTTCGGGACGTAGGGGTCGCAAGTTCAAATCTTGTTTTCCCGATTTTTTTGTCCATTCAATTATGTCTGAGCGTCATTGATTGCAATTTAGGAAGGTCCTCGTATAATAATAGTCAGAATTAGTCAAAGATTGGGTGATTACATGGCTGATGAAAATATTTCAGATTTGATTGAGAAATATCTGAAGGAAATTCTTGAAAACAACGAAACAGTAAAGATTAGGCGTTCAGAGATTGCAGGCCTTTTCGATGTGGTCCCTTCACAAATCAACTATGTTATTAACACTCGTTTTACAATTCAGAACGGCTATATAGTTGAAAGTAAACGTGGTGGGGGAGGCTACATTAGAATTGAGAAGGTCCACCTGTTAGATGATATTGATATTTTGAATACATTAATAGATGCAATTGGGAACAGATTAACCAAAAGAGATAGTGAAACAATCGTCACAACGTTATATAATAATGACTTAATCGATCGCCGTGAAGCAAGCATAATTCTTGCTGCTGTTGATAAAAATGCGATAGATTTAAGTGATAATGAGTTGACGGATATTCTTAGAGCGAATATCATGGTTTCAATTCTAAATCGTTTGAAATACGATCGGTAGAAAGTGAGGGTATATATGAATAATTTATTTACTCCAAGCGCAAAGAACGTTTTAGCAGTTGCGCAACAACAGGCTAAGAAGTTTAAGCACCAGGCAATTGGGACAGAACATCTACTTCTAGGTCTTCTGATTGAAACTAACGGGATTGCTTTTAAAGCGTTATCTCAGTTTTCAATTACATCAGAGGATATTGCTGAAGAGGTCGAACGATTCGCTGGTTACGGAACGTTGAAGAACGTCGACAATAATGATTACCTTCCTTATTCTCCGAAGGCAAAGGAAGTCCTTGCTCAAGCTGGGGACTTTGCTAAGAAAAACGGTGTTCCGAAGGTTGGAACTGAACACATCTTACTTTCTTTGTTAACTGACGAAGAGGCCTTGTCCTCTCGCATTTTGGTTAACCTTGGTCTTGATCTAGCGCAAATTAGAAAAGTTACCCTCAGAAAAATGGGCGTTAGCGGTTCCGCAATGGGCCCTCGCTCAATGGCTGAAAATATGGCTAACAAGCAACGTGGCCGGCAACGCCAAACTCAAGAGTCGGATTCAAAGACTCCTACTATTGATTCGCTTGCTCGGGATTTAACTGCCCTTGCCCGCGAAGATGGCCTAGATCCCACAATTGGACGAAGCTCCGAAGTTAAACGAGTTATCCAAATTCTTGCTCGTCGGACGAAGAACAACCCCGTTTTAATTGGGGAACCTGGAGTTGGTAAAACGGCAATTGCTGAAGGGCTCGCCCAGAAGATTGTTGCTGGCGATGTTCCAAGTGATATGACTGAAAAGCGGTTAATGATGCTTGACATGGGCTCGTTAGTTGCGGGAACAAAGTACCGTGGTGAGTTCGAGGACCGTTTGAAAAAGGTCATTGAAGAAATCTATGAGGATGGTAACATCATTCTCTTTATTGATGAACTTCACACTTTAATTGGTGCTGGTGGTGCTGAAGGAGCAATTGACGCTTCTAACATCTTGAAACCAGCGTTGGCACGTGGTGAACTCCAAATGATCGGGGCTACTACGTTAGACGAGTATCAAAAGTATATTGAATCAGATTCAGCATTGGAACGTCGGTTTGCTAAAGTTACCGTTGATGAACCAACTGCTGAAGAGACGGCTGAAATTCTTAAGGGACTTCGCCCTAAGTACGAGAAACATCACCAAATTGAAATTACAGACGAGGCGATTGACGCCGCAGTTGAATTATCAACTAGATATATTTCTGACCGTTTCTTACCTGATAAGGCAATCGACTTGATGGATGAAGCTGCTGCTAAGGTTAGAATCGACAAGTTAGAGACTGGCAAACCGGTAGATACGCATCAACAAATTACTGAGTTGTACAGCCAACTTAATGAGGCTTTGGTTGATCAAAACTACGAAGAAGCCGCTAAAATTAGAAACAAAGTTAATAAGCTACAAGCTGATTTGGCTAAGCAGAGTGATGAGCCAGAGCAAGTTAGTTACAAGGTTAAAGAGACTGCAGCTGACGTAGCGGAAATCGTTTCTGAGTGGACTGGAGTACCGGTTACTCAAATGACTAAGTCAGAAGCGGACAAATTGGTTAACTTGGAATCCGTCCTCCACAAACGGGTAATTGGTCAAGAAGAGGCAATTTCAGCTGTTTCACGGTCAATTAGACGAGCTAGAAGCGGTTTGAAAGACCCTAAGCGACCAATTGGTTCGTTTATCTTCTTGGGGCCAACTGGGGTTGGTAAAACCGAGCTAGCAAAGGCTGTTGCTTCAGCTGTCTTTGGCTCAGAAGATGACATTATCCGGGTCGACATGAGTGAATTCATGGAGAAGTACTCTACTAGTCGGTTGATTGGTTCTGCCCCAGGTTATGTTGGCTACGACGAAGGTGGTCAGCTTACCGAAAAAGTCCGTCAAAAACCTTACTCAGTGGTTCTGTTTGATGAAATTGAAAAGGCTCACCCAGATGTCTTTAACCTGTTATTACAGGTGCTCGACGATGGTTACCTTACCGATTCAAAGGGTCGTCGAATCGACTTCTCAAACACTGTTATCATCATGACATCTAACCTTGGAGCGACCACTCTTAGGGATAAGAAGACAGTTGGTTTTGGTGCCGAAGCATCTGGTGAAGATTATGATGCTATGAAATCAACTATTAACGATGCGTTGAAACAACGGTTCAGACCTGAGTTCTTAAACCGAATCGATGAAACTGTTGTCTTCCACTCATTGACCAAGGCAGAACTCAACCAAATCGTTAAGCTGATGGCCAAACCAGTCATCAACAGAATTCACGAACAGGGAATTGATATAAAGGTTACAAAGACTGCAATTGGCATTATTGCCAAGAACGGCTTTGATCCGCAGTACGGTGCTCGGCCAATTAGAAGGTCAATTCAAACTCAATTGGAAGACAATCTTAGTGCCAAGTTGCTATCTAAGGAAATTGAACCCGGAGATTCAGTAACTGTTGGTG
Source organism: Lentilactobacillus sp. Marseille-Q4993 (assembly GCF_951230165.1). Lineage (GTDB taxonomy): Bacteria > Bacillota > Bacilli > Lactobacillales > Lactobacillaceae > Lentilactobacillus. The sequence goes on from NZ_CATNVB010000022.1 coordinate 31,240, forward strand.
GTCGGAATGACCAAATCACGATTTCTGTGAAAAAGCCCCATGAAACACCGTTAGTAAAAAACAAAAAATAAAGAATATTGATTCTATGATACTAAACTAAGTCAGTTGACTTTTAAGTCATTAACTGATATATTTACTGTTGTATTTGTAATGAATCGAAATGGTCGATACGATCTATTGTCCGGGTTGACCTGCATAAAGAAACCAAGAGCAAGTAAATAGGCTTGCTTTTGGATTTTTTTTGCTCAAAATCCGGAAATATTTGCTATTTTTAGCAATTGTAATCAAATTGTAACATTTCGGTTTGGGAATTTTTGTGAGAGGTGAAAGACTTGGCAGGACATTTAGTTAAATATGGAAAACACCGTACCCGTCGAAGTTACGCACGTATCAAGGAAGTGCTTGATTTACCTAACTTGATTGAAATCCAGAGTGATTCATATAACTGGTTTTTGAAAGATGGTTTGCGTGAGACTTTTGACGGCATTATGCCAATCGACGATTTCCAAGGAAAGCTTTCGTTGGAATTTGTTGATTATCAATTATTAGAACCAAAGTATACAGTTGACGAGGCTCGTGAGCACGAGGCTAATTACTCAGCTCCGCTTCACATTACTTTGAAGTTAACCAACCACGAAACTGGTGAAATCAAAACGCAAGACGTTTTCTTTGGCGATTTTCCGTTGATGACTAACCAAGGTACCTTCATTATTAACGGGGCAGAACGGGTTATTGTTTCTCAATTAGTTCGTTCCCCTGGTGTTTACTACCATGAAGATACCGATAAGAACGGTAGAATTGCTTATGGTACTACGATTATTCCTAACCGTGGTGCATGGCTTGAATTTGAAACAGACGCAAAGAATATTGCCTACGTTCGAATCGACAGAACCAGAAAGATTCCGCTAACCGAATTAGTTAGAGCTCTTGGATTTGGCTCAGACACTGAAATTGCTGACATTTTTGGTGACAACGACAGCCTTGAGCTTACCTTAGAAAAAGACGTTCATAAGGATACTGATGACTCTCGTGTTGAGGAGGCATTGAAGGATATCTACGAACGTTTGCGGCCAGGTGAACCTAAGACCGCTGACTCATCAAGAAGTTTGCTTACTGCAAGATTCTTTGATCCTAAGCGTTACGACATGGCTCCAGTTGGTCGTTACAAGACTAACAAGAAGCTTAGTTTGAAGACCCGTTTACTAGGCCTTACATTAGCTGAAACATTGGCAGATCCTGAGACCGGTGAAGTTATCGCTCAAAAGGGAACTACCATTACAAAGGATGTCATGAAGGACCTTACTCCATACTTGGATAACAAGGACTTCAAGGCATACACCTTCAACCCTTCAGAAGAAGCCGTTGTTACTGAACCTATGACTGTTCAAATTATCAAGGTTCAATCAGAAAACGATCCTGAAAGAGTTGTTCCAATTATTGGTAACGACAATATCAGCTTGGACTACAAGCACATTACTCCAGCTGACATCATCGCTTCTATGAACTACTTCTTTAACTTAAGTGAAGGTATCGGGACTACTGATGATATCGATCACTTGGGTAACCGTAGAATTCGTTCAGTCGGTGAATTGTTGCAGAACCAATTTAGAATTGGTTTGTCACGGATGGAAAGAGTTGTTCGTGAACGAATGTCGATTCAAGACAGTGCAACTGTTACGCCACAACAATTGATCAACATCAGACCTGTGGTTGCATCAATCAAGGAATTCTTTGGTTCATCACAATTGTCACAATTCATGGACCAAACCAACCCATTAGGCGAATTGACCCACAAACGTCGTCTTTCAGCCCTTGGACCTGGTGGTTTGACTCGTGATCGTGCCGGATATGAAGTTCGTGACGTTCACTATACCCACTATGGCCGGATGTGTCCTATTGAAACTCCTGAAGGTCCTAACATTGGTTTGATCAACAGTTTGTCAAGTTATGCTCGAGTTAACAGATATGGTTTTATTGAAACTCCATACCGTCGTGTTGACTGGACTACTCATAAGGTTACTGACCGAATTGATTACTTGACTGCTGACGAAGAAGATAATTTCGTTATTGCCCAGGCCAACTCACCATTGAATGACGATGGTTCATTCGTAAATGACGTGGTTATGGCTCGTGCAAAGTCAAATAACATTGAAACTGGAATCGAAAACGTTGATTACATGGACGTTTCACCTAAGCAAGTAGTTGCCGTTGCCACTGCCTGCATTCCTTTCTTGGAAAACGATGATTCAAACCGTGCCCTCATGGGTGCCAACATGCAACGTCAAGCTGTGCCTTTGGTAGATCCACATGCACCACTTATTGGTACTGGTATCGAATATAAGGCTGCTCATGATTCTGGTGTTGCGTTGATTTGTAAGTACGATGGTACCGTTGAATACGTTGATGCTCGTGAAATCCACGTTCGTCGCGAAGATGGTACTCAAGACACTTATCATTTGATGAAATTCCACCGTTCAAACGGTGGTAAGAACTATAACCAACGGCCAATCGTAAAGGTTGGGGATCATGTTGATGCTGACGAAATCTTAGCTGATGGTCCATCAATGGAAGGCGGAGAGTTAGCTCTTGGTCAAAATCCAATCGTTGCTTTCATGACTTGGCAAGGTTATAACTTCGAAGATGCCATCGCCATTAACGAACGACTTGTTAAGGACGATGTCTACACTTCAATTCATATTGAAGAATACGAAGCAGAAACTCGGGACACCAAGCTTGGACCTGAAGAAATGACTCGTGAAATTCCTAATGTTGGTGAAGATGCTCTTAAGAACCTTGATGAAATGGGTACTATCAGAATTGGTGCCGAAGTTCATGATGGTGATATCTTGGTTGGTAAGGTTACGCCTAAGGGAGTTACTGAATTATCAGCTGAGGAACGTTTACTCCACGCTATTTTTGGTGAAAAGTCACGTGAAGTTCGTGATACTTCACTTCGAGTACCTCATGGTGGTGGCGGTATCGTTCAAGACGTTAAGGTCTTCACTCGTGAGAACGGTGATGAATTATCACCAGGTGTAAACAAGATGGTTCGAGTTTACATCGCTCAAAAGCGTAAGCTCCAAGTTGGTGACAAGATGGCCGGTCGTCATGGTAACAAGGGTACTGTTTCCGTTGTTATCCCTGAAGAAGATATGCCATACTTGCCAGATGGAACTCCAATCGACATTATGTTGAGCCCAATGGGTGTGCCATCTCGTATGAATATCGGACAAGTTCTTGAAATTCATTTGGGAATGGCTGCTAGAAAACTTGGAATTCACATTGCTACGCCAGTTTTCGATGGTGCTCGGGATAAGGATATCTGGGACACTGTTAAGGAAGCTGGAATGTCAGCAGATGGTAAGACTATCGTTTATGATGGTCGGACTGGTGAACCATTTGATAAGAGAATCGCCGTTGGGGTTATGCACTACATGAAACTTGCCCACATGGTTGATGACAAGATCCATGCTCGTTCAATTGGACCATACTCACTTGTTACGCAACAACCACTTGGTGGTAAAGCACAATTTGGTGGACAGCGTTTTGGTGAAATGGAAGTTTGGGCACTTGAAGCTTATGGTGCAGCTTACACATTGCAAGAAATTTTGACTTACAAGTCGGATGACGTTACTGGTCGGGTTAAGACCTACGAAGCAATCGTTAAGGGTGAACCAATTCCTAAGCCAGGTGTTCCTGAATCATTCAGAGTTCTTGTTAAGGAATTACAATCCTTAGGGCTCGATATGAAGGTTCTCGATAACAGTCATAAAGAAATTGAACTTCGTGATCTTGACGATGACGATGACGTTGTTAACGTTGATGCAATCAGCAAGATGGCTGAACAAAAAGCAGAACAAGAATCTAAGGCAGAAAGTGCCCCAGAGGAACAACAAGAAGAGTCAACTCAAGCTAACAACAAGGATTAATAGGAGGTTGAACTAGTGGTCGATGTCAATAAATTTGAAAGTATGCAAATTGGACTAGCATCTCCTGACAAGATTCGTAGTTGGTCTTATGGTGAAGTTAAAAAGCCAGAAACTATCAACTACCGTACCTTAAAGCCAGAAAAAGATGGTCTCTTCGATGAGCGTATTTTTGGTCCAACCAAAGATTGGGAATGTGCGTGTGGAAAATACAAGCGAATCCGTTATAAGGGAATCGTTTGTGATCGATGTGGTGTTGAGGTTACTAAGTCAAAGGTTCGTCGTGAACGAATGGGCCATATTGAATTAGCAGCTCCAGTTACTCACATCTGGTACTTCAAGGGTATCCCAAGTCGGATGGGACTCGTGTTGGACATGAGCCCACGGGCACTTGAAGAAATTATCTACTTCGCTTCATACGTTGTTACCGATTCTGGTAACACCCCAATGGAAAAGAAGCAGTTACTTTCAGAACGGGAATACCGTGAAAAGAAGCAAGAATACGGTCCTCGTTTTGAAGCTCAAATCGGTGCCGAAGCAATTAAGACATTGTTAAATGATGTTGACGTTGAAAAGGAAGTTACCGAACTTAAAGAAGAATTGAAGGATGCTACTGGTCAAAAGAGAACTCGTGCAGTTCGTCGTTTGGACATTTTGGAAGCATTCGTTAACTCAGGAAACGAATTATCATGGATGGTAATGGATACAATTCCAGTTATTCCACCTGATCTTCGTCCTATGGTCCAACTAGAAGGTGGCCGTTTCGCTACCTCTGACCTTAACGATTTATATCGTCGAGTTATTAACCGTAACAACCGTCTTAAGAGATTGTTGGATCTTAATGCACCAGGAATTATCGTTCAAAACGAAAAACGGATGCTTCAAGAAGCCGTTGATGCTTTGATTGATAATGGTCGCCGTGGCCGTCCAGTTGCAGGTCCTGGTAACAGACCATTGAAGTCACTTTCTCATATGCTTAAAGGTAAGCAAGGACGTTTCCGTCAAAACTTACTTGGTAAGCGGGTTGATTACTCTGGTCGTTCAGTTATCGATGTTGGTCCTAACTTGAAGATGAACCAAATGGGTCTTCCTGTGCCAATGGCAATGGAATTATTCAAGCCATTTATCATGAAGGAACTTGTTGGTCGCAAATTAGCTTCTAACATTAAAAATGCTAAGCGAAAGATTGAACGTCAAGATGATGATGTGTTCAGTGTTCTTGATGATGTTATCAAGGAACATCCAGTTCTGTTGAACCGGGCCCCTACACTTCACCGTTTGGGAATTCAAGCATTCGAACCTGTGCTGGTATCAGGTAAGGCTATGCGTCTTCACCCATTGGTTTGTGAAGCTTACAATGCCGATTTCGATGGTGACCAAATGGCCATCCACGTTCCGCTATCTGATGAAGCCCAAGCGGAATCACGTTTGCTAATGTTAGCTGCTGGTCACATTCTTGCACCTAAGGATGGAAAGCCAGTTGTTACTCCATCACAAGATATGGTTATCGGTAACTATTATTTGACGATGGAAGAATCTGGCAAAGTCGGCGAAGGAATGATTTTTAATTCCCCTGACGAAGCCGATTTGGCATACAGAAACGGATTAGTTCACTGGCATACAAGAGTTGGTATTAAGACTTCTTACTACGAAAAGAAGCCATTTACTGATGAGCAACGTGAAAAGATCATGGTTACGTCTGTTGGTAAGATTTTCTTCAATAACATCTTGCCAGAAGACTTCCCATACATTAACGAACCTACAGAAACTAATCTAAATGGTTACGTTGATGACAAGTACTTCCTTGATGCAGGTGAAGATATTGAAGAACACTTGAAGAACGTTGAAACAATCAACCCATTCAAGAAGGGCTTCTTAAGTGATATCATTGCCGAAGTTTACAAGAAGTACCGAGTAACTGAAACTTCACTTCTATTGGATAGAATGAAGGATCTTGGTTACAATGACTCAACTAAGTCAGGATTAACCGTTGGTATTTCCGATGTTACTGAACTTCCTGACAAACAAGAAATTATCGATGATGCTCATAAAAAGGTTGGGATGGTTACTAAGCAGTTTAGACGTGGATTGATCACTGATCATGAACGTTATGAACGAGTAATCGGTATCTGGAACGACGCTAAAGACGACATTCAAGATCGCTTGATGCAGACTTTCGATCCTCAAAACCCAATCTTTATGATGAGTGATTCTGGTGCCCGTGGTAATGTTTCTAACTTTACCCAGCTTGCCGGAATGCGTGGATTGATGGCCGCTCCTAACGGTGAAATCATGGAATTGCCTATTACTTCAAACTTCCGTGAGGGACTTTCTGTTTTGGAAATGTTCATTTCTACCCATGGTGCTCGTAAAGGTATGACTGATACCGCCTTGAAGACTGCCAACTCAGGTTACTTGACTCGTCGTCTTGTTGATGTGGCTCAAGATGTTATCGTTCGTGAGAAAGACTGTGGTACTGATCGTGGTCTTACCATCAGTGCAATTACTGAAGGTAACGAAATGATCGAACCACTTTACGATAGAATTGTTGGTCGTTACGCAATGAAGACAGTTAAGAACCCTAAGACTGATGATGTTATTGTTAATGCTGGCGATATGATTGATGAGGCTGCTGGCCAAGCAATCGTTGACGCTGGGATTGAAGAAGTGACTATTCGTTCAGCATTCACTTGTAACACCGTTCATGGTGTTTGTGAGAAGTGTTATGGTCGAAACATGGCTACTGGTGACGAGGTTGAAGTTGGTGAAGCAGTTGGTACTGTTGCTGCTCAATCAATCGGTGAACCCGGTACTCAATTGACCATGCGGAACTTCCATACCGGTGGTGTTGCTGGTAACGCTGATATTACCCAAGGACTTCCCCGGGTTCAAGAAATCTTTGAAGCTCGTAATCCTAAAGGTAAAGCAGAAATCACTGAAGTTACTGGTACAGTTGAATCTATTGAGGAAAACCCTGCTGAGAGAACTAAGGAAGTTACTATCAAGGGTGAAGCCGACACTAGAACCTATACTGTTCCAATCACAGCGCGGATGAGAGTTTCCGAAGGTGATTTTGTTCACCGTGGAGCAGCGTTGAATGAAGGTTCTGTTGATCCTAAGGAATTGTTGAAGGTTCGTGATGTTCTTTCAACTGAAAACTATCTTCTTCATGAAGTTCAAAAAGTTTACCGGATGCAAGGTGTGGAAGTGTCAGATAAGCACGTGGAAATCATGATTCGTCAAATGCTTAGAAAAGTTAGAATCATGGATCCTGGTGACACTGATGTTCTTCCTGGTACTTTGGTTGACATTAACGACTTTAAGGAAAGCAATGCGGATGCGGTTGTAGGTGGCTCAGTTCCCGCAACTGGTCGGCCAGTTCTTCTTGGAATCACTAAGGCTGCTCTTGAAACTAACAGTTTCTTGTCAGCTGCGTCATTCCAAGAAACAACTCGGGTTCTTACTGATGCTGCAATTCGTGGTAAGAATGATCCACTTGTTGGTCTTAAAGAAAATGTTATCATTGGTAAGTTGATCCCAGCTGGTACTGGAATGCCAGATTACCGTGGAATCAAGCCTGAAGAAGCCGGTGATTCATCAACTGATGGTGTATACTCAATCAGTGAATTGGAAGAAAAGATGAAAGCTGAAGATTCACAAAGCAAGTAATTAAAAAAACTAATTAAGAAGCTCCCCGTCGTCTAGCGTTGGCTAGGTGGCGGGGAGTTTTTAGTTTGTGATAAATTGTCTGAAGAGGGGACTAAGTAAGATAAAGATCAAATAGCCGGCAGTTAAAAAGGGAATGAACGGAATTTTTTTGTTTGAATCCCAATTGAAGATCAAAATGCACAATAAAGCTGCTATGCAGGAACAAAAAACGATAATGAGGCAAGCAGTAATCCCGAATAAGTTAAAGTAACTAACAATCAGGATGATATCTGCGTTACCAATGATTCGTTGCCTAAAGTTCAATGCTAGCAACAAGCCACTAATTGTTATTCCTAACAGCAAAGAGGCGACATTTAGGGGTGACAAGAAAAGAGATAGGGCAAAAAGGGAATAGAGAATCAAATTTGGCACACTTAGTGAAAAGTAGTCAAAGATACTGAGACAAAATAATATCAAGTAAATCAGTATTAGTGTTGGGGTGTATGAGTAGCTATATAAAATTAAAGCAAAATTCATTCCGCCCACGATTTCAATGAATGCTAAGCGATAATCGATTACTGCTTTACAAAACCGACATTTACCATTTAAAATAAAAAAGCTGACTATTGGAACGAGATCGTACCAAGGAATTAGGGTGTGACAATTATCACACCTTGATCTAGATGAGTAAGTCTGCTTAGGCTGTTCTTTTCTTGTAGCGATGCAGCAGTACCACGAAGCGAATGATGCTCCGATTAAAACGTAAATGATTATCATAGAACTCCTCCTTACAAATAAACTCCGAAAAAAATTCAAGATAACTTTGAGTTATTATTGACACATTTCGTGTTGCATGATAAATTAGACAAGGTGCTTTTTGTAACAGGTTTCTGAATAATCAGACATGCTGACTGTTCTGACAAAAAGTGTTGGCGGTGCACATTCTTTTTTACCCAAAAAAGAACCGCCTGGATGTGTGGACTTATATATTGATAAAAACGAAAGGAGTACTTTTTAGATGCCTACAATTAACCAATTGGTTCGTAAAGGACGTAAATCTAGAAGTTCTAAATCAAATGCACCAGCTTTAAATTATGCTTACAACAGTTACAAGAAGAAGCAAGTTAACGTACCTGCTCCTCAAAAACGTGGGGTTGCTACTCGTGTCGGTACTATGACACCAAAGAAGCCTAACTCTGCTTTACGTAAGTACGCTCGTGTACGTTTGTCAAACTTGATCGAAGTTACCGCTTATATCCCAGGTATCGGACATAACTTGCAAGAGCATAGTGTTGTCTTGATTCGTGGTGGTCGTGTTAAGGATTTACCTGGTGTTCGTTATCACGTTATTCGTGGTGCTCTTGATACTGCCGGTGTTACTGACCGTCGTAAGGGACGTTCTAAGTACGGTACTAAGAAGCCTAAAGATTAATTTAATTACCACTAATAAATTGAAAATCTCTTGAGGAGGATAACGGAATGCCTAGAAAAGGAAATGTTACAAAAAGAGAAGTACTACCTGATCCAATGTACAACTCTAAATTAGTTACTCGCTTGATCAACCGTTTGATGCTTGATGGTAAGCGCGGAACTGCAGCCCAAATTTTATATGGGGCTTTTGATGTAGTTAAGGAAGAAACTGGTAATGATCCAGTTGAAGTATTTGAAGAAGCAATGAAGAACATCATGCCTGTACTTGAAGTTAAGGCACGTCGTGTTGGTGGTTCTAACTACCAAGTTCCAATCGAAGTTCGTCCAGATCGTCGGACTACATTGGGTCTTCGTTGGCTCGTAAGCTACGCTCGTCTTCGTGGTGAACATACTATGACTGAACGACTAGCTCGTGAAATTATGGACGCTGCAAACAACACTGGTGCTGCTGTTAAGAAGCGTGAGGATACTCACAAGATGGCAGAAGCAAACCGTGCCTTTGCACATTACCGTTGGTAATTTTATATTAATCGCAGTAAACATTACGGTCCGGATAAGACCGTTTTTGTTGTAATATTGAATGAATTTATTTAAAGGAGTTATATCATGGCTAACAAACGAGAATTTCCGTTAGAAAAAACTCGTAACATCGGTATTATGGCCCATATCGATGCTGGTAAGACAACAACTACCGAGCGTATCTTGTACTATACTGGTAAGATTCACAAAATTGGTGAAACTCATGATGGTGCATCACAAATGGACTGGATGGATCAAGAACAAGAACGTGGTATTACTATCACTTCAGCTGCTACTACAGCTGCTTGGAAAGATCACCGAATTAACATTATTGATACCCCAGGACACGTGGACTTCACTATCGAAGTTGAACGTTCACTCCGGGTGCTTGATGGTGCCGTAGCGGTTCTTGATGCTCAAGCTGGTGTTGAACCTCAAACAGAAACTGTTTGGCGTCAAGCTTCAGACTACAGTGTTCCAAGAATTGTTTTTGCTAACAAGATGGATAAGCTTGGTGCAAACTTCGACTTCTCCGTTCAATCTTTACGTGATCGTCTTCAAGCAAACGCTTTGGCTATTCAAATGCCAATCGGTGCCGAAGATGACTTCGAAGGTGTTATCGACTTGGTTGAAATGAAAGCCGATATCTACGATGAAGACGAACTTGGTTCAGAATGGGATACTGTTGATATTCCTGATGAATACAAAGAAGAAGCCGAAAAGCGTCGGACTGCAATGATCGAACAACTTGCAGACATCGATGATAACATCATGGAAAAATACCTTAATGGTGACGAAATTTCAGAAGCTGAAATTAAAGCTGCTATTCGTAAAGGTACTTTATCACTTGAATTATTCCCAGTTCTTGCTGGTTCAGCTTTCAAGAACAAGGGTGTTCAAATGATGCTTGATGCCGTTGTTGATTACTTACCATCACCACTTGACGTTAAGCCATACAAAGCAACTGACCCTGACTCAGGTGAAGAAGTTGACTTGGTTGCTGGTGATGACAAGCCATTTGCTGCTCTTGCATTTAAGGTTGCAACTGATCCATTCGTTGGTCGTTTGACATTTATCCGTGTTTACCAAGGAACATTGGAATCAGGTTCATACGTATTGAACGCAACTAAGGACAAGCGTGAACGTGTTGGTCGTCTTCTTCAAATGCATTCGAACCAACGTCACGAAATTCCTGAAGTATTCTCAGGTGATATTGCTGCTGCTATCGGTCTTAAGAACACCACTACTGGTGATTCATTGACTGATCCAGACCACGCCCTTCACTTGGAATCAATGGAATTCCCTGACCCAGTTATCCAAGTTGCCGTTGAACCAAAATCAAAGGCAGACCAAGATAAGATGGACGTTGCTTTGCAAAAGCTTGCTGAAGAAGATCCATCATTCCATGCTGAAACTAACCCTGAAACTGGTGAAACCATTATCGCCGGAATGGGTGAGTTACATTTGGATATTATCGTTGACCGTATGAAACGTGAATTTAACGTTGAAGCCACTATTGGTGCTCCTCAAGTTTCATATCGTGAAGCATTCACTAAGTCAGTTCAAGCTCAAGGTAAGTTTGTTCGTCAGTCTGGTGGTAAAGGTCAATATGGTGATGTTTGGATTGAATTCACACCTAACGAAGAAGGTAAAGGATTCGAATTTGAAGATGCTATCGTTGGTGGTGTTGTTCCTCGTGAATACATTCCATCAGTTGAACAAGGTTTGAAGGAAGCTTTGAATAACGGTGTTCTTGCCGGATATCCATTAGTTGACTTAAAAGCTAAGTTATACGATGGTAGTTACCATGAAGTCGATTCTAGTGAAGCTGCATTTAAGGTTGCTGCATCAATCGCCTTACGTGAAGCTGCTAAGAAGGCCGCTCCAGTTATCCTTGAACCAATCATGAAGGTTGAAATCCGTGTTCCTGAAGAATACATGGGTGATATCATGGGCCAAGTTACCGCTCGTCGTGGTCGTGTTGATGGTATGGATGCTGTTGCTGGTTCAGAAGAAATTCATGCATTCGTTCCACTTTCAGAAATGTTTGGATATGCAACTACTCTTCGTTCTGCTTCACAAGGTCGTGGTACATTTACTATGACATTTGATCACTACGAAGCCGTTCCAAAGAGTATTCAAGAAGAAATTATCAAGAAAAATGGCGGTTCTTCATCAGAAGACTAGTCATTATAAATGATAGAAATAAAAGTCGGCGTAAGCTGGCTTTTTTTGGGAACTTAGTCAAATCGTATTGATGAAGTTTCTGAAGCATCGCCGAAAGGTGATGCTTTTTTTGTCTAATCATGAATCAATCTGATTCTGATGAATAAATGGGCCATATTTTTAAAGCCATAACAAC
>NZ_CATNVB010000023.1 GCF_951230165.1 Lentilactobacillus sp. Marseille-Q4993
GTATAACTTCAATCGCCGCCAATTAACACTAAAAGGCATGACTCCGATAGAATATCGAAATCATGCCTCAAATAAGATTGCCTAATTTTAATTATTTAACTGTCCGCTTGACACGGAGTAGCTCCATGATTTCTCACTGACCTTTTTGTTATTCCCGGAATACTTCCACGTTTTGAATGTAGGTAATCTCATCGAAGGATATTCGTTGTTGCAGTCGTTCGGCAAGCTCCGAACTAATTTGCCCAGAAACCAATGCGTCCTGGATCAACTCGTACTCGGCGTGGAACGCCCGCATAAACATTTGGTAGATAATATCGGGGTCAACTCGGCTCAAATGGATTCGCCGGTGACGAGTCCGGTAGAAACGACGAACAAAGTTGATTTCCACCCCGTTTTTAGCGTCATAGTTCTTTAGGAATTCCATCACAGCGTCGAAGCCAGCTTGTTCGATTGGGAGAATATCTTCACCATGTTTTTCGAACTGATCACGCCAGTAAATTTCCTCGAGGGCAACTGGGGCAGTTAAGAATGCCTCTTGAGCCTGGTGAAGATTTTTGTACAACCGACCGATATGCAGGCCGAATCTAATTCTCAACATGATGTTTTTCCAAATCTTATCGTCGGCTGAGAAGTTGTTCAGTTTGAGAAACTGCAAGTAGTAGGTCATTTCATCATCGGTGATCTTACCATCAGCGTGAAGCTTCCGAATCGCCTTCTGTTCAACCTGATGAGCCTCGTTCATGATTTGGCGCTGAACTCGTAAGTTTGGCGTTCCATCAAGAACTAATTGTTGCTGAAGGGAATCGATTACGATTTGAGCTTCGGCTTGGTGTTCCTTTTCCTTGGATAAATCACTAATAGCAGCTTGAATCATCCGTTTGACCCAACGATACCGTGGCGACTTCTCCGCCTTGGTTGGGAGGATGATTGGAATCAGGATAGTTGGCGTTATCAAGCTGACCAGAATAATGACTGCCGCGATGAAGATCAGTGGCCCCCGGTAAGCAAAAGGTTCGTGGCGGATGAAGTTTGGCATTGAGAAAGCCAGTGACAAGGTAATGGTTCCGTGAGCACCACTTAGGGCCATGATCAAGCTGTCCCGCCAAGACCGCTCGTGATTGCTGTTCGTTCTAATCAGGTAATGGCTCCACACCATCCGAACCAGGGTTTGAGCGATGTAGAGAATAATCCCTAGAATTACTAAGCGGTAAATTGCGAAGTCGGGGTTGGTAGATGCTCGCATGTATTCAACAACGTCAGGCAAGGAAAGGCCTAGGAGGACAAACACCGTCCCAGTTAACATCCCCGAAACGATTTCCCAGACGTTGCTAGTAACGATTTGCATCCGTGATGAGTTCAGTCGGAGTTTGTTCCGCTCAGAACTTTGAGCAAGCCCAGCGGCAACTACGGCCAAAATTCCAGACATTTCTAGTTTTTCAGCTAACAAGTACACCAAGAATGGAGTGAGAATCTGAATCGTGACCATAATCAGTGGAGTGTCGTCGTGATATCTAATTAAAACAGAACGGGCACTGACGATCAGCATCCCCATCGCAGCACCAAAGATAATTCCACCTAGGAACTCCCAGATGAATAGTGTGGTGGCCTCCCCAACGGAAAAGTCACCAGAGATGTAGGCGGCTAGGGCAACGTCAAAGAGGACGATACCAGCAGCATCGTTGAACAGTGACTCGTTTTTCAGAATCCCCATCTGTTCTCTGGCAATTGGGTTTGCCTCGAAAATCGAATTAACCGCTGAGGCGTCGGTTGGCGTAACGACCGCCATCAAGGCAAAGGTCAAGCTGAACGGCAGGATTGGGTACAGAAAGTGCAACCCACTACCAATCAGCAGGACGGTAACGAAGACCAGCCCAACCGCTAAGGAAATAATATTCAGAATTGATCTTCCTATCCACAGACGGGAACTGTTTTGAGCCTCATTGAACAGCAACGGTGCAATAATCGCCAGTGCAAACGTGGATGGATTTAGCTGAAAGTCCCGGTAAACCGGAATAATAGCAAGAATCAGCCCCGCTGCAATCAGAAAGAATGGCAGTGGGATAAAGGTAATATGCCGGGAAACAATCGTGGCGCCAACCACGGCGGCCAGAATGATGGCAATCAGAAGTACCTGATTCATGGGTTAGTTTCCCCCTTTGTTTTAGTAAGAGTATCTAGAGTTAAGTAAATCATATCTAGGCTAAATTACAAGAATAACGGCTAGGGAGTGGGACAGAAAGCATACGAAGATGCTTTCGTCGTTCCCCGCAAAGAGCACTACAGAAATCTTTGATTTCGTCTTAGTGCCCCAGCAAGAACAACAATTAGTGAATTCTGCGAAAAGCGGGATTCACTCTTGATGTTTATTGCCAACCAATAATAACTGAGACCCATTATTCATGGTTCTCAGTTATTATTGGTTGCTGTATGTAGCAAGAATTTGGATAAAAGCAAAAATGCAACGATAATTTCATGAAAATGAATTATCATTGCATTTTTTCGATGTAGTTAGTTCTGTCCCACAACCATTCTTTTTATTTGGATCTTAAGCCAGGATTTGAATCGTGGCGTTTTCCTTACTTGAAGATACGCCGTACCAGAACGAGCCATACTGAGTATTCAGCGTCTTAGCTCGTTTGCCATTAAATCGGGGAACGTTCGAATCCGTCGTCAAAATTCCGTAGGCAAAGTAACCAGTCTTTTTGATTGGCACGAAGTCATAAACCGTGTTGGCCTGCATTTGACCAATTGGCTGCACCTTGGTTGAGATGTTGTTATAACCCAGGATGCCCTTCTTCATGTACTGAACAATGACGATATTCTTAGCAACCCCCATCAGAACCTCGTTGCCATTCTTATCAACCTTAACCTCAGTAAAATCGCCCTTGCCCACTGACTGCTTATACTTCTTCGCAGTCTGGTTCAAGTTATACTCCGCTGACCGGTTGTGAGTGTACATGTGAATTCCGCCCCATGCGATCAAAATCACTAAGACCGTAGCTAATACAATTGAAATAGTTCGTTTATTATTTTTCATATTCAAAACTCCTATGTAAAGTGTGCTTGCACTAACAGAAGTGTAGCATTTTTCTTTACATAGGAGTAGTTATACCGCTTATTTTTCTTTATACTCGACCGTGATTCCTGAATTCTTCTTGGAAAAGCTGTACCAAAAATCAGCGTTCTTTGTTTTTATATACAATGGCTTCTTACCATTGACGGAGACCACTTTTTTGCCCGGCTTCATCTTGCCAAACGCGAAATAGCGGGTGTTCCTAACTGGCCAAAAGTGGCCAATCTCATCCGTATCAATCTGGGTTAACGTTTCAACTTTAGTGGCAACTGGCCGATAACCAATCGTTTCCTTCTTCATGAATAAAACAATTAGTCTATCCTTGGTCGTCCCAAAATAAATGCGGTTACCGTGATCATCAGCTTTTAATGACACTGAATCTCCAGGTTCCACTTTTTCCTTATACTTTGTGGACACCTTTGTGAGAGCCTGATCAGCGGAAGCGTTCCGTTTAACAGAATAAATAACACCCGCGGCAATCAACACAATAACTCCAAACAAAATTGATAGTAACAGTCGCTTTTTATGACTCGACATACAGTAGCTCCTTAAACTCCCCCGCTTCTTCATATTACTATGCCATGAAATTAGATTGTTTACAAGTAAACTAAAGGTTACATAAGTCGCTCAATTATTGCTACGGTGGCATTTGAAAACGATATGATTCTAAAAGAATTTTCTTATATCAGTCTTGTTTTCGAGCCATGATCTCCCGATAAACAACTTTTTTAATCTCTGCCGTTGGCATTTTATTACCAGTCCACAATCTGAAAGATTCCGCTGCTTGATTGATCAGCATCCCAATCCCGTTGATTGCCAAATTACCATTCTGTTTTGCTTGACTTATTAGTGGCGTTGCTAGTGGGAAGTAGATGGAGTCGAACACTACTGTTTGTGGGGATAAGAGGGCTGGGTCGATTGGAGTGTGGTCATCCCCCGCCATGCCAACGTTAGTGGCGTTGACCAGAATATCGCTTTCTCCAAGGATAGCCTTCATTGAATTTTGATTACCAAACGGGTGAACTGATATTAGATCAGACCAGCCTTCAAGTTCCTGCTTAGTAGTCGCAAACGTTGCGTTTTGCCGTTTGAATACGTCAATCTGAGCCGCATTATTCCGGATCAATGCCAAAATGATTGCCCGAGCGGCACCACCAGCTCCTAAAACCACCGCCCGTTTGCCTGCTACCGCAACTTGCTCATCGGCTAACGCCTGAATGAAGCCAACCCCATCAGTACTTGTCCCAAAGAGTTTGCCGTTACGATTTACCACAGTATTGATTGCCCCTAATTTTTGGGCATCGGGTGTCACTTCGTCCATGTGGCGTAAAGCCTCGCGCTTGTAAGGCATTGACAGGTTGAAGCCGCCAATTTTCATCTGTTTCATACTATTAAAGACTGAACTAAGGTCGTCAGTTTCCGTATCAAACGCCAAGTAGGCCCCATTGATTCCCAGTTGCTTAAAAGCCTCACTATGAATCAGTGGCGACAGGCTGTGATGGGCTGGGTGGGCCAGCAATCCGTATAATTTTGTATTACCATCAATCATTGCTAACTTTCGCCCCCATTTGGTGAATAATTTCCGTTGCGATTGCCTCGGGGGTCTTCCCATCGGTTGATATCTTAATATCCGCAACCAAACTATATGTAAACTCACGTTGGCGCTTTAAGTCAGCCAACCCATCCCGACCCAACTTTTTGACTAAGGGACGATTAGTTTGCTGGCCAACTCTGTTCATTACGGTGTTGATGTCCGCATCAAGCCAGATGATTGGCGTTGAAGTCTGCTTCAAAATCACCTGGTTATCGGTCATCATTGGGGTGCCACCACCAGTGGCCAGAATTCCACCAGTTTGCAGAGCACCAAACAAAGCCTCTCTTTCAGACTGCCGAAAGAAATCCTCTCCCTTGGTGGCGAAGATGTCAGGAATCGTCATGCCGTTGTTCTGTTCAATCATGCGGTCAAGGTCATGGTAACCAGCGTGAAGTATTTCAGCTAGTGCTTGGCCGACTGTTGATTTTCCACATCCCATAAAGCCAATTAAAATAAAATTCATCCTGATCATCTCCTAATCAATTTCTTGTCTAATGGTTTTGGCTTGGTCGAGGTACTTTGTTAGTTCAATTTCGTTACCATCCTCAATTAATTGCGATAATTTTGCAAGCTCTTGTTGGTAATCCTTTAACCCATCAAGGACCTGATCTCGGTTCGTCAACAAGATATCCGTCCATACTTGGGGGTTCGAAGCCGCAATTCTTGTCGTGTCTTTGAACCCACCAGCAGCGGCTTGGATTACATCTGGAATTGGGTGTAGTTTGTTAGCAACTGAATTAGCCAACGCAAACGCCGCAACGTGAGGAACATGGCTCAGTTCGGCAACAATCATGTCGTGCTCATCAGGACTGACGATTTGCCAGTGACAGCCGGCAGATGCGAGCAGCCGTTGAATCGTGGTCGTCCCCGTCTGGTCATCTACGCCCGGAACCAAAAAGTACGTCGCATTATTGAAAAGCGTGGCTGTACCAGCTGGTGCGCCAGACTTATGGGAACCGGCCATCGGGTGACCACCGATGAAGTGAACGGTATCGGGTAAATCGTGAGATGCCTCAATAAC
Source organism: Lentilactobacillus sp. Marseille-Q4993 (assembly GCF_951230165.1). GTDB lineage: Bacteria > Bacillota > Bacilli > Lactobacillales > Lactobacillaceae > Lentilactobacillus. Next base: position 5,689 of record NZ_CATNVB010000023.1, read on the forward strand.
ATCCCGTTTGGTACTGCCGGCATCAGTGACGATTACTCCTGTTTTAAGCGGCAAAGTGGTGAGTTGTTGAATCTGGTCTTTGATCTGTTCCACTGGGGCGGCTAGGAAAATAATGTCAGCCATCTCAGCTCCAGCCTTAAAATCTAGAGTCTGGTCAATGACCCCTGCCTCTTCAAGAAAATTGCCATTGATGGGATTTGGGTCAAAACCAGTGATGGTGACTGTTTGGTCAGTTTGCTTGATTATCCTGGCAATCGAACTGCCAATCAGCCCTAATCCAGAAATAAATACCGTTGTCATTCACTCATCCCCTTACTAAGCTAGCTAAATCTTCAAAGAAGTTTGGGTAGGAAATGGCCACACTTTCGTCACCAATCAACGTCATATCTTTATCGGCAATCAAAGCGGCGATTGCTAGCACCATTCCCACCCGGTGATCGCCATGACTATCAAGTGATTCGCCGGTGGCGTGCCAGGGTTTGGTGCCATCAATTACGAACCCATCGGGTAGCTCTTCAATGGCAATGCCTAGCTTTTTGAATTCCTCAGTAATCACAGCGATGCGGTCGGTTTCCTTGACTCGAAGTTCACTGGCCCCAGTGATGTGACTAACGCCATTAGCACAAGCACAAAGTAGCGCCACTACTGGTAGCTCGTCGACCATTGAAGGAATTTCGGCTTCGGTCACTTCGATTGGTTGGAGAGCAGACGTGCTCACCGTAATGTCCGCAATTGGCTCCGTTTTGTCATCTTGGTTGCTGAAGGCTATGTTGCCACCCATGCGTTGGATAACCTTCAACAAACCAGTTCGGGTGGGATTGACCCCCACGCCCTTGAGAGTGACTTTTGAGTTAGGAACGATTAGGCCAGCAGCCAAAAAGTAAGCAGCTGAGGAAATGTCGCCGGGAACCGTCAGCTCGATACCGTGTAGTTCAGGGTTGGGTTCAACGGTAATCGTTAGTTGGTCACTGGCTGTCTTAACATCTGCACCAAACGCCCGCAACATAATTTCGGTATGATTTCGGGTAGGGAGTTTTTCCGTGATAGTGCTTGGACCATCGGCCTGCAAAGCCGCTAAGATCATCGCACTTTTCACTTGAGCTGACGCGGTTTGAAGTTGATAGCTAACGGCGTTGAGCTTGGTTCCCGTGACCGTGGCTGGTAAATGACCATTAGTTGTGGAAATGGTAGCCCCCATTGTAGCCAGTGGTTCACTCACCCGTTTCATTGGTCGTTTAGACAGCGAGTCATCCCCAATCAGTTTGGTAGTAAATGGCAGCCCACTAAGAATTCCCATCATCAGTCTTGTGGTGGTCCCGGAGTTACCCATGTCTAGCTCATGAGATGGTTGCTTAAGGCCGGCAAACCCAGCCCCTTTGATGGTAACCGTGTCATTACTGACGGCGATGGCAACGCCCATATCCCTGAATGCCCGAATGGTCGACTTGCAATCATCGGACATCAAGAAGTGGTGAGCCACCGTCGTGCCATGACTGATTGCCCCAAACATTACCGAGCGGTGGGAAATACTTTTATCGCCAGGAACCTCAATTGTTCCCTGGACCCCTGTGCTGATTGAACTAATTAGTTTTCTCATCTTATCCCCACCTTAAAAGTTCTCAATTTCCTGTCGGTAGTCAGCAATCTGGCGTTGAAGGCGCTCAATGTTACTACCATCAAACGTGTCGGTAATGGCTTTTGCCAGTTCAATAGCAACAACGCTCTCAATCACGATTGATGCTGGCACGATTGCCGTGGTGTCGGAACGCTCAACGCTGGCTTTCTTAACTTCCTTAGTTTCAACATCAACACTTTGAAGTGGTTTGTATAAAGTAGGGATTGGCTTCATAGCCCCCCGAACAATAATCGGCATCCCGTTGGTCATTCCACCCTCAAAGCCACCCAAGTGGTCGGTCAAGCGATCAAACCCCTGGCCTTCATGCCAATCAATTTCGTCCATTACGTCGCTACCCTTGCTCATCGCAGCTTTAAAGCCATCACCAAACTCGACCCCCTTAAATGCGTTAACGCCAACTACGGCCGCCGCAATCTTTGCGTCTAGCTTGGTGTCCCAGCTGATGTAGCTTCCTAAACCAGCAGGAACGTTGGTGGCAACTACTTTTACGATGCCGCCAAGGGTATTCCCCTCTTTTTTGGTTTCATCAATCAAGTCGTGAATCTCATCAACTTTATTCTGGTCAGTGATTCGCAGATCGTTTTGGGTGATCGCTTCTTCAATCTCACTAACGGTCAGGTTTTTGGCGGTATCGGCTGGTTGATTACCAATCGTGTCGACAAACCCGACAATTTGAATGTCAAGCTGATTCAGCAGTTGTTTGCAAACCGCTCCCACTACAACTCTCATCGCGGTTTCTCTGGCAGATGACCGTTCCAAAACGTTCCGAAGGTCCCGGTGGTTGTACTTCATTCCCCCAACCAAGTCAGCATGACCCGGTCGAGGACGTTCCACCTTGCGCAAGGTGTTTTCAGCAGTTTCAGGTGAAGTTGGGTCCATAATTTGACTCCAATGAGCGTGATCTCGGTTATTAACAACCATCGCTATCGGTGAACCAAGGGTTTTGCCGTGCCTAAGCCCACCAACAAATTGAACCGTGTCATGCTCGATCTTTTGCCGATTGCCCCGGCCGTAGCCACCTTGTCTTGCTGCCAACATTGCGTTGACCTCATCAACATCAATCGTTAGTCCAGCGGGAATGCCTTCAATTATCCCGGTTAGTTGGGGTCCGTGTGATTCTCCTGCAGTTAAGTAGTTCATTGTTTGCCTCCAGTAATTTCATTTTGGTATTCCTTTGATTCATCCATAATTTCTCGAAAAACATTAGCGATATATGCCTGTTTGGCAGGATCCTTAATTCTGCTCAGGACTTTATCGATTACTGCGTCCTCGCGATTGGAATTGAAAATCGCAATACCGTTTTTTTGTTTATAATCGCCGACCTGATTAACGACCTCAAACCGTTTTTCAAGCAACAGGGTGAGCATATTATCAAGTTCGTCAATCTGGTTCCGAAAATCGTCTAATTCTGTCATTTAGATGGCTCCTTATTTTATTTTTGCGGATGATACGTGATCCATGACAAGTTTAGGGTTGGCAGCAGGAACCTTTTGGGCACAAAGCGCTGCAACTAACGCCAATCCGGTTACAAAAATACCAATAAACACGTCAAGATTCATAATCATCTGGATATTGTTAGCCAACCAGCCCGTCACTACGGGAACCGTAAAGGTCGCAATACTTCCAAACGTCATGTACAGGCCAGTGATGACTCCCTTTTGAACCGGCAACACCTTCAATAGCATGTTCAACGCCACTTGGAGAACCCCACCCGCTGCGGTAAAACCAAATGCCCAGCAAGCGATGGTAATCAACAGCTGGTTTGTCAGAACACTGATTGAAAGGATAGCAACTAAAGAAATGGCAGTGTTTGTAAGTAAGACCTTCGCCTCAGCAACCCCCATCTTCAGGATAATGAAGGTTACAACAACGCCCATGATTGACCCGATACTGTAGAGTGACAACAGGCCGTGAGAAGTGACCATCAATAAGTGCAGCTTTTGGTGAGCAAAAATCGTGATCCACTGGGTAAACAAAATCATGATGGCCATTGAGGTGAAACCGTAAAGTGATAAAGCAATGGCAGAGATGACTTTACGTGGTTTGGAGATAGTTACTGCTTGTTCCTCTGATTCTTCTGCCTGCTTCATCGTTGGGAAGTGAATTTTCCGAATGAGGAGGAAGTTAATAACCAACAAGATGAGGGGCAAGACGAATGACCAACCGAACCATAAATTACGAGTTTCCAACGTTGCAACGATTAGGGGGAGAATGAATTCACCCATCGACATGAATGCCTTAATGAACACATTCGATGCACTGGAACTACCACCCATTTCAACGAATGTTGGGTAAGTCCCTGAATCCAAGGCAGAGTTGGCAATTCCGGCTAAAACAGCGAAGAGAAAGGCAACGATGATGCTCTTGGTCAGTGGAATCCCAATAAAGAACCCCGTGTAGCTGGCCATTCCAACCATGATGATCGTCTTGCGGCCAATTCGGTCGGATAGGTAGCCAAACAGGGAGTAAGCAATCAGCTTACCAATTCCAATTCCTGAAATGACGTACGATACAGTGGCTAATGGTGAGTGCCAAAACTTCTCGAGTTCTTGCATGTTTTGAGTCAAAATGATTAGCCCAATGCCGTGAACTAGGTAATTAAGGTACAGGCTAATTGATAGTTTGCGTTTTTCGATATGCTCCATAATTCTCTCCTCCTAATAAAAAAGCCAGCTGGTAAATCCAGCTGGCCCTTCGTGGTAAAAGAAATTCACGGAGACTATCCATTTCACCCAGCTGGATCGTTACGTCTAGCTGGTAGTAAACTAATGCACTTACCCATCAGACGCGAACGCTTGTGAGGCGCCCGCGACAAACGGACGCTATCTAAACCAATATAGATAGCCATAATAATAAGTGTTTAAGTTTAAAGTGAATTGTCGCATGACAGTCATCCTTTCATTTGTATGTTGAATACATTAAAACAAAATTAGAATATGATGTCAATGGTTAATTGTAAATTAATGATTAAGTTGACGATACGGAACTAATTTTTTGATTAAGTAACGAAACCAGTTCTTTTACAGTACTTATGGAACGTGGTGGGCACAGCTTTGAACTTTTCTAAAATTCGAAAATTTCAAAACCTGACCTTATCGTAAGGAGTAAACTCCTAACGATAATTTCACCACTGATAAGTATTGTTTTTTCACTGGTTTCTCAAACACACTAATCAGTTTCTTTAACCTATAATACAACAATGATTGAACAAACAACATACATAGACGTTTTCATTGCTAATCACAAAGAAACACTAGACCTTCAGCCGTGAAATGAGGCTGGGACATAAGTCCCAGCTAACGCAAAAAAACTTCGGAAATTAATTTTTCCGAAGCTTTTTTGAATTCTATGTAGCACAGAGAATTCAACTCTGCTATTCTTAAATCGACGAAAGCCCAAGGATAGGAGCGAATCTCTATGTATAGACATTATAACAATAACCAGACCAGTTTAACATTGCCATTGGAAATTTCAATTTCAGAAACGCACATCGTCCGCGCCATTAGCGCGTTTGTGGATACTATTCCATATAAATTAGTTTATGGTGAAGAGTCAGCCTTTGGCCGACCCCAATATTCACCGTTAACGATGCTCAAAATGATGTTATTTGCCTACTCACGGAAAGTGTTTTCTGGGCGAAAAATTCAACAAATGGCCGAAGAAAACATTCCAATGAAATGGTTGATTGATAACAGTCTGTTAAGTGACGAAGCGATCTTTATCGATGGCACCAAAATCCTCTCCGATGCCAATAAGTATTCTTTTGTTTGGCGAAAAAGCACGGAAAAATTTGAAAGTAAGTTGGACCAGAAAACACAGAACTTGTTTAACGAGTTGATTCAAAATAAAGTCAATCTAGCAGTAGAAAGTGAAATGGATCCGACGGATCCCAAAACACTTGAAGCTGAAGTGACTGCACTGGACACCGAGATTAATGAATTAGATCAACAAATCAAAACCGAAAAGGTGATTCCTGGCGGATCAGCCAGGAAACAACGTCGTCGTAAGTTAAAACATTTTCGTCATCTAGTACGAGATGAATACTTACCCCGTAAACAAAAATATCGCCAATATCATAAGTGGTTCGGTAATCGGACCATTTTCTCTAAAACGGACCATGATGCAACTTTTATGCGGATGAAAGAAGATCCGATGCAAAATGGCCAGTTGAAGCCGGGGTGCAATCTGCAAATCGCTACCCAATCACAATTTATCCTCTACTATCAAGTTAATCAACGTCCTACGGACCAACGCACTTTAATTTCATTTTTAAAAGCAATGAACTTTACTCAAACTCCAGTTAAATATATTGTCGCCGATGCAGGATACGGAAGTGAACAAAATTATAAATTTATCGAAGATGAGTTAGGAAAAGTGCCATTAATTCCGTACACGATGTACTTAAAGGAGCAATCAACAAAATATCAAACTGATTCTAGTAAAGTGATGAACTGGGAATATCACTCAGACGAAGATTACTATGTGGATAATCACAATATTCGTTTTTCATATTATGGTCGTAGTCATCGAAAAGATACGAGCGGATTTGAACGTGATTTTAAAGTATATCAAGCCGATGAGTATGATGATCCAGAGGGTTACTACTGGTCAACAACCCAATCCGGTAACCAACGAAGAATCAAGATCAACCCCAAATGGGAATCACAAAAGAAATATGTACGTGAACAGCTTTCAAGTCCTGAAGGAAAGGCTATTTTCGCTAAGCGAAAATTAGAAGATGAGCCAGCCTTCGGAAATTTGAAGGCTAATTTGCGTTTCCGTCGATTATCGGTACGTGGATTAAGACAAGTAAATAATGGATTAGGGATTATCCTAATGGCAGCAAATATGAATAAATTGGCCTTGATGATGGCCAATTTTTCTTATTTTTTACTGATAAAAGAAAAACTGGATCATATTTTTCAAAAAGTCATGAAAAATATGATCCAGTTTATTTATTGGCGGGACTTATGTCCCGGCCTCAGGGTAGTATTTGAGACTACAGGCTCAAATCTATCCCCACGGCGTTCCAAGGTCAAAGTGGTTCGTGTTTAGTATTTCAAAAAGGCCCCCACCGTTCCCGATGAGGGCCTCCTACTCTATTATTTTGTATGCGTTACTTTAACGAAATTGCTGTTTGCAGTGACGTAACCACCGGCAACGAAGTAACGTTTTGCACCAGTATACTTTGTACTATATTTGTGAGAATAATCATATTTCTTAACAGTTAATCGAGTTCCTTTACGGATATATTTCTTAACGTACTTAAAGTTAACATCGCTATAAAGTTTGATTGTCCGTTTGACAGTAATCTGCTTAGGTTGCTTTACCTTGCCCATTTGAATGAGCTTGCGGTTACCAGTGATGTAGTTGCCATCACTAAGCAGAATGTAGCGACTAGCCAAATTGTGAGAAGTGATGCCCTTTACCTTGAGAGTCGTTCCCTGTTTGTGATTCTTTACCTTGCCAGTCAGGTTCTTGTTCTTGTACTCATTCACACCAAGTGGGCTGATAACTGTGAACTGTTTGTGCATTGACCGGTAATATACAGGAAGGACGTACTTGGTGTTGGCGGTGATGTAGCCCCTCATCCCATACGTACTGCTGTGGTGGTTCACATCCCGAACGTAATAACGCAACCGTCCCTGTTTGGAACGCTCATAACCCTTTACGACAAACATTGGCCGGTAAACACGTGGCTTTTTAGTATAGAATTGCAGGCGTTCTTTCTTATTGAAGGTTTTGCCGGCATACATGTAAATGTGATTTGTTGAGTAAACGACGTCGCCTTCAACAGCAATCAACCCACCCTGCATCTCTGTGTGGGTTGGCGTAACGTTGCCACTTGGTGGGGTAACAGCAGGTGTGTTATTGCCGCCATGATTTGGAGTTGGCTCAGGACTTGTTGCTGCCTTAACAATCAAATCAGGGGTAATCGCCGTATCATTGCCGTGACCAGTGTAAGTCATCGAATTATAGCCCTTACTATCCGTGAATTGAACTGTTACTGGATACACCCCAGGTTGTGGATTCTTAGGATCAAACGATTCATTAGTCTCTTTTCCATCCACATATCGGTGACCAATACTATACTGGGCAAAATTATCTAGTAGCAGTGGTGTATTAGGGGCATCAAAATGATAGGCCTTAGTTACAAACGACTTTGCCTCCAATGGATAGTTTTTGTCCGCAGTACTGATAGTGACGTTCCGAGTATCAAGAATTGGTGAGAACGCAAATTTCTCCTTAGGAAAATATGATAATGCCGTTGTATTTTTAGAAGATGTCACCTGACCACTGGTTCCGTGATTTCCTTCAAACCAGGGTGTGATGTTAGCTTTAGCATCCCTACCCTCTTGGCTTGGGATTTCAACAGAGAATGTTGCACTAATTCCATCAACCCCTTTATTCGCTGCGGGCCAATTCTTCATCGTGATGACAAAGCCACCATCAACATTTGCCGGCGCGCTAATTGTGTAGTCTTTACTATCAATAACATTATTCCAACTATCAAAAACCTTAACGCTGTTCTTATCAATTGGATAATTTGACTGCACATATAGTTTTTGATTACTGTATTTATCCATTCCCTTAACATTAGCTTGAGCATAGGCCGTCATTCTGCGATTAATAAAGAAGTACTGCGTATCTGTAAAGGCATCCTGCATATCAGCAGGAATATTATTCAGAGAAATAAAAGTCTGATTAGTTTTAAGCCCAAACACCTCAGTTGAGGGCGTGTCACCTCCCGGAGTCGGGTTGGGGTCCGTCTTATCAACCGTTAATTTATGTTGGTAATTGATGTTTAACCCCTTAACACTGACATTAGATGTCACTTCTTTACCGCTGGGATTTGATAATCCTACCCGGACGGTAAACGTGACTGGGTCACCAACTACTGTTGATAGATCTAGTTCTGGCGTAATTGTGACCACATTGCCCGTTTTTTTAGCATCAATGTCAACGTTGTCACTATTTAAATCACCAACTAAACTACCATCGTTGTCGCCAAAGGTGATCTGAATTGGTTTATCCTTGGTAAAGCCTTTGATTTCAGACTTCGGAATACTAAACGTAAAATTGGCTGAATCCTGGGTACTTACTAATCCAGTATTTTTTTCAAAATTTGTCGTAACGGTTGCTGCTTTGGAGTTCAGTCCCGTCGCAATAAACGCAACAAGAAATACTCCCAACGTCATTAGCAGTATCCTAAAACTTTTAGCTAACGTTCTGCTACTATCCATAATTGTCCCCCCATATGTATACTACGTGATACTACCCCCACTTTATCACTCTGTGTCAATTTGTTAATGCTATATCGAGTTATTGTGCCATTTTGTAAAAACGTTGATTATCTCTTGGGTCAATTAATTGAGCACGTTATTTCTCTTTCCATGTTGATTATGGCAAAATGAAGCTATTAAAAAGTAAGGGGGATTTCAAAATGCATGCATATCGTGAATTCTGGAGCAAGATGTTTGTTTTCAATGCAACCGCAACCCGGACTCAATACTGGCCAGCATATTTGATTAATATTTTATTTGTTTTTATCGTAGCGCTTCTGACTGGTCAGTATAACGAGATTGGCAACTACGCCAACTATAATGGTGACTTTCCAAATAATTCGTTTACCTTTGCAATTTTTACATTATTAGTTTGGGTCGCTAACTTCACCATCAGAGCAAGACGGCTACACGATTCGGATCACAGCAATTGGTGGTTATTGATTGGAATTATTCCACTTATCGGGGACATCTGGTTGTTTGTTCTATTACTACTACCATCCAATCCAAACTCACGCTGGACGGTTAACCAATCCGACGTTGATTAAATTTCAGACCAAAAAAAGACTCGATTCGAGTCTTTTTTATTTGAAACTATTTAGTTACCTTAACAAAACTACTATTACCTGTGACATAGCCACCAGCAACGGCGTAACGAAGTGCGCCAGTCTTGTTCATATCGTTCTTACGTGAGTATTCATATCGTTTAACAGTCAATTTAGCACCCTTGCGGATGTACTTCTTTGCGTGTTTGAAATTAACATCCTTGTATAACTTAATCGTCTTTTTAACAGTAATTTGCTTAGGTTGCTTTACCTTAGTCATGTTGACGAACTTCCGGTTACCAGTGATGTAATTACCGTTGGCAAGCAAAATGTACCGTGATGTTAAGTTGTGACGAACGATATCCTTGGTCTTAAGCACTGTTCCTTGTTTGTAGTTCTTAACCTTACCAGTCAAGTTTTTGTTTTTGTATTCATTAACACCAGTTGGGTTGATAACGGTTAATGATGAATGAGCTCCGCGATAGTATACTGGTCGAACATAGCTACTTTTTGCAGTGATGTAACCCACTTTACCAGCAGTCTTACTGTTGTGGTTAACATCCTTAACGTAGTATCTCAATCTACCATTGTTATCACGAACATAGTTAATAACAACAAACATTGGCCGGTTGATTCTTGGCTTCTTTGCGTAGAACACCTTTCTTTCAAACTTCTTAAAGTTGGCGTTCTTGTATAAATAGATTGGCTTCATTGAGTACACTGCTTCGCCCTTAACTGGAACTAAACCGTCATTTAGATCTGGCTTTGGTTCGGGTGTGGGTTCAGGAGTTGGCTCAGGATTGGGCTTTGGTTGTTCTGGAGTTGGGGTTGGAGTTGGAGTAGAAGGTGCTTTAACAGTGAAACTTGTGCGAATTGGAGCTAACACAATATTATCGTTTGAATTATTCTTGTTGGTATACACGGCTGCTTTTCCAACCTGAACCTCACTAGGACCATTGTAATTATCTAAAGATGACTTAACAGTTTGATTGCTAGTGTTTAAGTCGAAAATAACTTCATACGTTCCTGAGCTATCAGGCGTATACTTTGCCGAGCTAACAGGGGTTGTTGGCAGAACCACTTTGCCATCTCGAAGTATAGTGACATTAAACAAACTATTAAAAATAGCTATTTTAGTAGCATCGTCCATCTTACCAGTATCGGTTCCATTTCCCATAAATCCATATTGAATTGATTTTGATACGAAATCACTGATGGTAAAATTTTTAGATGCATCATTTAATGAATCATAAACAACTTTCGTATCTGGATTAGCTGCAAAGGTAAAATCTCCCAAATATGCTTTAAAATTATCTGCCGTAACTTTAGACATGACAGTACCTTGATATGGGGATTTATAGTTCACCGTTGCTTTACCATCATTAGTATAGATTCCGTTGATTTTACCAACTTTAGATTCAGTAGGGATTGGAACTGGATTAGGATTTGAGGGTGCAGTGCTATCAATAGCACTTTTAGTCATTGTGACAATTGTCCCTTCTCCATCTGCCGATACTAGACCTGGATTTGCCTGGAACGTAGCTTCAGTACCACCAAGTATTTTGTAAGTTGTAACATTCGCCTTCGCACTTACCCCCATCAATGCAAACAACGTAAATGTCGCAATCATGCCTAATAAAACTCTAAAATGTTTCTTTTTCATACATTGTTCCCCCCCTTTAAAAAATAAAGATGCTCTATATCACTAGATTAAGCAATATAGAGCATTATTTCAAGGTTATAATTCGAAATGTCACAATATTTTTTATTTATCCGTAATTTATGGATAACTAAAGCGTCAAAACCATGTTATACCAAGTTTCGCCAGCGTGAGATGAATCCGACACGCCCTCATTTTGATACCCGTTATCTTCATAGAAAGATACTAGTCGTTCCAAACAGGTCAAGGTAATCGCCTTTCGCCCTTGATCACTTGCCACTCGCTTTAATTCAGTCAGTAATGCACTGGCAATCCCGTGGTGTTTGAAGTCTGGGTGAACTACTAAACTCAGAACGGTTTGATAGTCATCGTTGGGATCATTTGCGACCGATTTTTCGTATAGTTCGTCATCAATATACCGTTTGTTCGAAGCGGGGCCAACAATGTACCCAGCAAGCTTGCCGTCCTCAACAGCGGTAATAAAAGTATCGTTGATCACTTTGATTCGTTCGAGCATACTATCAAAACTCGCAGCTTCATCGGGGGTAAATCCGCTATTTTCAATTATCATTATTTGGTTGATTTGATCAGGTTTGGGATGGGAAAAATTAATATTCATGATTACTCCTTCAATTGTTGTAATATAGCTATCCTATCAAATTCCGCAAAAACTATGTAGCTTATTCCAACATTATTACAAAAGTATTCTTTTAATAGTGAACCAGATAGTCTAATATTACCTTGAATAAAAAAACATCCCCCGAGGTAACATTATGAAAATTGCTAACCCCCTTGTCCTTGTTACCATAACTTTCATGCTAATGGTTCCCGTTCCAACTTATGCCAAAGGGAACATTACGAAAATCAATCGAACTGGTAAGGCCATAAACAATAAGTATTATTACTACAAAAAATTCCAACTCGTAAAACTAAGAAACTTGGTCACATTAATAAAAGTGCCATTCTTCACTTCGACGAAAAGGCAAAAAATGGCCACACAACCTACGTTCGGTTTAAATATACAAAAACAAAGCACGCTTGGATCAACGCTAAGGCGATTTCATTTAAAATCTGTAACTCTCATAAAACACCTAAGAACACCCCAACAGAAGGGGTTAAATGGCCAACCGCTAATCTCGACTACTCAATCACTAGTACCGATCCCGAAGTGACCATAATTTGGCGAGAAGCGGTGCTGGCCTGGAACAAGCTAGGGGTGGTCAGTTTAACAGAGTCAGCCAATGCCCCAATCCAGTTAGGCGAAAGCAGTACGCCTCCGTCTGACCTATCTTCGGAAACGGGTGCTTTTACTCACTACCACCGCGACGGTAATACTATCACCTCCGCCAACTCGCAGTTACTGCTTAACAAGATTGATAAGAACGGTTATACCTATCTAGAAAAAGTTGGTATCGCAGAACATGAAATTGGTCATATCTTAGGCCTTGCTCATAGCAAAAATCCCCGTTCCATCATGAGTCCAACAGTTGTTGACCAAAAAATCTCCACCCCAGATATAAATGCCCTTAAGTTAATCTATGAATAGAATTGGTACAATTTACCAAATCCTGCTATCATAACTTTAACAAGCATGTTAAAGGGGTAGAAACATGGTATTAATTTCAATTGTTTTAGACATCATTACCGTTCTCAATTACGTTCTCCAATATCAAATTGGAAAGCACTTTGACTTTATTTTTTACGTTGGTATCGGAATTCAGGCGGTAATTGCAATCACTCTGCTATTATTTGCGATTACCTACAAGGGTCAAAAGAATTTAAACATTCCACTAGCCAAAAACGACGTTCCGACTTTAAGGTACTCCGTCATTATGGCTTCCTTCATCATCAACATTCCTTTGATCTTTCTGTACGTACTAAATTTAATGGGAAATCCGATTGTATTTGGCGGATAAACCAAAAGGGCAGCGATAATTTCAATAAAACGAAATTATCACCGCCCTTTTTTGATGGATTTAATTATATGTCGACTTCTTTGCTATTCAGTCGGTTGTTCTTGATCAATCATATTTGGATTCTCATAAGCTTCTTTTAATTCCACATAGAAGTTAGCTTTAGTTTGTTGAATGTAAGGAACGACCCTGATCATCCCAATTCCAATTGTTATAAGTCCAACTAGTTCCCAACCAATGAAGGAAAGATCCATGATAAACAGGTCCGCTTTGTGGCCAGCCATCATTTCTTCACTTTTTGAAATTGCATCCAAAAAGCTTATCTTATTACCGTCATCAATTGCATCTCGGTAAATATATACGGCCTGAGAGTATGAGTATGACTTAATAACACCAGGAATAACCAAAAGCAACATCCACAAGAATGTGAATATTCCCATGATGATTTCAATTAATAGCGATCCAATAAAATAGTTTCCGTTTGAAAAAATGAACAGTGATTTCTGACCGACACCATCGTGGCCGATTCTTTCCCGTGAAAGATCAATACAGACAAACATCACTCCATCTAGTAATAGCATCGCTACTATTTGGAACAGCAAGCTCCATGAAAAACTACTGTCTCGCTCCCAATAACTAACGATTAAGTTACCAATGTTTGCTAAAAAGTATGGCAAAAATAATGCGAAGTACTGGCCAAAGTAATGGTTAATCCATTCTTTAGCACTTGCCTTTAATTCTTGACGTGTTGGCATTAAGTAATCTCCTTAAGAATAAAATTATATACGTAGCTGAATATACCATAATGACTACTTAATGATAAGGGTAGTTTGGTTTACAAAAGGGTGTAACAAGAATTTGGATATGAGCAAAAAAACAAAAGTAATTTCATAAAAATGAAATTATCATTGTTTTTTCGCTGTGCCTAGTTATGTTCTGGCCTCTTTTTTGTATTAAGGAAATATTAAGCAACTACTTTTAAGTACTTACTATTAGCGGAGATATAGCCCCCAGTAACTGCGTAACGCTTAGTCCCAGACACATTCAAATTGTCACCATATGAATAATCCCAATTCTTAACCCGTAATACAGTACCCTTTTTCAAAATTCGCTTTGTATGATTCAAATTAACATCAGATGTTAGCTTGGCATTTGTCATCAATTTTACTTTCTTTGGTTGAGTTAATTTACCACTCAAAACTAATTTCTTGTTACCAGTGATATAGCTACCGTCACTAAGCACAAACCTAGTCGTTAGATTGTGGGTAATGTAGCCCTTTACCTTCAGAGTTGTGCCCTGTTTCAAATGACCAACCTTATCCTGTAAGCTAATCTTTCGATATTTGTTAACCCCGGTGGGATTGATAATCGTAATCGTCTTATTGGTGGTTCTGTTGTATGCTCCGACTACCCGATTTGATCTGGCAGTGATGTATCCACGTTTGTTATCATACTTGCCATTGTGGTTCACATCGCGCACGTAATACCGCGTGTTCCCGGTTGCTGACTTAACCGTCTTGAGAACAACAAACATTGGTCGCTTTACCCGTGGCTTGTTAGCATACATTGCAATCCGTTCTGACTTTTTGAAATTGCTGTTTTTATACATGTAGAGTGGTTTAATTGCATAAACCACCTTGCGTGAGTTGCTGACAGTAGTTTCTTTATTTGTATTTGTTGTGCTAGGTTTGCTAGTCTGATCACTTGTTGCGCTTGATTGATTACTTGAAGATTGGTTATTCGTGTCAGGCTTGGTGGTCGAAGTTGCTGACCCACTACCTACTTGGAATTTGGCAGTAACTGATCCTGGGACAAATACTTCAGTAATCTTACCGTTGTCTGAATCACCGGTATCGTAATAGTAGCCGTCAGCATTCTTTTTATATTCAAGTTGTGAGAAGTAGCCATCATAACTTGAAGGTTTGAATGCAAACTCAACCGTGTAGGTGCCTTCCTTGTCTGGTTTTGTAACCACATTACCATTAGCATCTTTTAAAGTTACATTGTAATCATTAGTGATCGACTGAGAAACCTCATCAGTACCACCAACACTTGGCTTCAATACACTCAATGAGTTATCGTCGTTAACCCCACCACTAATAATGAAGGCAACGCTGCTCATTGGTGTCCATTGTTGAGCATCAGCCACCGTGTTGTATTTCAACTGATTGTTTGGTTGAAGATAGTTCATTCTTTCAATTGACAAGCTATTGCCGGCGATTGCACTAAGTACCGTTTCACTATCAGTTGAAGCTTTCAACCCAATAGTTCCAGTTGATTGGTTGTACACAAACGCGTTACCAGTCTTGTTGGTGTCAGCTCCCAATTCATAACGTGAGATTTGATTTCCTTGAATTGAACTCGCAACCGTTTGTGGATTGACAGAAATATAGTTCGTTCCCACTGGATTTGAAACTCCACTTGGGGCTTTGAATTGAGCGTCACCTCCGACTAACACATATTTATATGCAGTTGTATCAGCATTGGCCTTAGTTTCACCAATTGCCATTACCCCCAACAATCCTAGCGTTGCAATTAACGCCACTTTGACCCATTTTTTAAAATAAGACATTTTTGTCTCCCCCAAATCTATTAATAAACTAATATTATGACAAAATTATATCATTAATTAGCTCCATAGAAGCATTTTGACAAAATAAAAAAGGAACGAGCCTCTCAGTGCTCATTCCTTCTTCATTGGATATTTTCAAGTTAGATTAAATGAAACTATACCTTCTGGTATTAATGAGCATCATCAATGGCAGTTTTTTTATCTTGAATTGTCAAATTAAGTGCAACGCAACGTAAAGAATGATTCGTATGGTGTTTTCCAGCCTAGACATTTACGAGGACGCTTGTTCAACTTAGTGGCATAGCCCTGAATTTCTTTATCATTGATGGTACTGATATCCACTCCCTTAGGCATGTATTCTCTCAATAAACCATTGGTATTTTCATTGGTTCCGCGTTGCCAAGGGGAATTAGGATCCGGAAAATAAAAGGGAATAGCTTTTTCTTCGGTGATGCTTTGTACATTTGCAAATTCTTTTCCTCAATCAGGAGTAATACTGAGGATCAAACCAGGCCACTGTTGGATCGCATGATTTAATCCCTTTGTCACCTCCGGTGACATGCGCTTGGCTACTTTTTCAATGAGAAGGTAGCGGGTTTTGCGGTCAACTAGGGTTAAAACACAAGCCTTACCATTCTTCCCCTGTACTGTATCGCCTTCTCAGTGGCCTCGTTGTATCCGATTGTCTGCTTCGGAGGGACGATCATAAATTCGGTTTGTGATCCTAATTTTGCCACGCTTTTTTTGATAGTCTTTGGTATGCCGTGATTTTCCATGGTGTCGAAGATGGCGGATTGCAGCCTTACTGCCGAGCTTAAAGTGGCCATCTAGTTTACCTGAGTAAACCGCACGATAAATGGTGTTTGAGCTTAACTGGACTTTGTGGTTTTCAATTTTTAGGCGATTACTGATTTGTTCTGGAGACCATTGGTCTTCGCAGAACAGTTCTCGAATGGTTTCGAATACTTTAGGGTTATCAATCAACCGCTTTCGACCACATTTGCGCTTTCGAAGCTGATATTTCGATTGCGCCCGGGAAGGTGAGTAGCGCTTGTTAGTGGTATTACGGCGTAATTCGCGGGAAATTGTTGCCGGACTTCTATCGATAGTGTTAGCTATCAAGTGTAATGAATAACCTCGATGATTCATTAAGAATATAGTTTCACGTTCTTCTATGGTAAGATGCTTGTAGTGGCTCATAGCTAGATTCCTTTCATGATTGTTTTCGCAAACATCATTTTACAGGAATCCAGCTATGGGTCCTTTTTTAGTCACTGTTGCACTTAAATTGTAAATTCAAGATATAAAAAGCATCACCTTTCGGCGATGCTTCAGAAACCTCATCAATACGATTTGACTAAATTCCAAAAAAGTCTGTTCATTTTTCGTTGCTTTTGCTTAATTGTGAATTTTTAGTTCAATGGTTGGTCTGAAACTAATAACTCAGGTGGCCACAATGCTAACAAGTAGCCGTAACCATCTTGATCGAAGGCTAATCCTTCAAATTCCCGTTTAGAATCAAAGACCTGATAGTTGATGTCGCTTGCCTTGAAGTTACCTTTTTGAATCTTATCAACCGGAACGGAAGTCAAGATATCATCAGAAACGAATGTCAAACGGTTAGTGGCTGGGTTAACAGCAACGAATTGGTTGGCATCCCCACCACGGTTAGCAACAATTGATGATGAAGCACTAAACTTAACTGAGTGTTCATCCAAGCGA
The DNA here is from genome assembly GCF_951230165.1 of Lentilactobacillus sp. Marseille-Q4993. GTDB lineage: Bacteria > Bacillota > Bacilli > Lactobacillales > Lactobacillaceae > Lentilactobacillus. The sequence goes on from NZ_CATNVB010000023.1 coordinate 23,020, forward strand.
CCATAGAAGAACATGTAACCCTTACCGTTCTTACGACCCCAGTATGCGTTACCGTCCTCGTCAAACGCCAACGTATGAAGTTGAAGGTTCTTTTGACCACTATCAGTGTTGTGAAGCATCTTGAATTCATACTGGCGAATTGGCTTCAACGTGTTAGGATCAATTTCCATAACGACGTTGTTTTCATCACTCTTCAAATCAGATAAAGTGTTATCTTCAGCGAGGTACAAGTGTTGGTTTTCTGGGTTAAACGTCAATGTTTGACCATGACCAATCGTAACTTGTGGTGATAAGGTTGCAGATTGGGCAATATCAACGTACTTGAACATTTCAGGGTTTTGGCTCTTAACAGCGTCAACCTTGCTTTGGTGATCGTCGATTTGACTTTGAATGCCAGCAATCTTAGTATCGTAGTTCTTAACCTTAGTCTTGTGGCCTTGGTATGACTTCATCCAACTTGCCATCTTAGTAGTTGCTTGTTTAACAACCTTCTTAGCGGCAGTCTTGGTCTTAACTGAAGTCTTCTTGCTTGTAACCTTCTTTTGGTATGTCTTTTTCTTGTTCTTCCAGTAGTAGTACCACTTCTGGGCGTTCTTTTGCCAGTTCAACTGGTTGTTTTGGTATGACTTTTGTTTGTTCAAAGTATTCGTTAACGACTTAATCGCATCAAAGTCATCCTGCATTGAGAAGTAATACTTGTCATACTCTTGGTTATGAGCTAATCCATCAGCGGTGTATGGATCAAAGTAATCAAATGCTTTCCAGAGGAGAGTGACATCAGCGTTAACACCGAGACTATCTAGCTTTGCTCGGTCAAACTTAACGATGGCACCCTTATTAGTGTTAGTTCCGTTTGATTCAACAAAGTAAATGTTGTTCTCGTTATCCAACGCAACACTTTGGAAGTTTCCGTGTTGGTAGTTAGAAACGTTGAAGCCATCTGGCAAGAACCACTTAGTTGAGAAACTATTAGTTTGAGAACTACCATCAATGGTCTTGTAAGTGTTGGCGTAGTTATAGCCAGTTGAGTCCAACTTGTATTTACTATATTTTCTGTCCTTGTTACCAGTTGGCGAATCGTTTTCAACTTGATTTAGGCTATTGTCGTTATAATCAGTTAAAACATTACCAGCATCGACAGTCTTAATACTGCCGGCAGAGCCTGGCGCATCAATGACGTCGGCGTTAGCTTTAGTAGCGCCGGCTACCCCAAATGATGCTAAAAGAACAGCAATCAATGTTGCCTTCTTAAAATTCATCTTCATAATCCCACCTCAATATAATTGATATTACAAGACCTAGTGTACTCGGTAAATCAACCGTTGTACAAGTTTTTGAGTACTTTTTTAACTAATTGAAAGAATGTAATTGGAATGTAACTAACGCGTTACATTTATAAAGGAAAAGTTTGGTTGTAACTACGGATTTGGTACAAAAAAGCGGTGCCGGCTTTGGTAGTCGTCACCGCCTTATAATTACTTATTTGAAAACTTAGTAAACAGTTTACCAAAATCAATCGTTCCTAAACCGGTTGCTTGGTTATAAAGTTTGCCAGGCTGACCTGTATAGTAGAGATTATTGTTGTTATCCGCGTCATCAAGTGGGGTAAATGGTGAATCATCCTGTTGCGCGTACTTGTAAATTTGAGGACCCCAGAATCCAGTTGAGCTACTCAAGCCACTGTTCATAACAGCGTTGGCAGCCGCCACTTGAGGTGCCGCAAAGCTGGTACCGCCTGAAGGGCCATACCACTTAGATTCATGTTTGCCACTTGGATTTCCAGAGGTAACGTAGATTGCGTAGCCCGTCTTAGGATCAGCATTGGCAGCCACGTCAGGAACGTTATATCCAGTATGGGTCCCGAAGAATACCGCAGCATTCTTATTCAGGCTACCCTTGCCTGACTTGTCATACTTAACAAAGTTGGCTGCTCGGAAAGTCCCAATTCCAGAAACACCCTGTTGGAATCGAGGAAGCGGGTTAAGAACTGAGAAACCACCACCACTTGCACCAAACTGTTGGTTCTTGACTTCCTTGGCACTCATCGTGTAATCATCGCCCCATGCCCGTTCCTTAGTAACGTTAATCAGTTTGCCATTAATGATTCGTTGGTATGGCAATGTGGTACCACCGACTTGAACAGCGAATGGTGAAACGATTCCCAAGTTAACCTTACTGCTTGGTTTATCGCGAGCCCCATTATCACCAGAGGCATTGAAGATAGTAATTCCTTGGGCAGCAGCTTGTTGGAATAAAATATTGAACGCATCAGTATACTGCTTTGGTGTTTCTGAGAAACCAGATGGGTTACCAACGATTTCGTTAAGCACTGCAAAACTAGTAGTAATTTGCCGGTCTCGATTTCCCGTTACTGCTTGAGCAAACGTGTTGAAGTAATTATGGTCATTTTGGTTCTTATTTTTAGGGTCGGCCCCAACGTAAACATTCACGTGAGCCTTAGGCGCAACTGATGTTGCTTGGTTCACATCAAGGGTGGCTTCACCCTGGGCGGCAATTTTAGCCCCAGTTTTCTTCTTGTTAAGGTCTTTGGCTACAATAGTCTTAGACTCATTAGCATAGTACTTAGTCACCCGACTCATGTCGTCATTAACGCCAATTTGGTCCAGGTAATGTTTAACATCGCTATTATGGAAGTCAACTAGAGTGATGACCCCAACTGATTGGCCTTGGCCCTCATGACCTTGTTTGTAAAGATCATCAAGATGGTACCGATTAGTAAACTTAGCGGCTCCATATTGTTTTGAAAACTCATTGTCACTGAGACTTGTATCCGGTTTTGTTTCAGTATTCAAATCTGCGTGAGAATGAATTTGCAGCTTGGATTTAGGTTTAGTGGTAGTTGCCTTCTTTTTCTTTGGCTGTTGGGTGTACAAGCCAATAACCGCAGCAGTCTTACTTTTCAGGCTCTTTGGCAGAGTATAGACTGTCTTATACTTCCCGGTTTTGTGACTTGGTTTAGCCTTCAAAGCCTTTACGATATTTGAATACTTACCAGTCACTTTAATCGTTAAGTTACCTGGTCGGGCTGTAGTCTTTACCTTATACTTAGAAAATAATTTTTTGTACTGATCAACGACCGAGTCAGGTTGACCAAACTTGGTGGCGAACTGAGTTGGTGTTAAGTACTGCTTGTAGTCTGGTGAGGAAGGATCAACCGTGTTATAGACGTAGTTTTGAAGCCCTGCAGAATCGCGGGATTTGAGTACGACGCTGATTGAAGTGGTGTCGTTGCTGGCAGCGTTGGCGCTAAGCTGACCACCGGCCATAAGTGCAAGAGCGGCGGTACCGAATAATAGACTGAATTTTTTCATCGCATTTCCCCCAAAATGGATTATTTACTGCCTGAATTATAACAAACATAAGCGGGAAGTAGGAGAATGATGATTTGTAGCAGAGTGTGAATCTAATCGGGTGATCCCGAGGCTTAAGGGAATAAGTGTGATTATGGCGATTTACCATAATTGCACTTATTTTTTTAAATGTAGGAATCAGGTTTGACGAGCAGATTTTGGCTATGTAGCAAACACGGTTGAGCAAACGTAGTGTGCAAGCCAACTTTTGTAATTAAACGTAGAGATCAGATTAGATGAACACGTTTTGGAAATGTAGCAAACCCAAAGATCCCCTGATAGCCCCTATTAGGGTTACTTAGTAGCCAATAACCATTCTTGTTTCACCATTTATTTAAACAATCAAAAAGCGATAATTTCATATTCCGGAAATTATCGCTGCAATTTTATCACTCTGCCTACATACTGGTTTCTATCTCTTAACCGCCGGCGTCTTATGAACATCAGTTTTAACTACGATTGGATCATAGAACTTTTGGCTTCTTGGCCCAATTACCCGATTACCATGTGATGAGTACAGAACATGAACTCCCTTAATATCAACATCTTGAATAATCACATTCCTATTGGCTTTATACATCACACTTTTTCTGGCCTGATTATGCGATAAACCTAAGGCATGGCCCAATTCATGCTGTGCCACAATTACCTTTTCCTTGGTCGAATAACTGTATATCTTGAAAGCCTTTGGATTAATATATGCGTCAACATGTTGAATTGACCCCAAGCTGGTGAATTTGCTATATGTCATGCCACTATAGTTATTGCCATAAGAACTACTTGTCCCGGCTATCACGTCAGCTTCCATCGAATTGGTAAGTTGAAATTTAAAAGTTTCCGTTCGGTTCCAGTCATTGATTGCCGTTTTCCAAACCTTTTTATAAGCATCTGAATTGGAATTAATATTTATCGATGCAGTTGGTTCTGGAAACCGAGCAAACCCCGGCGTCACACTCGGAGTAACCAGTGCGTGCAAGGGTGTTAGTGTCATTGTTGTAAAGACAAAACTAGTTAATTTTGTTAAATTTGCGACTCTGAAAGTCATGTAAACCACCCCATTTCCATGACTTTCGGCTAGAATTATTCCTCCATCCACCTCAAAATAAACATCCTCTATTTACATCTTTATTATAAAATGAATTACATAATAACTCAAACAACTTCGACAATTAAGTATAACTGAATGGGAATAAAATTCCCATTCAGTTATAATAAAGGTGAGGAGGGACGAAAAATGAAACGAAATTATCTCCTGGCAAGTGTAGTATCACTTCTTGCTTGCCTTTCCTTTACTACAGTTTCAGTTGCCGGTAGCTCAATCGATTCTGGGAAATCAGTAGTCACGTTTCCAAACAGACAAGACACCAAACAAGTCGTGGAGTTGACCAAAAGTTCTCTCTATAAGAAGCCAACTTCAAAAAAGGCCACAATTAAAGTTAACAATTATCTTGGTAAGAAATTCAGAGTAATCAAATGCCAGATTGTGAAGCGGGATGGCAAAAATACTCGCTTTGCTTATATTAAAAACGGCAAAACATCCGGCTGGATTCAAGTAAAATATTTAGCGCTTTATTGCTAAAAATTAAAATCGGAGACTTTCAAGAACAGCTTGAGAGTCTCCGATTTTATTTACTAACTATAATTTTTAACCCGGGGAGGTCATTTTAGTACACAGTCCAACCGCCATCAACTGGTAAAACAACACCATTTACGTAGCTTGCCTCATCTGAAACTAAGAATAACGCAGCGTTTGCAATCTCCTCAGCAGATCCTGGTTCTGGGGATAGACCCATTCTGACCATTTGTCGTTGCATCCCGTGCTCGTCAACACCCTTCATTGATTCAGAAATGTTAGTCTTGATGCCACCAGGAGCAATTGCGTTTACCCGAATACCATCTGGCTCATACATATAAGCAGTATTCTTAGTAAGTCCGACAACGGCATGCTTAGAAGCCGTGTAGGCAGCCCCTGCCCGGCCACCATTTGTTCCACCAACGGAAGCGATGTTCAAAATAGTCCCACTCTTTTGAGGCAAGAACGCATTAATCGCTTCTCTAGTCGAATACATCACGCTATCGGTATTAACTGCGAATACTTTCTTCCACATATCATCGGTAACATCCCCCACTGCAGCCATGTTATCCATGATACCTGCGTTATTAACCACAATGTCTAATTTGCCATACTCTGTTTGAGCAAGGTCAAACATTGCCTTAATATCACTTTCACTCGAAACATCCACTTTGATTGGAGCAGCATCGCCCCATCAGATTTGATTTCAGCAACCACGGTCTCAAGCCGTTCGAAGTTAAGATCAGCAGCAATAATCTTTGCGCCTTCCTTAGCAAACAGCTTGGCCATTGCGGCCCCCATTCCGGAACCGGCACCGGTGATAATTGCAACTTTATCCTTTAATCGATCAGTCATAAAAGTCCCTCCTTGAATAATAGGTTCAACTCCTAGTATATGTGATATAAAAGCGGTTTCAAGAATAAGAACTGAGAAAACGGACAGACGAGGAAAAGTGTATAAAAAGTTTGGCAAATACAAAAAAGCTCCAACGATAATTCCAATAAAGTGAAATTATCCCTGAAGCTGATTTGCTAAGATAAGGCATTTACTATTCAACTAAAAGCTATCTTATTAGCACCGTGGGGGGTGATTAATCGTTCGCTTTTACAAACTTTTTGTTACTAGTGATGTAGTAACCATTTGTCGTAACAAATCTGGTAATTCTGCCGTGCTTTTCAATCCCTTTGATTTTGACCTTAGTGCCTTTACGAAGATGAAGATTCTTCTTTTTATCCGCAAACTTCTTCGCAGGATGCAGGTAGATTCCCTTCTTCGAGATTACGCTGACACTCTTATGACTGCCAAGATAGTAAAGAGGTCGAACAAACTTGAAGTTAGCTGTGATGTAACCACCTTTGACCTTATACCTCTTAACCCCGGTCATCGTCCTTGAATTCATCCGTGAGTAATCCCAAAGGTTAACAGTGAATACCGTTCTCTTCGTTCTAGGCATATTCTTATAGTGTTGAACCTTACCCTTTAGATTTACGGTCTTGTACTTGTTGATTGCCTTGATGTTGTAAACCTTGTAAGGAATATATGGGGCAACGGTCGAAACAAACAACTTATTAGTTGTAATATACGATCCGTCTTTCAAGTAGAACCTGGTTAAATGTTTACCATGGGGAACGACTTTAACAATATTCTTAACCACCGTTCCCTGTTTCAAGAACTTAACTTTCTTTCTGCCTGCCTGGGTAAACTTAGGTGATTCATGCAGGTATACTCCCTTAGGACTAATTACTTCAATTCTTGACTGGGTCGTCGTGTAATATACAGGACGAACAAAATCATAGTTTGCAGTGATATAGCCGCCATTGACTTTGTATCGTTTGATACCGTTCTTGGAGTAATCAACTCCTAATACCTTGAATACCGGTGAGTAAATTCTTGGTTTCTTTTGGTAGAAAGTTCCCTCACCCTTCTTAAACGTTGCGTTTTTGTGAACTCTAATTGCCTTTCTAGCATATACATACTTAGGGAATTTAGTCTGTTTAGCAACATTTGGATTTTCAGGTTCTGGAGTAGGTGTTGGGGTGTTAGGAACATTTGGTTCTGGAGTAGGTGTTGGAGTGACTGGTGTAGGTGGAGTTGGTGGCGTAGGAACAGCATTCTTTTTGTACATAAATGTAACCGTTCCGCCACCTTTTGTAAGCTTACCTGTTTGTGGCAAACTATCTGGTGCTAGTTTGTCAAACGTGTAGTTATCAATCGCCTTTGGTTGAGTCGTATAATCATGACCCACGTACTGACCATTAGGATACGTTGGACTGCCGACAGGACTGATTTCTTGGTTATTTTCGTCCACATACTTAACATTAATTGCACCAGCGTTCTGATAGTATACAAACGTGATGGCACCAGTACCATCCTTCAGTGTTCCGGTGTATGTCTTACCGTTCTTAGTAGTTTCAATACCACCCGGAGCAACTTCTTTGAAAGTGTATCCAGGAATATCCGTTTGATCTACAGTAAACGTCTTACCAGCGTACTGACCATCAGGGTACGTTGCGCTAGTTGGTGCTCCACCAGGATTGATTTCTTGGTTATTTTCATCTACATACTTAACATTAACCGCACCAGCGTTCTTATAGTATACAAACTTAACGACACCGTTCGTAGTATCCTTTAGCGTTCCGGTGTATGTGTTACCGCTCTTAGTAGTTTCAATACTTCCCGTTGCAATTTCTTTAAAAGTGTATCCAGGAATATCCGCCTGATCTACAGTGAATGTCTTTCCAACGTACTGACCATCAGGATACGTAGCATTACCATCGGAAATGATTTCCTGATTATTTTCATCCACATACTTAGCGGTAACTTTACCGGCATTTTTATAGTAGACAAACGTGACGGAACCAGCAGTATCCTTCAAAGTTCCAGTGTACGTCTTACCATTCTTAGTAACTTCGACATTATCAGGAATTGCTTCTTTGAAAGTGTAGCCCGGAATATCTAGTTGATCAGCATTAAAAGTCTTTCCAACGTACTGACCATCAGGATATGTTGCACTACCAGCGGGACTGATATCCTGATTGTTCTCATCTACATATTTAACATTAACTGCACTAGCATTTTTATAGTAGACAAACGTGACGGAACCGTTGTTAGTATCCTTTAACGTCCCAGTGTAAGTCTTTCCGTTCTTAGTAGTTTCAATACTTCCCGTTGCAACTTCTTTGAAAGTATATCCAGGAATATCCGCCTGACCTACAGTAAATGTCTTACCGACGTACTGACCATCAGGATACGTAGCATTACCATCGGGAATGATTTCCTGATTATTTTCATCCACATACTTAGCGGTAACTTTGCCGGCATTTTTATAGTAGACAAACGTGACGGAACCAGCAGTATCTTTCAAAGTTCCAGTGTACGTCTTACCATTTTTAGTAACTTCGACATTATCAGGAATTGCTTCTTTGAAAGTGTAGCCCGGAATATCGGTCTGGTTTACAGTGAAACTATCACCAGCGTATTTTCCAGTAGGATATGTCGCTTCAATTGGTGCTCCATCTGGTGGTGTAACAGCATCTCCTTGATCATCAACATACTTAATTACTACTGATTGACCAGCAATTCTATCGGTAACAGTAATCGTCTTTTGAATGAGATTGGTAAAGAATTGCAGTCCAGTCAACCCTTTTTCTGACCGCTTATCATAAGTCGTAACCGTCAATTTGTAAGTGTGCCCTTGTTTCTTACCAGCGTTAAAATCAGCAGCGTTAGTAAAAACAATATTAGGATTTTGGTTATCAACAATTTTAAATGTTACTTGATTCTTATTATTTGTTGAATCAGTATCATTTAGTATCTTTGACCCATCAGTATCTATGGCCACAACACGAGAACTTGCAAGATCCTGTTCGTTACCAGTCAAGCTCCAAGTCTGATCGACCCGAAGAGTTGCATCCTGGCCCGTTAGTGTAGAGGCATCATGAACGTTAATCAGTACAGGATTAGATATCATATCAGCGTACTGATATCTAACCATGAAGTATCTTTTAATCAAATTTCCATTATTATCTACAGCAAATTGAGTATGCGTACTATCAGTATATTCATATGTGGAGGCATCTTTATTAAAATCAGCAGCATCCTTGTATGTTTTAACAACTTGGGCATATCCTTGACTATCCGGCGTAACCTCTTGAATATTTACTCCAAGTCCTTGTTGTGGCTTGCCATCAGGTCCATAGTAGTCACTAATTTTAGTCTGATTTGTATCATTAATTACTGCCCCAGCAAACCCATCCTTTGGATCCCAATCGTGTCCTTGGTACACATCGGATGTCTTACCATTGATTGAAACTGCACCATCTTCCAAGAAGGTTACATCCGTTGAAGCAACCATTGAATAACCCGTAGCATCGGGGTTAACAAAACCACCGTTAGCTCCGGTACCATTGCTGGCACCACCATCAGGGGCATTCTGACCGTATCGACCACCGACACTAAAGTTTAGAGTGTATGTTTTGTTGATATTTGAACTATCTTTAGGATCCCAGTTCTTTGGTAAATTGATGACGTAGTAGTAATTACCATCCCTAGCAGTCCCTCGGACAAATGTTTGTTTGTCCTGATATACCCCATTAATTACGACTCCATAAGGATCTCGATAAGGATAAGGATTCAATGGTTTGCCGTCAGGACCATAAGTGGTTGCCTTTCCAACGGTCATGATGTCATTAGTAGCTCCATACATACCACCATAGTAACCTTGCCCATAGTTCCAACTTGTCTTATTTGGAGCGGTATACTTACCATCTTTGTCAGTTCCATTTGGCCAGTTAGATGGATAATGAACGAATTGTTGAATGATAATCCCGTCTGGATCATCATTACCAGTAGAAAGGTGACCTGGTCCAGTGTAGTAATAATTTGATAGTAAGATTGCCTGTGAGTCATTTACATACTCACCATTTAATGGATTTTTATATCCTGGGAGCAATGTGTACTGTTTCGAGTTATAGGTAACCACGTAGTGATCAGGATACTTAATAACCTGACTAAGGGCTTGATCTTTTTCAGGATTCCATCCGTCAATCACAAACTTATTTCCGGCTTGATCCCAAATTTGATTCTGAGTAATTGAGTTCTGGTTCCGATAAGTCCCAAATGATGGATAGTTGTTAAGGTAATTATTAAAGTTAACAGAGAAGTTAGCATTTTTAACCAGTTTTTTAATTGCATCTGGAATAACAACAAAATTATTATTTCCAAGCTTTAAATCAGTCAAACTCTTTAAGTTGCTGAAGTTCTCTGGCAGATCCTTCAAATCATTTCCAATTAAATTGAGTGATTTTAGATTTATCAAATTAGCAAGTTCATCTGGCAGACTAGTTAAGTGATTGTAATGTTCCAAATCCTTACGAGTAAAGACATTGCTAAACGCATAGTAGTACTTACCAGTTTGTTGGTTGAACAATGTCATATTGGGTACCTGAGTAGTAGGATCATAATTTAGATGAACGTTACTTTCTCTGTTTGGTACCTTATCAAAAGCATCATAAGGAGTTGGATTATTACCTGTGTTTAAACTACCACCTAATCCATTAATCCACGTAGCATAGTTCGTACCATCGTAGCTTCCCAAATTAAGTGACTCCAAGTTGACCAGTTTACCAAGATTAGCCCCTTCAATCGTAGTTAACCGATTATTATTCAAATCTAATCCGGTAATCGACTGGAGCGCAGACATATCTGGCAAACTAGTGAAGCTGTTACCATGCAAGTCTAAATTTCCCTGCAGAGTAACTAATGTATTGATTGAAGCAGGCAATACAGTTAACTCTGGATTGTACGAGATTTTTAAAGTCTTGAGGTTTGATAACCCACTAAGGTCACCAATCCTGTTAAGGTTGATGTTTCTTGTGATTACAAGGGATTCTAGCCCTTTCAGATTGCTGATTTCGTCTGGTACTTCCGTAAACGTATTATCAGTTAACGTTAAGTCCTTCAAACCTGTAAAGTACCCGAGACCACTTAGGTCACCTACCTCTAGGTCTGGATCTGCTGTATACACTTCCGGAGCCTTTGCGGTCTGCGAGGTGTTAGGATCAATGTAATCTGCCTCCATACTACTGCCAAGTTTCAAGCTCTGTAATTGCTTAACGTTTTCCTCGGTAATGTCGTTAGCCGTTGCATCCCAGTTCAAAATACCCGCACTTATTAACTGACTAAGAACTTGTTTTTGCATATTCTTATCAGGCATCCAGGCATTGATATCTTGGTTTGATTGAAGAGCCTTCGCAGAAAACATTGCCACCTTTGCTTTTTGTTGCTTATTAGTGGTCTGATCGTTTTGACTTTCAGTGGCTTCATTTTTAGCCGAGCTATCAGTATCCTTAACCACCTTGTCAGTTGATAGTGATTGAGTAGCGGCTTGAGGCTGACTATGGTTTGCTGAATTGTCCTGACTTGTTACAGTTTCAGCCTGCTTAGATTGCTCCGGGGTTGAAACAACCGTTTTGTTCGGAGTAGATTCTGATGGCTGAGCTGTTGGTTGAACGTTGGTACTCTCATTAATTTGATTTGCAGTACTTGAACTATTCTCAGTATTTGTGACTGCTGTATCAGTTTTTGTTTCAACAGCCTGAGTATTATCAGTATTCCGTTGATTATTGGCACTATCTATAGATTGATTATCATCTGTTGCCGGGGCATTAGATTGATCACTAGCTCCCGAAGTTGCCGGAACACTTTGACTATCTGCAGTTGATGCAGTCTCCCCAGACTGATCAACTGTGCTTGCTTGTTGTGTGGTTACTGTATTTTGGCTTCCAGTTGCAGTGTCTGCATGAACAGTAGTAGCCCCCGCAGCAATTGAAATTACCGTTGCTGCTGCAAACACCCATTTCTTTCCAGCCTTATACATCTTCCAATGGCTTTGTTTTTCCATATCATTTTCCCCCTAGAAATTGATATTCATATCCAAGTTACGCCTAAATGATAACGCCTTCATTATGCGATTACAATCAACTCGCTCTTGGTTTTCACAATATGTTTTTCTTCTACAATTACTGATATACCAATACAAATACGTATAATTGAATTTCATTTTTCACAAACTTGATTATTATAAAATCAGTTATTTGTTATAGCTGTTAGTATGAGTTTATTGAAATACAAAAAAGACATCCCTCATCGAGGAATGTCTTCCAAGCAAATCTTAGTATCTGCCACCAATAACTAATTTCTTGTTACCAGTGATGTAGTAGCCGTTTGAAAGAACGAATCTTGAAGTTAAGTTGTAACGTTCGATCTTTTTAACTTTCAATATTGTACCCTTCTTGTAACTCTTAACGTGACCAGTTAAGTTCTTGTTCTTGTAAGCCTTAACGCCACCCTTAGAGATAACTGTGACTACTTTGCTCTTTGGTAGTGCTCGGTAGTAAACCGGAAGAACGAAGCCCTTGTTGGCAGTGATGTACCCAACCTTGCCAGCGGTCTTGCTCTTGTGGTTAACGTCGCGAACTTTGTAACGAAGTCGACCGGCCTTTGAGTAACCATAATCAGTTACGACAAACATTGGACGGTTAGTTCGTTTTGCCTTGTTGTAAACGGCAATCCGATCTTTCTTATTGAACGTGGTGTTCTTGTAAAGGTAGATCTTCTTGATTGCGTATACTGCGGTATTCTTCTTCACAGCCCCGGTTGGTACTTTGTTAGTGTCAGTGGTTGTGCCACTACCGTTGTTGGTATTTGTGTTAGTTTGGTTACCATTGGTACTAGTGCTACCGTTGTTGCTGGTTGATCCGGTGTTGTTACCGGGAGTGACGATGACGGTGGAGCCGCCGCCACCTGTGTTATCACCAGGATTTGGTGTTGGTGTAACACTAGTAGCGTTTATCTTCATGTCAACAGTTGCTGGGGTGAATTTGTAACCATCGGCAGTGAAGGTAACCGTGTAATTTCCACTTGGGAATGTGCGACTTTCTGGAGTGCCGTTAGTAATATATGGGCTACCGTCTTTGGTAATCGTCCATTTCAAGCCAGGAATGGTCTGGTTGATACCGAAGTCTGCGAGGTTAACGGTTTCGTTATCATTTTTAGTAACATTTTTAACTGGAACTGCAGTATCACCTTTTAGGTTAACAGTTAAACTAACCGTCTTAGAAGGATTGTACCCGTCGGCAGTGAATGAAACAGTATATTTACCTGAAGTAAGATTTGAAGTTTCAAGTCCACTAGGGGTTACATCCTTATTACTGCTATCGACAATCTTCCATTTCAAACCTGGAATGGTTGGGTCAACGCCAAATGCTTTCGGAGTAACCTTGTCGCCCTCAGTGACTGTCTTATCGTTGACGTTAAAGTCTTTCATCACTGGTGTTTCACCTTTAACCTCAATCTTAAAGTTAAAGTTTAGAGGTGTTTGTGAGTCCTTTGGTGTGTAGCTAACAGTGAATGTGTCACCATCTACAACCGGATTTTGCTTAGGCGTTACAAGTCCAGTGTTCGAATCAATATCAAACTTATCTCCATCCTTTGTTAGGGTAAATCCACCTGCAGTTTTACCAGCATTAACATTCATTGCAAAATTATTTTCATCAGCCTTATCAACCTTAATAGTATTTGTTTTACCATTTTCCATTGGAATAAACTTATTCATCAGGCTTCCGAAAAGTGGCTCATAAGTGTATGCAGCATCTGACCAAACGGTTAGGTTAACTTTCTTGTCTGGATATCCATTAGCCTTCAAAACTAAATCTGGATAATATCCCGGTTCAAGCTTTTGACCAGTTATCTCTGTTTTTCCATCACTCGCATAAACCTTTACTGGAGTTTTATCAGGTGTGCTTGCCGTAAACACATCAGGAGTTACAGATTCGCCTTCTTTGATAACACCATCAGTAGCAGTTATTTCCTGTTTAGCTGGTGCTTCACCATATTGGAAATAGAAGTCTTCAGATGTCTTGTTTGGATCATCATATTTGAAAATGTAGTGAATTTTAGTTCCTTCTGGAACTGCATCAGCATCGACTCCCGGTTTAAATGTAAACACATTTTGATCATCAAGCATTCTCTCAACATACTTTGTTGATTCGGGTGCGACTTCATATTTACCGATTGAAGTTGGGCCAGCTAATTGGAGTGGTAAGTTACTGAGATTGGAATGCTTCAGCTTGATAACATTATTATCCTGACCATCAGATGGTGCCATTGTAGTCTCTTGACCATCCGCACCTGTGTAAGTGAATGAATTGATGGTAAGGTCCACCGTTTTCTTCGTAAATTCATATCCACTAGGAACATTAAAGATAACTTTATAAGTGTTACCTGCTGTTAAGTTGGCGGCGTCAACTGAATCCCCTTTTGAGTCCTCATAAGTCCAAGTCAGCCCTTCAACACTAGCTGTATTGAAAATAGTCTTATCAATGAAATCTTTTGGTGCTCCATTTCCAACGTAAACAGTGGCATTCTTTGGAGTTACCTGCTTAGCAGGTGCATTGAGTTCATAACTCCACTTGACTGGTAGCTGATTTTCATCAGAAGTTTTTAGTACAAGGTTATGAGTACCTGGATCTAATGTTTTATTAGTAACGTCCTCACTACCTTCGTATATCTTAACTTGACTATTCGAATCAGTAATGCCAAAATCGCTGAGCTTTGGAACTAATTTCTCACTAGATTTACCCTTATTAACATTTGTGTCTAGGTATTGGAACCAAAAATCTTTGGTTTCACCATTATTAGTATAGGTAAAGTGAATTTTTTGCCCCACTGGAATACTCGTTAAATCCGATACAAAGACTCCCGTTGTTGGATCAAGAAGCGTGAAAATTGGTGATGCTTCACCAGATTCAGCAGGCTTATATTTCCAACCATAATGAGCTAAATCTGCAGCCATTGGATAAAGTTGTATCGATCCTCCCTGTGAAGACCAGTTAGCTTTGTAATCCAATAACATTGGGTTGTTAACTGTATTTGGAGTAAGAACTCGCCCGTAAGTTTGATCTCCGGTCCAACCATCATAATTTGCGCCCCATTCTGGCGGCGTTACTTCCTCATTATCCGCCTTCGCCACCACTCCCAACTGATTCTCAAACAGTGGCACTTTATTCGTCGTTACCGACGCTATTCCAATTCCAGCCAATACCGCAATTGAAATCCCCGCTTTTTTCAATAAATGATTATTCAAGATAATCTCCCCCTTAGAAATTATTTATCTTAAATCTTTTTTACGACGTTATAATAACGTTTTCGTTAATAACATTCAATCAACACGCCCTTTTTTCTCCCCACTAAAACCGGCGTCCCATCTCATCAATATGCTCCCTCACCTCGTACTCTTTTTCCCGTAGTTTGAAGCCAGCACTGTGAATGGTACTGCCCGGTCTTGACACCTTATCGTACAAGGGTTGAGGGTAAAACAAGAAGTGTTCAGTTGCCGCTACATAATCCGCCGTGAATAGTAAATCTTCCGCCAGGGCAAGTGACTCATCAAACCGAATATTCTTATCCCGAAGGATCTTGGTTCTAAACGCCTTGTTCCAGACATAACCGCCCATGCCGTTGCCCCTGGTATTGATAGCATCGTACGTTTTTCGTTTGGAAACCTCAACGAGCTTCTTTCCTGTCAAACCAGCTCCACGATACCCCCAAGTGTAGCCAACCGTCACCATGTTAATTTCGGGGTCAGCCATTCCGACTGCCATCACCTCGAGAAAGTTCTGGTCCACGACATCATCACCATCCACAAAAGTGATCACATCACCCTTGGCCTCATCAATTGCTCTGTTACGAGCACCAGAAACCCCAACGTGAGTATTCAAAAAAACACCCCTAAATCGTGAATCAAGTTTTGCATACTTGCGAATCACATCAGCGGTGTCGTCTGTCGAAGCATCATCAACCACAATCACCTCAAAGTTTTGATATTTCTGATTTGCTAAAGAATCTAACATTTCAGGTAAATACTTATCCAGATTGTGGGTTGGCACTCCAACCGTTATTAAAATGTCATTTACCATAATCAAGACCCCCCTCTTAATTTCAAGAGTAGTTTATCAACTATGGTTAAAAAAGCAATCAATTCACTCATTATTTGTAAGCATAAATCACGAAACAAACTGCATTACCGCTCTGGCCATGACGATTGCCAGGGTCTCAACATCCTGATCAAAGTTGTCATTCGTCCATTCAATAATCATATTGACTAACATGCCGACGATTCCCGCATGCATGTATTTAGCCGGCAACTTTCCATTTCGCTCAAGTACCCTCTGCCACGACGGAAAGAACCGCTCAACCTGATAACCAATTCGACTCATGATCATCGTTTCAGACTGGTTATCAAATAGTAATTTAACTTGGCGCTCATGAGCCTTAACGTAAGTAAGGACTTGTTCCATATACTTAGTGATAGATTCTTGAAGTTCCTCATCTGGGAAATAGAAATTTGACGGTACGGTTGTCGCAATCTTTTTGACCCCACCTAGCAGTTCGTTCTGCAATCCGTCTAGCAGATCATACTTATCAGAGTAATGGGCATAGAAGGTTGTTCTGTTGATGCCAGCCTCTTCAATGAGATCCTAAACCCGAAGATTATTGAACCCTTTAGCTTCAATCAACTTCCAAAAGGCAGCTTTGATTTTATCATCAGTATTTGTTTTTCGCTTTTTTGTTGTCATTTAAAATCACCTTTTATTACCTTAAATCAACATTCAATAAAAAATGTCGTTTAACCTATAACCAAATCTGCATATAATTAAGGTGGACAACGATATATGTTGTTTAAATCAGTTGTTCAATATAATATTCCCTTACATTTTCTGGCCCAAAACAGTTTGCTTTTCTGTAGTGATCGCCCAAAACAGATTATCTTGCGCGTCAAGCTGTTTAACTAAAAAGTTACGGAAAATGTGAATTACTGATTTTTAGCTTCCCGTCCCCAAACGGGAGGCTTTTTTATTTGCCTAAAGTGTAACACGGAATTATTTAGCGACCGGTAATTTTGCTACGTCACTATCCTAGAATCATCCCAAGGATGGCATTACTAATCAGTGGCACAATCGTATCGACCGAATCACTATACCCGCCCTCAGACCACTTAACGATTACACTGATCATCATTCCGACGATTGCTTCAACCGCGTATCGGGTTAAAAGTTCGTCACTATTCTTGAAGAAGCCTCGCCACGAGGGATAAAAGCCCTCGATTCGGTACTTCGCCTGATCCAGGAACATGGTTTCGTTTTGGTTATCATAAAGGGCCTTAACCGCACTCCCATGATTCTTTAAATAGAGCAAGACATCGCGAATATAATTATTCAAACTAGCTGCCATTTCCTGCTCGGTTTGATTGTCCTTGATGAACTCCCGGTCAACAATTTCCATTAACCCGTCAAAGATTTTACCTTGAACTACCCCCAGCAAGTCGTACTTATCTGAGAAGTACTGGTAGAAAGTAGTCCGATTGATGTCTGCTCGCTTGATAATGTCAGTCACTGTAACTTGAAAAAAGCCTTCCTCGGCTAATAAGTCCAAAAAGGCATCAATAATCGCTAATTTAGTTTTTGGCATTTCTTGTGATCCATCCATGGTTCATAGCTCCTATAAAAGTAAATATTCTATAGTAGTTGGAGAACAATTCCTGTCGCCATACTTGCAATTTGGCAAACTGATTCATCATAATCAGATCTAACCCATTCAACAACGATGCTAACTAACATCCCAATCACACCTGCAAACGCGTACTTAGCTGGTACTTTTTGCCGTTTGAGTAACGCTTTTTCCCAGTAAGGATATAGTTGCATTGCGTTGAACTCAATCTGATTCATGAACATTGTTTCGTGACGATATAAATAAAGCACTTTAGCCTTGCAGCCATTGTCTCTAATGAATTGCAGCATGTTGATAAAGTAATTATTTAGACTCTTTCTTAACTCAGCGGGGCAACAATTGCTAGCGAGTGGATCTGACTCAGCTAATACCCTCAAATCACTGATAAATTTTCCTTGCTGCGTACCAAGAACGTCAAATTTGTCATTGTAGTATGAATAAAAAGTAGTTCGATTAATTCCGGCTTCCTCAATAATATCAGTCACCTTGAGCTTATCGAATCCTTTTTCACTCATTACCTTCCAAAACGCATTATCAATGGCTACCTTAGTGCAAGCAACCCGTACATCCGTGCTCATAAAAACCTCCGAAATCCGACACTTCCCCCTATTGTGTTGTTTGTTTTAATTGTCCCCAGTACTATACTGTTATCGAACAACAATAGTTGTTAGTAATTTGATACTTCAGTTTTTACAAATATTCCCCAAATATTTTCCTGATAGTGGCAGCTTGTTTTTCTGTAGTTACTCGCCCAAAATTAATTACGCATAATTTTCTTGCGACAAGTTGTTAAGCCTCCAAATAGGCTCTATCGGTCCGTAATAACTGATTATTCTGGCTCAAAGTCAAATCGTGTGATAGGGAGGAGATACTCCTAGTATGTTGGACACGGAAACAATTAAAATTCCGGGTTCATATACTAGGAGTTTTTATATTGACTAAATATCGCTACACCATAGACGA
>NZ_CATNVB010000024.1 GCF_951230165.1 Lentilactobacillus sp. Marseille-Q4993
ATGGTTTATTGAGAGAATACATGCCTAAGGGAGTGGATATCAGTACCATCAATGATAAAGAAATTCAGGGCTATGCCACTAAGTTGAACAAGCGTCCTCGTAAATGTCTAGGCTGGAAAACACCATATGAGTCATTCTTTAACGTTGCGTTGCACTTAATTTGACAATTCAAGCATATAAAAAGAGCCAAGAACTGGATTAGCAGTTCTTGGCTTTAAACCAACCCTGCCCGCTTTTGCGAGCAGCACAACGATGCCCGCGGTCTAAATGACGATGACCCGGACAATCACGACGATGTTTTCATTTGTGCAAAGGTTAGTTGTTTTCATATCTGATTTCCTCTTTCTTGGATTGAATAGAATATTATCACGACAAATATTAAAAGTAAATAAGATTATTAAATAAAATTAATTTATTTTTCAAACCACTAGTTTGGTTGCCATAGATTATAATGATAGCGAACCATAACTAATCTATTAGGGGGATTTTATTCATGAAATTATCTGCAAAACTACTTGTTGGTATTGCCTCGTTTTCTTTTGGAGTAACAATCGCAAGCGTACCCGCTCCATCGGCCAACGCTAGCACGGCAATTCCTGCCAAAATGCGTCACAAGTGGTACGCCCATGCCTGGGGTCGGACATACAAGCTATATTTGTATAAACACCCTGCGAAGTTTAATGACGGCGGCTGGAGTTCGTATAAGTATCATAAAATCAGTAAAAACAAATATGGTCTAGTATCAACTCAAGGTGGTCAAAGATTACAACTGAAATACAAAAGTTCGCATAAAATAACCGTCATGTACAACGTTTCCTACCTTCATTTCAAAAGATAATCTCCAACGCCATTAGTCAGCAAGTGCTAATCCTTTCATTCACTAGGTTTGCCCTTTATAATAACAATACTTAAACAAGAGAGGACGACATCGAAATGGCCGACAATCCCACACTTTCATTCACAAATATCAACGAGGTTCGCCCACTGATCACAGATTTGTTTGGCTCCCTTTGGGGGTCAGAAGAAATGGTGGTTTCAACTGGGGTCTATAATATCAACACCCTGGAAGGGTTCGTGGCGCACAAAGGCGAAGATATTGTCGGTATCATTACTTACGATGTTAGGGACGACATCATCGAGGTGGTTTCTCTTAACAGTTTTGAAAAAGAGGAAGGCATTGGAACTTCATTGATGAATGAGGTGAAGAAGATTGCTAGCAAACTCAAAATCAATACTATCCAAACAATCACTACTAACGATAATACTGACGCTCAAACTTTTTATGAGTATCTTGGATTCAAAAAAATCAAGATACTGCGTGAAGCAGTTGATAACGCTCGAAGTATCAAGCCAAGCATCCCAGTCTTAGCGGACAATGGGGTTGAGATTCATGATGAGATATTGTACCAAATGACCATCGATTAATTTGATAACTAAGTTATAAATCAAAGGAAGAATCCACTTGTTTTAAGCGGATTCTTCCTTTTTTGAAAGTAATTATTTTTTAATCCCAGACCGATTAATAACTTTATCAGTTCAACCCATTCTTACTCAAAGTCACACCAGCTGACGTTGCCAAAATCCAACTCTTGTTAACCAATTTTCCCATCATCTGTGAATCTCCCGTGACAATTACACCCTTTATTTTTACTTTATTTAAATCTGAGCTAACCTTTGAGTACCTCTTCATTCTTTCATTTGAAGCTGAAAGCTCTTTTATTCCATGTCTGTATTCTGCAAAATTTCCACTCGCAGATTCACCATTCCCAGCTTCGGAAAATCCTAATTGCATAGCTTCTACATCAATTTCGGTTTTGCTTTTATCGCTTCCAAGCCAATACCACTTCACATGAACCCCTTTTGGCATTATTTTCTTGATCTTTCTGTAACTCATTGAGCTTGTAAAGGTTACTCCAACCTCCGAAACAGCTCCTTTTAGCTTAGCTAATTTCGTAGCGTCTTCGGGTAAATTGTGACTATCAAGACTATAAAATTGGGGGATTTTTCTCTGGGTAATTCTATCGTAAGTAGCTGCCCCTTCCGAATCAATTGATGAAAATGTGGAGAAATTAAATTCTGACTGATTCCACGAATAATTTCCTTGTAACGGTGACCAAGGGATTCGTTGTCCCTCTATGTCTTTATATCTGTGACTAACAACTTCTCCACCCATAAAATCAGAATGATCAATAAATTGATCACTGACTTCTATGTTAGGTGATGAAACTTCATTGATTATAGTCATTTCTTGGAAGAGCTTATTGGACTGCTTTGCTGACATGGATTGAGTAACTTTATAGCCAACTGCCATCAAAATTGGGGTAAATAGCATAATTAGCATTATTGTAAAGATAATCCTTCGAATTCTAACTTTCAAAGCCATTTTTTTAAAATTTGCATTTTGTTGCTTCATATTTTCCTTCGCCAACCTTTTCTTACTTTTCGTTTTATTCTCATCAACCGCATTTTTATAACTCCAGGGGACACTCCGTACTCAAAACTAAGTTCTGAAATTGTTTTTTTATTAACGTACTTTTTAATCAATAACGTCCTCTGCGCGTCCGGTAATTGCTGCAATGAGGAGGCTAAATAACTAAATATTTCATCTTCATATGTATTAATTTCGGATTCTTGGGATTGAGGAATTAAAAATCGTTCCATGATTTCTTGGAATTTAGCTTCTCGTCGATACTGATCAATATACTTATGCTTAACGATTGTGTACATCAAAGGTCGTAATTCTGACTCAGTCAATATTAAATCCGATTCTAATATCTTGACGAAGGCGTCTTGTACTAAATCCTGAGCGGTTTGAATTTCAACTCCATGACCAACTAAATAATGCAAAACTTCGTTTGAAATATTCTTTATTGATTGCTCATATTTATCAAGTTTCATAATTCCTCCTCTCAGTATATTAACGAACGACTTTTAAAAAAGTAACATAAAAAAGAGAGAAACCTATTATATATAGGTCCCTCTCTCATTCAAAGTACACAAATCCTCACGCCAATTCGTTAATATTTACCAAGCTTTGGTTTTGTCTATACCCATACTAAGCGGATTCTTCCTTTACTTTTGAGAGTAATTGTTTTGCAACCTCAATAATCTCTCTATCGTTAATTGTTCCGTTCGCACTTGATCTACTGTCAATACACCTGCGAATTACTTCAGCCGAAAAACTTGGGTAGTTATTGATCACCCAATATGCTGACCTAATCTTTGGGTATATATTACCCTTCTTCAGAAAAGCTAATGTTCGACACAGATTGAGAACCTCATTTGACGGATTGTCTGGTTGCCCCTGAAAATCAATGTCATACTTTACCGCGTTCCAGTAATCAAGGTCAGACACAGTTTCAAACACATCCTCAGGGTTAGGACCAATTAAAGCCACTCCACACTGATTGATAACTTTCACATGAGCAATCAAATCTAAATCAAAGCCATGCATCTTCTTTATGTATTCACTGGGGCTGTCCAAATAATGTTTTAGATGATACTTTGAAAAATGAAATTCAAAATTTGGTTTCGTCGTTATATGCTTAGCTTGATTACTTAAAATCACATGAAGTTCGAGCCCCTTTTCGGGTGATAATGACCATAAATCTTCAAAGGTAATTTTCATTAGTTTCTTCTTCATTTCAAATGACAAAGGATCATTAACTACCGCAATAAAGTCAACATCACTATTATCGTCAAACCCGCCAAGCACGAGAGAACCATGCAGATAGATTCCAACCAAATTATCACCTAATAAGCGATTCAGTTTAGCTTTTATGTTAGTTAATAAAAATCTTAGATTAAAGGATTTCAAAATCAGCACCTGCCCCTTCTATCTGTTAAAGAAAAAGAAAGCAACCCTACAAGGGTCCCTCTCTCATTCAAACACGGTCAAATTAACGTCACATTCACGCCAACTCGCCAATATTTACCAAACTTTGACTCTGTCTATACCCACATTATACGGGATAGCTACTTATATTGATAGGTAATTATAACTTAATTAGACAATGAGATTAGGGCTTTCTAGAAAATGAAATTTCTCTAGTTATCATTTTACTAAGAAATGCTTAACTCCACCCCCTCAAAACCAATAAATGATAAACTAATTTTAGGAGGACTTACTCATGAAATTTCTTAAATATCTAACAATAAGTGGCCTAGCCGTTACTGGGTTAGCCATCACATCAATTGGGAACCCTGCGACGGTTCAAGCAAAAACATCGAAATCAGCATATAAAATTGCTAATAAAGCTTCAATCAAAGAAACCTATTTCCACATCCCTACCAGTAAGAAAAACATCTATATGTGGAATTCCAACCACACCAAAAAACTACTAAACGTTAAAGATTACCCTAACGCAAATTGGTACAGTTATAGGAAGTACACCTTATCAAAAAATAATAAAAAATCCGTTTATTATCAGGTCACAGGACATAACCCAAACCGTCACACTACTGAAACTGGGTTGATTTGGCACGGTTATTTGAAAACTGGTTATAACAAGAACTGGAAGGTCTGGAACGATCTCCAACCTGGCCAATTTGCAAACGATCAGGACTACTACGACTACATTCAACAGTCACCATCCCAAAAATTTACCAAAGCTGTTTTAAAGCTATTTCCTAATACCCAACTTTCAAAAGAATTGTCCTCAGATTTGATTTACGAATATTACGAGAAGGACTGGACGGACGTCATCAAGCTACCAGGTGCCTCAAAGTATTTTGATAAAATGCTCTTTAAGGATAAAGTTACCGAAACCCAACGACTCGAGCTGGTAAAACAGGCGCTTGATAAAGCCGGTTACGATCAAACCAAACGTGATAGCCTATCAGACTATAAAATTGGTGTCTTTTACTCAAAGTACCCAGATTGGTTAGCAATCGATCAATACCCAGGAATCGTCCTAGCAAAGCCAAAGAACTAAATTTATGAACGGGTTCTATTCAAACCAAAAAGCGTCAACGATAATTTCACTCGGAATTGTCGTTGACGCTTTTTTATAACCATATTATCTAATTACAATTCTTAACCCGTAAGGCACCGTTTTATACATCCATTTTGCATCGGCAACTGATAACCTAATACAACCATGTGAATGGGCTGCTCTGCCCAGATACTTGGCTTCAGATGGCAAATAATGACCGATTCGGTTAACGGGAACTGAATGAAACAGGTAGATTCCATGACCCTTCCATGACACCCAATACCTGGCTCCTTCTCCTGAGGTGGCATTATAAAATGATAGTCCCCGCTCTCGCTGGATATGGTATGTCCCCTTCGGAGTCGGTGATGACTTTGTTCCAGTAGAACAGTACATCACATAAACAACTTTACCATCATCATGAATATAAACTTTCTGCCGCTTTGTGCTGACATAAAGCCAAGGATTATCCATCTTAGACCATACTGGATATGCTTTTGATTGTGACGGCATTCGCCAATTAATCGCCTTTTGTGTCTTTGTTCCCTTTGCTTGGGTAGCTACAGTTGTAGTCATTCCTACAGACAGAAAACCCCTAGGCCAATAAACAACTTCTTAACAATTCTAAAATCCACTATATTTTCACCTCTGAATATATTGAGAAAAACAAATGGCGTCGCAAATTGCGAGGCCATTTGTTTGATTATTCATTCTTACTTGCGTTGTGAGTGTCAAATGCTGAGGCACCCATGGCAATTAGGAACACCAAAATTCCAAAAAACAATACAACTGATGCCATGTTAACTCCCCCATTCAGATGAAAATGAATAACGCACGTAATCAATTGATTTTCTCCCTACTACTAATGATAGCCGTTTTGCATTAGTTGTAAAGGCAATGTATACACTTTGATTATGTTGTCATTACTCAATTTCTCTAACCCAAGTGATGTAGGGTTGATCTGCCTCTTTTGGAAATGAGTCATAAACAAGCATTGCTTGGTCATCAGTTGAATCAAGTTCTCCGTTCAGAAGAGCATATCTCCCGGATAATTCTCTAATTTGAACTTTGATCAAGTCAATCAACTGCTGGGGATCATTTGCCCAAACATATGCAAGGGTACAGCTTTTCTGGTTATCTTGATACCAGATGGAATACGCCGAAATCTCGTTTCCGCTGATCATAACAGATGGAGCAGTTAGAATTACATCACTCCAAATAAGCTGTCGCCATTCATCAACAGAAAGATTAGCAACCGGATTTATTTGGTGAACTTTTTTGTACTGCCAAACTATTGTATTAAGCAAATTATCTTTTTGTTCATCGTTTAAATCACTAATTCTAGTAGCCGTCTCAAAATTACCATCGAGATTGATTCCCTTTTTAAACTCAACTAAGTGAGTAACTCTCATCTGCGCAAAATGATTTTTTACAAGTTCGCTTTGCACCTGCTTATCAAACTTGCCACCACTAATCACAATCCGCTTTTTGTTAAGTTTCTTAGCCTGAATAATAGCTAGTTCGATAATCCGCTGAGTTACTTCTAGCGAATTTTTAAAGGAAACAAAAGCAATATGTAATGGATTCGGGTGAATTTTGTTGACCCAATATGTCCATATTCCCACTTCGCGTTGATTACTTGTCAATCCCCTAGCATTATTCTTATAGTCGGCAATCATTTGTACCTGTTCATTATCAGCGGGTAACTTTGCCAAAACAGAGTCTACATAGTCTGAATCATTCACTTTGCTCACCATCTTTAGTCCGCAAAAAATTAATCAGCCTTTCTCTAACTACATGACGTTGATCAATTGGTAGATTATGGCCAGATTCGGCAATTACTTCGATATTTGCGTCAAACATTCTACTAAACAACTTTTGCTGATCTTTATACCCAACAATATTATCATACTCACCAAGCAATATCTCAGCGTTCATCGGATGATAGCTTGCCTTCAACTCATCATCAAAAGAAAACGGATAGTTTTCACCAGTAGCTAACGTCTCCTTAAAGAAGCGGCTGCCACTTAACAAACCGGGAATTATCGCCTTTTTGTATAAATTCCAAGTGTCATCAGAAATTTTAACGTTCGTTTCGTAATAGTCATCAAACCAAGTGTACTGATTGGTTGCGACTGAAATCTGCTTGTCACCATAAGTTTGATGCTGTTCAACCGTTCGATTACGACGATCAGCTTCAATTACTGGGCAGGTTAAAAATAATGATGTAATTTGGGAGCCCAGTTGATGAGCTAGTCCAGCAGCAAGATAACCACCATATGAATGGCCGACCAACACAATCGGTTGTGAGTCAGTAATTTCTGCTATAAATGTGCTAATAGAATTGAGAATCTCATCACTCTTAATTTCGGAGCTAACCTTACTTTTTCCCATCCCAGGCAAATCAATATAAATTCGCCGGTAGTTTACTAATTCAGGCAACGGCTCATACACCGCTCTCATGGAACGACAATCAAGATCCATTCCATGAATAAAAACAATTGGCTTTCCTGTTCCGTATAACTCATAGTATATTCCATTGTTAGAAATCAAATAATCACCTGCTAAACATTGATTTGATTCGTTTAGTTAGTACTCCCATAATCAGTAAATTGATTGAGTGGGCTAACTAATTCGTTATTAGCAAGTATTATAGTTCTATTAGAATATTAAGTATAGTTAATTTTTTGTGTTTTCATATTTATTTTCAAAAAGTTAGCCATGAATGTTTTATTTTTCAACAATCACCATTACAATATTAATAAGACTTTTATTGAGGGGCGGATCACTACATGCGTAAGTTATTTTTAGTTCCAGCAACGATTTTATTATCGTTGTCCCTTGCTGGTTGCAATAATAAAAAAGATTCAAAGCCAGCAAGTAAAATCAACACTGCTCAGCCAATTCCAGAAAACAAAATCGGAAATGTTCTGACTCAGGATAAATATTACCAAATAAAAGTAGGTAATATTCTAACTGGTAAGGGTGGAGATACCAAAAAGGCAGTGCTTCATTTGTTGGGAAAAGAGGATTATCGGCAAAACACTAAGATTGCAGGCACCAAAAAGAAGGCAGTTCAATACTATTGGAAAGAACTAGCAACCTCCTTCAAAGCAAGTAATGTTTCAGTTAGGTTTTACAAAGACAGAGTAATTGCCAAGGGGTACACCGCTGCTAACGTTGCCGGTTCAAAAACTACTTCAGTTTCAAAAATAAAAACCATTAAAAAGGGTGATTCATATAAGTCTGTAATTACTGACTTGGGCTATCCTAATGGTGATTCAATTTCTGGAACGGGAAAATATTCAGGCGGAACGCTGGTTTACCTCACCGACCGAAAAGGATCTACTGCCAATATCAATATCCAATCAAATAAAGTAAAAGCCATCAGTTATACAAAAGCAAATAACTAATGATAAGAGAATTATAGCGATCAAGAGGACTCATCTAGCAGACCTCCTAGGCTCTAATTCTCTTATTTTTTATGATTAAATACCGGCTTGAGGTGTATGATTATAATCTAAGGTGGTGGCTAAATTGGTGGATTATACAGACGACGTGATGCAAACATGTGGTAAGGTTGGGACAATTTTACTAACCAGTGGTGCCGAAACATCACGAGTGGAGCAAACCGTTGAATATATCGGTCATGCAGCAGGAGTCGCAATCTCCTGCTACGTTACAATGACCGCAGTTTTCATTTCAGTTAATCAAATGGGCCGGACAATGATGTTCAAAACAAAGCTGAGTGGGTTTAACCTCCAAAAGGTAGACGAATTGAACCAAGCTTCTCGGCAGTTTACAGCTCACCAGATATCATACGATAAACTAAAAGAAGAGTTAGAGCGGATCGACCACCAAGTAATCGAGTTCAACTGGCCAACTAAAATCTTGGGAGCTGGACTCGTTTCCGTTGCACCAATGTTTTTATTCAAAGCTACTTGGGGTGATCTTGGACTGTCATTTTTCATCGGCATCGTTGGCTTCTTAGCTACTATGTGGGTAGCTAACAAGCACAAAACCCCGTATATCAAAGAATTAGCTGGCGGTTTTACTATTGCCCTTCTTTCGATTCTAGCGGTTAAAACAGGGATTGGTATCGATAGCGACAAAATGATTGTTAGCTCCCTGATGCCACTTGTTCCGGGAGTCGCAATTACCAATTCATTTCGAGAAATCATGGCGGGTGAAATTATTTCCGGGTTAGTCCGCGGAGTTGATGCAGTGCTAGTCGCAATTGCAATTGGTTCTGGAGTAGTCCTTGCTACTTCGCTTCTTTACATGATTGGGGGCTAACTAATGAAACTAATTATTGAATTTATCATTAGCTTTTTATCAACTGTCGGCTTTGGAATCATCACTAACGTTCCCCGAAGAGCCCTCCTACCAGCCGGAATAACTGGAGCTATTTCTTGGACGACATACGTTGTTCTTGCCACAGTCATGCATTCACTGTTTTTTCCAAATGTGATTGCTGCCATTATTATCGGTGTTCTAGGCAATCTATTTTCTATTCATTACAAGGTTCCAGTTAATATGATTTATATTCCTAGCCTAGTCTCCCTTGTTCCTGGTGGAATTATCTACGAAGCAATGAAAGACTTCACTCAGGGAAAAATAACTATGGCTCAAACAAATCTGATGAACACCTTGATTGTCGCAATTTCCCTAGCAGGTGGCTTTTTTATCGCCGAAGTATTCTTCAGATATTTCAAAAGTAAAGTACAGCGAAGAAAGGTTGAATAATTATGTCGACATTTACAGACAAAGAGAAATTATCTATTCTGAGTGACTTAATTAGCATAAAATCAGTTAATGATGACGAAAAACTCGTTAGTGAGTATCTCAATAAGCTATTTTCTAAACATGGAATCAACTCTAAAATCATCCCCGTCGGTGGTAACCGAACGGACCTTATCGCAGAAATTGGTAGTGGTCACCCCGTTTTAGGCATTTCTGGTCACATGGATGTTGTCTCTGCTGGTGATGAATCACAATGGGCAAGCAATCCATTCACAATGACAGAACGAGACGGTAATTTGTACGGTCGCGGAGCCGCCGATATGAAATCGGGATTAGCAGCAATGGTAATTGCCATGATTGAAATCAAAGAACAAGGCCTGCTTAAGAGGGGAACCATTCGTTTAATGGCAACCATGGGAGAAGAAGTTGGTGAACTAGGATCCAAAACCTTTGCAACCGATGGCACAATGGATGACGTTGATGCGCTCATAATTGGTGAACCATCCGGATGGATGATTGCATACGCTCACAAGGGTTCCATGGATATCAAATTAACTTCCACTGGTAAGGCTGCTCACAGTTCCATGCCTGATCAGGGCTACAATGCCATTGACCCCTTGATGGATTTACTAGTAAAGGCAAATCATCTTTTCCGAAATACAGATAAGAACAGCCAGTTAATGGGGCCGTTATCCTTTAATACCACGATTTTCAATGGCGGTAATCAAGTTAACTCAATTCCGGAAAACGCTACCGCCGAAATCAACATCAGGACCATTCCCGAATTCAATAATCCTAAAGTTGAAGATACAATAACCAAACTTGTAGCTGATGAGAATAAGTCTGGGGCAAAAATCGATATGGATATCTACATGTCACAACCATCAATTGAAACCACTGGAGATTCTCCATTAGTTTCTATTGCCGAAGAGATTGGTAAAAAATACTATGGTTCAGACGTTCCCTTGGGAGCAATTCCACCCGTTACTGACGCATCAAATCTTTTGCAATCCAAACCAAAGGAATTTCCATTCATAATTTTCGGGCCTGGTAGTGACTCAGTTCATCAAGTTGATGAATACGTGCCTAAGGACATGTACCTCGCCTTCATAAATATATACGAAGAATTATTCACTGGTTATTTAAATAATTAAAAAAATCCTGCAAATTGCAGGATTTTTTTCAACTACATATCACCATGACGGCCCACGTCAAGAAACTTTGCAGTGTCGCCCTCATAACTGTAAAGAGCCAACCAACTCCCCTTTATAAAGAAGGCTCGTTCCGGTTTTCGACTCTTAACAACGTGATCATCATATTTTTGGTCAAGTGGACCTCCCCGAAGGATTTGACCCTGGGCGGTTTCAAATTCCTTTTTTGTGAAGCGACCAGCCCGAATTAAATTCTGATAATGCTTTTTGAATCGGGATTGGTACTTAGCAGTATACATCCCCGCCAGCCCCCTTACTCAAATAACTGATCGTCAACTGACACTATCTTTGCACCGTACATCGTCTTCAAGAAATTAAGCCCACTAGCGTATTCTTCATCGCTTAAGGCCTCAGTTGTCTCCTTGGGAACTGTAATTGAATAACCGCGGAAGAAAGCATCAGCAGACGTATGTTGAATACAAATATTAGTTACTACTCCAGTAACAACAACATTATCCACGTTCAACTCCCTAAGTAACGTATCCAACCCAGTTTCAAAGAAAGCACTGTAATTGCGCTTTTCTAACGTATAATCCTTATCGGTTGGAGTTAGCTCATCAACTACTTGGCCACCCCACTCACCCTTCATGCTGTGTTCTCCCCAGAGTTTCAACTCAGTATCTTCTGGGTAATGAGCATCCGAAATATAAACAACGGGAGTGCTACTCTTGTGAGCCTCGTCCACTAATTTCTTGAGTGGTGAAATTACCTTCAGTGCTCGATCATTTTTCAACTTTCCGGTAATAAAATCATTTGTCATATCAACAACTAATAACGCAGTAGCCATTATGCATCTCTCCTCGGAGAATTATTTTTACCAATAGGATACCACATAAACTATATTAGCAACCCATAAAACTGGGTTTGAACTACGATTTATAAACATCATATGTGATTACTTATCCATCATTCAAATTAGTCACTATTACCATATTTTGAATAGACCTATATCGCGAGTATACTAATAACAAACGAAAGGAAAGTGACTTCAATGAACACAATTTTTCATATCGATGAACCCACAAAATGGCCGATGATTTTCAGTAATGTCCCTCACATGCACGAGTGGATGATTGCAAACAATGATCCTGGCAAAATTGAAGTGTTGGTAAATGGTGAGGCAATCACCAAGACAACTCAAAGTAGTGATATCGATTTGAACCAGCTAATCAAACTAGGGGTTGAAGTAGCTGTCTGCAATAACTCAATGAACCAAAGAAACATCACTAAGGATGACCTACAGCCCGGGTTGACCATTGTTCCAGTGGGTGTAGTTGAACTGGCTCAGAAACAACAACAGGGATACTCATATATTCGGCCTTAAGTTAGAAGAAGGACGGCAAAAAGCATTTTGATATGCTTTTGCTGTCCTTTTTCACAATCTTTGCGTACACCAAGCGTTACAAAGTTAGCGTTTACACCTAAAAATATGGATCTTTGTGAATTAAACTGTTGCATTTTTCAAGCGAAGGGAGTAGGTTGTTATTTGTACTTACAAAAAGTAAGCTAAAGAAAACAAATTTTTAGGAGTGATTTTTAATTATGGCAAAAATGAAAGCAGGTCAAGCCTTAGCTAAGGTAATCGTTAGCTGGGATATAGACCATCTCTACGGAATCACTGCAGACTCGATCAACAACACCGTTGATGGTTTCTACCAAGAAAAAGACAAATTAAACTACATTCAAGTTCGTCACGAGGAAGCTGGCTCACTAGCCGCTGCCGCTGATGCAAAACTAACTGGTAAGGTTGGAATCAGTTTCGGCTCAGCTGGCCCTGGTGCTACTCACCTATTCAACGGTTTGTATGATGCTAAGATGGATCATGCTCCCGTTGTTGCTATTATCGGCCAATCAGCAACCCCAATCATGAACACGTACTTCTTCCAAGAAATGGATCAAGACCCAATGTTCGCTGATTTGACCGACTTCCACAAACAAGTTACTAATGCAGACCAAATTCCTTACGTAATGGATGAAGCCATTCGATACGCATATCAACACAAAGGTCCTGCCGTTATCATTATTCCTGACAACCTTTCAGGTGAAGAAATTGATTTCACTCCTTATAAAACTGCTAAGACTATTAACGCCCAAAGCGAATCACAAGTCGATGACAGCGCGGTTCAAGAAGTATACGATTTACTAAAAGAGGCTAAGCACCCCGTTTTGTGGGCTGGCCTTGGTATGAAAGGTGCCCGGAAGGAAGTCGTTGAATTTTCTGAAAAGTTCAGCGTTCCCGTTTTGACTACTGCTCCTGCCACTGGCCTGATGCCCACTGATCACCCTAACTTCATGGGTTCCCGTGGTCGGCTAGGAACCAAACCGGCATTTGAAGTGACTCAAGAAGCTGATTTGATTATTCTTGCAGGTACTAACTACCCATTCAGTCGGTTCCTCCCACAAGGTATCAAGTTTGTTCAAATCAACAACAGCATTGAAGATTTGGGTAAGCAACGAGACATTGATGTTGCGGTTCTTGCTGACGCAAAGGACTTCATCGCTGCTTTAAATGCTAAGGGCGAACAAGTTGCTCCAACCAAGTTCCTTAAGGCAGCCCAAGAAGACAAGAAGAACTGGGACGCATGGCTTGATAAGGTTGCTGACGATGACAGTAATGGCCTTGCCCCAGAAGCAGTTATCCGCGAAGTTAAGAATATCGCTGACGACGATGCTGTATTTGGTTTGGATGTTGGTAACAACCTAATGTGGTCAATTCGTCAATTACCAATGAATAAAGACCAGAAGTTTACTATGTCATCATGGTTTGGAACAATGGGATACGCCCTTCCAGCAAGTATCGCTGGCAAACTAAGCTTCCCTAACTCCCAGACATTCAGCATTTCTGGTGATGGTGGTTTCTCAATGAATATGCAGGACTTGTTGACCCAAGTTCAGTACGAGATGCCAATCGTTAACGTTGTTCTCGAAAACAAGGCATACGGATATATCCAACACGAAAAGATTCAAGCCAACCAGGAACCTTACGGAATCCACTTCAAAGGCGCTGACTGGGCTAAATTTGCTGACAGCATGGGAGCAGTTGGGTTAACCGCAACTGACAATGCATCATTAAAGGCAGCTTTTTCTAAGGTTAAGGAGCTTCAATCAGCTGGTGACAAGCGGCCAATCGTCATTGATGCTAAGGTTAAAAATGTTGACCCAGTTGATACTAGCTTCATGCCAATCGATCCTGACCAATTTGACCAAGCTACTATTGATGGCTACGTAAAGGCATCAAACTTGTTTGATCAACCTACATTCAAAGAATTATTAGCTAATCAAGACTAATTGTTAAAAGTGTGAGCCCACGGGTTCACACTTTTATTTAGTAAGCATCTTTCTTGAACCCAATTATAAATAAGCCTAAAATTACAACTGTAAATTTGAGGAGGGATAGATTATGAAAGCATTTGGATATGATCACAATGGTGGTCCAGAAGTGATTGAAGAATACGACGTACCAACTCCCGAACTGAAAGATAAGGATATTTTAATTGAAACTCAGGCTGTTGGATTAAACAATTTTGAACGGGCTAGTCGAGCTGGCGATTTTCGAACAACAACTCACCGAGTGATTCCTGGCCGTGATGTTGCGGGAATCGTAAAACAAGTGGGCTCTGATGTTACGAAGTTTGCCCCCAGTGACCGAGTAGTCGCTCACGGCCATCACTCCTATTCAGAATTCGCTACCAGTGATGAAACAAATACGGTTAAGTTACCAGATGATATTTCATTTGTTCAGGCCGCTGGAATCGTGACCCCAGGGGTTACTGCTTATAATGCAGTTAACCTATTTGGCCAAGTCGAACCAGGTCAAACTGTTATCGTAAAGGGAGCTTCTGGTGGTGTCGGCTCTTTAGCAGCTCAAATTGCTGCTGATCTTGGAGCTAACGTAATTGGAATTGGGTCTAGCAAGCATGAAGCTGACGTCAAGGCTCTTGGTGTTAGTCGTTACGTAGCATACGACAAAGAAGATCCTGCTACGGTCCTAGCTGGTCAAGGTGATGTCGTTATCAACTCAGCTATGAACGGAGCATCAAGTGATGACGACGTGGCTATGGTTAAAGACGGTGGCATTATTTCAAGTGTCGCTCATGATGAACCAGAGACTAGCAAAAATATTCAATTTAACCACATTGCCCCTACCAGTGAAGTTTCAGATACAGACGCTCTCTCAAAAATTATCGAACTGATGACTAACAAAGGAGCAAGTATCAAAATTGGGTACGAGTACCCCTTCTCACTTGACGGGTTCCGCCAAGGTCACCAAACATTGGAGGAGAAACACTCAGGTAGAGTGATTATCAAGAAATGACCACTTAGCGCCAAAAAAGAGCCCTAAATCGACAGCAATTTAGGACTCTTTTTTACTTACAACAACACTCTTTTTTTAATTTTTTCATTGGGTGAAGCAATCACCAGACCAAAATTTGTCATCGACACTTTCTGGTCAACTCGAACCCCGTTTTGAACTAGAACAGTGAACTGATAATTATTCTTAATGGCAATTTTCATGTACTGATCAATCATTGAATCAGCCATCCGGCCATTTAGATACATCCGATATTCGGGATATTCCTGAACCACTTTCTCAACCATTGCTGGGGAATTGGAATTATTCAACTCCGCAATTGTGAGTGCTAATGCAACCCGTTCCCGAAAGTTACCAAGAAATTCTCGTTTCTCATCAGGCTTGATCTCCGGAGCACCAAACGCATGCTGCTTAATAAAATCTTCAATTTGATCAGCCATAAATTAACCTCACTAATTCATTTTTCCAAGCTCCTGTCTAATCAGCGGAGCTTCTTGTTTTGTACTTGTAAATATTATTCTATCATTTAATTTCAATGGTGTGCCACCCGTCGGCCTGATGAACCACTTCTCACGATATATCTGGGTAATCGTTATCTTATCAATGAACGGTAAGTTTCTAACTTGAATGTCAGCGTACAGCCGGTTATGGAGTGCAACCTCGTAAACACTTGCCTCTGTTGATGTCAGTAATTGCATTGTCGATGGGGTTTCAATCAATGCCCGCAACATACTAATATTCACATCCGGTGTATTGTACACTTCAATTCCTAATTCACTTAATTCATCCTGCTTCTCGTTGAGAATGTTTCGATCTTCGAACCGGACAATAACCCGTCTGACCCCGTACTTCTTTGCAACCTTTGCTAACTCGTAATTCTTGTTGGAAGTCGTCTGTGCAAAAACAACAATATCGGCATCAAAGACCCCTTCTTTAACAAGATAGCCCGTTTCCAAATTATCCAAAAAATTGACTGGGGCTTCACTATTAAACGCCCGAAAGTTATGCTCGTTTTGGGTATACATCGTAACGTCGTACCACCCCTTTGCCAGTTGCTGGGCAATTGGGACGGTCGTAAGGTTAGTCCCCACGATATGAATATGAGTCTTCTTCAAATCTTCTGCCTCTGCTGAGTATAGCTTGTTAAAAACAAACGGGCCAACAACACAGGTAATAATTGCAGCCAGTAAAAATGCGCCCGACTGTTGGCTAGTGATTCGGTGCAAGTGCTTAGCAACTTGGAGGACTGCCAAAACCACTGTAATGGTGGTTGCTGACATGGCTGTCCCTGCAACTGCATTCGCGTTTTTAAATCTGATTCTGAGAATTGGGTATACCAAAGCTTTAGCTAGCAGATAGGCCACTAACAAAACTGGAATCAGCACTAACGTTGAAGGGTCTGCAATCAATTCTCTAATATTCAAATTAACTCCACTCATGATGAAGAAAATTGGGATAAAGAAGCCGTAACCGATTGAATCAAGGCGCACCTTAGTTTCCTCGTGCGGATTTAACAACTTGATAACGATCCCAGCGACGAACGCTCCTAGAATCCCTTCCGCCCCAACTGATTCTGCAATCGTAACCAAAGCAACGATCATAAAGAATGACAACCGAACATCTAGCTGAGTGGTTGACTTATTAACGCGGTCAAAAAACCGGAAAAAGAATTTGAACCGAATGAATAAGACCGCTGCGGCAAGTAAAATCAACAATAACAACCACAGTGATTTTGCTTCTGGACTATAGACAGAGGTGTAAAATGTTAGCCCAATCATTGGTACCACTTCACCAAGTGCCGCAATCAACAGGATTGTTTGCCCAAATGGTTTGCTAAGCAGTTCCTTTTCCTTTAAACCTGCAATGACGATTCCTAACGAAATTGTCATGAAGATAATCGCCGCTAACCAAATATCCGAAAATAGGCCTACAATCTTAAGTCCGAAGGCCAAGACAAATGACATGCCCACAATCGAAATGTAACTGGCAACTGCAACCCACAAAACAGAGTGCTTAGGCTCACTCTGCTTATTCTTTATCTCTAATGGGGTTAGTTCTTTTGACTTCTTTGTGAACAAACTAAAGTCAATCTCCAGGCCACTCAAGAACAGTAACACGATAACCCCGACGTTTTGAAGCATATTCAGTGACGAAGTTTTGCTAATTATATCTAATAGACTCGGGCCAAGAATAACTCCCACAATAATTTCAACAACCGCTGTTGGTAGAATCGTCAACTTGAATCTGGCCATCACCAACGGAATAAATAATGCAGCTAATAAAATAATTACTAACGATAACTGATTCATATTTTCCCCCAAAGTATCAATTTCTTCTGACTGAATACCTTAACAGACCCAAACTGGAAATTCAATGAATTATTAAAAAAATTCCCGTTTCAGAACCTTTTATTTTTAATCTAGAACTTGATAGCCCATAATTGAGTCAAGAAATGGGGTAACTCTCATTCCACTTTATTTTGGAGGTGATCATATGGGAAGAGAAGATCGAGTTTTGATTAAGGAGTCCGCAAAGAAAGAACTTAATAGTCATTTCTCCTTTTATTTAGTTTTATGTTTATGTGCAGTTTTATCGGGGTTTGTTTACGGAATAGTCAGTGAAACAACTGGTCAAACCGATATTCAAACAACCACTGATTCAGTCCATGCCCTAACAGAATTAACCGGTTGGGCAATGTTATTTGGAATATTGGCAAGCCTATTTCAAACGGGAGCATTATTCACAATGATTGATAGAACCCGTGAAGAAATTGGAGCCAAAAATGCAATTCAACGGACTTTTGCTGTATTTGATAATGGCAAATACTTTACTGGTTGGATTTTCATTAGTATTCTCCAATTTGTATTCATAGCTTTATGGTCTATATTATTTTTGATTCCCGGAATCATTAAATCATATTCCTACTCGCAAGCACTGTATATCTATCGAGACGCAGTGAAAAACGGCGAGGACATTGGCTACCTTGAAGCAATTACACGAAGTCGCCGATTAATGGACGGCAAAAAATGGTTCTACTTCGTAATGCAACTTAGCTTTATTGGCTGGATGATCGTAGCAATAGTCACTGCAGGTATTGCCTCTTTCTGGGTTATCCCTTATTTATGGCTTTCAATTGCAAAATTCTACACCACCATTACGGATGAAAAACAACAGGCTGCAGAATTTCAAACTGATTCGTTTGATTCTAATGAAACTGAAAAACCAGATTCTAGTGAACCAGAACCAAGACACATGAAAAAGCCTGAAGATGAGGACAGTAGTCAAGAATAGGATTAACATTCTTTAGATAAACAAAAAGCGTGAGAGAAGAACCACGAAGGCATCTTTAAATGCTTTCCGGGTCACTCTCGCGCTTTTTTAGTTTCTATATTTTATTTTCCTTTTTTTAAATAATCTTGTAACTGCTTTATCATGCCTAAAAACTCGTCAACATTATCCCCAAGCACTTCTCTTAAATTACTTTCATTTTGATCAAAAACAGCTCTTATTTTTTCACCTAGCATACGAGCTTTTGGCGTCAATAGAATCCGCTTGAAACGACTATCATGGCTCGAAATAACCCGAACTATCAAATCCTTTTTTTCCATTAATTTTAAAATTGCCGTCGTTGATGATTTCTGAATGTTAAATTCCCTTTCAATATCCGTCTGAAATAATTCCTGCTTTTCTTCATTTCGGTACAAAAAGTCAATAATGCTCATCTGAACAGGAGTAATTCCAAATTGTTTAGCCTCTTCGGCCGAAAACCGACTCAAATCATTGTTCAGTCGTTTGACTTCAATTCCAATTGAATGATTCATATCCGTCTCCTTAGTTTTATTGCTAACTATTTTATTCTTAAAACTCAATCAAATCAACATTTTATCACTTTACCCTTGTCAAACTAGATTAATGGTGATAGATTATAATATTAGTTCTATATAGAACTATATCAACTAGGAGGAACTTATGGAACGAAATTTATCACCCAAATTATACTTAGCGATTTTAGCAACTGGCTTAATGGCCTTTTGCGGGATTGTAATTGAAACAGCGATGAACGTTACTTTTCCAACCCTGATGAACCAATTCAACGTTGGAACTGGAACAATTCAATGGTTGACTACCGGTTATCTATTGATAGTTTCGATTGTTATCCCTTTGTCTGGTTATTTAAAACGTAGATTCACGAACAAGCGGCTATTCATTAGTTCCAGCATTACATTTATTATTGGGCTGTTAATTTGTAGTTTTGCAAACAGTTTCCCACTTTTATTAGCTGGCCGACTCATTCAAGGGTGTGGAACTGGAGTAGCGCTCCCATTGATGTTCAATATCATATTAGAACAAGCGCCCCTAAATAAAATTGGTTTTTTAATGGGCATCGGAACGTTGGTCACAGCTGTGGCCCCAGCCCTAGGGCCCACTTACGGTGGCCTGTTGGTGGATAAAGATTGGCACCTAATTTTTATTTTTCTATTGATCATTATGGTGTTTGCTGTAATAATCGGCTCAATTTCAATCACTCAAGTAACTAAGACGGAGAGAATATCTTTAGATGTTCTGTCTTGGCTGAGCATTAGTATTTTCTTTGTAGGTGCCATCTTAGCATTCAACTCTATTGAAAATTCGGTTATATCTTCACTTGCTTTTGGACTAATTGGAATCTTTGGTTTAATTGCATTTGTTTTCAGGACAAAAAGGGTAGACTCACCTTTGATCAACGGTGATATCTTCAAGATCCCATCATTTAGCCTATTGTTGATTGGCTTTATCATTTTTCAAATGATTTTGGTTGGAGTGGCCTTCATTTTGCCAAATTACCTTCAAATTGTTAATGGTATCTCATCAGGTGTCGCGGGGCTCTTGTTGCTACCTGGAGCTGCGTTAGGAGCAGTATTATCACCGCTAAGTGGAAAGCTTTACGATTCACTTGGCCCAAAAAAGCCTATTAATCTTGGCCTACTTCTCCAGGCAATTGCCCTAGTATTATTTATTACGACTGCTCTGAGCTCAAAACCTTGGCAGTCAACGCTTGGATATATTCTCCTAATGCTTGGGACAGGATTTGCCATGGGTAACATCATGACAAGTGGTTTATCCCAAGCATCAAAAGAACTTTCCGCTGACGCGAATGCCGTTTTTAATACGCTTCAACAGTTTGCAGGAGCTCTAGGAACTGCGGTAGCATCCCTAATCATTGCTTTATTCCAAACCAACAGCAATCTTGCAGGTAGCACCGCATTAGGAGCTAGAGTCGACTTTTTAGTTCTTGCCTGCCTATTGATTATCGCTGCGTTCGCCATTAATCTTGGCCTCAGCAAGAGCACGGCTAACAAATAAAATATCTTTCACTTTTTGATAAGTTCATGTCACACATTCAACTAACTTTGATGGATTAGTATTGTAGGTTAATATGTTTATAGCAACTAAGTTCCTCAGTTGTTATAAACATTTTTTTATGGTTAAATTTGCCACCGATACAGTTAATGCACACTAATCAGACACTAAGTGGGGATTGATTATTATGAAGCAACCATCAACCAACAATCATTGGAAAGTTAATCTAGGCTACCTAATCGTAGCCCAAAACTTTTTTCTTTTCGGCTCATCAGCCGTGTTTTTTGCAATCCTATGGTATATCGCACTAAAATCTTCCTCTGGTACGTGGATGATGCTTACAACACTAGCAACTTCCCTACCCCAAATTTTAATTTCATTATGGGCAGGCACTTGGTCAGACCGTTTTAAACGCCGAAATCTGTTAGTCATTGCCAGTATTTTTACTTCGGTATTCACAATTGTCATTGCTATTTTTTATTATTTTATTGACCGTAACCTGTGGTTATTACTGGCCATTGCGGCGATTCGCTCGTTAGGCAACGGAATATCGACCCCAGCTGCTAACTCACTCCTACCAGAATTAACGCCAAAGTCGCATCTAACTCAAGCAAACGGGATCAATCAAACTGCTAACTCGATTCTCCTACTAATTTCACCACTTGTGAGTGGTTATATCTTAGGGAATCTCGGAATTATCTACGTTTTTGTCATTGATTTAATTACTTCGATTGGCGGAATTGGTGTCCTATTACTAATCAAGGAACCAGTTGTTAAAAAGATCCAGCAAAGTGAAGCCAAAGGATCATTGACCCAAATCACTAAAGGGCTAAAATACACCTTTGCTAATCGAAGTCTATTCCTGTTAATGCTATTCACCGTGGTTGGTTTTATCTTGATTGCCCCATCATCACAACTATCCACATTATTCGTTAAACGAACGTTTGGGACTGATGTCTGGTTGTTAACCTTTAATGAACTACTTTGGACGATTGGGGCTGCCTTAGGTGGAATCTTCATTTCCCTTCACTCGAAGATTAATAACAAAATTAAGTGGATTGCCTTAGGGTTCATTGGATCAGGATTCTGTTTTGCAGCAATGGGAGTTGTAAAACCATTTTGGGTTTATTTAGTCTTTATGTTCGGCTCTGGAATTTGTATGCCGATTATTCAAGGGACTACCAATATCCTCATTCAAGAAACCGTTCCGACTGAATGGATGGGACGCGTATTTTCGATTCTACAAATCGTCTCAACGGGGATTTACCCAATCGCTATGCTATTCTTCGGACCCCTTGCAGATTTCGTAGCAATCAAATGGATCTTAGTTGTGACTGGTCTGCTCCTAGTTGTGGCTGCCATCGGATTCTACGGGCGTTTCAAATCAAAGCAATTCTATATTAATTAACAAAAAACGTGAGTAACTGGCGAATCATCGTTAGCTACTCATGTTTTTATTTGGTTAAAATTTGAGAAATTCCAGATTCAAATGAAGTTATTTGAAAATCTGGGAATTGTGTCTTAAATTTATCCGACAAAAAAATGTTATCCACTTGGTATCGAGGCATCAATTCCATCGATTCTCTTAATGCTGGATTAAATCGACTTCCTAACTTAAACATCCATAACCTGATCACGGAATACTTAATCCGTTTACCTAAAACCCGCTCAGAAATATTGATCATTTCTCGATAAGTAATTCCCTTAGGGGTTGGTAAATGCCAAGTCTGTCCATAAGCAGATTCAGTATTTCCAATTAATGCCATTGCCCGACTAGCATCTGGCGTCCAAATCAATGTTCGAATTGCTTGGTCACTAATTGGTACGAATGGTCGTTTACCTGCTTTGATACGATTAAACACCATCGAATTGGTAATACTTTTGGTGTTATTCGGACCATAGAATTCTGGTGCTCGACAAATGACAATCGGCAAATCACCTTTCTTCATTTCATCTTCCAATCGTTCAACCATCCTGGCCCGTACCGTCGACTTACGACCCTCATGAAGAAATGGGCTGTTCTCAGTTTGCGGTGTATCATCTTTGGCGTACATATAAGTGTTATCAAAAAATACTAATTTGCTGTGAGCTTGCTTACTGGCATTAACGACATTATCTAACATGCCAAGGAATTGTTGTTCCCACATATCTGGATTCATTGGTAATCCCACCGTGAAATATACAATGTCACTGCCTGTAATGGCATTTACTGTTTCATCATAGTCTAGCAAATTAGCAGCAACCGTTTGATCACTTGGGTGAATTTGTTTCGGATTTCGACTTACTAGCCGCAGTTCTTTTGTATAATTTCGATATAATTCTTCAGCTAATTCATGACCAATTTGGCCGTTGCTTCCTAAAATTGTTTGCATTTTTTCTCACCATTTCGTTTAATCGTTTAATCATTTGAACAATTACTTTAAAAAAATTATCTTACTTCTTTGATCAATAATTTAGCAACTGACCGGGCTGAAAAAGGATTCTGCCCCGTAATAAAATGTCCATCTTGAACTGCATAATCCTTATATGCCCGCTTCTGTTTGAAATTAGCACCACGTTTTTCAGCTTCTGCTTTATTAAAAAATGGAACAACTGACTTTTTCCCAGCTAAAATTTCTTCGGCCTTTGTAAATCCCGTGATTGTCCGGCCATCTATCAAATAGTTGTCACTTTCATCTTTAATATTTAGTAAACCGGCAATTCCATGGCATACAGAGGTAACGTAGCCGTTCTGTTGATAGATAGCCAATGCAATTGACTGCAGTTGCTTATCATCTGGAAAATCCCACATCGTTCCATGGCCACCAGCATAGTAAATCGCAAAGTAATTGTCTGGATCAACCTCACTTGGGCTAAGGGTCTCAGTAAGCCCCCGCGTTTTAAAGTCATTGGTTTCATAAAACTCCATAATTGATTCATCAACATACTTCATACTGCGAGGATCTAAAGGAACAAAACCACCTTTAGGGCTAACATAATCAACAGCGATACCGACTTTTTGAAGTTCCTCAGCAAATTCAGTCGACTCTCCAAGCCAAAGACCAGTTGCATCATAGGTCCCAGCGTATCTAGTAACATTGGTTTCTACAATTAATACTTTTTTCATTCTCGGCCACGCTCTTTAATAATCGTCTTAACATTACTAATTAGGTCTTGTAACTGATTGATTTTAGTCAAATCATGAGATAGATAGTAATAATTCTTGGTTCCATCACTTCGGCGCTGAATTAGTTTTGCTTGCATCAGGATTTTGATATGATGTGAAATTGCTGGTCGTGATAACTTAGTAGCATCAGTTAAATCAACAACTCTTAATCCTTCAACTCCATTTTCTGCCGCCATCAATTCGATCAAAATCGCTTGCCGTTTTTCATCCCCTAAAGCGACTAAAAAGTCGCTCAGTCCTGTTAATTGCTTTTGAATTCCGCTTAAATCTTGCATAGTAATTTTTCCTTTGGTTTAATATTTTAAACCATTAAACCATTGATCTTTATACTTGTCAAATAATTTAGCATTCGTCTGTTGAAATACAGACCACTACTAATCCTCACTTTAGTGAACATTTATCAAATCAAAAGATAAGGTCAGTGTTGTAACATATTTTTGATTCAACAAAAAAACTGAGACGCCCCTTCCAGATAATTTGGAAAAGGCGTCTCAATTTATTTATAAACAGTTTGTTTAAGTATTAAAATCACTTAATAACTTCTTTATTAGGATCCCTAAAATTAACAATCATAACCGTTATCAGCAAGATTACCGAAATCGTGAAAACAGCATGAAGTGAATTAAGGACGATTCCATTAACAGCTGCTCTATCAGCAACGTGAGCCGTACTATTTGAACTGATCACGTTATTGATTTCTGAGAACGGAATCCCGTGTAATTGCAATTGAATTACGATGTTAAGCACCGCACCGTAGACGCCGGTCATCACAGTCTGACCTAATGCTCTTCCAAGCGTTAAAATAGCTGATGCCGTTCCAACCAAATCGTCACTAACCAAATGCTGACTAAGAACTGTGTTCATACTAATAATAATTCCAAGCCCGGCTCCGTTGACTGCCGAAATAATATAGAATATCCAGACTGGAAAGTGAATTCCAGCAAACACAAGGAGTAAGTAAAACAC
This sequence comes from Lentilactobacillus sp. Marseille-Q4993, assembly GCF_951230165.1. Taxonomy (GTDB): domain Bacteria; phylum Bacillota; class Bacilli; order Lactobacillales; family Lactobacillaceae; genus Lentilactobacillus. The sequence continues at coordinate 24,670 of NZ_CATNVB010000024.1, forward strand.
TAGCTGAACTCCCATTACGGACAAAGCAATCATCTTCGGTACGAGTTTGGCAATCAAAGTTCCAACAAAAAAAGATGAAATTAGCCACATAATCGAACTCGAAGTAACCACCATTCCCGCTCCGGTTGCCGGAATTCGATAAATCGACTGTAACCAAATCGGTAAGTATACTTGAAACCCGATTAGAACCCCACTCAAAATTGTCACCGTGATAATCTGGACGTTAAACGTCTGGTTTTTGAAAATTGTCATCGGAATCAACGGGTCAGAAAATCTACCCTCTTGTCTGATGAACAACCAAAAACTAATTGCCGCCATTACCAGCAAACTAACGGTTACAACAACGTTTGCCGTAATGTTCTGAACTGCAAGCAAAACGCCAATTAAGCCAATCGATAACCAGGTAATCCCAAGCCAGTCGATCTTCATCATTTTCCTGTCGGTATTTTGTTCCTGATAACCAATCAAAATAACAACAAACACAATCAATCCCAGTGGTACGTTCACAAAGAACACCCAGTGCCAGGAAAGGTTATCCACCAAGAAGCCACCCAATAATGGTCCAATCAGTGCAGAAAGCCCCCAAGCCGTGTTATTGAATGCCATGATTCGAGCCCGTTCTTCAAAGCTGTAGTAGTCAGCAATGATCGTAAACGTCAACGGCATAACTGCCCCTGCTCCGATTCCCTGTAATGCCCTAGACATAATCAAAAAGATTATTGATGGGGATAAACCACTCAGCAGTGAACCAAGTGAAAACACAATAACTCCAAATTGAAAGACTTTTTTACGTCCCAAAGTATCAGCTAACTTTCCATAGATTGGAGTCGTTATTGCAGTCGTTAATAAGTAAGCACTCATTATCCAGCTCTGAAAGGCCAAACCATGGAGTTCACTTATAATTGAAGGTAATGCCGTAGTAACGATTGTTACCTCAACTGAGGTCATGAACGTCGCGATAAACACCGCCAACATCACCAATCCACGGTTTTTACCCTTTTTTCCAGATTCCATTTTGACATCCCTTCCACAAATTAATCACAAGAATATATTGTACGCCATTCATTCTAAGATGCCAATCTAACTAATACGTCCGAATATCCGGAGCCTGATAGTTCTCCATAAACTGTTTGATTTCCTCCAGAGAATCAGAAAAGAGGAGCTTGTTTCGGTCATCCCTGGTCAAAAATTCCTTTTCGGTCATTTGATCAAACATTGTCTGGAGGGGATCATAGTATCCGTCTACATTCAATAAAGCACTTGGGGTTGAATTGTCACCAATTCTAGCCCATGAAAAAGCCTGGCTTATCTCTTCAAGGGTCCCGGGTCCTCCGGGCAGAGCGATACACCCATCAGACTCAGTCATCATCATTTTCTTTCTAACGTCCATATTTTCAACAATTTTCAGATCTGTAATCCATTCAAGAGCTGCCCCACGGTCGAACAGCTCCTTAGGCATAATTCCGTGAACTACCCCACCAGCGTTGATGACTGACCGACCAAGTAATCCCATCAAGCCAACCCCACCGCCACCATAGACTAATTCATAGTCATTGGCTACCAACCACTGAGCTAATTCAATCGTGGCATCTTTATACTCTTGACGATTCCCAGTTGACGCCCCGCAATAGACTGCAATTTTTTAATCATTATGCATTTCTCCTCTATAATTAAAGCTATAGTTAATAATATCACGGAGGAAAACTAATGGATATCAACGAACACATGAACTGGCTAATCAAATTTTACGAAAAGAGAAATTGGTATCATTACGCCCCACCAATCAGGCTCAACTACCTAACGGAGGAGGTTGGTGAGTTATCAAGAGCCATTCGGGCAATTGAATTTGGACGCGACCACCCTGGCGAACGCGAACAAACAACTAAGGAAAAACAAGCCAACTTGATTGAAGAACTTGCGGATGTGATTGACCAGACTCTGATTATTTGTTCAAAGTATCACATCGACCCCAATGTGCTATTCGAAGCAAGTGAAAAGAAACTTAAGGCCCGTTTTCACGAAGAATAATCATTACAATCCTGTTAACTATAATAAACGGAGACTTTTCAGGATAAGATTGTGAAAATATCTCAACTCAAATGCTAAACCAATTTTTTATCATTAGCCGTTCTTTCTGATACAATCGAGGTATAGAAAATAAAGGAGTGAAGTATATGGCAACACTAGTAGAATTAAATCAAGTTCCTTCGGTCTTAAAAAATGAAAACGATATCATTACTTTGAGCGTTAACTTAGATAAACTGAGACAACAAGATAAGAGCGAAAAAATCGCCTTGAAGAATTCGTTACTTGATATCAATCGTTATTGCAAAGCTCATAATTTTAATGACGCAGATCAAATTGAACGCGATATCAATAGTTTGCTCGATCAAAATCTCCCTTATTCAGGAATCTCGATATTCATCCAAATTGGTGATGACAAACTATATTGTCTCCCACGGACAAGTGTATCTGAAACTAAAGCAACGATTGGTTATGCACCCGACCTCATTTCCATCCTTGGCGAGCAACCAAATCAGACCTACTACCTTGTTGCCCTAGATGGTGAAAGTTTCAGCCTATTCACAGTCAAGGACAAGAGCGTGAAGAAGATTGAACTTCCAAAAGACGCCCCTACTGACATGATAGAAACTCTGGGCTCAGAAAAACGCGGTGGTGAAACAAACTACAGCTCGAACGGTGAAGCTGCCAACTATCATGGTCATAATGAAACAAGTAAGGAAAAACAAATTGATCAGGAACGTTACTATCGTGAAATCATCAACTATTTAGTCACTAACGCTGGAACCAAAGAAGCCATTATTTTAATGGGTTTAAAGCAAAACATTTCGCTGTTCAAACGACTAAACGATAAACTAAAAATTTCTGATATTGAAATCTCAAAATCACCAACTAACCTGACTGATTCAAAAATCGTTAGTGAGGCAGAAACGACTATTTCGGAAGCAGAGAGTCAAAACGTTGAAAACCAATTGATCAAAGATAATGGCAAACCACTCGTAACCGATTTATCAAGCATTAATGATTTAATTACTAGTGGTACTCTAAACCAACTTATCGTCAACGTTGAGCGAATCGTTGTTGAAGGTGATAAGGACCTTTACGATGATATAAATCAACTAATGACAAACGCTTTAAGAATAAAAGCTAACATTATCGTCCTCAAAAAAGATGACCCTCGAATTGGGTTGATAGCGGCAAAAAGTTATTAAATGTAAATGGCCTGAATATCATATGATTTTCAGGCCTTTTATTAGTGTTTAAATTGACTGTTCTTAATTACTTTAACATTCGGATTAACGTAGTAATAATATTGAGTCATCGTTGGATCATAAATTGACTGCTGACCAAAAACATCAAAGGCGTGGTATATTTTCTTCTTCTCGCCTGGCTTTACTATCACGGCTTTATGCGGGAAGACCACGCTTGATTTATTTTTGGGAAAGTCCTTTCGGTAATACTTAATATTCTTGAACTCAAACTTGATTGTTTTGTTAGAGTTGTTCTTTATCGTCATATTCCGATAAACCCTAACATATACACTAGGTGACTTTTTGGCATCGTAATGCCAAGCCCCGTTTAATTGAACTTTTTTTCGTTGAATCGCAGAAATCTGGTTGTAGTTATGAATTTTAGTTACCTTTGCTTGAGCGGTCCACCCAAATGCCTGACTGGAAACCACGACCGTTAAAGCCGCAAGAGATAACTTTTTAATATTGTATTTCATACTAGGATATTAACAACAAAGGGTCTCTACTTCAACCTTTTTAAGGAAACGTAAAACTGTAGTAACACTCCCTTAACATGTAGTAATGCGCAAAAATTGACTACATCCTTTTTTTCAGTTATGCTTAATTGTAATTTAAAGCTATTCGCCACCGGGCGACTGAACTTGGTTCGCAGCAATTCTCATTAGGTCTTAGAAGAGAATTGTGGGCGGCCATTTTTTTATGGAGGAAATTATTATGGTATGGATTCATTTAATTATTGCTGGTCTATTCGAAGTTTTTTGGGCAACGATGATGAAACTTAGTCATGGTTTTTCAAAATTGGACTATTCAATCGCTACCGTTGTTGGAATGTTTCTAAGTTTTTATTTCTTAGCAAAAGCTACTAAGCAAATGCCACTGAGTCTGGCATACCCCATTTGGACTGGAATTGGAGCCTTAGGGGCAATTCTTGTAGGAGCAATCTTTTTTAAAGACTCCCTATCACCACTTACTTGGGTATTTGTCGCGTTTCTACTAATTGGTTTAATCGGTATCAAGATGACTAGTGGCCATTAAGCCTTTCATTTTAATTTAACTTTGCGTATAATTGTTTTTTCAGTTTTATAAGGAGATAGGCAATGAAAACCAAAGTTAGAAAATGCAATATTGATGACGTTCACGATTTGATCGACGTTGCGGTTACCACGTTTGTTGAGACGTTTCTACCTAAAAACAGTCAGCGTAACATTGATAAGTACGTTCGAACTGCATTTTCAACATCCCAAATAATGGATGAAATGTACAATCCCCACTCTCAATTCTTTCTCATTTATTATGATGAAAAGATTGCAGGTTATATGAAAATCAACACTGGCGCCGCTCAGACTGAACCCCACGGTAATAAAGCGATTGAAATTCAACGGTTATATATTCTAGATAAATTCAAGCGAATGGGACTCGGTTCAGATTTGATGAGTAAGGCTATTGCCATTGCGAAGAACACCCATAAAGATGAGATTTGGCTTGGTGTTTGGGAGCATAATCAAACCGCTCAGGATTTTTACACCACTTTTGGGTTCGCGCATACGGGCGATCACCCATTTAAGATTGGTACCGACGTTCAGCACGATTGGATTATGACAAAATCAATCGCGTCATAAAGTTAAAATGATCAGACCTGGATATCACTAGACTCACAAGCAAGAACACAACGTTGTTTACTTAACAATACGCTGTGTTTTTATTTTACTTACTTATTCTGAAACCGTTTTAGTTGGTTGATTATTATTTTCATGTCATAATTAAACAATGATAAGGAGAATAGTATGAAAACAATAACCCCCACCAAAAATTGGCGGCCAAATATCTACCTTTTCTTGTCTAGCCAATTCATAACTGGAATTACTAGTATGGTTGTCCAGTACGCCATTATCTGGTACCTAACAAAAGAGACTGGATCTGCAACGGTTCTCAGCATTGCAACATTATTAGGAATGTTACCAATGGCTGTCCTTAGTCCATTTGTCGGTCCACTCGTGGACCGTTGGAATAAAAAAGCGCTTTTGATTGTACCTGATATCGTTGCGGCATTATTTGCCATTATTCTATCAATTTCTGGAACTTTGTCGACTCATTTCCCACTGTGGCTAGTATTCATTTCTCTATTTGTGCGGTCAGTGGCCCAAACGTTTCAACTACCAACGATTCAGTCAATTATTCCCACGATGGTGCCAGAAAAAGAACTCACTAAAATCAACGGTCAACTAGGGATTGTCCAGTCAGCCAACATGATAATCGCCCCTGCTCTTGGTGCGTTCCTTTTTTCTCTGGTCCACATCAATATCCTTATTTTACTGGATGTTGTCGGGGCAATTTTAGGAATGCTGATTTTGTTTGGGGTTTCAATTCCAAATAATAAGAAACCAACTGAAAAGCTAAATATTCTTGGCGATACAAAATTAGGTTTAAAACTCCTTGTTGGCAACCGTGGACTTTGGATACTAACAATTATCGGGGCCGTGTTTACCATGATCCTAATGCCCGCTGTCAGCATGTACCCATTGATGACAATGCAATATTTTCACGGTACGGTAGCCCAAGCCGGTCTAATTGAAGTCGTTTACTCCGTCGGAATGCTAGTCGGTGGAGCAATTATTGGGGTATTTGGAAAGTGGCGAGACCGGATGATCCCAGTTCTCTGGTCATACCTCGTAATGGGAATTAGTTTTCTATTCAGTGGGTTAATTCCTGGCAATAAAGCTGGCTTTATCTATTTTATTGGGTTGAATATTCTTGGAGGACTAGCCACCCCTTTTTTCAATACCCTAATGATGGCAATGATGCAACAATCATTTCCGCCAGAGCAACTAGGCCGGGTATTAGGGATTTTTAACTCCATTTTGTATATTACTGGCCCGCTTGGCTTGATTTTTGCTGGCCCGCTTGCGGATATGATTGGAGTTGAAAAACTGTTTGTACTGGCTGGAATTGGTACCCTAGTTTGTGGAGCCGCTAATTGGTTAATTCCAAGAGCAAGAAAATACGATATCGAACTGATGAATCGAAGAAACACAGAAGAATAATTAGTCAAAAAAGACACCTCCTGCTTTTACACAGTTGGTGTCTTTTGTAAATTTAATAATAAATTACAACTGGTTCATAGGCTTTAGTATTTGCCCATACTTTCTTCATTAACGAAGGCGGGTTATTGATACATCCATGTGAATGATAATGAGCGCGATAACTTGGGTTACCGTAAACATACGAAGGTTGCCATGGAGAGTCGTGCAATCCGACCCCTGACATCGTGATTGGTTCCCAATAGTTCACTGGAGATGCATACTTAGAACCGTCATCGTTCTTTCCCCTAAGGGTTGCATTCCGATCCTTATACATAATGTAATATGCACCGGTTGGAGTACTGTTACCCCCACTAAGGGTTCCTGACATAACTGGGACCTTAACTTTCAGTTTACCATTAACGTAAACATATTCACGAAGGTTTTTAAGGTCAACAGCTACGTAAGTTTTACCAACTCCCTTTTTGCCGTACCCAGTTCCTTGAACATAATGCTTAAGGTTCATCGTCTTAGATCTACCACTTTGCAGGTTAGCCACGATATTCCTAGTGAACAGTCCCTGATTGATTTCCCAACCATAAGTTCCACCGGGTACCTTGACCTTCCGCTTGTTGTGGGTTCTGATTGTAACTGGTTTACCCTTGGTATCAGCTTTCTTTGCTAATGCTTTTACACGAGCTGCCACCTTAGTACTTCCAAACTGGTAAGTACCGTTTTGGAGTTGCTTGGCATCCGTCACGTAGTTTCTAGCCTTAAACGTCCAGGTCGTTGTTGGTGTCTTAACTTTCACTGTGTTATCCAGTAAGTTGTTTAGCTTAACGTGCTGATGCTTAACTGCCTTGCTATTTGGCTTATCGTATTCCTTTTGCTTCTTTGGAACCGAGATGACCAATTCGCTCTTTGCCTGTTTCTTAAATTGCTTGACCATCCACTGCTTATCAAGCTCAGTTCCCTGCTTACCATCCTTAACAACAGCTTTACCATTAACTAAGTTTACCGTTGAATTGACAGTTTGTTCTCGGGAAGCATTGATTTTGTCAATTTTATTTTTAAACTTTGGTAGTATCTTCGTTAACCGATACTTTTGTTGTTTCTTAGAAATGACGTTGCCAGCATCAAACTGTTGTTTAGTCATCATGCTCATCGAGTTCCTGGTTGAGAATAGTTGTTCAACATTATCCTTATCCACTTTAACTTGTGAACTTTTCAGTACTATGTAGTTTGGCTTTGCTTTAACGGCATCATCATTCAATTTTTCAGTCGCTTGAGCAACTGTCATTCCAGAAACATTGACCCCGTCAATCGAAGTCATCTTAAAATGACTATTATAATAAAGCGTCGATCCTAAAATTCCAATGGCTACAACTGCGACCCCCGCAGTGATGCCAGAAATGATTCGGGACCTTCTCCGCCTCTTTCTTACCTCTTCTTTACGCGACATATTTTCCCCACCTTTAATTTGTAACTACACCTAAGTTTAATAGTTTCCGAACAACCGTTCCATTTTTTTGTCCTTTTTTGTTTAACCTTAACTAAATCTTCAATTTTTGATTTACCCAACTTTAAAACTAAAAAGTAATAGCATCCGGAGCGGAACCGCATTCATACTGACAAATTAATGATACAATTAATTCATCTTATAAATAAAGGTGATTAATTATGACTGACAATAGAACAGAAAAAGAAAAATTCTTAGCTGGTGACCCTTATAATATTATGGATCCAGAATTAGCAGCTGAGGAAACCACTGCTCGTCGTTTATGCAAAATGATGAACGAATTAGATGACACTGCTTCAGAAGAAAAGGACGAGTTGATTCGAAAACTATTTGGGTCAGTTGGTAAAAGTCCTTGGGTACAGCCTAACTTCCGTTGTGATTTTGGGTATAACATTCACGTTGGTGATTACTTCATGTGTAACTACGACAACGTAATCTTAGACATTGCCCCCGTAACAATTGGTGACCATTGTATGCTTGCGCCGCACGTCCAAATCTATGCTGCCTATCATCCTAAGGATCCCAAAGGTCGAGCAGATTTTATTGGCTTAGGCAAACCCGTCACATTGGGAGATCATATCTGGGTTGGTGGCGGTTCCGTAATTCTACCAGGAGTCACTCTTGGTAATAATGTTATCGTTGGGGCTAACTCTACAGTCACTAAGTCGTTTGGTGATAATGTCATTATTGCTGGCAACCCTGCTCGAGTAATTAGTGAGAACATTCCCGAGGAAAATTAAACTTTTTTCATTTTTATTGTTGACACCGTTAGGAAATGGTTGTATCTTATTGCCAATCATTAAATTCCGATTAAATACTATGAAGAGAACCACGAGTTATCATTTGTGCTCAGAGAGATTCCGTTTGGTGAGAGGAACCCACATTTTTAACCCGTTATCATCTCCGAGTTATTCGATGAATTTTTAGTAGTCGAATTGGTGTCCACCCATTATTGTGGCAGCGTATCGCTTCGGCCGTACGTCTGAGGTAGTTCTAGTGATGGAACTACGAAAATAGGTGGTAACCCGTTTATTAAACGTCCTATATGGTACATAAGTACGGTTAGGGCGTTTTTTGGTTTTTAATGAAAATTTATTTTTGGTGGTGAGGAAAATGGAATCGCAGATTATGGTTTCAAATGAAGATCCAGTTCAGATTAGTAGATCAAATAAAAAATTAGGAAAAGTCCTCGCCATTATTAGGTGGGGACCCACAGGAGGACTCACTTATGGATACACAATTAACAGTAACAAAGAATGCTTTATCAGAAACTCAACGCAAATTTGCTAAGGAATTATACAACTCATACGAAACCCATCAAGCGTTAGTTGAGGATAACTTCAATGGCGTAGTTACCAATGAAGATGATGCTTACGCAGTGCAGTCAATGGTGACTGAAATGAAGGGCGAAGCTGTTGGAGGCTACAAAGTTTCCCTTACTAGCAAACAGACTCAAGATATGTTTGATTCTGACTCCCCACTTTACGGAGCTCAAGTTACATCTCACTTTATGCAATCACCGGTTGAACTCCATCAGGCCGAACTAATGGAGCCGCTAGCTGAGGTGGAAATGTTATTCACAGTAACTGAGGACGTATCTTCATCAGATTCACTGGAAGATTTGATGCACAAAACATTAGTTGCACCAGCAGTTGAAGTACCCGACTCACGTTTCAGCGATTGGTTCCCTAGTTTATCTAAATACATGGTTATGTCGGATTCAGCGGTTGGGGGCTTTGTGACTTACGGTGAAGAAGTTAGAACTGACGACTTATTTGATACAGTTGATGATGTTGCTCATGTTAACTGTGAGCTATTCCACGATGGTAAAAAGTTAAAGGATGGTCAATCGTCAGAAGTTTTAGGAAACCCACTAAAATCACTCCACTGGCTAGTTGAAAAACTCGAAGAGCAAGGGACCCCACTTCAAAAGGGGCAGCGGGTTTCAAGCGGAACATTCTTACTGCCAGAATCATTAACCACTGGTAGATGGAAGGCCACATTTGATAAGGGGCTCGGCTCTGTTTTCTTACACGTAAAATAAACCAATTAATTTAGCCATAACAAAACCTACTCACTTTCACATAGAACAAAATCATAGGCGTTTGCTTCTTTTCAGGGGAGAAGCACTAACACATAATAACGGACATATATGATAACTTACTGGATTACCCTTTCCTTAAAAACACCATCAGACTAATAAACAATCTGATGGTGTTTTTTTGCAAAAATGAAGATGTGCTATTCCATGAAATCAACAGAGTTATGTTATATTTAAATTAGATAAGGGGGAATTACAATGAAATTCAACAAGTTATTAAAAACTACTATATTACTAACTCTAAGCGTTAGTGTATTTTCGGTTGGAGTTCCCCCACTTTTTAATTCAACAAAGGCTGCTACTCGCATCGTAAATCACACCACGATTCCGACTAGGCAAGTGAAGCCGACCACTACGTATCTTTACCGGTCAACAACCCTAACAAAAAAACTAACGTTTAAAAGTAATCGGCTGGATACAAGGCTCTATACGAATAAAAAGTTTACGGTTAAGAACAATAAGCAAAAAACAGTTACCGTTTACTACATTTTTAACAAGAACAAATCTTTAACGGGTTACCTACCAACCAGTAAACTTAAAATAACCACCACTTCGAAGAAGAAAGTTACTCCGTCAATCTCCCGGACAAAACTCAATAGTGAGATCAAAGCTTCACCCGATTTAGATCCGAGTGATTTGCTAACAAGTTTGACTAAAAACGATTATCAAGTATACAGGCCAACCTTAAATAAGGCTTTTAACGTTTACCGATTATCACCTAAAGGCACTTTCGTCGGCAATACCGCCTCTGTGTACGTCCCTTCAGATAGCTTGAAACCAATCGCTAAGGAAGCCTTTGAAAAATGGAATTCGGCACTAGCAAGTAACGTATTTACGTTCGGAACTAAGACGCACAACACCCTTAGTATCCGGTTTGCAAATGCAGCCTCTGAGCAATGGGACGGCATGTACAATGGGCACACCGTTTATATCGATCAAAGTAGATTTGACGATTCAAAGTATCCTACTACGTACTTAAACCCCAAGCTTGCTTCTCAATTCACCAATCGCCAATACTGGCTTGGTGTCATCACCCATGAGTTAGGTCATGTTTTAGGGCTTGACCATACTGGTTACCAAATTGATTTAATGTATTCCCCAACCAGCTCAGGAAATGTCATTGCTAAATATCAATGGAAGCACCCTATTCAACGAAGTGATACTGGATTAGACGGAACTGAAATGGCAACGATTACGGAAGGAGATCTGAGTAGAGCAAAATTAGCAAGGAATTTAGGTTACTGGTAATCATGACTGCCGGTAAGAATTGCAGGGTAAAAGCACAGCGATAATTCTCTTTTTTGAAATTATTGCTGTGTTTTTGTCTACTTATGGATCACCTAGTAATTACTCCAACCTCATCCTCATCACGGCTATAAGGGCTGAGCAACTTAATTATCCCTCTTATTTATTTCTCATTAACTTTCCCCATTTAGCAAGTTTTACTACCCCTCTTCGTGATATTAACGCGCTTTCACGGAGTCTAATGTCATGTACATTTTCTTAAAAATCTGGTATTCTATCAGTGTTACATTTTGTTACATCAAGTAGGAGGACAATTATGAAACGGAAGTTTTTCAATGCTAGTTTTCTAATTGCTTTTCTTGGAGCGCTATTATTTATTTTTTCATTATCTCCCGTCTCCAGTAAAGCTGAGAAAACTTACCAAATAGGTACTGATGTTACATACCCACCATTTGAGTTTGCAAATAAGCAAAATAAATACGTGGGAATTGACATAGATGTTATGAAAGCAATCGCCAAAGAAGAGGGATTTAAGGTCAATATCAAGCCAGTCGGCTTTAATGCTGCAGTCCAGTCCCTCGATGCTGGTCAGATTGATGGTGTTATTGCCGGGATGACAATGACTCCAGAGCGGGTTGAAAAATTCGACTTTGGAACCCCCTACTATAAAACGGGTGTGGTAATGGCCGTTGGGAAGAACAGCAGCATCAATAGTTTTAAGCAGCTTAAGGGCAAACGAGTTGCTTTAAAGACCGGTACCGCTGCCGCTAGTTATGCTGAGAGTATCCAAAAGAAATACGGGTTTAAGACAGTAACCTTTGATGACTCTGATAACATGTACCGGGACGTTGAAACGGGAAACTCAGTTGCCTGTTTTGAAGATCAACCTGTTATGCAGTACGCCATCAAACAAGGTTCAAAATTAAAAATCGTTACCAAGCCTGCTAACCAGGGTTACTATGGTTTTGCCGTTCAAAAGAATAAGAACAAAGAATTGGTCAAAAAGTTTAACGCAGGCCTTAAAAAGATTAGACAAAACGGCACCTATGACCAAATCGTAGGTAAGTATCTAGGTGATGGTGGCAACCCTAAAGTAAAGGGTAAGACTTTCACGATTGGTACTGACGTTACCTTCCCTCCATTTGAGTTTGCAAATAAACAAAACAAATATGTCGGGATCGATATGGACTTAATGAAGGCAATTGCCAGAGAGCAAGGCTTTAAAGTTAAGATCAAAGCGCTTGGGTTTAACGCTGCTGTTCAATCACTCGAATCAGGTCAAATAGATGGTGTGATTGCCGGAATGTCGATCACAAATGACCGGAAGAAACAATTCGACTTCTCCTCACCTTACTTCCAATCAGGAGTGGTAATGGCAGTTAATCCAAAAGGTAAAGTTAACAGTTTAAAGGATCTAAAGGGTAAACGAGTAGCTATCAAAACTGGTACTTCAGGAGCGGATTATGCCAACAGTATCAAGAAAAAGTACGGCTTCAAAACCGTAACGTTTGATGATTCTAACAATATGTACCAAGACGTAATTACCGGTAATTCAGCTGCTTGTTTTGAAGATCAACCGGTTATGCAATACGCAATCAAACAAGGAACCAAGCTACAAATCGTCACAAAACCTGCCCTAGCTGGTGATTATGGTTTCGCCGTTAAAGAAGGTCAGAATCAAGCCTTACTTAATGCATTTAACACCGGATTGAAAGATTTGAAGGCTAGCGGTAGTTATGACAGTATTGTTGAAAACTATCTTGGAAGTAAAAAGGATCAAAAAATCGTCACAAAGGGATCAACTTCTGATGATCGGTCATTTATTGGATTGATTAAAGAAAATAAAGATGCTCTTTTAAGTGGTTTGAGTCAGACAATGTGGTTAACCATTGTTGCAATCTTCTTCGCTACGATTTTTGGAATCATTGTCGGACTACTAGGTGTTATTCCGAATAGGTTTGGGAATGGCGTTTCAAGCGTCTTAGTTTATGTATTCAGAGGAATGCCATTGCTTGTGCTTGCTCTATTCATCTACACAGGAATTCCAAGTTTAACTGGTACCAAGATTCCAGCTTTCGTTGCAGGTATCATCACGCTTACGTTTAACGAAGGAGCGTACATTGCCGCGTTTGTTAAGGGTGGAATCGAAGCCGTCGATAAAGGCCAAATGGAAGCTGCTCGCAGTTTAGGTCTTCCGTTTGGAAAATCAATGAGAAAAGTTATCCTTCCACAAGGAATCAAAATTATGATTCCGTCATTCATCAACCAGTTTATTATTACCCTAAAGGATACATCGATTCTTTCAATCATCGGGATTCTGGAACTTACACAAACAGGTAAGATTATTATTGCCAGAAATCTTGAAGGATTCAAAGTTTGGACAATCGTTGCCGTAATGTACTTAGTCATCATCACGTTGTTGACATGGCTTTCAAACTGGGTACAAAGGAGAACTAAAGTATGAGTGAAAATCAAGCAAAAATAAAGGTTTCTGATTTAAAGAAACAATATGGCGATAACCTTGTTTTAAAGGGTATCAATCTAGAAGTTGCTAACAATGAAGTGGTCGTTGTAATTGGCCCTTCAGGTTCGGGTAAGAGTACGTTTCTAAGAACTCTTAACAAACTAGAGGAACCAACTTCAGGATCAATCATCATTGATGGAATTGATATTGCAAAAAAAGATACGGATATCAATACCGTTCGCGAAAACATCGGGATGGTGTTCCAACATTTTAATTTGTTCAATAACCTAACCGTTGGCCAAAACATAACTCTTGCTCCTGTCGAACTCAGCAAAGAAACCCAGAGTGAGGCTGACCAACAAGCAAAGAAACTATTAGATATGGTTGGTTTGGAAGAAAAGTTTGGGGCTAAAGTTCAATCACTCTCCGGTGGACAACAGCAACGGGTTGCCATTGCACGAGCTCTTGCAATGAATCCAGATGTCATGCTATTTGACGAACCAACCTCTGCTCTTGATCCTGAAATGGTTGGCGATGTCCTCGAAGTCATGAAAAGACTTGCAACCCAAGGTATGACGATGGTTGTTGTCACCCACGAAATGGGATTTGCTAAAGAAGTTGCTGATCGGGTTGTTTTTGTCGACGACGGCCAGATTCTTGAAGAAGGAACTCCGGACGAAGTGTTCAGTCATCCTAAAAATGAGCGGCTTAAGAGCTTCTTAGATAAGATTTTAAACGTTTAAATATATATTGAATAACAAGACACCCGGAACTAGCTTAATGCTAGCTACGGGTGTTTTTTTGCGTTTTAAAGTAGATCGGTTACAATCATTTTATTATCGTGTTGCTCAATAATGCTTATCAACCCTTTGTCTTAACTGCAGTACTCTCGTTAGAATGGACCCAAATCCGTTGCTTCTAAGTGAACTGCTTATCCAGGTAAAATACCACATCACGCAATTCATTATTCAGTAATCCTAATGGGGTTGGTGAACCAGGAGTTAAGCCTAGTTTCTCTTTTAAGGCAGATTCAGACGCAAACGCCAGTCGTCTCGTATTATATTCATAACTAAATTTATTTAAATCTTTTCTTCGAGAACCATCGATTGAAATCAGATAATAGTTTTTCTTCTTATCAGCTTTAACGAAGATATTTTTTGCATCTTTTTTTGGATACGGAAATTCCACTTGGAAAACTTCCTGCGTGCTGTCTTTGTGATCCGTTACTTCGTACCAAAGCCCCTGCTCGGCAAGAAACGAAGAAATCTGTTGCCTATTTATCAGGCTGTACACTTTTTAGTGTGATAGAGAAATCTATCGCACTATTTTTTTGGACGCAAAAGGACACCTGTCCCTTTTGCTATAATGAATTCACCACAAACCATTTAGAAAAGAGGAAAACAGATGTCC
>NZ_CATNVB010000025.1 GCF_951230165.1 Lentilactobacillus sp. Marseille-Q4993
GGGTTTTCGTCGATTTAAGAATAGCAGAGTTGAATTCTCTGTGCTACATAGAATTCAAAAAAGCTTCGGAAAAATTAATTTCCGAAGTTTTTTTGCGTTAGCTGGGACTTATGTCCCAGCCTCTTTTATATTAGGATGGGATTGCAACCAAGTGGTGCTTTATCAAAGCCGTTTATTCGGATATGGTTAACTCATATTAAATCCAGGAGGATATCACAATGGAAATCAGTAAGGTAATTCAAAAGCACCGGCAACGATTAGGTCTGTCCCAACAAAATTTAGCTGATAAGTTAATGATTTCAAGGCAATCAATTTCTAAATGGGAACGGGGAACAGCGCTGCCTAGCTTTGCAAATGTGGTTGCCTTAAGTGATTTGTTTGGCATCTCTCTGGATGAAATGATTAGAGGAGATGACCGTCTGATGAGTAAGTTAGAGCAGGGCAAGATGGGGCCCATTACCAAAATTTTAGTGTGGTCCTTTGGAATTGCTGTCCCATTATGTATTTTATTAGCAGGATTTGGTATGGGAGCGACTACCCTAGATAACATTACTAGTGTGTTGCTATTCTTTTTCTTTATTGCCTTAATTTGTACAGTGAAGTGGAACAAGCTGAAATCGCTGTTTAGAAAACCAACGCAGGTATTGATAATTATTTGCTTGGTACTGTTCTTGTTACCGCAGGTATATAGAGTTCCTCAGATTTTAAATGGGTGGAGTAATGATATTAGGACTGGTTTTGATGAAGGATCTAAGAGCGTTAAATAAGCGGGACTGACAGTTAGCGTAAACTAAGTGTCACTATACAGTTATGGAAGTTTGGGTAATAATGGAAACTAAATACTCATGAAGGGAATGTTCTGTTGATTCATGCAAACTAAGGATAAATTTTCTGGTACTTTGGCTAACCAGTTTAACTCACGCAGTAAATACTGGTTGATTATTGGCACGTTGATAGTAACTGTAGCCGCGTTTGGAGCAATGACATTTCGAGGTTTTCAAATTATTGGGTTAATGTTGATGGGAATTTCGTTTGTCTCTTGGGCCGATATCATTGCAGTTTTGCATGCCAAGGGCGGCTTTAGTGGCAAGGTCAGCCTGTTTTTTTCGCTGACTATCGTTGGATTAATGTTTGCGACTGTTGCCCTCTGTCAGCAGGTTTTGAGTTAAATGTAAATATTTAAAAAAATCTGAATATCGTTTGGAATAGGTAACGCAAACCATAACGTTTGGTATACTACCTAAGTCTGATTCAGAAAGATATAGCCCTGATTCGGGAAGACCTGAACGGGGCTTTTAGTAAGTAAAAATAAACTTCAGGAGCTAGCGAATGATTGATATAACATTTGAAGATAGTTTTTATGCAACCCTAAAGCACTACTACACTAACAGGCGAGTCGATAATGAAGTGATTTCGTTACCGTTGTCGCTGGATTTGGGAAACGTAATTGATTCTGATATCGTAGCAAATCGCAAACAGCTTTATATTCAACGGTTGGCTGGGGCACATGAAAGCCACATGGCAACAGTTGATGAATACATAGACGACATCGCTACCAAATTGACCCATCTTGATGAGCTTATTGCAAGGGGCCGACGGATCCGCTTGTGGGTATCTGAAGGTAACGTTGCTGATTACTGTGCTTTGAGGTGGTTTAGTAGCAAGCTTTTGGGCACTGATGCTAGGGTCAGTATCATTCAAGTTCCCAGCTTTTCTAGCCATGATGATCGGGTGATTGAATACGCCAAAATTGGCGAACTTGGGGTTGATGAAATTGACAAAGAAGGGTTATTTTCACTTGATAAGATGGTAAGTCAACGAGAAATAAATGGGTTAGCGATGCAGTGGCGCGCCCTATCAGATGAGCCCGGCGAAGTTCGCGTTTTATTAAACGGTCAGTTACTCAGTCGACCTGCTGATTTCTATGACCAATTTATTCTTGAGAGTATTGAGCGCACTTCGAGGAACGGTTTCGTCAATGCCGTGAGGGTAATTGGTGAAACCCTCGGTAATTACCTACCATCAGTTCCCGATTGGTGGTTAAGAATGCGAATCACACACCTCATTGAAACGGGTAAGTTAGAATCCAAGGATGACGGGATGCTTACTATGAAAATTAAGTTGAAGTAGAATGCAAAAAAGCCAATAATGATTTCAAATTTTGAAATCATTATTGGCTTTTTAGGTTTTAACTAACTGCTAACCTTCAGTTAACAGCCTATCCGGATAGTTAGTTGCAACGAACTCCTTTATTTGGGTAATCATCTTCTTAGTTGATGGGGCTTTAGAAAGGGTTGCAGAGGTTACCAGCCCGATTGAACGATAGGAGGGCACATCAAACGGATAAACTGCCACGTCACCACTAATCTTTTGCAGGGCTAATTCGGGGAGAATTCCCCAGCCAAGGCCTGCCTCCACCATTGCGATGATTGATTGATCATCAATTGAAAACTGGAGTGAGTTAGGCTGAATCGAATAGTGGTCAAGAGTGGCCTTAGTATCAAGATCATAATCCCCCCGTTGGAGAATGAACTTACGTCCGCGCATGTCAGCTTTGGTTACAGTTTGTTGGTTGTTAGGAACGAATCCCTTTGGGGTGATGCAGTAAATTTCGTCCTTGACTAAAGCGTCAACAATGAGGTTCTCCTTCACTGGTAAGGAAGTAAACCCAATATCAATTTGGCCATTCTTAACCTCCTGAACGATGTCGGCAAAACCAGCCTGGTCGACTGAGATATCGATGTCTGGGTATGATTTTTTATAGTTTTGGATGATTGGTGGTAGCCAGTTTATACAAACCGATGAGAAAGCACCGATTTTAATGGAGCCAGAACTAAGCCCGTTGATGTTATTTGCAACTTGATCTAATCGTTTTTGGGTATTAAGGATGTCTTGAACAATCGGCAATACTTGTTTGCCGTTCTCAGTAAGCTCGACTCCGGTTCTAGAGCGATTAAAAACGGGAAAGCCGAGGTCCTGTTCTAATTGGTTGATGGAATGGCTAATTGCGGACGGAGTCACGTTCAAAACAACGGATGCTTTGTAAAAAGTTCCCTGTTCAACGACGGTACTAAACACTTTGTAGGCGAATGGAATCATTTTAGTCCTCCTAAGGTGAAAATCTTTCAACTAAAAATGAATACTTTGAATTTTACTAATCTATATTAAGAGTATATCATAGAGAAAAATATCACAAAGAGGTGCCGGGGATGAATGACAAACTATTTTCAAGTAGAGTACAACCAGAAACACCTTCACGACTTGAAGGATTATTTCCAGTAATGGATTTTGACGATGCAATTACGTTTACCGCGGGAGCACCGGCAGAAAACCTATTTCCAATGAATGAAATGAAGCAGGCATACATTGATGCCATTGATAATGAGGGGGCCCATACCTTCCAGTACCATACAATCGCGGGACCAGTTGAATTAAGGGAACGATTAGCTGAGCGAGCAACGAGAAAGATGGGAATCGAAAATGTTGGGGCTGAAAACGTAATGTTGACGGCTGGGGGCCAACAAGGAATCGACTTGATCACTAAATTACTAATTGATAAGGGTGATGCAATCGTGGTTGAAGCACCGACATATGTTGGGGCATTATCCACGTTTGATATGTACGAGCCTACTTACTATGAAGTTGAACTTCAAAGTGATGGAATGGATATGGATCAGTTAGAGGAAACGGTTAAGCAACACCCAGAGATCAAGTTAGTTTACACAGTGGCTGATTTTCATAATCCAGGTGGGGTAACAATGTCCCTTGCCAAACGGAAACGGCTAGTTGAACTAGCTAACCAATACGACTTTATGGTCCTAGAAGATACCCCATACCGGGACTTGCGTTACGTCGGGGAATCACTACCATCCATCAAGTCATTTGATACTGAGGACCGGGTGATTCTCCTTTCTAGCTTTTCAAAGATTCTGATGCCAACGCTAAGAACTGGCTGGCTAGTTGCTTCCAAAAAAATTATCAAGCAGCTATATAAGCTTAAGGAAGCAGCTGATCTTGAGGTACCTAACATCACTGCCTCAGCGATCAACCAGTTTCTCGCTAAAAATGACTTGGATAAACACATTGATAAGTTGATTGATGTGTATAAGGAACGTCGGGTGGCAATGGCAAACGCAATCGAAAAGTATCTACCAGAAGAAGTAACGGCAACCTGCCCAGATGGTGGTTTCTTCACTTGGGTAACGGTTCCTGATGTTATCAACACAACGGACCTTCTTTACAACAAGGTAACGCCAGAAGGCCACATTGCTTATGTTCCTTCAAAGAACTTCTATGCATATAAGGATAAGACTAATGGGATGCGGTTGAACTTTACCGGTCTCTCATCAGAGCAAATTGATGACGGAATGAAACGATTAGGTGGTATTCTAAAATCAGAATTGAGTAAATCACTGGTTGAGAATAACTAATCGAGATTAATATTATCAAGCGAGAATCTAAGTTATTCCCTGGGGATGACTACGGTTCTCGTTTTTTGTTTTATAAGTACTTAGAAATGGGGTAATAATTTATGGCAAACCTGCAAGTGATTCAAGGGGATATCACGAAACTTAGAGTTGATGCGATTGTTAATGCGGCCAATACATCGTTACGGGGTGGTGGTGGCGTTGATGGTGCAATTCATCGGGCAGCCGGCCCGGAGCTGGATGCTGCCTGCCGAAAGTTAGGGGGCTGCCCAACTGGTGAGGCAAAGGTGACACCCGCTTTTAACCTAAACGCCAAAATTATCATTCATACACCAGGTCCAATTTGGCGGGGTGGTAATAATAATGAAGATGAATTATTGAAGAATAGTTATTTGAATAGTCTCAAACGAGCTACTGAAAATGATTGTCAAACAGTTGCTTTTCCGTCAATTAGTACCGGAGTTTATGATTTTCCGTTGGAGCGAGCCGCAAAAATTGCTGTTGAGACTATAACCAGCTTCCAAAATCCAATGACCGTTCAAATGGTTTGTTTTGATTCCGCGACGTATAATGCATACAAACAAGCACTTAATGAATAAGTGAAAGTGAGGAGTTTGAGATGAAACTTATTGATCTTCACCGGAATGGCAAGCTAGTCGATGATGTGGCTACGTTAGAGGCAGTTAGTACTTATATGATGCAGAGTAATCCGTTTTCTGAGAACACGTTCTTTATTGGCAGAAATAAACCAGCTGTGGTTATAGGGAGATTTCAAGATGCATACGCGGAGGTGGACCTAGATTATTTACGCCAGCACCATATCACCTTAATGCGAAGAGCTGCGGGTGGTGGGGCAGTTTATACCGACCTCGGAAACTTTGTCTACATGTATCACGTTGTGGACCCCAACGATAGGAAGTACTGGCTTGATTTTAAACATTACGCAACCCCATTAGTAAAAGTATTGGAAGCCCTTGGGGTGAAGGATGTCACCATAACCGGTAGAAATGATGTAGCAATTGGTGGTCGCAAGGTGTCAGGAATGGCCGCTTTTCAGCTGGATGACCGCTTTTCGATTGGGGGAACGTTGTTATACGACGTTGATATTGAAACGGCTGGTAAGGTGCTAACTCCTGTCCGGTCAAAATTAGAATCGAAGGGATTTGCATCAGTGAACAGCCGAATCTTTGACGTTAAGGCTGCCCTTCCTGATGAACTAAAGAATTTAGACGCAGCTGAGTTTGAAGAAATCTGGCTAAGGTCTTTGTTTAACGTGGATAGCGTCGATAAGATCGAGCGAGTCTTCTTTTCTGATACCGACTGGCAAAAAATTGATGCAATCGTCAGCGATAAGTTTGGTAATCAAAAGTGGAATATTGGCGATCGCCCTCATTACTCTCGTTATGCTAACCAACGGTTTGAACAGGGAACAATTTCAGTCAACTTTGAAGTGGCAAATAATCAAGTAACTCATTTCAACCTGTACGGTGATTTCTTCACTAAGGAAAATGACATTAGTGAAGCTGAGAACGAAATGATTGGTGTGGACATGAATGAAATTGACCTTGGTGACCGATTTGATAATGGTAAATTAAAAACGGTGCTACCGTGGATGAGCGGTAGTGAATTTGCGAAACTAATGATGAATTCGGAAAAATTAGGCTAAATAAAACCCGCAGTAATTTGTATGGATGTGCAAATTACTGCGGGTATTTTTAATCTTTGAAATTTTTTTGATTGTGGTGCTTTTTTTGCGGTAATAGTCTCAAATTAAGCTCCGGTAATTTATTTTTAGCTCTGCTAATCAGCACGTTGGCAACGTTTGTTACAGATGTTTCCTGTGAAACAATTACCTCGGCTACCTCATTTGAGTATAAACACAGTTGGCCAACCAGCTGATCTTGCTCCCAAGCCTGAATGATGAAGTCAGCTGATTGCATTGTTTGATAGATAGTTTGGACTTGATCTCTAGCGACTTTGATTCCCGCATTTTGGTACAAGGCATCAATTTCAGCTACCCTAGCTAAATTCCCATCGGTTATTTTGGTCATGTTAATCAGCTCGATTCCTAAGCTTTCCAGACTTCCTCGGCAATTTCCTTAACTAGGGTCAGTTTTGCCCATTGTTGATCTTCGGTTAGCTTATTCCCTTCTTCAGTTGAAGCAAATCCACACTGAGTTGAAAGAGCTAGGTTTTCGAGGGGAACGTGGGTCGCTGCGTCTTTGATTCGATTGATCACTGCTTGTTTATCCTCTAACTCTGGGGTTTTTGATGTAATCAAGCCAAGAACGATTGTCTTGTTCTTATCGCCGTTCCAAATTCGGTCTAGTGGGGCAAAGTCTCCGGCCCGCTCGCTATCGTATTCAAGAAATAATCCGTCATAGTTAAGCTGGCCTAGATAATCAGCGATATCATCGTAACCACCCGAGAAGAGGTAAGTTGACTTAAAGTTTCCCCGACAGATATGAGTGGTGACAGTCAGATCATCAGGCAGGCCAGCGAGGACATCATTGATAACCTTAACAGAGTCGTTTGCAAGTTTTACAAAATGCTCATGTTTGGTTGGATTATCAAGGGTTTCGTTAAGCTTACTGATAAGGAATGCCCAAGTAGTGTCGTCAAGTTGAATGTAACGACAACCAAGTTCGTAAAAATGAAGAATGGTTTCATGGTAGGCCTTGGCAAGGTCGGTTAAGTACTCGTCCCAGGTTTCGTAAAACTCGTTCCAGTTATCACTCCGGTTGTCTCGGAAAATCATTGTTGGTGATGGGATGGTCTGTTTTGGAGCAACGGCGTCAGAAATACCTTCGAACTTGGAATCGCCTTCGTGGTTAGCAAGCGTCTCAGAAACGACGTCTTGGACGAACTGGAAGTCTTTGAAGAAGGGGTGGTCGGGGTTGAATCCGATTTTGCCGACCAAGTCAGCGTTGTCGGTTCTGGTTGTTGATCCGTGGAATTTATAGCTTTGTTTGTAATCATAATGACCAACTCCTTTTAGTCCCCAAAGAAAGTCAAGATGCCACCAGCTCCGGTTATACTCACCGTCGGTAACGTCCTTCAATCCAAGTTCGATTTGTTTCTTTACGATTCGGCTAGTTTCTTCTTGCTTGATGGTTTGATATTCTGCTTCTGAAATAGTTTGGTTACGGAAGTCGTTATTGGCTTGCTTAAGCTTATCTGATCTTAAAAGACTGCCGACGATGTCATACCGATATGGAAATTTAATTGCTGTAGTTTGTTCTGTCATGGATAATTCCTCCTAATATTTACCAACAAAAAAAGCACTCGCCCAAAGACATATGTTTATGTCTAAGGGACGAATGCTTCGTGTTATCACCCTAGTTCACAATATTCTTACAAATATTGCCTCATCGGTACCTGTTGATACCCGGGAAGTTAACGGTTCCTACCGATTTCACTGCGTGAACAGGGGAATAACTTTAAGAGCTCATCTTCACTTCCGTCATGATGCTGGCTCTCAGCCGCCCAGCTTTCTGTAAACAATCGTGGTTGTTACTCTTCTCTTTGTCGTTGGTTAGTTAAATTTGTATTAAAGATAGTCTCATTTTTGGTATGTGTCAACCTCTTTTTTGAAAAAAATTGCGAGAATGACTAAGCCACTGTTAAAAATAATGAGTATTGGGAATAGAAGAATTGCCCTAGCCGACAGCCACTGAGCGGAAGCAACAACTCCCATAACGAAGAATAAAATTCCGAGGGCAAAGTTAATTGTGGCAATCTTGGCATTGTTGTCGTGATTAAAGATAGTTTCGTATAAATTATTGGCAAAGTTTTTTAGGTTACCGGTCATAATCCCGTTATTAACTTTGGTTTTGCCGATAGTGCTAAATGCGGTAAGTTCAAAACCTGAGAAGCCACCGAGAATGAAGAGAATCAACAGGCGGTCAACGTTAACAATTAAGAGAATCAGTGTAATAGTCAGGATGGTAATACTGATTAAAAGGTTAGTTTTGGTTTGCGATTTGAGATGAATATCGTCATTGGTAAGCGGTTGGGATAAAAACGCTCCGAGTAAAAATCCGATTAAAACGGGAATTCTAAGGGATGCGGTCGTCCAACCGTCGCGAATGAGCTCGTATCCAAAGAGAACTAGGTTTCCGGTTTGGGCACTAACGAAGGAACCGTCGTAATTTTGAAAGGTGAAGGCATCGATTGCCCCCATAATAAAAGTTTGGACTAGGGTAATCAGCGTGATTATGTTTGTTCGTTTCATGGGAGCTCCTTTCTGAATGGGGTATAATTTTATTAACGGAAAATTGAAATGAGGGACTAGTTTGAAAAATAAAGTGGCACCTGTGTTTATTGCTCAAGATTATTCAGCGGTTGGGCGAATGTCGACTGTTGCAGCTCAGTCAGTAATGGCAGCTTTTGGGGTCACGACCGCTGCGGTACCAACAGCTTTGTTTTCAACGCAAACGGAAGGGTTTGGGACACCAGCGCGTCAATCTACCGATGAGTGGTTAAAGTCGACTTTTGATCATTGGCAAGACATTGGTATGTCTGAATTTTCTGCTGGGATAGTTGGCTATGTTGGTGATACTGGCACACTTTCTATTTTACAATCATTTATAAAAAAGCAGTCATTTGACAATTTAATCATTGACCCTGTTATGGGCGATCGGAATGATTTTTATCCTGGACTTGGTCCCGAATATGCAAAGGCGGTGATGAAACTAGGTAAAATGGCTGACATTTTAACGCCAAATGTTTTTGAGCTAGCGGCTCTGACTGGAACAAAAGTACCGCTCAAATTAAATTTTAATTTAATTAGTGAAATGGTGTTATCCCTACAAGATACTATTGGTAAACCGGTTAAAATAGTCGTGACTGGGGTTGAATCTAAAGACAAAGTCGGAGTATTATACCTGCAAGACAATCAGCTACAGTGGTTTGGCAACCAGAAAGTTGCTGGCCACTTCTATGGAACTGGCGATTTGCTTACATCATTGTTGGCGGGCTTTTTGACATTAGGAACTGAATTTGATGAAGCCGTAAAGTTCGCAGTTAACGAAACTAACGTAGCAATAATGGAAACCGCAAACCGAAAGAACAACCCTAACAAGTATGGGTTATCGTTGTCAGCAGTATTGGCTGATGTGGCTGGTTTTATTAACGATTAAGGGAGATGGCTTTAATGGATATCAATCAAGTGAAAAACGACTTGAATGAGGTGCTGGATGAATACTTTGAAAAAGTTGATTTCCCTAAAAATGGGTTATTTGTGGTTGGTTGTAGCACGAGTGAAATTAGAGGTGAGTGGAAAGGTACTAGCTCAAGTCTTGAAGTAGGGGCTGCGGTCTATGAAACAATAGCGAATCGGGTTACGGAGCATAACGGCCACATTGCTATTCAGGGGTGTGAGCACATTAATCGTTCGTTGTTGATGGAGCGAGAAGTGGCTGAATCTCACGGCTTTGAGGAGGTTGCTGTTGTGCCGGCAATTCATGCTGGTGGTGGGACTCAGGTAGCAGCGTACCAACGAATGAATGATCCAGTTGAAGTTGAGCATATAACTGCCTTTGGTGGCATTGATATTGGGGGAACTGAAATCGGAATGCACGTGAAATTCGTTCAAATTCCGGTTAGGTTGACCCATCGAACAGCTGGTTCGGCAAATGTTGTTTGCTTGAAATCGCGCCCCAAGTTAGTTGGTGGTACAAGAGCCCAGTATGAATTCACTGACGATAATTTAAAAGAATAGGATTTGATTAAATGCAAAGAAATGTGAGTCGAGAAACGAATAAAAATATGGTATTAGCGGCTGTGCTTACTGCCTTGACGGTTGCTATCAGTCGGGTATTCTTGATTCCGGTCCCAATGACCCACGGGAATATTAACCTGTGTGATGCTGGAATCTTTCTGGCGGCCTTTATGCTAGGATCCCGGTATGGTGGCTTTGTTGGGGCAGCTAGTGGATTTTTACTCGACTTGATTTCTGGTTATGGTCAGTATATGGTGTTCTCGTTTATCGTGCACGGCCTCGAGGGTTTGATTGCGGGTAAAATTGCAGGAGTTAATGAAATTAAGGGAACCTCAAAGGTCATTGCAATGGTAGTTGGGGTTATTATTATGGTTGCTGGTTACTTCGTGACGGATTCGTTACTGTACAACGTTGGTGCGGGGGTCGCAGGATTACTGACAAATACTATTCAAGGAATTGTTGGTGCGGTCGTTGCGTGGGTTGTATTTGAAGTAATGGGGAAAAGATTGAGTAATTAGATATTGATTCTTGAGGGCTAGCCCTCTTTTTTTATTCTTTCGAGTTTAACTAGTGATGGTGTGTAAATGCCCCTTTGACTTAATTGTTTTTAAGAATACAATGAGAATAACATTAGGAGGTAAAGATATGAGTGCGAATACTTACGAATTAGATGAACAAGATTTTAAAGAGTTACATACAAACTTTACTAACTCAACTAAAAGTGACGTGCTTTCACGCATTGTTGCTCAAAATGGAATCAACCAAGCAGCCCAAGATCCAAATGCAGCGGTTCGGTTAGATCCTGTATTCTCCGTTGATTTACAAACGGGTGCGGTATCAAACCAACGTCAAAGTGGCCGGTGCTGGCTGTTTTCTGTTATGAATACGTTGCGGCATGGGTTTGCTAAGGAGTATAAGGTTAAGGACTTTGAGTTATCCGAAAAATACCTATTCTTCTGGGACAAGATTGAACGGGCTAATATGTTTTATGATAATATTTTGGCAACTTCTGATAAGCCAGCCGATGACCGAGAGGTGATGTCATTACTTAGTGGCCCCGGTGATGATGGTGGTCAGTGGGCAATGGCGGCAGCGTTGGTTCAAAAGTATGGGGTTGTTCCCGCTAGTTTGTATCCGGAAACCGCGAACTCCAAGAATACTGGTGCGTTTGATCTACTTATGGACAAGAAGCTGCGAAAAGACGGTATGCTATTAAGACGGATGATTAGCGATAATAAATCAGATGATGAACTGGTAGCTGCTCGGAAGAAAATGCTCAATGAGGTTTACCGAATTGTGGCCTATTCATTTGGTGAGCCACCTACTCAAGTCGATTTTAAATATCGAGATGATGATAAGAAGTTTCACGAAGTATCTGGATTATCGCCAAAAGAATTCTTTGATAAATATTTCCACGTTGACTTAGATGATTACGTTGTCTTATCTAATTCACCTGATAAGGAACTTAATAAACGATATGCTTTACCTAGCCAAAATAACGTGGTCGGTGGTAAAAAAATCGAGTTTCTTAACGTTGAAATGGCAGCGTTAAAGGATACGGCAATCGCTCAACTTAAAGACGGTGAAACTGTCTGGTTTGGTAATGATGTTTTACAACAGATGGATCGAAAAACGGGTTACCTTGATAGCAATCTTTACCGTTACTCTGAGTTGTTTGATGTTGATTTCAAAATGAGTAAGGCGGAGCGGTTAGAGTACCACGAAGCTAACGTTTCCCACGCAATGACACTTGCTGGAGTTGATTTAGATGATAAGGACCAGCCAATCAAGTGGAAGGTTGAAAACTCATGGGGTGATAAGAACGGTGAGAAAGGTTACTTCACGATGAATGATGACTGGATGGAAGATTTTGTTTATGAAGTTGTTGTTCACAAGAAGTACCTAACTGCTGATCAGAAAGCCCTGCTCGATCAGCCAGCAGAAGACCTACCAGCATGGGATTCCTTGGCCTAATTGAATATTAACTATTATTGTAAGCTTAATCTCATTATGAAATGGGGTTAAGCTTTTTTGTAAACCATGTGTTACTGATATGACGGCGTTTTAATTAAATTAGTATTGACTCATAAAATTAATAATATATAATGATTTTCAAACGCAATTCTAATTTAACCGGTAGATATAGGGGACCAGTTGAATAGAATATTAAACACGGCGGTTTCGGGGGTTACCACCAAAAGGAGATTGATTATGAGGAAAAATGGTTATAATTCCGACACTAAAGTACACTACAAAATGTACAAATCTGGCCGTAATTGGGTAACTGCGACCATTGCTACTTTAGCAACTGGAATTGGGTTAGTTGCTGGTTTTACTTTAAGTCAGCCAGCAGTTCATGCTGATACACAAACGGTGGTGTCGCCATTTGCCAGCTCAACGAAGACGTTAGCGGCAGCAGATGATAAACAAAAGTCAAACGATCCAAAGAACTTAGATGCCTTAAATAAGGGAAACGTTCAGGGCCTTTGGAGCCAAGGATACAACGGTAAGGGAATGGTAGTTGCCGTTATTGATTCAGGGGTTCAATCGCATAAGGATTTTCGTTTATCTAATGATGCTGATGCAAAAATTAGCAAAGAAGATGCAGAAAAAGCCATTGCTAAGAAGGGCTATGGTAAATATATTAGCTCTAAGATTCCGTTTGCTTATGATTATGTAAATAACGATAACGATACGAGTGAGCCAGATGATCAATCATCATTCCATGGTCAGCACGTTGCTGGAATTATGGCGGCTAACGGTCAAGCTGATGGTAAGGGCTCTGATTATGTTAAGGGAGTCGCACCAGAAGCTCAAATCCTTGATATGAGAATTTTTGGTGGTTTTGCGGATGAGAATCCAAATAACATTTCACGGGCAATTCGGGATGCGGTTGATTTAGGTGCAAACGTAATTAATATGTCTCTTGGAATTGGGGTTGCTAGTCAATCACTCACGGATGAAGAGCAAGCTGCCGTTAAGTATGCTACCGATCATGGTGTGTTTGTTTCTATCGCTGCAAGTAATGATGGGAATGCCGGTAGTATTGTTAGCCAAGACGGTTCTTACTCACCAGGTGGTATCCAGACCGCGTATGATCCAGCAAATAATAGTACGATTGCTGATCCAGGAGTTTCAGCGACCGCTGCCACAGTAGCTGCTGAAAACACTTTAACGGGTGCTGATGATGATATGGCTTCATTCTCGTCATGGGGTCCTACACCCGATTACACGCTAAAGCCTGATGTGACCGCCCCAGGTCTTAATATTTGGTCAACATGGCAAGATAACACATATCAAAGCGACAGTGGTACTTCCATGGCTTCACCATTTCTTGGCGGCTCAGCTACTCTAGTTCTCGAAAAACTTCAAAAGGAGCGTCCAGAACTTAAGGGTGCCGCTTTGGTTAGTGCAGCTAAGAATGCTCTGATGAACTCAGCTGACCCAATGAATGATCCAGCTTATAAGGGCAGTGTCATTTCACCACGTCGCCAAGGTGCAGGGAAGGTCAATGTTACCGAAGCTGGTGACTTAACAGGAGCTGCTGTTGATTCATCAACAGGGATTGCCTCGGTTTCCTTGAAACAGGTTGGCAATTCAAAGGACTTTGAAGTTGCGGTTACTAATAATGGCAAGTCAGCGGCCACTTACGATGTTGATTCAGGAACCACATTTACTCAAACATCAGATAAGGATAATGCCAATACTCTCTATGACACTCCTCTTAAGGGAGCAGCCGTAACTGCTGATCAAAAACAAGTTACCCTTAACCCTGGTGAAACTAAGAAAGTTAAGTTTAACTTGAAGATTGACGATACGGTTAAGAAGAATTCGGTGGCTGAAGGATTCTTAACCTTCAAGAATGCGGATAGTAAGCAAAACTTAACCGTTCCTTACTTGGCATATTATGGTGATTTAACCGACGAGGATGTTGTTGATAAGCCAGCTAACGACAAGGACAGTGTCTTTGGTGGTGGTTACTTAGTCGACGAAAAGAATAACGTACTTGGAATCTCAGATCCAGCTTCACTTTCAAACCTCGTTAATGGTTCTGATGGCAGTGTTACTTGGAATAATGTTGGTAAGAAGATTGTGAACGATAAGGTATCGTTCTCACCAAACAGTGATGGCACTTCTGATACTGTTAGTCCATATGTCTTTACTAAGCAAAACTTAAAGGATGTAACAGCCGAGGTTGTTGATTCAAGCGGTAAGGTTGTGCGGGTCGTCAACAAGGAAACCAACCTCGCTAAATCATACTATCAGGATGGAAACTCATGGAACCAATATTTGACTCTGTCACCATCAATGAGATTAGATCCTACTAAGTTTAAGTGGGACGGTACTGTTTACGACCAATCAAAGGGCAAGTACACCGTTGCTAAGGATGGCCAGTACTCATACAGATTCGTAACTACCAACTATAATGATGGTTCGAAGAAGGTTCAAAACTATGACTTGCCAGTCAAGGTTGATAATACTAAACCTGAATTCGATGCTAGTTTCAGTGGTGATACTTTAACTGTTAAGTACAGCGATACAGGAGCTGGCTTCTCAGCTGATTCAAATGCTATCGCAACAATCGGTGGCAAAGAAGCTGGGGTACCTTTAAAGAACGATGGTAAGGCAACTTCAGGGTCGGCTGATTACAAGTTGACTGAGGATCAGTTGAAGGCTCTTAAAGCAAGTAATGGCAAGATTACGGTTACCGTAACAGACATTGCTGGAAACAAGACTATTAAGACGATTCAGGCAGTTGCTGGTGGATCAGATGCGACGGATACAGCTAAACCAGCAAGTGCGTCACCACAGTTTAAGTGGGTTCGGATTGGTGATAAGAAGAGTGATATTAACGGCCAAATTCGTGATGATATTGAAACTGGTAAGCACTACTGGGAAGTAGTTACTTCTGATACCGGTAAGCAAACATTTACTGCTCAAGTACCTAAGAATCTTGAAGGATTAAAGGTTTATGCCTCTGATTTGAGAAATGGTGTCACTTATGCAGGTAAAGTTGATTCAGCTAAAGGTACAGCAACTTTTGAGATTAACATTCCTGAGGGTGGATATGCACAACTTTCTGGCTATGCAACTATTGGAGGTTCCAAGTTTGGTGAGTTTAAGCAATCTGGCACTGATGGATTGATTGTGTTTAATGACAGTGATTCGACTAAGTATAAGGCAATTAAAGATGATGTCGTCAAAGCCGACAATCCACTTGCCGACGAAGCCACCGCTGCCAAACAAGTTACTGACGTCAATGGCGCACCTACTTTAGATGGTCACAGTATTGCTAAATTAACTACTCGTTTCGACCCAACTCCAGGAATTACTTTCAATGGGTTAAACGACAATAACACAACATTACTCGGGGCCGACAGCAAGCTATACGATGCTAAGACTGGCCAATTGACCATCAGTGGTAAGGTTGACGATCCAAAGGATAAGTTGATGATTCTCAAGACTCCTAATGAATCAGATGCCGGCAACCAAGTTAAGATCAACAGTGATGGTACATTTAGTTTCCAAGTACCATTCAAGGCGACCGAACAACGTGGCGTTGGTTACAAGTTGACCACAGCTGATGGCAAGACATCTAGAGGAACCTTGGAAATCGCTTTGGATACCCAATTCCCAAGTTTGAACTTACCTGACGCAAGTTTGTTTAAGGTTGATGCTAAGACCGGTGAATACGAAGTGGAAACCACAAACAGTACGTTTACAGTTAGTGGTTCAGCCGATGATAACACCGATGGTTGGAGATTATACTCCAATGGCGATAACGTATATCACGAACAAAATAATTCTGGTTTCAATAACCATGATGATGCTACGAAGGATGCAAACCCATACCCAGCCTATAAGTTTAGTCAAACTTATGACTTGGCATTAGGTGACAACTACTTCACTCTGAATGCGGTTGATAAGACAGGCAACACTGTTACCAAGAAGTTCCACGTGGTAAGAAAAGCAGCGCCTGCAACAACCACCACTTCGACAAGTTCAACTGGCTCATCATACTTCGTTGGGGTAACCCCAGTTCAAGCTCCAACTGAGAAACCAAGTATTACATCATCTAGTGATAACAGTAAAGATTCAAGCAAGCAAACTGCTGATTCTAAGGATACAAGCACTAAGTACTACAGTGGTGATGATGCCTCAAGTAAGACTTGGGTCGTTACAAGTTCTAACGGGGTTTATAGCTACACTAATAAGAAGTTTAGCGACGGTAAGAGAAGCGCTCACTTCAAGAAGGGAACAGTCCTCTCTGTTAAGGATGTCGTTAAAGTTGGCGATTCATACAGACTTCAATTGACTAACGGTAAGTACGTTACTGCATTGAAGAGTTCAGTTAAGCCGTCAAAGGCAAGTTCTAAGTACCACACTACTGTTGCTAAGAATGGTAAGGTGACTACTAAACGGGCAGTTTATGCTTATAGCAAAGCCAAGTTTGGGGATGCCAAACGAGTTAAGCGTTACAAAGCAGGAGCAACCCTTAAAGTCAAAGCTGTAGTTAAATCAGGGAATAGCTACAGATTCCAATTGACTAACGGAACATATGTTACTGCAAGTAAGTCATTCCTCAAGAATGCAAAGTAATTTTAAATAAAAAACCGCAAACTTATGGTTTGTGGTTTTTTTATACCATTTGCTTTACATTAGCTGTTTTAAGTTGACAAATGCCGTGGTTACTATAAAATAACGGCGTAATGGTTTTTAATAATTTTCTAATTTTTTCTTTTGGGGAGAAATAACAATAACTTGGGTGCAGGTTATGACTAAGGAGTTTTTTATGCTTAAGAACAATGGTTGTCCACAAAGTCGGCATTTTCTGCCAAATATGGGTTGGATCACAATTTCGGTTATTACTGGAGTGGGGATTCTATTTGGTGAGCCGTCAGTAATATCGACGAAAGCTGCAATCACAAGCGAGTTATCGACTAATTCAATCTTAAAAACAAGTAAAAAAACAAATGCAAACCAAGCCTCGTTAACTAAAGGTAATGTTTCTGCACTTTGGAAGCAGGGATATTCTGGTCAAGGGATGGTTGTGGCGGTCATTGATTCGGGAGTTCAACCACATAAAGATTTGCGATTGACAAACGCGGCATCAGGTAAGATTTCAAAGGCTGACGCCAGTAGCATGATAGCTAAAAAGGGATATGGAAAGTATATAAATTCAAAAATTCCGTTTTCCTACGATTACGTTAATAATGACAATGACACTGGGGCTCCGGATGATGTTTCGAGTTATCACGGCCAACACGTAGCGGGTATCGCGACTGCCAACGGTAAAACTAGCAGTAAGAAATACGTAAAGGGGGTTGCCCCAGAAGCCCAAATTCTTGATATGAAAGTGTTTGGTGGCTTTGCGGATGAAAACCCACATGACGTTGCTAGGGCCATTCATGATGCAGTTGACCTTGGAGCAAATGTCATTAATATGTCGCTTGGAATCGGCGCAGCAAGTCAATCACTCACTGATGAGGAACAGGCAGCTGTGAAGTATGCTACTGATCATGGAGTGTTCGTTGCTACTGCGGCTGGAAATGACGGGCACGCAGCAAGTATCTTTACCACTGATATGGGGGTCCCTGGAACAATCAGCAAGTACTATGAACCGAAAACTAGTGGTAATATTTCAAACCCTGCGGTTGCTGAAAGTGCCGTTACAGTTGCCTCTGAGAAAACCAATAGTGGTAAATCAGAAGATATGTCGTCTTATTCATCTTGGGGACCAACCCCAGACTTTACCCTGAAACCGGATGTAACGGCCCCTGGTGAAGATATTGTTTCAACGTGGAAGAATAATACTTATGAAACTGATAGTGGAACATCAATGGCCACGCCTTTCATTTCGGGAACTGCCGCACTAATTATGCAGCGGCTTGCTAAGGAGCAACCAGACTTACAGGGCGCAGACTTAGTATTAGCGGTAAAAAACGCGATGATGAATTCAGCCGTTCCAATGAATGATATTCTAAGTCGAAAGAATATTATATCGCCAAGAAGGCAGGGGGCCGGGAAGATAAATGTGACTAACGCTGCTAATCTCAAAGCGTCATTAGTCGATCTTTATACGGGTCTTGCCTCAGAGTCGCTTAAACAAATTGGCAACCAAAAAAACTTCACTTTAAAATTAACCAATAAGAGTAATGAAACGCAAACTTACAAAATTAATCCAAGTAAGGTGTATACTGAGAAAACCAGTAAAGTCAACGACTCATCGGCTTATGACTCACCCATCAAGGGGGCTGGCTTGCAATCAAGTTCGCGAACAGTTTCCGTTAATCCTGGTGAAAGTAAGAACCTGCAGTTTAGCTTAAAATTGAACGGTAAGCTTAAGCGAAACAACTTGGCTGAAGGATTCGTTCGTCTTATCAATAAAGATAGTAAGCAAAACTTAACTGTCCCATATCTTGGCTATTACGGTGATTTAACAACCGAAAAGGTTATTGATAAACCAGCTAATCAAAAGGGGAGTGCCTTTAAAGGTGGGTATTTGGTTGATGAGCATAACACCCCGCTGGGCATAACGGATGCTAAGTCACTGGCTCATATTGTCAATAACCCGTCCCACCGACTTTCCTGGAGTTCACTTGGTAATAAAGTGATGAATTCAAAAGTGGCTTTTTCACCTAATGGAGATGGGGTTTCCGATGAGGTTTCTCCCTATGTGTTCGCTAAGCAAAACTTAAAGAGTGCCAAGATGGAAGTTATCGATAGTAGTGGTAATGTAGTCCGGGTAATTGATAAGGAAAACAACCTTCAGCGTTCGTTTTATCAAGATGGTGACAGTTGGAATGATGATTTATCCTTATCCCCTTCAATGAGGTTGAATCCGAACCGGTTTAGGTGGAATGGTAAGGTATTTGATCAAAGTAAGGACGCCTATGTAGTGGCTAAAGACGGCAACTATAGTTACCGCATTATTACTAATAATTATAATAGCGGGGCTAACAAGCAACAGTCGTTCAGTCTACCATTCAAAATTGATACGGCTAAGCCAAACGTTAAGGTTAGTTATAGTAATGGTAATCTTAGGGTTTCGTATTTTGATCAGGGAGTTGGGTTTTCAAAGTACAGTTATGCTGTTATTGACACGCCAAAGAAACAATTTAGTCTTAAGCTCCATTCAAATGCTAGTGATAACTCCGGGGTTCGAACGGTTAAGCTAAGTAAGGAAGCCCTTCGGTACATCAAAGCAGGTGGGAGTAAGTCCGCGGTTGAAATAACCGATTTGGCAGGAAACACCACCACAAGAAAAATTGGGATTTCAAGTGGAACTAAATCAAACAGCAAATTAACTACCAAACAAGTTGCCCCTCAATTTCAGTGGTTACGGATGGGTAAGTCCAAGTCTAAGAAAAATGGAGCGCTGGTTAAGCTTCCTCACGCAGATCGTAATATGTGGAAGGTACTGGTCCCCAAATCGGGCACAATCAAGTATGTAGCTAAAGTACCAAAGAATGCAGGGATTACCGCTTACGCCCGCGATGAGTTTTCAGGTAAACGGTATATGGGTAAGGTCAACCCTAAGAAGGGAATTGCTACCTTTTCCGTTAAAGTTGAAAAAGGAATTCCAGTCTTGTTAAAGGGATTCGCGTCAATTACAACTAAAAAATTTGGTGATACACTGCAATCACCCGCAAACTACTTATCAATCAACACAAGCAAATCTAAGGATGCAATTGCGCCGAATAAATGGGTTCAAAAAGAAAAGATTAACCTCTTAACCAACGCAGCCGCGTTAAAGCAATCGATTCAGCGTGGTACGGCTGCTGATTTGCCAGGACACGCGACTAAGGATTTAACCACTAGGTTTGCGGAAACCAAGGGAATTAAGTTTGCAGAGCTGAATGATAATAATTTAACTGTGATTAATTCTTATGCTAAGTTCTATAATTCAGAAACTAAGGAATTAACAATTAGCGGGAAGGTAAGTAATCCAAAGGCTAAATTACAAATTTTTAAGTCACCAAACGAAAATGACCCTGACAATCAGGTTACGATTGATGGAGATGGTCACTTTAGTTTCAAGGTGCCGGTAAATTCAACCGACGAGAAGGGGATTGGCTATAAACTGGTGGTCCCAGGCTCTAAAAAGGAAACGACCTCTCGGGGAACGTTGTTGGTCAAGGTTGATACTAAGAAGCCAACTTTAAAACTAGATAATGACAACAGTCAGATAAAGACAAGTAGGAGTAGTTACACTATCAGCGGGACAGTTGATGATAACGTTGATGGCTACCGATTGTCGATCAATGGCAATAATATTTTCCATCAACAAAATAATTCTGGATTCGTTAACAATACGGATGCCAGTAAGCAACCTAATCCTTATCAACCAGTCACGTTTAGTAATACGTACAATCTAAATAAGGGTGATAATTACTTTAACGTAACGGTAATTGATCAAACTGGAAACCGCGTTTCGAAAAAAATAGATGTAGTTAGACAGTAACCTTAAAAAAAGAAGCCATCCGGCATGGATGGCTTCTTTTTACGGTGATTAATACTTAGGTGTAACCAAAACTTGATGAGTTTTATCCGCATCTAAATCGCGAACTACTCGGAAACCTGCAACGTTAATGTGGTCTTTCTTATAAGTCCCAGATACCTTTGACTTAACAGAAACAGTTTGATCCATTGGAATTCCTGCAAGTTTACCCTTCATGTAGATTACAGGGTTGTTAGCAGAAGAATTCTTGAATGTGTACTTCAGAGTTCCTTGCTTGTTAAGATCTTTAGCTTTTTTAGCTTGACTGAAAGTCTTGTAAATCTTGGAAACACTGTAAATCGTTACGGTTTGCTTACTCTTATTGAAGTGGTAAGCGTCAATCCCAGATTCACTATGGTAGTTGATTTTACCGTTCATGTACCATAGGTTATTGTGAGAAGTCAGTGCCTCTTTGGCAGTTTTTCCCGCAATTGGATTTTTCATACTTGTCTTGTTGCTGTCATTTTTTGAGCAACCGGTTAAAACAAGGGCAAACACTGCGATAACGGCGATGATTGCACCTAGGAACCCTCTTTTTTTCATAATTTGTATCACCTCATGAGTTGAAATTATCACATAAACAGTGCAAAATCTAGTAGAATGACCGATTGGTAATAAAAGAAACAAATACTTAATATTTTCGAGATAAAAGGGGGCCGTTTTTTGATCACGATCAGAGATATTGCAAAGCAAATGGGATTGTCAGTTTCCACCGTGTCGCGAGCACTTAACGACAACCCACGGATTAGTCAGAAGACTAGAGACCAAGTTCACGAGTTTGCGAATAAGGCTGGTTACCAGCCAAACTATAACGCTAGAAACTTGACCAATAAAGAAGCTAACAGTGTGGGAGTCGTGTTTCCAGTCAATAACCGGGTAGTTGATAATATTTTCTACGTTAATTTGCTACGAGGCATAAATAATCAGCTTTCAAAAAAGAACTACGTCCTCTCAGTTGCGATTGGTGACACTACGGAAACAGTAATTGAGAATGTGACATCGATGATCAAACGAGGACAGGTAAAGAAGTTTATTCTTCTATACTCTCACTTGAATGATCCAATTATCAGGTTGCTCGAGAAATCTCCAGTTGATTTTGTTACGGTTGGCAAACCAACTCATGGAGATTCTTGGATGTATGTTGATAATGATAATGTCAAAGCCGGCTACGATGGCACTAAGTTTTTGATCGATGAATTGGGATGTCAGCATCCGGTTTTTGTTGAATCAACGAATGGCTGGCCGTACGAAGTCGACAGGTTAACTGGCTATTTGACGATGGTGGATGAAGCTGGCTTAAGACCGGTGATTTTATCTTCGTCAGAAACTGATAATACAGAAACGATTGAATTTATTCATGAGCATGATGAAATCGATGGGGTTTTGGCCACCGACGATTATACTGGGTTGCGGTTTTATTCGGAATATCGGCGCCAACGACCCGGTCGTGAAGTTGAGGTAGTCGGTTATAACGCATCATTGCCTCGAGAACTTACCAATGAACATTTCCACTCAGTTGACTTGAACCCAAAGGAGATGGGCCGGTCGGCTGCCAGAATATTGTTTGCTAACGAAACAAAGCAATTGACTGGTGAGCAACGACACAACATTATTGCTCATGAAATCATGGTTTAACAACATTTTGGTGCTCTATTCATAGGGCGCCTTTTTGTTTGCGAAAAAAAATAAATGTAATCGTTACCAAACCAAACGGGGTAAGGGTGTAA
The DNA here is from genome assembly GCF_951230165.1 of Lentilactobacillus sp. Marseille-Q4993. Lineage (GTDB taxonomy): Bacteria > Bacillota > Bacilli > Lactobacillales > Lactobacillaceae > Lentilactobacillus. Next base: position 22,378 of record NZ_CATNVB010000025.1, read on the forward strand.
GCGATAAATTGCCAAAATTTAAAATGCAAACGGTTGCACAACCAAAAAATTCATGTAATAATGGCATTGTAAAAAATTCTAGGGAGGATATTATCATGGATAAATCAGTATCAGATAACGTTGATACCACAGCTCCAAAGTCTGGATTACCTAAATTACCGGCTAGTACGATTTGGATGATCAACTTTGGCTTTCTCGGGGTTCAGATGGCCTTTACGTTGCAAAGTTCTCAAATGAGCCGAATTTTTCAAACAATCGGGGCGGATCCTAATAACTTGGGATGGTTCTTCATTTTGCCACCACTGGCAGGATTGATCGTGCAACCAATTATTGGTTATTACTCGGATAGAACCTGGGCTCCTAAGTTAGGTGGTCGTCGACTTCCATACTTAGCGTTGGGTACGTTAATTGCTATTATTGTTATGTGTTTATTGCCTAACTCAGGAAGTTTTGGCTTCGGTTACGCGTCAGTCACCGCTTTGGTTTTCGGTGCGGTAACGGTTGCCCTTCTGGATGTATCATCGAACATTGCCATGCAGCCATTTAAGATGATGGTCGGGGACATGGTTAACGACGATCAGAAGAGTTACGCATATGGAATTCAAAGTTTCTTATCAAACGGTGGTGCGGTTATCGCTGCCATCTTCCCATTCTTGTTCACAGCGATGGGAATTGCTAACACTGCTAAAAAAGGAGTTGTTCCTCAATCAGTTGTTATTTCATTCTACGTTGGGGCAGCCTTACTGTTGATTACTAGTTTGTTCACCATTTTCCGGGTTAAAGAATATGACCCACAAACTTACGCTAAATATCATGGAATTTCGGAAGAAGCAAACACCACTGGTGGTAACTGGTTCGCACTTTTGAAGAAAGCTCCTAAAGTATTCTGGACCGTTTCACTTGTTCAGTTCTTCTGTTGGGTAGCATTCCAGTACCTTTGGACTTACTCTGCTGGAGCAATTGCTAAGAATGTTTGGAATACTGTTGATGCAAGTTCAACTGGTTATCAAGCAGCCGGAAACTGGTACGGAGTTTTAGCCGCAGTTCAATCAATTGCAGCTGTTCTCTGGTCATATGTTTTGGCTAAGGTTCCTAATAATCATCATAAGCTTGGCTACTCTCTTAGTTTAGGATTAGGAGCAATTGGATTCTTATCAATCTTCTTTGTTCACAGTCAAAATATTCTAATCATTTCATTTATCTTTGTTGGAATGGCATGGGCAGCAATGAACACTTACCCATTAACAATGATCACTAATGCTCTTTCAGGTGAACACATGGGTACTTACCTTGGCCTATTCAACGGTTCAATTTGTTTACCACAAATCGTGGCATCACTTGCCAGTTTTGCATTGTTCCCATTATTCGGAAACTCACAACCAAACATGTTCTTGCTTGCCGGAATCATAATGGCACTTGGGGCATTGTCAGTTGGCTTGATTAAAGAAACTTATAAAGCATAGAAAGGAATTTAACTATGAAGAGAACTTTTGAAGTAGAACCATGGAATGTTGTGACTCATACTTTCAAAAACGATTCTGAAAACAAACGGCTTCAGGAATCAATGACCAGCCTTGGAAATGGCTATATGGGAATGCGGGGATTCTTTGAAGAGGACTATAGTGGCGATACGCTACCAGGAATCTATCTTGGTGGAGTTTGGTTCCCAGATAAGACCAGAGTTGGTTGGTGGAAAAACGGTTACCCAGAGTACTTTGGTAAGGTTGTGAATGCAGTCAACTTTATTAAGATGAACTTCATGATTAATGGAGCCAAGCTTGATTTAGCTACTGATCAAATCTCTGATTTTGAATTAAACCTCGATATGAAGCAATCGTTACTTACGAGAAGTTTTGTCGTTACTAAGGGTGATGCTAAAGTTAGCTTCACATTTGAACGGTTCTTAAGTGTTGCTCAACAAGAACTTTCAGTTCAGCGAGTCACGGTTAAAAACGTTGGTAGTACTGATGCTAAAATCACCGTTGATTCAGCTATTGATGCCGATGTTTCAAACGAAGATGCAAACTACGACGAACGGTTCTGGGAAGTATTAAATACCTCTCAATCAGACGATAGTGGTTATGTAATTTCTAAGACCAAGGAGAATCCTTTTGGTACCCCTCGGTTTACTGTTGGAATGGAAATGCGGCACCATACTGATTTTGAAACCGCTAAGACTAGTCAACCTAGTGAAAAGGAAGTAGTTAACGAATTTACTGCTGACTTGAAGGCTGGCGAAACCCGCCAAATTGAAAAACGGGTAATTGTGGTCACATCACGTGATTACGATACTGATAACGAACTGACATCCGCAATGACTAAGTTAAGTGATCAAGTTTCTGGTTCATCATACGATGACTTATTTGGTGCACATGCAAAGGTTTGGGCAGACCGATGGGAAAAATCAGATGTTCAAATTGATGGTGATAACGAATCTCAACAAGGAATTCGGTTTAACCTATTCGAATTATTCTCAACCTACTATGGTGAAGATGCTCGTTTGAACATTGGTCCTAAAGGATTCACTGGGGAGAAGTATGGTGGTGCAACTTACTGGGATACTGAGGCGTTTGCGGTTCCCGTTTACCTTGGAATCACTGATCCAGAGGTTACCAGAAACTTGTTAATGTACCGTTACAAGCAACTTGATGGTGCTTACCATAACGCTAAGCAACAAGGACTTGATGGGGCATTGTTCCCAATGGTTACCTTTGATGGAATCGAATGTCATAACGAATGGGAAATCACGTTTGAAGAAATTCACAGAAATGGTGATATTGCCTTTGCAATCTTCAATTACACCAGATATACCGGTGATACCTCTTACGTTCTTAACGAAGGGGCAAAGGTTCTGACAGAAATTTCTCGTTTCTGGGCAGACCGGGTTCACTTTAGCGAACGGAATCAGAAGTATATGATTCATGGAGTTACTGGCCCTGATGAGTACGAAAACAACGTTGATAATAACTGGTACACTAATATCTTGGCTCAGTGGACGCTCAAGTACACGCTTGAGATCCTTGATCAAGTATCACCTAAGAGAGCTGAAGACTTGGCCGTTTCTGATGACGAGAAGAAGAAATGGCAAGATATTGTTGATTGGATGTACCTGCCTTATGATAAGGATTTGAACATTTTCGTTCAACATGATGGTTTCTTGGATAAGGATATTCAACCAGTTAGTTCCCTTTCAGAGGAAAAGGACCTTCCTCTTAACCAGAAGTGGTCATGGGATAAGATTCTGCGTTCGCCTTATATCAAACAAGGTGATGTTCTTCAAGGTATCTGGGACTTCATCGATGACTTTACTCCTGAACAGAAGAAGGCCAACTTCGATTTCTATGAACCATTAACAGTTCACGAATCAAGTTTGTCAGCTTCAATTCATTCAGTACTTGCTGCTGATCTTCACTACGAAGATAAGGCGGTTGAATTGTACGAACGAACTGCTCGCCTTGATTTGGATAACTATAACAATGATACGGTTGATGGTTTGCATGTTACTGCTATGACTGGTGGTTGGATTGCAGTTGTTCAAGGTTTTGCAGGGATGCGGGTCAACGATGATAAGTTACACTTCGCTCCATTCTTACCTAAGAAGTGGGATCGTTATTCATTCCGGCAAGTATTTAGGGATCGAGTAATCGAAGTTAACGTTGATAAATCGGGGGCATCATTCAAGTTGATTGATGGTGAACCAATTACAATTGATGTTGATGGAAAAGATGTTGAATTAACTAAATAATTTTTGGGGTATTCTACCCTTGAGCTAGATAGATATGAAAAATTTCATTTTTTATCTAGCTTTTTTTGATGCTCATGTACTATATCCTCTTGTTTTTGCCGCTTTCACTACTAAAATATAGGTGACAATAAGATTATGAGGGGATGAATGCATTGAGTTTTACAATTCCAGAAACAATGCGAGCATGGCAAGTTACAACACCCGGCCCAATTGATGGTGATAAAGCACCATTAGAATTAGTTGAGAAACCAGTTCCCGTTCCAAACGTAGGTGAGGTTCTCGTTCGGGTTCTTACTTGTGGAGTCTGTCACACTGACCTTCACGTTACCGAGGGGGATTTACCGGTTCATAAAAGTCACGTTACCCCGGGGCATGAAATTGTTGGGGAAGTGGTTAAGTTAGGAGAATCAGCGAACCGGTTTAAGATTGGTGATAGGATTGGAATTCCATGGCTACGCTGGACCTGTGGGGTTTGTGAATATTGTCGGTCTGGACAGGAGAATTTATGTCCAAATTCACTTTATACTGGTTGGGATCATGATGGAGGGTATGCTGAGTACGTCACCGTTCCGGAAGGGTTTGCCTATCGGATTCCGGATCAGTTTGATTCACAAACGGCTGCTCCCTTGCTTTGTGCGGGGATTATTGGTTATCGGGCATTCCTCCGAGCAAACGTTCCTGCTGGTGGGAGCCTTGGATTATATGGATTTGGTGGTTCAGCCCATATAACGGCCCAAATCGCGATTGACCAAGGGATTGAAGTTCATGTCCTGACTCGCGGTGATGACGCAAAAAGGTTTGCCTTAAAGTTGGGAGCAAAGTCTGCCGGTGGGGCTTATGATTTGCCCCCAGTTAAACTGGATTCAGCAATTATTTTTGCTCCTGTTGGTGATATTGTTCCAAAGGCGTTGGCAGGTTTGAAACCAGGTGGAACCTTGGCCCTTGCTGGGATTCATATGACTGATATTCCCCAGCTAAATTATCAGGCTGCGATTTTTCACGAAAAAAATCTGACGAGTGTTGAGAGTAATACTCGGAGTAATGGTGAAGAGTTCTTAAGGTTGGCTGATCGGTTGGATATTACACCGGAAACTACCGCGTACCCCTTTGAAAGGGCAGATGAGGCTCTTCGTTACTTATCACATGGGGATATCAAAGGCGCATGTGTCTTAAGGATTGGAGAATAGGGATTAACTACTTGGAACTATAAAAATTGTATGGCGTTGCAATATAGCTAATCATATCAAAAATAGACAATGATAATTTTCAGTTTCCTAAAAAATTATCATTGCCTTTTTGCTTGTATCCAAATATCTGCTTGTTGGTCCTAATTTTCTCTATTCCTAGACACCCTGATTCGATCCGCCAGTGGTTGCTGGAGTGGTTATGAAGTAATACAAAATCTTCTCGGCGTATCCTGGCTGACCCTTGAATTCGTTTATTTGTGATTTTAGAGTGGATAGTTTGTCGGTGATGATTGCATTGACTCCCATCGAAATCATGCTGTCCATTTGATCGGGGTCGTTCACTGTCCACGCAAATACTTGCTTGCGTTGAGAGCGGGCAGCTTCCACGAAGCTTTCGTCCAGGGTAGTCTGTTCAACGGTATATGCGTTTGCTTTACTGGTGGGGTACGTTAAACTGTACGGAATGATGTAGCTAACGTAAATTTGGGGGACCTTTTGTTTTAGTTGTTGAACTACAGAATAGGATAACGAATGAACTCTGTCATTGTTCTTGATGATTAGGGAAGAGTATCTTTTCGCAAACCTAGTTACCATTCCCTTGGAATCATCTGGTTGCGTTTTGATTTCAATCAGTAGTTTTTGATGGTGCTCTCTGGCGTATTTAAAGTATCTATCAAAACTGGGAACTTTAGCTTTATGACCGTTTTCCTTAGCTGTCAGTTTTGTTATTTGCCTTAACGTCAATTGCTTTGGTCGACGGTTTACCCCGGTTAGGTTTTTTAAGTTTGGATCATGCATTACTACAAACTGGTTGTCCTTGGTTTCTTGGATATCCATTTCAATATAGTCGGGCTTATCCTTAATAGTTCTGGCCATAGCGGGAATCGTGTTTTGAACACCGTTGCCATCATTAACTCCTCTATGAGAAATCGTTAGTGGCATTTTTCCTAGGGAATCACTTAAGAAGACAATGTTACTGGTTAAGAAGAAACCACCAGCGATAATCAAAAACAGTGTGGATAGTGATTTAAACCGCCACCTTGTGGATTCGTGGGAGCGGAAATCAACTTGAAGGGGATTGGCGAAGTATGAATTCATACCTGGAAATAGCAGGACATATCTAAATAGAACTACTAGGGTCCAAGCACTACCAATTAAGTTGATTAGTTGGACTAGGGATAAATTCAGCACTCCGAAAGTTAAGGAATATGGTTGACCAATTGAATCCCAAAACACTTGAAAGCCGTAGATGATTAAAAATGATCCGTATACAACGAATCGGGTAACTGCTGTCAACAAGGCAATTGCAATAGCTAGCCGCCAAAAATTACCATGGGAAATAGCTAAACTTTCTCTAATTGCGCGACGAACCCGTAATCTGCCAAGTATCATTAGTGGCAACACAAAGAGCATTCTAATGGCAATGTAGATGATAAGAATTGAAATTGCCATGGTTAGCAGTATCAGTAATGGTTTAGTTTGTAAAAACTCAATGATGAAGTCGGGAATTACGATTTTTCCTAACAATTTAGAGCTAAAAATCACCTGGGAAAGCGGTAGGATTAGGACGAAGTAGAAGATAAAGAAGATAACTTCCCAAATAGTTAAGTGGAACACACTTTCTAAGCTACTGCCTAATAAGTAACGTAATGAGAATGTGTGGTTTTCGATTTGCTTTATCCCTAGTAGGATGAAGGCAAATTGCCAGTAAACAGTTATTAGTAGTAAAACCAGAATTATTAGCAGAAATAATACTGCCAGCGGGTTTTTGATAATCTGCAAGGCGTTGGTATAAGAAACATAAGGGATGTCCAACAGAGATAGAACGTATCCTGTTAGCCACTTAAAGCCAACTATTAAAACAGCCAAAAGGGCGTTCATTGATATCAATAAAATCATGTATTGTGAAAATCTTTTTTTAAACGCACCAGTAGCTTGGAATAATGCAGCAAACATTGAGACTCCCCCTTAGTCACTAGATAATAACTCTAGATTGTCATTGTATTGCCTGGTAGTCAAATATTGTGTGTTCTTGAAGACAAAAAAACACCACCATAAAGGTGATGTTTTTGGTTTGTATTTACTTCAATACTTGGAAACGATCTGAATCGTCCATGAAATCCTTGTCACCGGCACCGGCTTCAATTGAACCAAAGTCTAATTGAGCACGGAGTTTCCAGTTATCAGGAACGTTGAACGCATCCTTTACAAGGTCATCAATGATTGGGTTGTAATGTTGAAGGTTAGCACCAATACCGTTTTCAGCCAATGAAGTCCAAACAGCATATTGAGCGTTACCTTGAGCTTGTTCTGACCAGTCTTGGAAGTTGTCAGCATACAAAGCAAAGTCGTTTTCAAATTGGTGAACAACGCTCATATCAGTGTAGAACAACACTGTACCGAAAGCAGCCTTGAAGCCGTTAATCTTTGCAAGTGTCTTTTGGTAAGCTTCCTCACTAGGAACTTCTGACTTAAGACGGTCAGCAACGATGTCCCAAAGCTTTTCGTGGTTGTCACCGAATAGGATGATGGCACGAGTAGTTTGGTTGTTGAATGGGGTTGGGGCCCACTTGATGTTTTCCTTGATCAAGTCAGCAATCTCATCTTGGCTTTGGCTAACGTTACGACCTAGAGCGTAAATTGAGCGACGGTTCTTTGATAAGTCTAAAAATTGTTCCTTCATTTGGGATACCTCACTTAAAGTTTTAGATTTTAGTATTTCAATCAATAAATATTATTATACCAATTACTTTTTGTAAGTAAAGTTTTTTGACCAAAAAAGTTATCTTTTTTTGTTATTTTATAATCTCTTTAGATTTCGGTCGATTTATAAAACTAATTAATTGACTATCATGACCGTTTCCAAAATACTTATGGTAACAATTGAAGGGGAGGCAAAATGATGAGTTTAAAAATAGTAGTAATTGGTGCGACAGGAATGGCTGGAAGCGCGATTACCAAAGATGCTAGCAAACGGGGAATCGACGTCACGGCGTTAGTTAGGAATGTTGATAAAGCTAAGCAGATGTTTGGGGATGACGTAACGTACCTAAAAATGGATGCATTTGACCTAACGTTTGATGATATTAAAGATTTTGATGTTGTGGTGGATGCATTTGCCCCGGGTAATCAAGATTTAGCCCATCTCCACTTGGAATTGGCAGAAAAGTTAGTTGACCTAGTTAAGGGCAACAATAAGCCACGGCTAGCATTTATTTTAGGCGCAGCTAGTCTAAGTGTTGGTGGTGGTAAAATTTTGCTGGACAATCTACTACAGATGCCTGGCCATGATGATTGGATTGCCACGCCAAAGGCTCAAGTGGAGGAGTACCGAATGTTGCTGGATTCTGAAGGAGTAAATTGGGTTGCGGTTTCTCCGAGCGGTACTTTCAAACCAGGAGCTTTGACTGAGTTCCGACTTGGTAGTAATACCATGTTGAAAAATAGCCAAGGTAACTCAATTGTCTACAGTGAAACCCTTGCAAAAGCGCTAGTTGATGAGATTGAAAATCCAACTCACAAAAACGAAAGATTTACAGTTGTGGGTGAGGAATAAGAACACAGTAAATAAAATAAACCCCTGATTAGTAGGACGGAAGGCATGCGAAGGTGCTTTCCGAACCCACTTATCAGGGGTTTTCTATTGTAATAATTAATTAACTTTCTTTATGTTCTTCCTTATAGAGCTTAACGTTGCCATCGGCAATCTTTGCTACCATGTCAAACTCGGGGTCGTTTTCAATTTGGCCGAATCCGATAGCCGTAACGTCGCCCTCTTTTTCAAACGACTTCATCCGCTGACTCATAAACAGGTGAATGTCGTCACTGTCATGCATGTAATCTTGCAGGTCTTCCTCTGCCTTGGCAAGGGTATATCCTTGATCCATTTTATCTTTGATAAAGATAATTGCAGCGATATTTTTCAGTGTGTAACGCTTATTCGTTCCGTTACCGTATCTCATTGACTTAATGATGCCCTTTTTTTCCCAATAGCGAATCTGGGTTGAGGTTGCGCCAGTCACCCGGCTAGTCTCACCCATCCCCAGAGAAATGTTTAGGGAACGGAGCTTTTTTACAAATCCATCCATAATTGGCCTCCTTTGGCCTCTTTGCTCTTGACATAGTATAAACTAAAGTATAACATTATGCAATGTTGTTATCACATTATGTGATATGGATGTTTGCAATTATATTAATTAAGGTAGGCATTAGAGATGGAAAGAAGAGATACAAACGGTCAACCAATTAATATTCCGATGATGGTTATCACTATCGTTGTCGGGGTGTTTATTACGGTGTTGAACCAAACGATTTTGGCAACGGCATTTCCAACATTAATGGATGCCTTCAATATTTCAACTGCCACGGTTCAATGGTTAACCACTGGATTTATGATGGTTAACGGGATTATGATTCCCGTTTCAGCATATTTGAGTGGTAAGATCCCAACGAAGTGGTTGTACATTACTGCAATGGCAACATTCTTGGTTGGAACAATTATTGCATATGTAGCAAATAGTTTTGGAATGCTACTTGCTGGCCGACTAGTCCAAGCCTTAGGGGTTGGAGTTACGATGCCGTTACTTCAAAACATTATGCTGACGATTTTCCCACCTGAAAAGCGGGGAGCAGCAATGGGAATTACTGGAATTGCAGTTGGGGTTGCTCCTGCAATTGGCCCAACTTTGTCCGGTTATATTATTGATAATTTTGGTTGGCGGACACTGTTTGGCATGCTGATTCCAATTATCATCATTGTGCTGTTATTGGCGCTTAAGTATGTTAAGAACGTGCTGCCAATGACTGATCCTTCAATGGATATTATTTCGTTGATTGAATCAACCGTTGGATTTGGATCCCTACTTTATGGATTTTCTGAGGTTGGAAACAAAGGCTGGACTGATCCGGTCGTTCTCTGGTCGATTGGAATCGGAATTGTAGTTATCGCATTATTTGGAATCCGCCAATTCAAACTCGAGAACCCATTCCTTCAAGTTCGCGTTTTTGAAAACAAAATTTTTACGTTATCAACTGTATTGGCTTCGATTGCGAACATGGCCATGGTTGGAGCTGGAATGATTATTCCCCTCTATCTCCAAATTATTCACGGTAAGTCAGCGTTTGAATCTGGGCTAACTCTGCTACCAGGGGCCCTTTTGATTGGTCTGATGAGCCCAATTACGGGTGTTGTGTTTGATAGAATTGGTGCAAAACGGTTAGCCATTCTTGGTTTGTTTATTTTGACGATGGGAACTTTACCATTCGCATTTATTACTCAAGACATGCCAACGATTTTCATTACCGTTATTTATGCCGTGCGGATGTTTGGTATTTCAATTGTGATGATGCCAATTACAACAAACGGAATGAACGCTTTAGCCCCACGGATGATTCCTCATGGAACCGCGGCGAATAACACGATTCGTCAGATTGCATCGTCAGTTACGACTGCCGTTATGGTTTCCGTTTTGACGAACGTGACGGATCAAAGTAAGCCAGCTCATAGCTTAATTCATAGTAATCCACTCAAATATAAGAACGATTTCTTTAACGCTACTCTCAATGGTTATCACGCTGCGTTTTGGATTGCTGTTGGATTTAGTTTGGTAGGTTGGCTATTGGCATTCTTCCTTAACAAGAAGCCAATTAGAAGCAAAAGTAACTTAGATGAGGAGGCAAAATAATGATTCTATGGATTTTGGGGATTAGTACGGTTTGTCTCTACTTAAGTTTTATTTTGATGAAGGATTCTTGGTTGAGATATGTTCTGGTGATTATTACTGGTGGGGTAATGCTGAGCTCTTTGGGATTTATTATCGTTCATGATAATCAACACGTTGGGATGCATAAGCAGACGACTGAGCGTCATTACCAAGTTTATCCAGCTTCCGGCAACAAGGCTTTGTCAATGATGCTGTATAAGCAAATTGGGACAAGTAAGGATGCTAGAGTGTATATTTATAAGACCAATCCCAAGGATAAGGTTACGCACACTACAGCTAACTATGATGTCAAAAACACGGTTAAACGAGTATCATCTGGTTCCGCTGAATTGCGGGTAAAGAAAACTGTTTGGGTTTATAACAACGGTATGATCAAGTCTCTGTTTTCTGGTAAGGAAAATCATAAATTGATCAAGCAAACCAATGAGTTTGAGATTCCTAACTCATGGCAGGTACTAAGTACTGATCAAGCCAAGGCTCTTGGTAAAAAGCTGAAAGCAGCCGCTAAGCAGTCACCGGCCCAAAAAGCAATGCTAAAACAACTAGTTCAGAAGCAGGTAATGGCAGCCCGGATGAAGAATCCAAAGATGACTGCAAGTCAGCAAAAGCATCTGATCAGTCAAATCAAAGCTAAAATTCAGCAGGAAGCAATTAAAAAAGCAATCGATGAAATCAAGTAAAAGATAATGGTTCTCAGTTCTGCTGGTTTCTGTGTGTTGTAAAGATTTGGATAAAAGTAAAAATGCGACGATAATTTTCATGAAAATGAAATTATCATCGCATTTTTTGATGTGATTAATTATGTCCCAGCTGCCTGTTCTAGCTACTTAGTTGTTTTCTAGTTTTTCTAACAGCCAACTGTAACTCTGATCAATATTGGTCATGCGTAAATGCACCAGTAACTTCTTCGCTAGCCTTAGCAACGACTTTGGTTAATAACTCCTTAGTGGTTGCCAGGATATTATCAGCGGTTTCTTGGTTTGCGGTTTCTAATTCAGTTTGCAAGTCGGCGCCTGATAAATTAGCTACCTTGGAATCTGTTTGACTGATTCGCAGATGGCCATAGCCAAGGGTTTTCTCTTGGTAGTCTTCGATGTCACCAATCAGAGTGTGAAAATGGTCATTGGCGATCAGGCCAATCAGTTTATTAAGCCAGTATGCATTGTTACTGTCAACGGTTGGTTTCCCATTCTGATAATCGCTTGGAGTATCGTTTACATTTGCGTAAAACGGCACGATGGTATTGAATGGGTTGGTACCAAGAGCAAGCCAGTGAATTGCTGCTGATTCAGCTGGGGCGTAAGGGCGAATCTGCAATAATGACAGCTCTTGATTTCGATTAAAACCAATTGGCCGGTACTTCTTCCCCTCAGTGGCAGTTGGGGCAAATGGATCGTAGTTTGTTTCTTGATAATGGGAACTAAGGGCAAACTTGATATCTTCAATCGTAATTTTGCGGTTTGCGTGACAAATAAATGGGAGCTCGTCGCTAATTGGCTCTTTGTCCTTTATTGATTCAGGGTCAAAGTAGCCCTGAACATACCAAGCCCGTGGGGTATTGTAATGGTGATCAAGTGGTGAGTGGGAGCCGAAAATTTCCCGGAAATTGAAGCCACTATTTAGGTTAAGGTGATTCTTCTCAACAAATTCTCTCAGGTCATCAGCAAACATAAAGTTGTTTGGATCATTGAAGTCGACTTCCTGAATTCCGGTCTGATTAGGGGCTACCACATAGGCATCATCAGGGACTCTTTGAGCAACCCAGTGGTGACCACCAGCTGTTTCTAGGTACCAAACTTCATCAACGTCTGAGAAGATAATTCCGTTTGATTCGTATGTACCGTATTGCTTTAGAAGTTCGCCGACCCGGGCTACTCCTTCTCTGGCTGAGCTAACGTAAGGTAGGGTAATGGTTAGCAAATCTTCTTCACCAAAGCCGTCCTTTACCAAGGGGTCTGCTCCAAGAATTCTTGGATTGGTGGTAATGGTTTCCGTTGCACTCATTGCGACGTTTTTACTGTTGATTCCAGCTTCACCCCAAACACCGTCGTCTTCAACATCCGGTAATGACGTGTATCGCAGCGGGTTGTCGGGTAATTTAACAGAAAACTTGCTAAGCTTAGCATGATAATCTTGTGGCTGGTCTTCTGGTTTAACAACCTTAAAATTCTTAGGGTTGATTGGCCCACCAGCGTCTTCGTTTCTGGCAATTAGTGTTGAGCCGTCGTAACTTGCGTTTTTACCTACGAGGATCGTAGTACATGAACTATGTTGTGATAAAGTCATAAAAAAGCCTCCCTGTTGTTACCAATAATTGTACAACTGGAAGACCCTATTTTATTGATTTTTTGAAATTTAGTTGGTTAAATATTTCGCTCGTAGTTGTTTAATCATCTTGGGGGTGATTTTTAGCTTATGCTCGATAAAACCAGTGAGCGAATTTGACTGTTTCTTTGCGGACTTAATACTGGTGTTTAGATAACTCACTTTTACCAGAAGAGTGTTCTTGATGTTAGCTTTTTGAATGCTTGAGTAACCTAATCTTTTTAGATTATTTAGGTGAGCCACATTATACTTGTGACGGTATTTATTGGATAACAAGTAGTCTTTAGTAATTGTCTTTGAGGGAACTCCGAGGGCAGTTAGAATCAAGGCAGCCCCAAAACCTGTTCGATCTTTACCAGCGCTACAATGAAATAAAACTGCGCTGTTTTTGGGAGCGGCCAATAGAGTTTTAAAAAGTTTCCGGTAAGCGGCCTGACCGTTTTTGGTAGTAAAGTGACGGTATAAGTAGTGTTGGGCAGTAGCTCCCTTAGTAAGTTTAGCCAAATTATAACGGGTATAGTCAGCGTTGTTGATGACTGGGGCCTTAATTAGTTTGACACCCTTGATGTGTTTGTCCGGAGCTTTGGCAATTTCTTGTGGAGACCTTAAATCAACGATGTATTTCAAATGGTACTTAGTCTTTAGCTTTTGAGCGTCACCTGTAGTGATATTGCTAAGCTTTGACGATCTAATAATTAAGCCAGTCTTTAGTTTGCGGTTTCCGGGAACCCGATAATTTTGAAAATCCCTAACGTTGTCAGCTCCCGTTAGAGTGATCTTAGCAGCACTGATTGGTCGGCTACATACTAATAGACAAAGACCAGCTAAACTCCCCACTAGTAAGTTGCGCAGTTTCATATAACTTTCCCCCAAAAGTAATTTATCACCGCTATTTTACCCTAATAGCTCTGGTATTAACAAAGATTATCCTTCGTCGTGTAATTTGTTGGTTATCCAAAAATACCCGATTGATGCAATGCATGCCACACCAAAACAGGTTGTCGCCATTAAATTAAAACTTTCGTATGTAGCAAAAAGTCCACCTAAAATGGGTAGCATTTCAAATGTAATCTCAACTATGTTATTCAAATTAGGTCACCACCAATGTTTATTTGTTGAAGTTATTTTAGCGGTGGGACCTAAAGGCTGACTTAAAATGCGTTACCTCCGATTCATATATTTATAGATGATGAATAAGACGATAGCAACTAGGATGGCAATTCCCAGAATTGGCTGCTCTCTAAACAGTAGGTGGAAAAAGAGGAAGCGGTGAAGGCCGTGCATTCTTGGAAATAATGTTATAAATGAGTTCATATATTGACCAACTTTCGAGTATACTATACTCATATTGTAAAACATTTCGAGGTAAAAGAATGCAAGTTGATTGGGGTTTAATTTTTCAAATAGTTGTAGCAGTCAATGCTCTGCTTGCGATTCTCACTGTTTTTAGAGAGAAACGAGATATTGCGGCAATTTGGGCATGGCTATTAGTGCTCGTTTTTATACCGGTATTAGGGTTCATCATGTATGCCTTTGTTGGCCGAAAACTACCTAAAAACCGGTTGTTCAAATTACATTCGCACGTGCAGATGCAATTGGATGAACGACTTGAGGAACAACGGGCTCAGCTTGGAAGTGAAGAGCGGACGGCTTCTGATGTTATTTCGCGACGGGCCATTAGTGCGGTTAACATGTTTATGACAACTAGTCATTCGTTTTTGGCGCGGCAAAATAAGGTCCATATTTTCACCGATGGTAAGGAACTGTTTCATCGGGTTATCGAAGATATTGAAGGGGCCAAAAAGAGTATCCATATCGAGTTCTATACCTTCTATTCTGATAAAATCGGTAACGAAATCCTTGATTTGCTAGTCAAGAAGGCTAAGCAGGGAGTCGAGGTCCGGGTGATTTATGACTCTTGGGGATCGATGGGAACTACCAGGAAGTTTTTTAAACCACTAACTGATGCTGGTGGTCACGTTTATCCTTTCTTGAACACTAGATCCGTTATTGTGGATTTCCGTTTAAACTTTCGTGATCATAGAAAGATTATTGTTATTGATGGTGTGATTGGCTATACCGGTGGGTTTAATATTGGTGACCAATACCTTGGCCGTAAAAAGAAGTTTGGCCCATGGCGAGATACTCATATGAGAATCATTGGGTCGGCGGTTTTCGGTTTGCAGGCTCGGTTTGTGTTAGATTGGAATGCAACTAGTCCGCAGGATCAGATTGATGAGGAGAAGGTTGATGCTAAGTACTTCCCAGTCACAACGACTAAGGGAATGGTCAACATGCAGATTGTTTCAAGCGGACCAGATTCTGATCTCCAGCAGATTAAGATGGGGTATATCAAACTAATTACGTTGGCTAGGGATTACTGTTACATCCAGTCCCCATACTTGATTCCTGATGATTCAGTTCTCGATGCGCTGAGAATTGCTGCTTCGTCGGGGGTAGATGTGCGGGTCATGATTCCATCGATGCCGGATCATCCGTTTGTTTATCGAGCAACCCAATACTATGCCCGCCAGTTGGCTGAAGAAGGGATTAAAATCTATTTTTACGACAAAGGATTCATGCATGCCAAGACAATGGTGATTGATGATAGCATGGCTTCCGTCGGTTCAGCAAATATGGATTATCGGAGTTTCAAACTGAACTTTGAAATCAACTCATTTATTTATGACGAAAAGGTGTCCAAGGAACTTAAGCAAATCTACTTGAATGACATAAACGATAGTACCTTAATGACACCAGAGGACTTTGAGAAACAATCAAGGTGGCTTAAATTCAAGCAGACTTTCTCCAGATTATTGTCACCAATTTTATAAGTCTTGAATTTACAATTTAAGTGCAACAGTGACTAAAAAAAGGACCCATAGCTGGATTCCTGTAAAATGATGTTTGCGAAAACAATCATGAAAGGAATCTAGCTATGAGCCACTACAAGCATCTTACCA
>NZ_CATNVB010000026.1 GCF_951230165.1 Lentilactobacillus sp. Marseille-Q4993
ACCTCGATGATTCATTAAGAATATAGTTTCACGTTCTTCTATGGTAAGATGCTTGTAGTGGCTCATAGCTAGATTCCTTTCATGATTGTTTTCGCAAACATCATTTTACAGGAATCCAGCTATGGGTTTTTTTTTAGTCACTATTGCACTTAAATTGTAAATTCAAGAAATAAAAAAGTTAGCCAAATTAATTGGCTAACTTCTCAATCTGGCCCAGGTATTTAAAAATTTGGCTAACTTTTTCTGACAATATATGACAATCAGTGACAATTCTCAAATCACAAAATCGCGTTATATCGGCCCTTTGGCAACCCATGACAACTTGTGAAACTTACTTTATGGAGTCGGCGGGAGTCGAACCCGCGTCCGAGCATATCGGCACCTAGATATCTACGTTCATAGATTTACTATTTAAAATTAGCTATTTAAAACGCCGCAAATCAAGGCACTCATAAATAGCTAACCTGATTAGTCTCTTCCGTCCACTTCAGGTGTGAGCAACCGGCGTAAGTCCACTAAATTTAGGACCCAGATCTAACCCATGGACGAGATTAGGAGGATCTACGTTAAGCGCTTATTAGGCAGCTAAAGCGTAAGAATTGTTATTATTTTTTGCAGTTATAATTTAAACTGGGCGGTTTTACGTGGCGCCGCACGAAACGCAATCCAGGCTCGACCTATACCCGTCGAATCCTTAACGACCCCAAAATACTGCATTAATACTTTAACATACTAATCCAGTATAATAAAGCGATTTAGATAAGATCAAAGTGCTTTAGACCATTAACGATACCATGATCAGTATTGTTGGTGGTGATAAACTCAGCGTATTCCTTAACGTGAGGTAGCCCGTTACCCATCACTACTGGGTGATCTACGTGTTCAAGCATCGGAATATCGTTGTTACCATCACCAAATCCGTACGTAGGAACTCCTTCAAGTTTGGCATTTTTGACAAGTTCGATGATGCCTCGTTTTTTGGAACCACCGGCAGCTACAACGTCCATACTGTACGGCGTGTTTCGGAAGAAAGTGAAAACACCGTCGTACTTATTGATATAATCGTCATCGTGCCCAACGGTGTTGACCACCATCATGTAAATTTTGTTGTTGGCCATGAATTCCTCAGTTCCAACTGGTGGAACGGGAGTGTTGATTGAGGCATAATTATTCTTAACAGTTTCGTTAACCATATTGATGCGGTAATCTTCGTTTGAATAAACGGTTACCGAGTCATCAAATGTTTTCGCATAATCCATAAATTCTTGAATTTTAAAATTGTCTAGCACTGCTTCATAAACTGGTTTGCTTTCAAACGTAACGAAACTACCGTTTGCAGACACAACTGAATCGATTCCGGTTCTCTCCAAAATCGTTGTAATCTCGAAAATGTTACGGCCAGTCGAAATCACTGGGAGGACGTTGTTAGCTCGTAATTGGTGCATTGCGTTAGCTACTTCGTCATCAACCTTTGTCTGTTCGTTGAGTAAAGTGTGATCGAGGTCGAAAAATGCAATTCCTTTATACATGGATGTACCGTCCTTACATATTTAATTTGGAACTATCTAAAATAATGATACCAAGCTTAATACTTTTTAAGCAAGTTAAGCATTTTCTTGGTAGAATGGATATATATGGGGTGAAAAGATGAAAAAGACATCAATTGCTAGCGAAACACCACATCCGTTTTATATTCGGCTTGGCTCAATTCCCGGCGAACAGTGGTATCTCCAGGATATTGAAGACGCGGATGACACCTTGCTCAAACGGATAAAGTTACCAGAGACTATTTGGAATCAAGATTTGTTGGTTGATAAAATAAACTTTTTTAACAAGCAAGCTTGGTATCATTTTAAATACGATAACTTTGAGGGATGGTTACCCAAGAAGAACGTCAAGAAAACATTTAGACGTTTGGCCATTCCGCCTTTGAAACAGCAGACACAAACCGATTTGGACAATCAGGTTGCAGCTCTACAAATGGTACTTCAAAGTGCTGGGGCAAACTTGAGTGATGATGAAATTAAGAATCAAATAGGTGATTGGAATCAAAATGATGATAGTTTAGCTGACTTAAGTCATATCATTATCGATGCCACCCACTCGATAAAGGATTTGCGAAGAGCTAATTTCAAGCAACTTGAGAACCAGATAATGAGACGGCGACCCGTTATTCTGAAGGTTGCTGGTGTTAATAATCTGAAGACTAGCTTAATTGTTTTGATAGGCTTTAATAAGAAAATCTTTTATTACAATGATCCTTGGACGGGTCATTTGGAGTCGATATCGACTACCCATTTAAAAAAGCACTGGCAAAATCGCAGGGTTGAGGCAATTAGCTATTAATCCGCGGGAGGTAGAATAATGAAGTTGTTAATGATTGAAGATAATAAATCAGTATCTGAAATGATGTCCATGTTTTTCCAGAAGGAAGATTGGGACGTTACTTTTGCGTACGATGGCGATGAGGCCATGGATAAATTTAATGAATCGCCCGATGATTGGGATATTATCACCCTTGATTTGAACTTACCTAAAAAGGATGGAATGGAAGTCGCGAGAGAAATTCGGGCTCAATCTGAATCCGTGCCAATAATTATGTTAACGGCTAGAGATTCTGATAGTGACCAAGTCATTGGATTTGAGATGGGGGCTGATGACTATGTTACTAAACCATTTTCACCAATTACGTTAGTTGCTAGAATTAAAGCTTTACAACGGCGTGTTCATACTGAAGGTGGTGGGGGTGAGGAATCATCTTCAAGTTCTAAAAACAACAATTTGGTTCAAACTGATCACTTTAAACTCAACACTAGTACGCGCGAAGCCTACTTGGATGATAAGGCAATTCCTGATTTAACGCCGAAGGAATTTGATTTGCTGAAAACATTAGCCCAAAAACCACGTCAAGTGTTCTCACGGGAGCAATTACTAGGGTTAGTCTGGGACTACGAATACTACGGTGACGAACGAACAGTTGACGCTCACGTTAAGAAATTAAGACAAAAAATTGAAAAAGTTGGCCCTCAAGTCATTCAAACTGTTTGGGGTGTTGGCTATAAATTTGACGATAGCGAAGTGAATTCTGAAGAATGAAAATGATTTATCAGCAGATGCTGGCCTTCTTTACGGTTATCGCTCTTACCATCTTGCTGTTAGGTTTTTCATTTTCACGAACCACTAAGTCATTTGTGTACGACACAACGTGGCAACGGTTGGAAAAATATTCAGACAGCTTGATTCAACAATCACTGATCGTAAACAATGAAGGCAGTACTGCAAATTCAAAAATTGAGTTTAACAAAAAGACTCTTAAAATAAGTGAATCGCTGCTGGAAAATCAATCTGTCCATTTTACTTTGTTCAATGTAAAGAATAAGGTGATTTTTCCAAGCAACGGGTTATCTCCTCAAATCTCCAAGAAAGATTGGTCTCATCTCCAAAAAGACCAGATTGTGAGAAAGGTTTCTAGTCAGTCAACGAAGCTACCAAACGGGAAGACCCGTCCTGCGATGATTGAGGTTTTGAAGCCTTACTATTACAAGAAAAAATTGGTAGCGGCGGTTGTTGCTGGTTCCTTTATTTCGGATGTTAATTCGAACGTTGACCGGATAAATCGTAACTTGATTACTGGATTGGGAATCGCACTTATTATGGCGATGATTGTTAGTTTCTTTATTGCAAATAGGTTGAATCGCCGAATTAGTCAACTCCAAAGCGTGGCTAATCAAGTTGCTAATGGTAACTACAACATTAGAGTTCCCGTTAAGGGCCAAGATGAAATCGATGAGTTGATTGGTGATTTCAATCATATGACTGAGTCCCTTCAAAAAGGGGAGCAGGAAATTCAGCGACAAGAGGAACGACGACAAGAGTTTTTGGCTGACGCAGCGCATGAAATGCGAACTCCACTTACTACGATTTCAGGAATTTTGGAGGGAATTAAGTATGATGTAATTCCCGAGGATTCACGTGAGCAGAGTTTGGATTTGATGAGTAACGAAACCCAACGATTGATTAGATTGGTTAATGAAAACTTGGATTATGAGAAGATCAGGACCAATTCTATTCAATTGGACAGGCGTCATTTCAACGCTCACGATGTTTTTGAAAACATTGTTGAACAGCTAAGCAATAAGTCGGGGTTAGCTAAGGACGAGATTCATATTCATGCCCCTAAAGAGTTACCAATTTACGCCGATTATGATCGATTTGTTCAAATTATGGTCAATATCACGACCAATGCAATTCAGTTTACTGAAAATGGAACCATTACTCTGATTGGGGAACGAGGGTATAATGAAACTATCGTTCGGATTCAGGATTCAGGGATTGGGATGACTGATGAGCAACAGAAGAACATCTTTGAACGGTATTATAAGGCCGACGCTTCCCGAAGAAGTGGTAAATACGGGGAGTCTGGTCTAGGACTTGCGATTGTTCACCAGCTGGTCAAACAGCATGGTGGCGAGATATCTGTTAAGTCTAAATTAAATGAGGGTACAACTTTTACGATCATCTTTCCTGATGAGGATAATGAAAAAAGTCAGCAAGGTGACGAAAATACAATTGAAAGCTGAGGATGAAGTAAATTATGGCTTATGTTAACTTTGATACATCAAAATTAGGTAAATTTGTTCATGAAAATGAGTTAGGCGAAATGCAAGCGATGGTTAATGCCGCTGATGAACAACTTAGAAAAGGAACCGGTGCAGGTAGTGATTTCCGCGACTGGCTCGATTTACCAACTAACTATGACCATGAGGAGTTTGACCGAATTAAGCAGGCTGCTGCTAAGATTCGTAAGGATTCAAAGTTTTTGATTGCAATTGGTATCGGTGGCTCATACCTTGGCGCCCAAATGGCAATCGATGTGTTGCACAATAATTTCTACACTAGAAATCAGGATGATACCCAAGTTATCTTTGCAGGAAACTCACTGTCATCATCATACTTGAGTGAATTATTAGACTATGTTGGTGATGCTGACTTTTCAATTAACGTTATTTCAAAGTCTGGAACAACAACAGAACCTGCAATTGCATTCAGAATTTTCCGTGAGAAATTAGTTGCCAAGTACGGTGAAAAGGAAGCAAATTCAAGAATCTATGTAACTACTGATAAGAAACAAGGAGCATTGAAACGCGAAGCCGACGTTAATGGTTGGGAATCATTTGTCATCCTTGATGGTGTTGGTGGCCGTTACTCAGTTCTTAGCCCAGTGGGACTATTACCAATTGCAGTATCGGGTGCTAGCATTGATGACTTGATGGCTGGTGCTAGGGATGCTCAAAACGAACTCACTGATCCAGACTTAACTAAGAACCCAGCATATCAATATGCTGCGTACAGAAACATCCTTTACCGCAAGGGCTTCACTACTGAAATCCTTGAAAACTACGAGCCAAATTTAAGAATGTTTGCCGAATGGTGGAAGCAACTTGCTGGAGAATCAGAAGGTAAAGACCAAAAGGGAATTTATCCATCCTCAGCCAACTTTACAACTGACTTACATTCACTTGGTCAATACATCCAAGAAGGGCTTAGAAACCTGTTTGAAACTGTGATTAAGCTTGATACTCCAAATGCTGACGTTACCGTTCCTTCAGCTGAAAAGGACCTAGATGGTTTGGGCTACCTTGAGGGCAAGTCATTGGACTGGGTTAACACTAAGGCGTATGAAGGTGTAGTTCTTGCCCATACCGATGGTGGAG
The DNA here is from genome assembly GCF_951230165.1 of Lentilactobacillus sp. Marseille-Q4993. GTDB lineage: Bacteria > Bacillota > Bacilli > Lactobacillales > Lactobacillaceae > Lentilactobacillus. Next base: position 5,715 of record NZ_CATNVB010000026.1, read on the forward strand.
TTCCCGTTATGACTGTTCATATTCCAGATGAGAAGGAATACTCACTTGGTTATTTGATTTACTTCTTTGAAGTAGGAATTGCTATTTCAGGTTATTTGAACGGAATCAATCCATTTAATCAGCCAGGGGTTGAAGCATATAAGAAGAATATGTTTGGCTTGCTAGGCAAACCAGGATTTGAAGAAATTGGCGATGAGCTAAACAAACGCCTTTAATTTCATAGGTAGCTAAAAAGGAACCAACTCATTTCGAGTTGGTTCCTTTTAGTTAATTTGAGTACTGATCTTGTTGATAACTTGATTACCAGTCAAGGCGAAACTAACAGCATTTCCTTGCTTGCTCGTCAGATAGGTTATCTCCCTTATTTGAAACGGTCCGCTACCGGTGACAGCTTCGCCGTTCGGGGTTCCTAATTTCGCCAAGATATCAACGTATTGGCTACCAATCTTTATTGATTTTGCTTGCTTAGCAGAAACAATTTTAGGACTGCCAACTTTACTGGCGGCGTATGATTTTGCTACCACTTTATTATCAGTTAATTGAATAGTCACAAATGATGAGTGGAAGGTGGGACAAACGTTACGCCAAGATAGTTGAGTCGTTTTGTGATTGGTTCCAGAGATATTTGCTTTTGACTGGACGGATGGCTTGCCTAATAAAGCAATAACTTGCTTTTCAGTAGTACCACCAACACCATTACTCACCGATCCAACTTTAATTTGTTGGTAATTTTTGCGGTTTACTTTAGTTCTAGTGTGTTTCATTTTAATTTGAAGTTTTAAGCCTTTTACTTCTGTCTTAGCGTCTGCTGTATGGGCTGGGCTTACGGTCCCCGTTTGTCCGCAAGCTGCTAGCATACCCGCTAAGCTCAAAAGCACCCCGAATGCTAATAGCCGTTTCATAAATATCACCCCTATTAATACAGGTTCATTATCTCACTAACTCTTAAGATTCTATAAAGATAAGCTTGTGATAATGAAAATGTAACTTGGGTGCAATGTTTAGGTAATCTAACCTCGGAAAGCTGTGTTGATCCGGACAAAATCTAAGAAAACAAAAAAGCCGATATACCTTGGTATATCAGCTTCTATAGTGCTTTATCACCCGCACGGGGCTCGAACCCGTAACTCCGCCTTGAGAGGGCGACGTCTTAAACCAGTTTGACCAGCGGGCAATGTCATCAAACTTACTTAAATATCTTATCGAAAATCGGAAGGATTGTCAACACCAATATTATCAATATTCCTGTTGACTTTTTGCTTAAAAATCTCTAGAATATTTAGTTGTAATATTTCATTGGGTATTCGCCAAATTGGTAAGGCAGCGGACTCTGAATCCGTAATTTACTGGTTCGAGCCCAGTATACCCAACTTATAGGTTTCATGAAGTTTCATGAGTTGTCAAAATCGTTGTTGTAGAGCGATTTTGGCTTTTTTTATTGTCATGGGTTGTCACTGGTTTTCACATAAAACGTAGCCAAAAACGTAGCCAAATTTAGAAGCCTAAATACTGAGCTAGTTTCTGAGTGGCTTCATTTTGTTCTTGCTTCGTCGTTGCCGTGTAGATGTCCATTGTGGTCTTATAAGACGAGTGGCCAAGTTGTTCTTGAACAGACTTGATACTAGCCCCAGATGCAAAGGCAAGGTGGCATAGGTGTGGCGAAATGCATGGACTGTGACCGGTTTTAGGTCGTAACGTTCGATCACATGACGAAGCCAAATTCTAGGCTTCGTGGGTTGAAACATTTGGTTTTCTTCATTGCTGAAAATTAAATTGATCTGATTGAACCCTTGAGCCAGCAAGAATTCTTTTTGTTGATGTTGCCAGTCATGAAGTATCTGCATAGTTTTGGAGTCTAAATAGACCGTACGCATACTTCGCTTCGTCTTAGGTGACTGAACCAATAGCCGGTTGTTATCACCCTTAGACTGGGACTTATTGACGCTGATAGTGTGATGTACGAAGTCCACATCTTGCCACGTCAAAACCAGCATTTCCGATTTACGCATCCCTGAAAAAGCCGCTAGTCGAAAGAATACGTATGCTTGTGGATTGATAGCATCATCTTGTAGGCAATCAAAGAAGTGTTTCAATTCGTCACGGTCATAGTAATTCTCTAAATTCTTTCGTTCATAATCAGTTTTGTTCTTAGGGATGATTACGTGCTGAGTAGGGTTGTCGTGGATTAGTTGCATACCAATCGCAAACTCCATGACCATGCCCACATAGTTGAGATAGGTGTGGTATTTCTTAAAACCCGCTTTAAACCATGGATTCAAGGCTTGCTGACAAGTGGGCACATCAATTTTAGTAATGCGATAATCTTTAAAAACTGGTAGAATGTGGTTGTCAAAGATACGCTGGGTAGTTGCCCAGGTGCTTTCTTTGACCGTTTGTTGATACTGCGTGAACCACAGTTCATAGATATCAGAAAATTTAGAATTATCCTGTTGTTGCAAGCCCCGTTCTTCAATTTCCAGCTCTAGTCTGGAAAGGGAGAGTTGGGCTTCTTTTTTGGTGTCAAAACCACGCCGACGGGTACGAATATCCTTACCTGTCCGGGGGTCTTTGCCTACATAGATTTGAAATTGATACTTAGTATCACCGTTTTTATCAGTATATTTTTTAATAGTTGTCATTTGTTTTCCTTTCTACCCTGGGACGGACTTAAAAGGAATTTTGACGGCCTCACCTTCTTTCTTGTACTCCTGAATAGATTTATCTGGTACATCCTAAACTTTGGTGAATGGGGGATGTGCTTTTAATTATTTAGATGTTGGATTGCATATTTGGCCTGTGCAGGAGTAAATTTTTCACCATAATTTGATGTCAGCTGATTATAAATGGCACTTGACGACATGGATTGTTGTTTTTGATAATCTTTAGCTTTTTGGAGCGCATTTGCATTCCAATCAACATCAGTTAAATGTCGAACTGCCCACAAAGCAGGTTTTGCCTTAAATCCCTCAGCTTGTGAAGTGAGTTGAGCGTATACACCGCGTTTTGACATGTACATAGTATTAGCGTAGTTTTCAGCTTTTTCGTGGGCAACTTGGTATTCCGCAGGAACCTTAGTTTCATTTGAAGACTCTTGAGAACTTTTGGCTACTTGAGTAGTTGAAGAACTACTCTTATCATCAGTACTGGAACTGCTACTTGTGCTTCCACAGGCAGTGAGAGTTAGGCCGGTTAACAATGTTACCCCTAAAATTAAAACTTTCTTCATATGGAATCCCTCCAATAGTTATCAGCTTTTAATGTCTTCAGTGTTTGGACGATTTATTAAAATGGTAATTCGTCAGAAACTGTTTGGGATTGTTCATTTTCGACAGGTACTAAAAGATCTTGTAGAAAGAAACTAGTTATACATCCACAATTAGGACAAAAACGTGCGTTAGCAGGAGCAAACTCTAAATCAGTATTGTTAGAAGAGGCGAAAGGATTTCCATTACTGTAAGCATCTATAACTAAGTTTAGTAATTTTGCACCGTCATACAATCCTTGTTCTGAGGAGATGTTGTTTAAAACCTGATAATTTTCGGAGCTTTTGTCAGATTTCATATTAAGATAGTCGGTTAAGAACAGTTTTGTGCATACATTTTGTAACCACGTCCCACAATGCACACAAAATACCGATTGCAGAGTATTGTCGATTCCACAATTAGGGCAAGTCAATGCAATGCTTTTTTCGTTAACTTGAATTTGGTTGTAAGCCATATTGTAATTACTCCAGTCTTTATCAAAATCATAATTAAGTGAAAGCTTGGGAACTGCTGATAAAGTTTTTCCGCACCAGCGACAGTATTGGGATGTTTTGTTGTTTAAACAACCACACGCTGAACAAACTCGTGTGTTACCTATTCCCCACGTATATAGATAAAATTGTTGTGACAATGTAGTCTTGACAGGGTTATGCCGATGTTTTTGACTTTTAACCAGATCGTTGATTATAAAGTCACTTGGTGTTTGATTAACATTAAAAATATATTCAACATCTTTGGAGCTGATTTGATTGTCATGAAATTCAATGAGTTGAGCAATTATAGGAACAGGTACAAGTAGTCTTTTTGCAAAATAATTTGCTTCCTTTTCGAAACAATCGTATTCATTTTTTGCTAAAGAGTAACGGGATATAATTGTTTTGTGAGTGAGTTCGTTATGTTTTAGGATATAGTGTCCTAATTCGTGTGCTAACGTAAACCTGACTCTTTTTTTATTTTTGATTCGATTATTATAAAGTAAAATGTAAGTATCGGTTGAGCTGTCGTACCAAAGCGCCCCATCTTCACTATCAGCTGTGTTAACTGCCTCTTGAAAAGAAAGGCCATTACTTTTTGCAAACGAATCATAAGTAACGAGATGCAAATTTTTAAACATCCGTATGATAGGTTTCATTTTAATAGGCAGAATTCTGATTTTTAGCATTTCTAGTACGTGGTATGCTTCTTGCTCAGCTTTTTCATAGTTTGGATTAAATGTCGTCATCCTTATCATCATCCTTAAGAGCCCCATCGTTCAGATTATCAAATGTAACTTGCATAATATTGAGCAATTTTCTTTGATCCTTTGTGGACAAATTCTTGGCTTTTCGCTGAATTGCTCGATATTCAGATGTTTTAGAGTTTAAATTAGGTGATTCTTCAACATCCATCAAATCCTCAGGTTCTACTTGAAAATAGCCAGCTAGCATTCTTACATAATCCATTTGAGGATCTGTTGTACCATTTTCCCACCTGGATATCATTGATTTACTAATTTTTTTATTATATTTTTTATTCAAATTATCAGCTAATTCTTGTTGTGACAAATGGTGTTCTAAGCGTATATCTCTAAGCGTTTGGGCAAACATAGGACATTCCTCCTCGATACATACAATATACCACAAAAGTTCCCACATAGGAACAATTATGTTGACATGTTCCACTAAAGAGCTTATTCTGTGTATGTTCCTATAAAGGAACTTGAAAGGAGGTAAATTATGTCAATTCAAACCGAGCGGAAGCGAGCACCGTATAACGAACTCAAAGGTTGGATGGTTGCAAATGGAATATCGCAACATGATTTTGCGTTGTCACTTGGCACTACCGATAATTACATCAACAAAAAGCTCAACGGAACAGGTCCGGATTTCAAATTGTCAGAGGCTAGGTTTTTATCCATTAAATATAAATTTCCAGTTGTTCTTTTTTTGATATTTAGGTTCCTATATAGGAACGAAAGGGGGTGATTTATGAAAATCGAAAATTGGAATGGTCATCAAATTCGATTTGTGGAAGTTGATGGTGAGTGGTGGGGCGTATCCAGCGACATTGCGAGCGCATTAGATTATCGTGACGCCAGCAATATGTTACGACACATTCCCGATAAGTATAAGGGCACTCAAAAAGTGAGTACCCTTGGTGGAAACCAGTCAATGACAGTGTTAACGGAGTTTGGAATTTATAAAGCGATTTTTAATAGTCACAAGTCTGAAGCGGAGCAATTTCAAAAGTGGGTCTTCAACGTCTTTAAGCAACTGCGTCAATCCACCGGTTTAGAAGGCTTTGAGGTATTCCGCATGATGGATAAGCAACACCAGAAGGATGGGCTGAAACGACCAGTAAGAGTTAACCTCATCAAAGCTAACACGGTGGCAAATAAAGCAATCTCAACCAGATACGGCTAGCCAAAAAATGGTGAAGAAAGGCGAGATGACCCCCGCAATGTTGGTTGACCGCGAAGCTGTTTTAGATGACACAGTGAAGCTTATGGAAGTTAACGATCAATATGAATTTTAGCAAAGCTATTTATCGAAACCTGCAACCAAGTTAGGAGTGAAACAACATGGCAAAACCAAGATTAGTTCTATACAAGGAGAAAGAAGTTAAAAACACCCGATTGGTCAATATAGATGCCGACTTACATGCACAATTGTTGGACTTGAAGCACGACACAGGGTTGTCGATTACTAAGATTGTTGAACGCTTCATTGCATATGGCATCAAGAATGTTGAAATTGAGGAACGTCGTGATAATGAATAGAGGTGATCAACATGGAACAGGCAGTGGAACCACGGTATTTAAGTTACAAGCAGGCCATGAAATATATGGGTATTGGTTCATACAATACGCTCCATAAATTCATTGACCTAGGACTAAAAGTAACCATGACACCCGCCGGTGCCTTGATTGATAAGCACGATATCGATTCATTCTTAGCAAGCTATAAAAAGTAAATCCCTGGGACGGATAAGGAGTGATGAGAGATGTGGAATGTTATCAGTTGGGGGATATGGTATGTGATCGTGATTGGCTTTGGCCACATGGTAATTGAGATGATTAAAAATCCACATGACTGGTTTGATTAAGGAGTTGATTTAAATGAAGAAGAAATACACCGTGGAACAAATCGAAAAGGTTAATCGCTACATGAATGTTCAGAAATTGGTTGGCATGATGTACGAAGTCATGCCGGAAGGAGATACGTTCGTGACCACACACATGAGCCTTTATGAAGCAATTAACGTGTTAGTTAATAATGGCGAATTGGTTGAGCTATATCCGGACGAAATCAATGAAATCAACCACATTATTGAAACACCTGATGAAGATTTGAAACTGGAAGATGCGTATTTTGATGAGGAAGCATCTGAGAATTATCACCGTAAAGTTATGGCTAATCGGGCTGAAGGACTGAAATGAAAGGGGGGTGAGTAGATGAGTAAGGTCATTAAAAAAGCCCAGCGGGGGCAACCGCTAGGCAAGAAAAACTTTCAGAAAAACATTTTTCAGGTTAATAGTACCCGAAAAAAGAGGTTACTGCAATGGATGAAGTCGTTGAAGTCACACAGAACCGCATCACAGTGATCAACCGGTTAATTGGAGTGACAGCGGTCTCTGATGTTGACTACCTCGAGAGCGAGTTTCTGCTGTTAGATTACGAAAAAAGTAAGTTAGGAGATTTTATTAATGGCAACTTTATATGAATTGACTGACCAGTATCAAGCGTTGTTAAACGCAATCGATTCTGATGACCCACAATTAGTGGCAGATACGATTGCCTCTACGGGTCTTCAGGATGACATTGAGCATAAATTTCAGGGTTATGGTCAAGTTATCAACCAGACAAAAGCCGATATCGAGGAACTAAAAACGGAAATCAAACGGTTACAAGGGAAAAAGAAAACGTTGGATAACAATTTAGCTTGCCTTAAAGATTCATTACTGCAAAGCTTGAATGCGATTGGCCAAACTAAAGTTAAAACACCAATGTTTAGTTTCAGCATCAAAGAGACCACCGCAGTCGAACTCGTGGATGAATCGCAATTAGCAGATGAATTTCTCATCCCGCAACCGGCCAAAGTCGATAAGACCGCCATCAAAAAAGCAATTCAAGCGGGGGAAGAAGTGACTGGGGCTAGGTTACAAAACAACGAAAGTTTAACGATGAGGTGAGGCTATGAAGATTATCAAAGCAACTGATTTAGAACGAACCAAAAACTGGCGAGTAATCTTATATTCCAAGCCAGGAACCGGTAAAACTAGTGCCGTAAAACACCTGACTGGTAAAACGCTAGTTTTAGATTTAGATAATTCCGCCAAAGTTTTAGCTGGCGCAAAAAACGTGACCGTCTACGAAGTTGACCGAACGAAACCAGAAGAGGAAATTGAAGAGTTCCTTCGTCATGCTGAAGAAAATATCAAGGGTTACGACAATTTAGTGATCGATAATGTTTCCAGTTTTGAAAAGGATTGGTTCGTTGAAAAAGGTCGTAATTCACACAATGGTATCTCCAATGAATTGCAAGACTATTCGCAGTGGACGAATTACTTTGCTCGTATCATGACCACATTTTATATGTTGCCCATCAATGTATTGACCACCGCTTGGGAAAACCAACGGGAGATCATCACGGAGAACGGGCAGAAGTTCAATCAATACGCGCCTGAGATTCGCCAATCGGTACTTGATGGCATGTTGGGATTATGCGATGTGGTTGGCCGGTTGGTAATCAATCCCAAAACCGGCGGTCGGGGCGTTATCTTACAAGGCAATGACTCGATCTATGCCAAAAACCGCCTTGACCAAAGGACGTCTACACCAGTGGAAGAGTTGTTTGAGTTTGGTAGAAGAGGTGAATGATATTCATGTTTCAACTTCATCCTTATCAACAAGAATTAGTCAACGAAGCGAGAAGTAAACTCGCTGATGGCAATAAATCGGTTTGTATCGTCAGTCCAGCAGGGTCTGGCAAGTCAGTCATAATTGCTGAAATTGCACGGCGAACAGTGCAGAAAGGCGGACAAGTTTTGTTCATTGTCCACCGGAAAGAATTAGTTGACCAAATTACAGCTTCATTCAAACAGCAAGATGTCGATTTGCATCATTGCACGATTATGACGGTCATCAAAGTCAGAAATCGACTAGGCAAAATCCCCAAGCCAAATCTAATTATCACGGATGAATCTCATCATAGTTTGGCTAAGACGTACAAACAAATCTATGACTACTATGCTGACGTGGTGCGGTTAGGATTTACCGCAACTCCGTGGAGAATGAACGGCAATGGACTAGGGGAAATCTATGATGAGATGGTAACGGGCAAATCGGTGAAATGGTTGATCGAGCATCATTATTTAGCCCCCTTCAAATATTATTCAGTCAGCAACGTTGACCGGAACAAATTGAAGCGTTCCTCAACTGGTGATTACACTAGCTCATCAATCAATAACGCTATGAGTAAGACCGTTTTCGGTGATGTGGTAGAGAAGTACCAAAAATTAGCTAACGACCAGCAGGCGGTCTTATATGCCCATAGCGTAGAGTATTCCAATCTTTATGCTGAAGAGTTCCAAAAGCATGGTATCAACGCAATTCATGTAGATGCTCAAACGCCGACTAAACAACGCAATCAAATCATGAGTGAATTTAAAGCTGGCAAAATCAAAGTTCTCTGCAATGTGGACCTTATCTCAGAAGGCTTCAATATCCCTGAAGTGCCAGTTGTGATGCTATTAAGGCCGACTAAGTCATTAGTCATCTACATTCAACAAGCTATGCGCGGGATGCGGTACCGGCCTGGCAAAGTAGCCATCATTATTGATCAGGTAGCTAATGCATATGAGTTTGGCGCCTTACCCGACAATGACTGGGAATGGTCACTAGAAGGACGGGCAAAGTCGGCTAAAGCCCGAACAGTGTCAGAATGTGAGTTCTGTCATGCCACTTTTTATAGTGATGAATGGATCACATCCACGAATGAAGAGACCCACCGGATGATTAAGATTTGTCCTGAGTGTGGCCGTGAAAAGCCCGTCTTGCCTCAAGACCGTGATGGCAGTAAACGGGTTCAAGATGCTAAATTAGTGGACCTAGCAACCAAGCAAGGTCGACTCAATCTACTGGCTAATAAACGGCCAAGACGACAACGCTCATTGTGGACGATCTACCAAGTGTTAGATGCTCAGAAACAAACTGGCGCAGCAAATGTCAAATATCCGATGCAACGAGCGTTGCATATTCGGTTAGACCAAGAACCAACGATAGCGGAAACGGAATTAGTTTCGTTTGCGGACCATTTGCAAATGCCTGTCAGTAGAGTGATGTTTTCCTATCACAACGCATTGAAAAAGCACCAACAACCAACAACTAAATTATTTAATTTCTAGGAGGAAATACAATGAGTTTTAAAATCGATTATTCAAAAATTAGTGATACTAACGTGCAAGATGGTGATTATGAAGTATTGATCAGCAAAGTTGAGGAGGGTGCTAACCCTAATACGGGTTCTGAATATGTCAACTTTGATATGGTGATTCGCAATGATATCGCTGACCAAAAGTTTCAAAATGCCCACGTCTTTTATCGGGTCTATCGGAATAAACAAACTGGGGAATATCCAGACAGCATGATTTTCCAAGTGGCAAAAGCTGCCGGTATGAATGACGGTAAACAATACAATTCTTTTGAAGAATTCATGAATGATATGGCTGGCAAACCATTGAAGGTACGGGTCAAAAACGAAACGTCTGATTACAAAGGTAAGACCTATGAGAATTTGAATGTTAAACGGTGGGGCATAACGCATTACCCAGACGTTCAACACCAATGGCCAACCGATATGCAACCTCAATCAGCAACTAAGAATACGGATGATGCGATCACCATTGATGATGAAGAGATGCCATTTTAACCAGGAGGTTAATCGCGTATGTATGAAAAGGTCCCAACTGAACTAAAAAAATTGACCCGTTGGGGATGTTTCAAAAAAATCTGGAAGCCTGAACGCAAAAAATATACCAAGATACCGATTGACCCCCATACCGGTAGAGGAGGCAAAAGTAATGATGAACAAACTTGGACAGACTTTGATACCGCCGTAGCGGCGGTTAGCCGTTTGCACCTAGACGGCTTAGCTTTTTATTTCAAACCGCCGTACATCGGCATTGACGTGGATAACGTTTCGGATGAGATCGAAGAGTACACCCACGGGGATTCAGATAACATCGTTAGCGATTTTATGAACCATACGAATAGTTACACCGAGATATCCTTATCCGGCAAAGGAATTCATATTATCGTCAAGGGCAAGATTCCTGGCGATAAGCGGCGTCATAAAAACTGTGAAATGTACGAAAATGGTCGCTTCTTTGCGTTTACGGGTAATTTCTTTGGAAATCCCAAAAATAGTTTGATTCGGGAAGTTAGCGTGGACTATCTCTATCGAAAATATATCGCCCCTGAAAATAAGGTGGTTGATTTATTTGAGGCTACTCCAGTGAACCCACCGCGCATCAATGACCTATCGACTAATGAGATCATCAAAGCAGCCGCTAACAGCAAAAGTGGTGAGCGGTTCATCCGTTTATATCGAGGTGAATGGTCAGGTTTGTACGAAAGCCAATCAGAAGCGGATATCGCTTTTGCTAATGACTTAGCTTTTTGGACCGCCAAAGATTTTGCCAAGATGGATGATATCTTCCGCAGTTCTGGTTTGATGCGCAATAAATACGACGAGAAACATGGTAAAACCACCTATGGCGTGGGTATCTTAAACAAGGCCATTGCGGACACGACGCACACGTATCAGCCTAAAGATAAACCGAAAGATGATTTTTACTTATCGATTCCAGGAGTCAATCAGCCACGTCAGAAGAAAGCTAAGGCCAAAATCTATTCCTATGATGACACCGGTAATGCGCAACGATTCTATGACCGATTCCATAAAATTGCCAAGTATGACACCATCAACCGCAAATTCATGTATTTTGATGGGCAAATTTGGAACGAAGACAATAAATTCGTGGTTGCACGGTTATTTGATAAGGTCGTTGACCAATTAGCCGAGGAACCGCTCCATTCGATCCCTGGCAAAGAGGACGATGAAGAAGCCGCCCAACAAGCCCGTGGTAAGTTTATTCGCAAATCGCGGCAGAATGCTGGTAAAACTTCGGCGCTCAAAGAAATCGAAAAATTGATACCAGTAACGCCAGAGGAATTTGATCAAGAGTTGAATATCCTCAATACCCAGAGTGGTTATGTTGACCTCTCCAATGGAGAGTTACATGAAACGACTTATAAAAATCATTTCACGAAAATCACCAAAGCTGAGTATTCACCCACGGCAGAAGCTGATGCCTGGCAACAGTTCTTACACCAGATATTTTTGGGCAATGATGAGCTGATCGAGTACATGCAAAAGCTAGTCGGTTACGCGTTGACCGGTACGATGAAGGAACAACTGTTTATTGTCTTACACGGTAAAGGTGATATCGATAACGGGGCCAATGGTAAATCGGTGTTTGTCGAAACTTTACGGCAAGTGTTTGGTGATTATGCCATCAATATCAAACCTGAAGTTTTATTGGTTAATAAATACGGTACGGCTGATAGTGCCACGTTATCCACTCTAGCTCAGATGAAAGGAGCACGTTTTGTAGCCACGTCAGAAACTGAAGATGGTGCGCGGTTATCAGAATCTTTAATCAAAAGGCTGACTGGTGGGGAAGCAATCACCGCTAAGAAGTTATACGCGGAGCCGTTTACCTTTATGCCGACTGGCACGATATTCATGTCTACGAACAATAAACCCATTATCCGCGGGATGGATCATGGTATTTGGCGCCGGTTAGTATTTATCCCATTCCTAGCTAGTATTCCTGAATCTCAAAAAGATACTTCTTTAACCGATAAGCTCCTTAGAGAACGCAATGGCATTCTCAACTGGGCCGTTGATGGGGCGTTGATGTATCAAAAAGATGGTTTAAACCCGCCTCATCAAGTACAAGCTGAAAAAGAGAGCTATCGTGGGGAAATGGATACCGTGGGCCAATTCTTGTCTGAGTCGGCAGTGTTTGATAAATCATATCGCACGTCGTTTGCGGATATTGCCCTAGCTTGGGATGAGTGGGAACACATCCACGGTACGAATATGAGCAAGAATAAATTGAATCGTGAACTTGGTAATCGGTATGAGCGTTATCGCACTAACCAAGAACGGGGGTTTATTGGTTTTAAAATAAAATCCAATCAAAACCATAAGAAATACAATTTTTAAGTGACGCTTAATGACATAAGGTGTCACTGCTATTAACGCTATGGTGCGTAAGGCTTTCTAACTATTTTAGTGTCATATATGACGTATATCTATATACCCCTTAAAAAAAAAAAAAATAAACATAAATATATATAGTTAATAGGAAAAATCGTCGAAAAGCGTCATATTTTGGGTAGTTAGTAGCCATAAATGCAGTTATATCAAGGGTTTGACGCGTGACACCTAGTGTCACGATAGGCGTCATTAGAGGAGGTAAGGAAACTGACAGCAGAACATCAGATTCAAAACGACATTCGCGTCGCCTTATCATCTCGTGGATGTACTATTTTCAGGGCCAATGTTGGCAAAGTAAAGATGGAAAATGGTCGGTGGTTTGATACCGGCTTGCCGAAGGGCTTTCCTGATCTCTGCGGGTTCCGAAAGAGCGATGGCAAAATGATTTTTATCGAAGTTAAGAACGAACGAGGCCGTTTACGAGCCGACCAGAAACAATTCGCGGAATTTATCGAACAATATCCCGTCATTTATGGCGTATGTAGGAGTGTAGCAGATGCAATCAAGTTAATTGAATAGCCATAGGGGGCGATAGTATGAATCTAATGAAATTAGTTAATGAATTAGAGCGGGAGTACGGGTCAATGAGTAAGGTGCCACCAACTGATATTCGGTTGGCCGAGTTGCATAAATTGAGTGGCCATCCAGACCCAGAGAATAAAGCATTGAACAGCAAGATCGGGTTACTGGTAGCACACGACCTGACTGACATGGAGATTGCTAACGTGCTAAATATATCCGTGGAAGTGGTTCGCAATCGGCGCTATGCCAATAGTAGGTGGTGACATGGATATGGTTGACCAACAATTATTGACGTTAGTCAGGCAATTGGAGCAAACGGTGGCTGCTGACTCTGTGTATGGTTCGGTGGCCGAGATTCCGGATGACTATCCAGGGTTAGCAGCGATTCGCAAAATCACGCGCAAGTATAACCGCCAAGATGGGCGGTTGACGGGTTCCCGTAACGAACGGATCAAGGAGCTATTTTTAGCTGGCGAAAGTAACGGGGAAATCGCCAAGAAGTTAGATATTTCTATTTCGGTGGTCAAGGGCGTCGTGCGAAAGTTAGGCCCGTCTGGTTTCGAGGCTGTCTACGATATTTACAAAGGGCAGACGCTATTATGCTCTGGCACGATAGCTGAAGTGGCGGAACAGTTACAGGTTAAGAATGAAACCGTCCGGTTCTACATCAATTCGCGAGCCAAGCGGTTCGGCAATCAAACGTGGGGCGTCAGAGTCGGTAGGAGGTTAAAAGATGACTGAAAAGGTTAAAGTACCAACGGAATTTGCAGAGTGGTTACGGAGTAAATGCAGTTTACCCCTTAATGACATTCACAGGAAAATCAGTGTGATTTCGATAATTAACACCGTATATGACAATGTGGCCGCGTTTCCAGACCCCATTGAGTTACAGAATAGAAATGCTCTGAAATGGATATACCATAACTATGAAACGGCAGTCCGAGCTGTGATAGATGGCTATAAAGTAGAAGATCCTAAGCAAGGCTTTAAGTTAGCTGATGGTAATTATGTATTGTATTTTGAACTGAGCATTGGTAACAACAAATCTTTTGTCCCTTTAGATAACAAGTACTTAGCATTCGCTCAAAAGTACTTCAAAGGCGAGGTAGTTACGGAGGATGAAGATGACTAGAGAAGAAAGGGTGCTTAGAAAGCTTGAGCAAATCCTTATTAATGATATTAAAACAAACTCTGTTCCCGAATATTATGATTTGGAGGATGAAAATCAGATTCGTGCCGATGCAATGAATGACGGAGTAAAAGTTGCTCTGTATGAAATTGGTGAATTAATTAAAGAGTTAAAAGGCAAGGTAGTCGAGGAGGACGACAAATAAATGATCGATATCTTAACACAGCAAACATGCCCATATTGCCAGCATGGTGAGGATATCACCGAAGATAAAAAAACTGGTGTTTCAATCAATGGAAATAAACTACTTATTTTTTATGATTCTGGCATGGTGGCAGATGAAGTGGCAAGTATCAATTATTGCCCAATGTGTGGGCGGTGCCTATGAAACACGCAAAATCAAAATATTATATATGGCAGACGTTGGCAGGCATGGTTATCGCCGGAGTGACGATCACGTTTCTCGCCCTCATCTGCATGGGTATCAGTTACACCAGTCCTCTGCTGGCCGTCCTCCTCTTCGTGGGGGTGCTACTGGGATTGGCGGTGTTTCTATGACGGTTATAGTTCATGCTCACTGGGCGATGGTTGATGAGGCCACCGAGATTTACCTAGTCGGTAAGTTTCTGTACTTCTATCACGTGGATGAGGTACCTAACTTTAGGGTCGGTGACCACATCACTAAGGCCGATATTGGGCATCCCTTTAAATGGCAAGGGTGGAGTTGGCAGAATATACCACAGGGAGCAATTCGTTTATTTAAGTAAGGGAGTATTTTATGGAAAAAGCATTATTTAATTATATCGCTGAGATTATTTCGGACTATCCTGAAACAGACCATTATATCAAAGAGCGGGAAGATGAATTAATGAATCAATTCCAAGAATTCAAGGATGAAAATGTTGGCGGTGGCCGTGCTCAGTTCAAACAGAACACGGGCGTTGAAGATATGGCAATTACCTTATCTGAAGACCGCAAGTTAAATAATTTACGGAGACATGCGATTGCCGTCAAGAAATGTTTGGACACCTCCGATGATACAACTAATCTGATCATTAAAGAATTGTACTTGCAAAAACATCAATACCTAACCATTGCGGGTGTGGCGGCAAAAGTCTATCTCTCTGACCGAGCAGTTAGAGAACGACGAAATCGGTTCTTTGAATCCGTGGCCAAAGAACTAGGCTTATAACGCTTCCGTTTTTCTTCCGTTTTTGAGGGTTAATCTGAACTAAATTGGTAGTATGGAAAATGGCTAAGGGAAGACGTTTTCCAAATATAAAAAATCCCCGATCCGATAAGAAATTGTATTACGTATATAAAAACCTCAGCTAGTTAGCTGGGGTTTATTTAGTAGATACCGGTAGTCGTCATGGTGGTTCGACTCCATCAGTCTGCATTATTAAATCAACCGAATCCAAGGAGGCGTGGTGATATGACATGAGTTACAAAAGTTTACGGGACGGCGTTTTTGGGCAATTAGATATTAAACGTCAAAAAGCAATTACCTTACTTTTTGCTGATGAGCTGTCCGATGAGCAAATTGCAAAAACTGTAAACCGTTCACGACAGACATTAGCTAAATGGAAAAAAGAGCCTAAGTTTATCGAAGCTCAGCAAGAGTATCGTCGTAGGTTTGTCGACGATAAGGTGCCGGACGTACTTAAAGAACTCTATCGCTTGGCCAGTAAAGCTAAGTCTGAAATGGTACGGTTGCAAGCTATCCAAACGATTCTAAGTATGGCAGGCTTTGCAACCCAAGATGCTGACCCTGAATTACTAGAAGCCCAGCACGATAGAGCTAAAGCGGATGCTAAGAAAGCCAAGGCAGAAGCGGACATTGCTGAGTACAACGCTAAGTTAATGACCCATCCTGAAGACATGGCAGAGAAAGTGGTGATCCAAGATGACTTCACTGACCAAGACAATTAAATTAAGTGAAGCTGTCCAACCCCATTTCAAAACGTTATGGAATACTGATTGTCCGTACATCATTGCACGTGGAGGCCGTGGTAGTTTTAAGTCCTCGACGATATCACTAAAGCTCGTGGTCATGATGAAGAAACAGACGCAGCTCAATCACCGCATCAATATCGTGTGTCTGCGTGAGAATGCTACGTACTTACGTGATTCCGTTTATGACCAGATTACGTGGGCGTTATCCATGTTGAATTTAACGGATGAGTTCATGTTTCGGACGTCACCATTACGGATCATTCACCGACGGACCAAGAGCACGTTCTACTTCTATGGCGTGGATGACCCATTCAAACTGAAGTCTAATACGATTGGACGCATTGCTGCCTTATGGTACGAAGAAGCGGCGAACTTCAAAAGTGCCGAAGTGTTTGACCAAACTAACCCCACCTTCTTGCGACAGAAATCAGAATACTTCGATTACGTACCGATATTCTATTCGTACAACCCACCAAAGAACCCGTACGATTGGATCAATGAATGGGTGGATGATAAGCGGGGCGACCCTGATTATTTCATTGATTCATCCAGTTACTTAGATGACGAGCTAGGAGTAACCACGCCTCAGCAATTGAAACTTATCGAGACGTACAAAGAAAATGATTATGACTATTATCGTTACTTGTATCTTGGTGAAGCCGTTGGCTTGGGGACAAATGTGTACAACATGAACCTATTTCATCCCTTGACCGAGTTGCCGAGTGATGACCCCATTCAGAAAGTAGCGTATGCCATTGATGCTGGGCATATGAATTCAGCAACTACCTGTTTAGCGGTGGGTATCACGGCTAAGAACCGTACGATATTGCTAGATACTTATTACTACTCACCAATGAACCAGAGTTATAAGAAAGCACCGAGTGACTTGGTGCCGGAGATCAAGGAGTTCATTGATAAGGTCAATGAACAGTATCAAGTACCAGTCTTGAAATACACCATTGATTCAGCCGAAGGAGCGTTACGAAATGAGTTCGTTAAAGAGGCTGGGTTGCATTGGCACGGCGTGGTTAAGACTGACGAAGCGGATATGATCGACTTCGTCTCTAACATCTTAGCTCAAGGTCGTGTCTTTTATTTGGATATTCCTGCTAATCAGATATTCATTCAGCAACATCGCCAGTATCAATGGGATGAGAAAACGATCCAATCAGATAAACCTAAAGTTATCAAAGAAAATGACCATACCTGTGACGCATTTAAATATCTAATTATTGATAATGCCGCAGTGCTGGGCATTAAGAGAGGAGGCTTCGTACCGTGGACGTAAAAACCATGAAACAATTATTAGTAAATACCGACATGCGACGAAACGCATTTAACGCGCGCTTCGATACGTCAGTTAGGTATTACTTGAACCGTAACGATATCACCTCGAAGAACAACGGTGAATCCAAACTTGATAAGAAGGCTAAGGATGAACCTTTGCGGTCAGCAGATAATCGGGTCAGTTCTAATTTCCACCAATTGTTAGTTGACCAGGAGGCTGGTTACTTAGCCACTGATAGGCCACAGATTGATGTTGAAGATGAGCAACTCAACGACAATATTGACGATACGCTGGGTGACAACTTCCCCTTACGTTTGAATCAGTTAGTCGTGGATGCTGCTAATGCAGGTGTGGCTTGGGTCCATTACTGGTTAGATGCGGACAAACAGTTCCGCTATGGTATCGTGCCACCTGACCAAGTGACGCCGATCTATTCCAGTGACTTAGACCAGAAGCTTCTAGCCGTGCGGAGAACGTACGACCAGTTAGATCCTGATAGTGGCAAGCAATATACCGTCCACGAATACTGGACAGACAAGGATGTCACCGTCTTTCGTTCGCAAAAACCTGGCTATGCTGACTTAGAGCCATATGCCACACGGTTCCAATACTATGACGTGACCACAGGGGCGGAGATGGGACAGGGCAATGTGTATCAGCATGACTTTGGGCGCATCCCTTTCATTGAGTTTCCGAAGAACAAGTACCGCATCCCAGATTTGTATAAATACAAGGGTCTGATTGATGTGTTTGATGATGTCTACAATGGCTTTGTCAATGATGTGGATGACGTGCAACAAGTTATCCTCATCCTCACTAACTATGGTGGTGAGTCACTCAGTGAGTTCAAGAAAGCCTTGAAGGAAGACAAGGCCGTTAAGTTTGAATCAATGGGGACGGGTGATAAATCTGGGCTAGATAAACTAACTATCGACATTCCCGTTGATGCTCGGAACTCCCTGATGGAAGTCACTAAGTCCGACATCTTCGTGCATGGTCAAGGAATTGACCCGACTAAATTTCTCATCAACAACGCTTCAGGTGCTGCTATCAAGATGTTGTATTCGCATCTGGAACTTAAAGCATCAATGACTGAAGCGTACTTCAGGGATGCTTTGACTGAACTCATTCGGGCCATCATGAAGTGGCTCGGTGTGGCGGATGCTGATAGTCGTAAGATTACGCAGACTTGGCAACGGACAGCTATTCAAAATGATTTGGAGAATGCGCAGAAGGTTGCTACCGTGGCTCAGTATTCTAGTGATGAAGCCATTGCTAAGAGCAATCCGCTCGTGGATGATTGGCAACAAGAACTCGCTGACCGCAGTGATGATATCGTCAAACGAGATGGTTACGAAGCTGATCCGAATGTACTCAACGGACTGAATGGCGGTGAGGATGATGAGCCTACCGAATAAGCAGTATTGGCAGAACCGTTATTTGACCGTAAAAGCCCGTCAGTTGAAGAACACGGCTGAGTATGAACGAGCATTACAACCAGAGTTAAACGGCTTGTATCGTGAGTTACATGGCGAATTAGACACTTACTACACGCGCTATGCGAACAACGAAGGTATCTCGAAGGAAGAAGCGCAAAAAATCCTTAGTGGTATCTCCACGAAGCACTGGCAGATGACTTTAGATGAGTTTGAAGCCAAGGCTAAAGCCGGTGGTCATGACCAAGAACTGAACTCCGAATACTACCGTTCCCGTATCGCACGCTTGCAAGCATTGGAGCAACAACTCAGACAACACACGGCGACCTTTGCCGGCAGTCGTACTGAACAGATGCGCACCGCATTGCAGGACCAGTACACTGATTCGTATATGCGGACGCTGTACAATCTGCAGGTCGAGACCGCTAGTATCAACGGTAACTTTGCTCGGTTCAGTCCCGAACAACTTCGCATGGTCGTCAGTCGTCCGTGGGCTAAGGATGGCAAGGACTTCTCCCAACGGATATGGCGCAATTACCGTGATGAGATGCCCAGCCAATTGATGGATTCGATACTTCGCGGTAGTTTGCTGGGTTATTCTCATCAACGCATTGAACGGATGTTTCATGCCCGTTTCAATGACATTAAGCGCAAGGACATCCACCGACTGATCATCACTGAGATGAGTCATGTGCAAGAAGAAGCCACGTTTAAAGGCTACGAAGAACAAGGGTTAGAGAAGTACGAGTACATGGCAACGCTAGAAACTCACACTTGTCACATCTGTGCCCAACTCGATGGCAAAGAGTTCCCCGTTAAGAAACGCATCCCTGGTGAGAACTACCCGCCCATCCATCCGCACTGCCGTTGCACAACGGTTCCTGTCGTGGATGACATCCCTAAATCTGACGAGCGGTGGAGTCGTGACCCAGAAACGGGCAAGGCTAAGCCTATCAAGCAGATGACCTTTGATGAGTGGCAAAAGATGGTCAATGGTGAGAAGCCAACTAAGCAGGGTTCAATCAATTTAGATGATATACTTAATGTGGACACAAGGGACAAGCTGAATAAGTTGACTCCTAACGGTGCCCAAATGTTTATTGACCATCTTGCCCAAGCACCAGAAGAGATGCAACGGCTGTATTACGATAATCGTGATAAGTTTGTGATTGATTCAGTGGATCGCAAGGGTGGGTCATATTATTCATTAGGTAGGATTCATTTCAATCCAAATGATATTGAATCGGCTGACCACCCAAGTCGGAACAACATTGACACGGTCTTTCATGAATTTGCCCATGCCATTGACTTTGACCCAACACGTCGCATGGAATATGTAAGTAAACGCTACTTGAAGACTGGAATTAAGGAATACCCAATTGAGAAGACCTATCAAGCGTCTGGTCAGACTAAGTATGATCTAGCTGCTTCATTACGGGCTGAGGCTCGTCAGGTTACGGATGGTTTGTATGAAAAATACGGTGATTTGTTTACCAAAGCAAACTGGAAAAAGGAAGCCATTCGTGGCGATTCGACCAACTGGCATCAATATTCCGATGTGTCCGATATGATCGAAGGTTCAACCCCAGAACATTTGAACCTTGGGTTTGGTCATGGACCAGGTTATTGGAGTAGTCGGGTTACTAAGAGTTTGAAAGGGACTAACGGGATGACTGAAGCTGAATTCTTTGCGGAATGTACATCAGCTACGGTCAATAACCCAAGGTCATTAGCTCAAATCAAGGAATGGTTCCCTGAATCGTATAAGATATATGAGCAAATCGTTAAGGATATCAATGAGGAGAATAGCCATGCAAAATAAAGACTATGACCACATGAATGAAGCTGAATTGATGGATGCTTATGAAGCTAAGTTCAACGTCAGCTTTCCAATCTTAGCCAGTGATGGTGACCCGAATGAATTAATGCGGATCGCTTTAAAGACAGGTAAGCCCTACGAACCACATTACAGTGAAGATAGAATATATTAAGTAGACGCCGAACCCAGGTGTCTTTTGTTTTGACCTGAGCAAGTCGTAAAACTGCTCTTTAATTATGCCTTGATTGTGGTCGCCCCACGTAAAATATTGCGAGAGAGGATATTGCTATGAAACGTGAACAATTAAAAGAACTTGAACTATCTGATGAACAGATCGAGAAAATCATGAGTTTGAATGGTGCTGATATCGAGAAAGCCAAGAGTGGTAGTGATACGCTCCAACAGGAAAACGAATCGCTAAAAACTCAAATCAGTGAACGGGATAAGGACTTGAAAGGTCTGCAAAAACAGGTGAAAGATAATGCTGAATTGTCTAGCCAACTTGAAGAATGGCAGACCAAATACAAGACTGATACCGAGACACTTACTAACGAGTTGCAACAAACTAAGCTCAACGGGGCATTGAACAATGCTTTGGCTTCAGCTAAGGTCCGCAACCCCAAAGCCGCTGAAGCTTTGCTTGATATGGATAACATCAAACTAACTGAAGACGGTCAGCTTGAAGGTTTAGATGGTCAAATTGCTGAGCTCAAAAAGACAGATGCCTATCTGTTTGACGAGGGCAACGATTCAACTTACCAACCCCAAGGTGGTAATGGTTCAAAAGATACGAGTCAAGTTCAGACCCTGGTTGACATTTTCAACCCTAATTCGAAAGGAGATAATTAATAATGCCAAGTGTTGTTAATTACGCAGAAGCCTACCAACAAGCAATCGTTGATGGCTTTTATACAGATTACTTATATACCAATGCCTTGTGGCAATCACCATCTAACGCTTCCGTCAGTTTCGTGAACGCTAAGACCGTTAAATTACCAAAACTTACTATCGACGAAGGTCGTAAGGACCGTCAACGGCGAACGATCACTTCACCAATCACCAACTACTCAACTGATTGGATCCCAAAGCAATTGGCCTTTGACCGTTACTGGGATACTCTCGTTGATCCATTGGACGTGGACGAAACTAACCAACTCGTTACTGTTGGCAATGTTACTCGCCAATTCAACATCCAACAAAAGTTGCCTGAAGATGATAGTTACATGACTTCAAAGCTCTACAAAGAGAAAGTTGCCGCTAATAACGTTAAAGATGAAGGTGGTCTCTACACTGACGCCTTGACGGCTGATAACGTCCTTGAAATCTACGACAAGATGATGGAAGACATGGACGAAGCAAGAGTACCTGCGACTGGCCGTTTGCTTTACGTAACTCCAGCCGTTAATACTTTGCTCAAGACTGCTGCAGCTAAGAACCGAACTATCATGATCTCAACGCCAGACGCAATCGCTAGAACCGTGCGTTCATTGGACGAAGTAACTATCGTGGTTGTGCCATCTGACTTGATGGACACGGATTACGACTTCACCTCTGGTGCTAAGCGTAAGGATGATGCCCAAGCTATCCAGATGTTCTTGATCCAAAACGGTGCCCAAATCGCGCCGATCAAGTACACCTTTGTTGGCTTAGACCAACCATCAGCGCAAACTGCTGGTAACTTCCTCTACTACGAACAAGCATACGAAGATGTTTTCCTATTGCCTGGTCGTGCTACTGGTTATGCTGCCGTTACTGGTGCTAAAAAGGCTAAAGCTGCTCCTGCTAAGAAATCCTAGTTAGGAGGTGTGCCCAATGGAACTAAAAGTTTATAAAGGCACGGAATTAGTTGGTACGGGTAGTGCTGAAGCTAAGGTGTTTGTCGCTTTGGAGCCTAACGAATATCCGGCTGGTACGTTTGTTGGCAAGGTATTTGATGGTGATACAGAGATCGCTAGTTATGAGTTCCCAGCGTTTACCGTAGAAGATAAAGTCAAGCCAGGGGATAACGTAATCGATACTGCAAGGACACCGTTCGTACTGTTTGACTCGATTGATGTTGACACTGATGCTGATATTATTGACACCAATACTGGTCAGCCGAGTGGTGATAAGGTACACGTGTTTAAGGGCCACACCATCACCACGGATGTTGACCTCTCTAAACTACCTGCTGGATTAAAAGTCAGCATGGTCAATAATAACCTTGTCCTAAATGTAGAGCTGGCTGCATTAACCGGCCAGCCGTTGCAGTTTGGAGCATACAGCCAAAAAATTACAGATGTTAAACAAAACATCAGCAACTATGATGATGTAGTCGCCGGCATTTCAATCAGGAAGGAAGATTTGACTAACGATAATTTATTGCTAGAACTTTCTGACCAGAAGGTCAATTTGAAAATGATTGATGATTATACCTTGCAGATCAATGGTACAGCCGGTAACGGGAACGCTTACTCAAATCAAAGTGTTCCAGGACAAGGTAGTGTATCTGACGCCTTTGCCATTCAGTCAATCACGGCCTATTAGGAGGTGTTCTATATGGATAAACATCCCCGCTGGGATCATCTGATTGAACAGGTTCGGGTGTTGAATCCGAACACCCCTGAGAACCCTAACTATCAGACGATCCTTGATTTTGTTTTAGATAAAGTTATCAATGATGTGGCGAATTACACCCACATCCCGATCCTTGATTTACCGGAAGAACTCGACCAGACGATCATTGCGTTATGTACGTTGATGATCACGACGCATGGGCTACTCGTGCCCCTCACAAATACGGGTAGTTTGACCGAGGGTGATACTTCGGTCACGTTTAAATCACCGGCTGAGATATATGCGGCAATTTTAAAAATCAATCCAATTACTGATGATTATGTGATGCAGCTCAATCAGTTTAGGGTGGTGAAGCGACCATGATGCAAGATGCGTATAAAGCAATGGGTGCAGTGCTACCAACATTGTGGTTCGATAAAGTTACTATCTATGGCGTCACTGATACCACTGATGGCGTGTTTGCCGACAGTGAACCCTCTCTCATCGTGGAGGATGAACCGGCTAAGATATCCCGTAAATCACTGAAACCATCTCAACAGTCGTACTTCGGTACGGATGAGTATGATGTGGTGATGTATATTCGTACCGGCATTGATATCCCCGCTGGTAGCACTGTGTGGGTGACTGATACCAATGGTCATAAGACTAAGTACAAACAGACTGGTAAAGCCTACACCGGTTATGTATCTCACCTGGAAGTGGCAATGATTCGGGACGAGAAAGCAAAGGAAGTGGTCACTCATGGCATTCGGAACAATTGATGATGCTGAGTTTCAAGCCTTTGCTAACCGCGTTAAGAACAAAGTCGCTGCTAAAGAAGCCGTCCATAAAGTCGGCCAAGGAATGCAGAAACTGGCTAACGTAGCGATTCGTGACGTTAAGGGCAATACACCCGTTGATACTGGTCGTTTACGGGGTGCTTGGAACACGAGTGGCATGAGTTATGGTGGCGGTTCGTTCTCATTTGAACTCCAAAACAATACTGAATACGCTGGGTTCGTTGAGAATGGTCACCGCACACGTGGCGGTGGTTCATGGGTGCCTGGGCAGTTCTTCTTGAAGAAGTCCCTCGTCCACATTGAAGGTCAGTTTCCAACTACTTTTCAGCCGATATTTGATGAGGCACTAAGGGGGTTGTTAGATTGATGAAAATAGTTGAACGGATTGCTAACGAGCTTCACCGCTTGCAACCTACCTTGCCGATTTATCGAGAGAACCAGCCCGCTGGTTTTAAGGAACCGAGTTTCTTTATTACCCGTGTGACCACCGTGTCACGCCCCGAATTATTTGAACGCCAGAACCGGTCATATTACTATCAGATCGTATATTTCCCTGACCCTGCTAAGAAGACCAATGTTCAGTTGGAGGTAATGGAAGAGTTCCTATTGGATAACTTCCTGAGTCTAGCGGACTTTGCGTATATCAGAGAACGTGAATTCACCGAATCGGATGGGGCCTTGACTATGACGTTCAAAGTTCAGTTACGGGCTTACCCTCAACGGGAGACGACTATGCTCGAAACAATGAAGTACAAAGGAGGTCTTGCCGGTGGCTCGCAAACAACAAACTAAATATCCCAAAGAAGCTCTGGTTGATAGCCAGGGCTTTTCTATTGTTGAAAAAGATATCCTAGCTGTCGTTCTGAATGACAATCAACTCTATTCCGTAGACGACGCTAGAAAAGAAATTAAGAAGTTTAAAGGAGGAATCCATTAATGGCAGGAGGAACATGGACAAGCCAGAATAAAGTGCGTCCTGGTGCTTATATCAACACCAAAGCTGCGGCTCAACCTAAAGTTGATACGACTTTAGGCCGGACGTTACTAATTAACTCAACCCAGTTGGATTGGGGTAAAGATGGCGTAATTGAATTGAATAACAGCTCAGATTTTCAAGCTGCGTTAGGAACAAAGCTCACTGACCCTAAGTTTGCCGCATTACGGGAGACACTCAAAGGTGCCTTGACCGTATTGTTATTGAATGCGAACGCAGGGGACAAAGCGAAGTACGAAGATGCAGCGTTACCTTGGAATTTTGAGGCTAAGTATGCAGGGACTAAGGGTAATGATTTAACCGTCACTGTGGAAAAAGACCCTAGTGATGCTACTCGCATTACGGTCAAGACGATTTTTGGCACTGAATTAGTGGACCAACAAACCGTTAGAACCACTACCGCCAGAGCCTTACAAAGCAATGAGTACGTCGACGTAGTGTTTACCGGTGATAACACTGAACCAATACCTGAAGTATTACCAGTTGATGGTGGTGCTGAGTTCTCCGTGGAAGCTGGTAAAGCTAAACTTGAAGCCTTAGCTGCTTCAACCACTTACAAGTTAGCTGGTGGGACATCAACCGAAAGTGATGTTACTGCTAAGCTCAATGATGCCTTGGAAACTGAGCAATACAACACGGTCACTACTGCTGGCTTCAAGCCAGACGATAACATCCACAAGTTAGTAGCTCAGATGGTCAAACGTCTTCGTGAAGATGAAGGCTACAAAGTTAGAGCCGTGTTGCCATACCTTGAAGGTGATAGTTATGACTATGAAGGAGTTTCAGTGGTTACCAACGGAGTTGAATTGGCTGATGGTACCAAACTTGATACCACCACCGCTACTGGTTGGTTTGCTGGAGCATCAGCAGCCGCTGGGGCTGGTAAGTCATTGACTTATGCCATCTACCCAGAGGCGGTCAGTGCTTATCCACGCTTGAACAACGAGCAAACTATCAAAGCATTGACTAGTGGTCAGATTGTCTTCACTACGCGGCGGGATGGTTCTGTCGTGGTTGAACAAGACTTGAATACCCTCAGTACCTTCACTGATGACAAGCCAAAAGACTTCCGCAAGAACCAGGTTATCAGAACCCTTGATACCATTGCGACTAACACACAACTCGTCTTTGAGACCCAGTTCATTGGCAAAGTCGCAAACGATGCCACTGGCCGTGGACTATTTAAAGTAAATCGTGTGAGTTATTTACGGGACTTAGCTGATGCTAGTGTCATTGATGGCTTTGATCCTGAGGACATTGACGTGCAACCAGGTAATGACAAGGATTCTATCTTAGTCAACCTAGCCGTTACGCCAACTGACGCAATGGAAAAACTCTACATGACCATCACTGTACACTAGGAAAGGAGCGATTAAACTATGGCATACAATGAAAATGAATCAGTATCAACTGTCGGCCAATTTTTGAACGGCCGTGATACTATCTCGACTAAAGACGCTAAGATTTTCATCAATTTCGGCAATCACATCTGGCCCATGATCGAATGTAACCAATTCGCCGCTAAGCTAGAGAAGAACAAGGAAGATGTACAAACCCTTGGCTCACGGTGGAAGCACAAGAAGACCACTTCTGTTGAAGGAACTGGGACTCTTGGCGGTTACGTTATCAGCTCAAACTGGGCTAAATACGCACTGCCATACATCCAAGGTGGCAAGGACTTATACTTTGAAGCCACGATGGAAATTGAGGACCCAACTTCAATCGCTGGTAAACAAACCATTTTGTTCAAGGATGTGAACTTGGATGACGTGCCATTCGCTGACTTTGAAGCGGATGATGACGTTATGCAATGGGAATCAGACTTCACTTTTGAAGGTGTGGAGTTAGTTGAAGCCTTCACTGGCTTTGAAGAATAATCGATACAGACAATAACGAATAATGGAGGGCAATCACATGGCACAAGTAAATATTGCGGATTTCTTAGCGGAAAACGTCGATCATGAAATTAAGAAACAAGAAGTTAAATTACCCCGCTTCAAGTCACCATTTATCTTGAAGGAACTCACGAATGACGAGAACGAGGCATTACAGAAGCGCTACACAAAGCAACGCAAGAACCCTAGGACTGGTCAAGTTGAACGTGATATTGACCAAACAGGGTATGCCGAAGCATTCGTGGCAGCTTCAGTTATTCAACCTGATTTGAACAATGCTGAATTACAAAAGTCTTATGCCACTATGGGTGACGCTGTAGCAACTTTGAAGAAGATGCTCAAACTCAATGAGTTTATGGACCTGACGCAAAAAGCACAACAGTTATCCGGTATCGGTGAGACCCTCGAAGATGAGGTAAAAGAAGTAAAAAAATAATTCGTGATGGTGATAGCCCAGAATTCCAATACTACCACTATGTCATGAATGAATATCATTGGAGACCGGCTGAATGGCTGGCACTATCCATGAAAGAAAAAGCCCTCGTTATTGCTGGAATCGACATTCGGATCAAGCAAGAAAAAGAAGAACAAAAGAAGGCTGAACGAAAGGCTAGATCTAAGGCGGAGCTACTCCGTGTCAAGCGGACAGTTAAATAATTAAAATTAGGCAATCTTATTTGAGGCATGATTTCGATATTCTATCGGAGTCATGCCTTTTAGTGTTGATTGGCGGCGATTGAAGTTATACCAATTGATACACTCCTCAATCTCGCTATTCATTTCGTTCTTGGTTATACGGTTGTGAAATTGGAAATATTCTTCTTTTATGTGACTCCAAAAACTTTCTATTGG